>JAADJD010000027.1 GCA_013150955.1 Calditrichota bacterium
TAATGCTTTGTAGTGACAAATCGCCCATTTTTGGTTTGAGATATCCTGTTGATATTACAAGGCTTAGCAAAATTTTGCTGTCAAACTCGGGTTCCAGCACCTGAATGGCGGTTTTAAACATCTCGATCTGAAATGGATAATTGATATTCACATGGTAATCCACCGAATAAGACGTTCGGTAGCGGTAAGTGGTGCCCGGATAACCCAGAATGAAGGTAAAATCCCCTTCCCTGACGCCTTCAGCCGAAATCGGCAGGTAAGCACGGGGTTGGTAGGGGATGTTGTCCCGGGAATATTCAGCCGGTTTGCCTTCCTTGCTGGCATACACCCGGAAAAATGCGAAGTCTCCCGTGTGTCTTGGCCACATCCAGTTGTCGATGTCGCCACCGTATTCGCCAATGCTTCGCGGAGGGGCATAGACCAGACGAACATCCTTGAAACGTTCATAAATAAACAGATAATATTTCACTCCCGAAAACATCTCCACCACACGCGCTTCAATCCCTTCTTCCTTCGCTTCCGTAGAATCTTCAATTTCTTCGATGCGTTTTTGAATCGCCTCGAATCGATCGGCCGGTGCCATATCCTCGGTAACCGCGGAAAGGACATCGTCTGTAATTTCTTTAAAAGAGCGGGTCACCAGGACTTCGTAACCGGGAATGGGGATTTCTTCCGTCATGGTTTTCGCCCAGAAACCATTCTCGATGTAATTATTTTCTGGAGTACTGGCCCGCTGAAGGGCACCATAAGCCACGTGGTGATTGGTTAATACCAATCCCTTGGGAGAAACAAACTCGCCCGTCCCCCCATCGATAATGACCACGGCATCTTTTAACTTTTGGATTTCTTCCGGGGACAGCTGCAGACCACGTTGCTTGAGCGTTTTCCAGTCCAGTACCTGTAGCTGATCCAGTAACCACATGCCTTCATCGGCAATGGCCGAAAGGGTCATCAGACACGCAAGAATCCACCCCATAAAAAAACCGGCAGCGCGTTTCATGAGAGGGCCTCCTGATTATGATAAATTGCCATAAAACAATAAGGTAACAATAAAATTACGGCCTTTACAGGGGAAAAGTTACAAAAAATTCATTTTGCGGATTGAAATCTGAAGGACCTGTTGGGTATTCCGACACACCAGCGGCTTTGTCCGTTTTCTGTCTACAGAAAATGAGGATGGAAATATTCCGGGAAAATGTTCAAAATTCGGGGAACAGATTCATATTTAATGATATTGAATTAAGAATGGCTTTTATGTATATTTTGACGTTTATTTGAACGGCATTAGGAAGCGTACACTTAAATCTGGAGAGTGGGAGTAACTGTCGATGGGAAACTGGCGTCTGCTGTTGGTGGCTCTGGCGGGTCTGGTCTTTTTCATGCGCTGTAGTGAGAATCCGGTGAATCTGGGAGAGAAGGTGCTTCCGGATCCTGAGCTAAGCGGGAAATTGTTGAAAGACACATTGTA
The DNA here is from genome assembly GCA_013150955.1 of Calditrichota bacterium. Classification (GTDB taxonomy): domain Bacteria; phylum Calditrichota; class Calditrichia; order RBG-13-44-9; family J042; genus JAADJD01. The sequence goes on from JAADJD010000027.1 coordinate 1,469, forward strand.
CGCCAATGTGTTGACTTCGGTAAAGAAACCGGAAAATTTAAAAACGAACAACACATCCCGGTTGTTAATCGGAAAATTTCAGGGATTGCAATTCCGACCCATCATAAAATTCACCAAGCCGGTGGCCTTCCCCAATAAGGTTTATGTTCACAAGGCAACGGTGGCCCTCATTGTACGGGCGGTACAGGGGGATACCCTCATTCCCTACCAGATTTCGGCTTTTCGGATTACGGAGGAATGGGAGGATAACACCGATGACATCTGGACGGATTATCGAACGAGCATTGACGCGGCGGTGCCCCTTGGAACGGTAACCCTGGAAGGCCGTGCGCAGGACACGCTATATTTGTCGCTGGAAGATACCGCCCTGGTCGCCACCTGGACGGATACCGGCAGTGCGATTCCCAACTATGGTTTTCTTCTGGACTTTGATGATAGCCACCCGGACTTTATCATCGAGTTTCAGGCCCATCCGAAATTAATCATTGAGTACGAGGTTGAGCTGAATACTATTGTCCGGAAGGATTCGTCTTTCGCAGTAACCGATGCCTTTCTGATTGACGGAGATTTTAATAGTCTGGATACCACCCGGTACCATTATGTTTCCACATTGCGTCCGCGAAATATTGTGCTGGGGTTTGATTTTCAGCGGTTTGTGGATCGATTTCCCGATGGGGTGCTGGTAACTTCGGTTAATTTGCATTTGCCTTTCGTGAAGGAAAAAAGCTGGATTCATCCGGAATACGGAGCCAACCTGTATTTACGGGCGTTAACCCAACCGCTGACGTCCGGAGAGCTAAGTTACGATACCACCCTGGCTCCCATTGGTTTCGATCGGCTGAACCTGGACAGCACGTATTTACAAATCGCTGCGGGCACCGAAAGGCGAAATTTCGCCATTCAATACCTTCAGCGATGGTTTAAGGAAGATCGTCCGTACGAGGGGTTTCTGATCGAATTTCGCAATGATACGGATTATTTTTCCTATTTTGCGGTGCCAGAGCTGGATCAGGCGGTACCCTACCTGATCATCTATTACTGGATACCGCCCGGAACCCGATTTTAGACTGAAGACGAAGAATGGGATGGTTCATGAGAAATCTTCTGATAAGCCTGACTTTCATCACCGGTTTACTGGTCTCCCTGCATGCGGGGTCGTATTTTGAATCGCAGGCACACGGACTGGGACTCAAGGCCTACTTTACCAGTGTTCGAGGAATGGGGATGGGCAATGCGGGCATTGCCATTCATGACTCCATCAGTCTGGCCCAGTATGCCCTGTCCCAGTGGCGCCATATTCGAGATACCCGATTTACGGTAGGGGTCGGATATTACCAAAATTTTACCGACATCCCCCAGTTAAAATATTACACCTCCACAGCCAATTTTGGGGGATTAAGCCTGGCCATTCCCCTGCAGCGAAAAGTATGGGTGATTGGCTTCACCCTTTATCCCTATACCAATCTGGATGTTCAGTATCGTCGCAGTTTTCAAACCCCGGATGTGGAGTACGAGCAAACAATTTCCACCAGGGGAAACATTTCGAAAGCGCAATTTTTAGTGGTCTGGTCACCGCATCGGCGGATTGGGTTGGCGGTGGCTGGAAATTATTATTTTGGCCTCATTCGGGATAAATTCCAGCTGCAATTTGATGACGGCAGTTTTTACGATGCCGGGCACGAGGTGGAATATCGCGTCAAGGGCCCGGGGGCGGGAATTTATCTGGATGTGATCCCCTTTAATCCTTTTCGATTGGCCGGGTTTGTGGAGCTGCCCCCGTATTTAAAAGTGCGACGGGTGTTCAATTCGGTTTTAAGCACCGAGGCCGAATTTCTACCTGGCAGGAAGACGTTTCCTTTAAAGTATGGAATTGGCGGTGCACTTGCGTTGAGCGAACGCTGGACGCTGGTCGCCGATTATGTGATGCAGGAGTGGTCAAAAGGATTTGGACTGGAAAAAGAAATCCCGGAGAATCTGGACGATTGGTTTAATCTGGGAGTGGGATTGGAACGCCAGATCAGCCGCAAGCGGGATGCGGGGTTCTTCAGCCGGCTGGATTGGCGGGTGGGTTTTTCAATACAGCAATTGGGATATAAATTTAATGGGAATTCAGTTTATCAATATGCGGCTCATTTTGGGATGGGCATTCCCTTTTTCTTTTACATCAGCCGGCTGGATGTGGGGATTGTGGCCGGTGTGCGCGGAGATCGCGTGAAAAATGGCGCCCAGGAACGGTTCATCAACCTGCGGGTCTCCATTTCCACCGGGGAACGTTGGTTCCTGAGGTTTCGTTAATTAGTAAATGATAATTTAAACCTTTTACTCGATAAAACCAGAGGAGGTTTGTCGTGAAACTTCAAATATCCAGGCTGCTGTTGGTAGGGGTTGTGATGCTTTTATTGGGCATGTTTGGCAGTTCGTCCATCTACGCCCAGTTTGATGAATTTGAAGAAGAAGAATTGGAAGAAGTCAAATGTAAACCCGACACGCTAATCAGCGGATACGAACATTTCAAGGTGGATACGGTAACACAACAGCAGATCGCCATCTGGTATAGCTTTGGACAGGAAGAATACAAATATAAACATTACGACCGGGCCATTCCTTACTTCTGGCGGGTGCTGATGAATGATCAGACCGGAAAGTTTAGGGTGGTGTATTCCAAGCTGGCCGATTGTTATTTCCGCCTGAACAAGGTGGACAGCACCCTGCTGGTTGTGTACATGGGGCTGGAAAAGTATCCCAATTATGCCCGGTTGCATTATTGGGCGGGATTTGTACACGATCGCCTGGGGCATACTAAATGCGCCATTCCCCACTATGAATTTCTGGTAAAGCAATATCCCAAAGAAAAAGACTACTGGGTAAAGCTGGCCTACCTGTATTACAAAGTGGAAGATCCCAAAGCCATTGAGGCGCAGAAGAAGGTTGTGGATCTGGATCCCAAGGATGTGGAAGCCTCTCGACTTCTGGCCGAAATCATGACCCATTTTGGGGAAGATCCCCTGGAAGCCCTGAAAGCCACCTTTGAAAAAGATACCACCAATGTGGAAAATGCCTTGCGCTATGGAAAAGAGGCGTTCAATGTGGGAAATTACGAGGAAGCGCTTCGGCCATTTCGGGCCATTCTGAAAGTAGATCCCAAAAACACGCTGGCGATGGAGTACATTGGGCGGAGCTACGAAGGATTGAATCAACTGGGGAATGCCATCCGTGCCTACAAAGATATTTTAAAGATTGAGCCCAAAAATGTTAAGGTGATGAGTCTGATTGCTTCGGTTTATGCCCGGATGAATAATTTCACCAGTGCACGTTCATATGTGAATCGTGCCAAACGACTGGAACCGAATAACGGACTGCCGTACATGATCATGGCCGAGATTTACGAAACGGCGGTAAATTATTGTTCCAATAAGCGGAAAAAGAAAGAATTTACTTACGACGATAAGCTGGTGTATCGGCTGGCCGCAGAGGAATATAAAAAAGCGGCTCGCGATCCCAATTATGCGGGAGATGCCAAACGGCGATTGAAACAGCTGGAAACCCTGTTGCCAACCAAAGAAGATTACTTTATGCACAAGAATCGTTTAAAACCGAAAGATCCCTGTTATAAATGGATCAATCAGTAATTTGAATTTAACCACACAGCCGGGGCTGCTTCTTAAAAGGGAGCAGCCTTTTTTATTGTTCATAGAAAGTAGCGATGCCGTTACCCATCTATCAAATGCCCCCAATCGGCGTTTTTTAAAGGGGGTTAAAATAATTCCCGCTATTTCTTTTTTCTATTGGACGATTTAAATTGAGTCTTAAAAACAGGAAAGCTCCATTAAAACAAAAGGGATACGACGATGCTACAACACATTAAACAGACCGATCCGGAAGTCTATCAGGCCATCGTTGGCGAGATAAATCGCGAAAATCATACCCTGGAACTCATTGCCTCGGAAAATTTTGTGAGTAAAGCCGTGCTGGAAGCCGCAGGCTGTGTTATGACCAACAAATATGCGGAAGGGTATCCGGGAAAACGCTACTATGGTGGATGTGAGTGGGTGGACGTTGCGGAGAATCTGGCCCGGGAACGGGCAAAAGCTCTGTTTCAGGCTGAACATGTGAACGTTCAACCCCATTCGGGTACCCAGGCCAATATGGCGGTTTACTTTACATTTTGCAAACCCGGGGACACCATCCTGGGAATGAACCTTGCCCATGGCGGCCATCTCTCGCATGGGAGTCCGGTTAATTTTTCCGGCAAAATGTATCACGTGGTGGCTTACGGAGTCAGTCGGGAAACGGGTTACATCGATATGGATGATGTGGTGCGCAAGGCGCGGGAACATAAGCCGCGCTTGATCATGGTGGGGGCCAGTGCCTATAGCCGGTTCTATGATTATGCCAAGTTTCGGGAGATAGCGGATGAGGTGGGCGCCATACTGGTGGCCGATATTGCCCATCCTGCCGGTCTGGTTGCTGCAGGGGAACATCCCTCCCCCATGCCTTATTGTGATGTGGTAACCACCACCACCCACAAAACGTTACGGGGGCCACGCGGCGGCATGATCATGATCGGAAAAGATAAGGAGAATGATATGGGAATTGTGGCCCCGAAGTCCGGGCGCGTGAAGCGCATCTCGGAAATCATCGATAGTACAGTTATGCCGGGTATTCAGGGAGGGCCACTCATGCATATCATTGCCGCCAAAGCGGTGGCATTTCAGGAAGCGTTGCAGCCTTCGTTTAAAGAATATGCCCGCCAGATTGTTCGCAATGCCAAAGCACTGGCGGACGAACTGATTCGCCTGGGATATGATATCGTGTCCGGTGGCACGGACAACCACTTGATGCTGGTAGATCTAACCGCCACCGGCATTACCGGTCGGGATGCTGAGGATGCCCTCCATGCGGCTGGCATCACGGTCAACAAAAATATGGTACCCTTTGATGAACGCAGCCCCTTTGTCACCTCGGGCATCCGGCTGGGCACCCCGGCACTGACCACGCGGGGTTTTCGCGAGGATGAAATGCGCCGTGTTGCCCGATTAATCGACCGGGTACTAAAGAACATGGGGAATGAGAAAATTTACGAACAGGTTCGTGGAGAGGTGCGGGAAATGTGCGAAGCCTTTCCTTTATATGATTTTGGGAGCCTGTAAATCGATTTAGGAGAAGGCCAGTAAACCACTTTACCGAAAAGAGATCGGATCGTGTCCGAAATGACGCATGATCCCTCTGATTAACCGACGATTGAACCCAGGTAATACAATAAACCGCGAATCACGCGAATGAAACCAAAAAATATATACAAAAATCGCGAATAAACTCTGAACCACATTTTCATCCAGACACAATCCAATGTATTTTATTGGTTTTATTTGTGTTAATTCGTGTAATTCGTAGGCTAATGCATAATCTGGGATTAATTTTATTTGTGTTCATTCGTGTCATTCGCGGTCTATTTTGTCGAAAAGGAAAAGCCCGGTCCATAGACCGGGCTTTATTATTGTAGGTATTATGGGAGCCCCGCAATTATTTCGTATCTCCCTTAACAAACAGATGTTTGACGCCCTCCAGTGCGCGTTCGGCCGCCTCGGTAATTCGGATCTTGCCGGAATATCCCTGCAGTTCCTTCAGATACTGTCCCTTGAACTGGGCTGTATTCACTGGCGGAATTTCCAGCCCGATTGCCTGGCCGAAAGATTTGTTAATCACTTCAATAAATTCGTTGGCAATCAGGGCGTATCCGCCATTGTTGGGATGCACACCATCCAGACTGAAGGCTGTATTCTCTAAATCAAACAGCACATATTTTCCGGTATATCCATCAATACCAGACGTATTTAATGTGGTAAGCATGGTATTGGCATCCACGATGGGAACCTGGTACGTCTGGGCCAGGGTGTTAATGATGTTATTGAACCCATCCACCGCGTCCCGAATGGACTGGGTCTCGTCCGCGGTTAAAGAGAGATTGCCAGGAATGGGAATTCCGGTGGGGTTCAATCCGCTGGCGATCATCCCCTGCACGATCTGGCCCGCCTGAACGGCAGCGACGGCCGCATCCACACCGAGCTGGATGAGGAAATCCGCGATGAAAGCCGAATCCGGTACCCCGATGCCCTTCTTATAAGCCGTTAAGTATGGCAACAGCAGGTGGGCAACACCGGTTTCTTCCATTTTTAAAGGCAGATAAAGAACGGCACCGGCTGCGGTATCGGGATCGAAATCAACCGGCTGGAAGTTTTCATCAAACACGACGGGCAATTTCCCCAGTTGACCGAAATCCATAAAAATCCCGTCCAGAGCATTCACGTAAGGAATGTCTGTTACATAGGGGATGTTTGCCATGACAATCTGGGCACTGCTCTTTTCACGGATGGTGGAGAGGATGGTTTCCAGGCGGGTTTGAAAATCTTCCTGAGACGTAATCTGGGTCAGATCCCCACCATCGATTGCGGCACCCAGAACATCGTTATTCCCGATCCATAGCAAGATTAATGATGGATTTAAGAGCAATGCTTGTTCGAGCATGGTGAGATTGCCGAGCTCCGGATTCCGTAATACAATTCTAAAAAATGGATTTGTTATGCTGATTTTTGTGTTTAACACATCATTCAGGTCTGCACCCGGCACCGCTAAATTATCATACGGTCGGGGCAGCTTGGCATTGGAAAGTAACTCCTCCACCTGATCGGCCAGGGTGGAGTCCACAACAGCCGGGCCCGTAGGGGTCATTCGCAATGGTCCCGCAACATAATTGGTGTCGCTCAATTCGGTAGACCCAATTCCCGGCTCTTCGATCCAAGGCATGGCAAATCGCCAGCTAATCCCCATCTGTTTGGCAATTAAATAGGGATAGCTATTTTCCTGGAAGGAACGAACCAATCCGGAAGATTGGTATCCCGCTGTCAGACTATTCCCGATGGCCACCACCTTCCGTAAAAACGAGTTTTGCAGCTGTTCGGGGGTCAGGGTGATTTTTTCCGGTGTCGGGGTGGGCAACTCACACCCAAACCAGAGCATAAAGGATAAAAGGACAATGCATATGATGATTTTTTTCATTTTTATCTCTCCTGTGTTTTTTGTCTCATTACCTAATCGAATAACCAAAGCTGAAGAATACCAGCGATGCGTTTGAAGCATAGCTGCCATTAAATTCGGCGACGGGGATGCCATTTTCGATCGTGCTGCGAGTGCCAAAATTGACGAACATGTATCCCGCATCGACAGTTAATTTTCCTGTCTTGTAGCCGAATCCAAACGAGAAGTTGTTACGGTCATTATCCGGCAGCAGAGGAGAGACGGAATGGGTCGGTTGGGGTGTCTTATCCCGAATGTAACCGGCACGCAGGGATAAGTTGTCATTTAATTCATAATGGACGCCTAAGCGCAGGGTATAGCTGTCCCGATAGTCTTCTTCGATTTTGGTATCCAGCCGATAATTTTCAAAATCCAGCACCAGTTCTTTAAAAATCGACCAGGTGTAGTAATTATAGTCTAATTCGACACCCAGTTTGGGGGTAACTTTAAAGTACATTCCTACGGTGATGATTCCCGGAAAGGGGATCTCGGTGGAACCTTTCTGGTCCACAAACAGCTGCAGGTTATCCACAAAAAGCGTCTTGTATTGATCGTAAATGGTAAAATCAGCGGTGGCGTCCTCAAATTTGTTGATTATTCGATGGCGATAGGATAAACCGAAGCCAACCCGCTCAGAACGGGCCATTAAACTGGCGGTGAAGCCCACAGCCAGTTTGGATGTGCCTTCCATGTACACAGTACCCACTTCCACTCCGGGATCCGAATTGGGAGGATCGATGGACACCAGTAGATAGCGATCCAGGATAACTTGAGAGGTGACGATATCCAGTCCACCACCCAGGCTGATGTAGGGGCTGATCTGATAGGCGACGACTGGAGAAATGTAAAACGAACGAATTTCAGAATTCTTTGAGAAATATTTTCCGGGGAAATCGTCGGACCATTTCAGCCCCAGACCGAAGGGATTGGTTACTCCAATGCCAAAGCCCAGTCGTTCGGTAAATTTGTGGGCAATGTAGATGCCGATTGGGGTGAAGACCTGCGACTCGGCATCATAGACGTTGCCTGCCCAGGGATACGGTTCGGGTCCCACATAGCGGGCTTTGGGGAAAATCAAGGTCGTTCCCCCGTAAAATTGGGTCCCTTTCAGGAAGGCCAGACCGGCAGGATTGTAAAAAATGGTGGACGCATCCACTGCCTGGGCGACTGTTGCCCCGGCCATTGCCGATGCGCGGCCGCCGAATTCGTAAAGGGCAAATCCGCCTCCCAGAATACTGCTCGCCGAAAAGAGCAAAATAACCACGATAGCGATGAATTTTTGATGCATAGGGCCTCCTCCAGAGTTAGTTAAGTTTAGATTTTTGAAAACTTGCTTCTGCTGTTAAAGATTTTAAGAAAGCCATCTAAAAAAATCAAGAGGTATTGCGTGAATCCTTTGATATATCAATACATTAGGGGAAATTTTCGAAGAATGAAGGAGGGTGGGACAGGATTTGCCGAATGGGAACCGAAAAAAATTTTTTTCGTTTGGAAAAAGTGGAATTAGAAACTATATTCATAATGATTATGATTTTGGTTATTGGCTAAACAAAAAACAGGAGGATGCATCATGAGCAACACCAAAGTGGACAAGCAAACCCTCATTGACGGATTGAATGAAGATCTCGCCAATGAGTATCAGGCCGTCATCACGTATCTCACGTATGCCGCCTGCGTGAGCGGTATTCATCGCCAGGAATTAAAAGAGTTCTTTGAAAAAGAGATTCAGGAAGAACTCCAGCACGCTCAATTTCTGGCTAACAAAATTGCTGCACTGGGTGGTAAACCCACCACTGTTCCGGCAAACGTGCCTTACACCGAAAATCCGAAGGAGATGCTGGAAAACGTCTTGAAAGCCGAGACGGAAACCATTGAGCGTTATGTGGAACGCATGAAGCAGGCAGAAGCGTACGGTGACTATGGACTGGCCAACGATCTGCATGATATCATTAGCGACGAAACCAGCCACAAGGAAGAAACCGAGAAAATTTTAAAAGGTTATCAGGGTGACTAATGCCCAATGGTTCGAGGGTTCCCGTAAGTGGAACCCTCGATTAATAACGATTCCGATAAAACAAAATTAACGAATGGAGGAGTCCCGTGGTCGATATTTTGATCAAGTATGTTCACATTCTTTCCTTCATGGTGGTATTTACGGTGCTTTTTATGGAGATGATTTTTGTCAAATCCCAAAGTGCTGTAAGTGATCTGGTGCGGGTGCGCCGATATCAAAATATATTGCTGTTGTTTTTGGGGTTCACCCTGCTGTCTGGATTGATCAAATTGGTTACAATGGGAGAGCATGCGGCCATTTACATGAAAAATGGGGTATTTCACTTGAAAGTAACCCTGTTTCTTCTTATAACCATCTTAACATTCATCCCTTACCGGTTTTTCCGGAATATTTCGGCTGAACCGGCCGGAGCAGGGAGTCCACAGGAGGTTCCGGTTCCGCGATCGGTACGGTTGATTGTTCACATTCAGATGATTCTTCTGGTATTATTGCCCTTGTTGGGGGTAATGATGGTGCGAGGCATCGGGTATTTTGGATAATCCCCAAAACGGAGGGTGTAAATTGAATGCGAATGGAAGGTGAAAATAATGAAAATTCAAATAGATCAGGCCATCACCCAGGCATTGCAACGGCACGGATTGCGCCCGACGCGTGCCCGGCAACTGATTCTGGCGTTGATTGAACAGGATAATCAACACTATACGCCGGAAGAAATGCTGGTGCGGTTGAATGCCATGGGAGAGCGGTTAAGTATTGCCACCCTGTATCAGAATCTGGCCAAGCTGGTGGATAAGGGATTGCTGGTGAAGTTTGTGGGATTGGATGGGGAATATCGCTACGATTACAATAAAATGCCCCATCACCACCTGATCTGCAAGTCCTGTGGGCGTATAGTGGATGTGCTGGTGGATCAGACCCTGGATGCCATCGAACCGCAATTGATGGATGCAGATGGGCAAAAGAAGTTGCCGCCGGGATGGAAGATCCTGCAGCGTCGGGTGGATTTCATTGGCGTTTGCCCGGATTGCAGCCAGCATGGGACAGATAATTAACCGGGTTTGGCAGTTGTGTAAAGTGGAGTCACGCCACATCTGTTGAAGAGACAGGTGTGGCGTTTTTTCTTCGTTCCATGAAATGGGACATTCGATGGGCCGCATCTGCAGGTGTGTGGAGAATCCGGGTTGGATGAGGTGCCCCTGGAGAGGGTGAGGGAAGTGGTATTTTCCCGCTGGTGAACGGCTCTTTTAATCCAAATAAAGCGTTAAACCACGAAGCACGCGAATGAATTCGAATGATCCAAAAAATGCAATTAACCGCGAATCACACGAATGAAGCTAAAACACATCCACAAATTGCGGATAAATCACAAAAACAAGTTTTCATCCAGATACAATTCAATCTATTTTTTTTATGTTAATTCGTGTCATTCGTGGTCAAAAGTATAATTTAGATTAATTGCGACTGGTTTCTTTCACTTCCGGGCTGATCCAGTCCCCCAGCGGGCCTCCAAAAGCCCCCTGATCGTTGCGGGTGCCGTCGGGATCCCGAAATTCTGGTGCGGGATTCCCCTGATCCCGGCAGGGTGAATTCGGTTGCAGGCGCAGATCCGTTTCCGACAAGAAGAGGGGATCCGGTTCATCCACTGAGAAGAAATTATACTGGCTGAGATAACTATCCGTCCCGGCGTGCAAAATTTCCAGTCGGGGATCCCCCTGATCGGATCGGTTCTGGAACACAATGTTGTTCTGGAGTTCGTCGAAGACAGGATTAAATAAAACCAGAGCACCCCCTACATTTTGAGAATAGTTTTTAAAAAACGTATTGTTAATTACCCGCGATCGGGACTGGACGAGAAGCACGGCTCCTCCCATGGAAAGCGCCTGGTTTTCTTTAAAAATATTGTTGAACAGCTCCAGCTCGGATTCCAGCGCGACCAATCCCCCACCCAGGAATGCTCGATTCTTCCGAATTAAACAGTTCATGAAGGTTGCCGAAGCGTTCTGAAGCACCACCCCACCGTAACCCGCATCACCGTAGGCTTCACGCATGATCTTTTCAATGATGCAAAACCGAAATACCGAGGGGGTTTTCCGACCAAATAGTTGGATGCCCTGCCAGCTTTCGTCTTTTGCTGTGAAAGTAATGAAGCTGTCCTGCCGGCCAATTGCACTGACGTTTCCCTGAACGATCAATGCGGTATGTGGTTCAAAATACAGGGTTACGCCGGCCTGGATGACCAGCGTTTTGTTCTCCGGGACGATCAGGCTTCCCGTTACCAGGAAGGGAGCATCTTTCAGGTAGAGGATCCCCTCAATGGTTCCCTGTAATTCCGTGTATTTGTTGGAATCGGGGCTTCCCGGGGCCAGCGGTTCCCGTACGGAGCAGGCAAACAGTATCACCAGTAGGGCCATCGCAGCACACCGCACCGGGCGCCATATTCCATCTGTTCTCTGTTGGGAGCCGAAAGTAATCATCTTAATCTTTTGTCGTCTTTGCTCTGTCCGACCAACAATGACCCGAATCCATCGTCTGGAGTCGAAAGCAACTGCGAACGGATCATCGGCGTTCGACGGCCGGCTTTTTCCAGTTTGCTTTTCTGGCGACCACCGTGTCCCCAGGGATTATTCCTGCTTCAAGTATCGTTCCAGAAATTGGGTCATCATATTAAACAGATGGATCCGGTCGGTGGTGGAGCCGATGCCGTGCATTTGCTGGGGATACACCATGAATTCAAATTGTTTTCCGGCATCGATGAGCCGATCGACCATGTGAATGGAATTCTGAAAATGCACATTGTCGTCCCCGGTACCGTGAACCAGCAGCAGATGGCCGTGCAGGCTGTCGGCAAAAAATACCGGCGAACTATTTCGATAGCCTTCTTCATTTTCCTGAGGCAGTCCCATATAGCGTTCGGTGTAGATGGTGTCGTAATCTCGCCAGTCGGTTACCGGGGCCACAGAAATGCCGGCCTTAAAAACTTTCGACCGGGTCATTGCATAAAGGGTCATGTACCCGCCATAGCTCCATCCCCAGATGCCGATGCGGTCTTTATCCACGTAAGGCAGGTTTTTCAAATAAGCGACTCCTCGTAATTGATCTTCCAGCTCGTATTTCCCCAGCTGGCGGTAAACCACTTTCTCCCAATCGTGTCCGCGTCCCCAGGAACCGCGATTGTCCATACTGAAAATAATGTAACCTTTCTGGGCCAGCATCAGGTGCCATAGGAACCGGAATCCACCATACCGTTTGCGAATAACCTGCGCATGGGGGCCACCGTACACGTACACCAGCACCGGGTATGTCCGTTCCGGATTAAAATCGGGGGGTTTGATCATGCTGGCGTAATAGGTAATCCCGTTATCCCCTTCGAAGGTGAAAAATTCAGGGAGTCGTACATTGTATTTTGCCGCGATGTCCACTTCGCTGGCGCGGAGTAGCCGCAATTGTTTTCCGCTGCTTTTGTAAACAAACATTTCATAAGGGGTAAATACGTGGGAGTAGGTGTCCACAAAATAATTTCCACTGGCCGAAAGCGCAATGCTGTGGGTGCCTTCCCGCTGGGTCAATCGCTTAAATCCGCTACCATTAGTTTTTACCCGGTACAGGTGCCGTTCCCGGATGTCCTTTTCCGTGGCGGTGAAATACACCCATCGTTCGTTCTTATCCACCCCCAGAAACTGAGTGACCATCCAGTCCCCCCGGGTGAGTTGGCGGATTTGCTTGCCGTTGTAATCGTATAGGTAAAGATGACGGAAACCCGTCCGCTCGGATCCCCAGATGAAACGCGGACTGTTTTTGAAGAAATAGACGAAATCTCCCACATTGATGAAATAAGGGTCGCGTTCTTCGAGAACCAGCCGACTTTCCCCCGTCTGAATATCGGCAAACAGAAATTCAAGATGTTGTTGATAGCGATCCAGGCGCATGAATGCCAGCTGATCCGATGTGGGAAGCCAGTACACCCGGGGCAGGTAAATATCGGTATTTTCTCCAGTGTCGATCCACACCGTTTTGGCGGTGTTCAGGTTAACCACACCCAGTTTGACAATGGGATTGGGATCCCCGGCTTTGGGATAGCGCATCATCTCCACCGTGGGATGATAGGGCATCCAGTCGACCAGTGGGTATTGCGGAACGGGTTCTTCGTTGAACTGCAAGTAGGCAATGAATTGAGAATTGGGTGCCCACCAGTAGCCACGGAAAATGCCCCGTCCCACCAGCTCTTCCTGATAGACCCAGTCCAGCTTACCATTCAGCAGATCGGCGTGTCCGTCAAAAGTTAGCTGTTTTTCTTCGCCGGTGGCCAGATCGATGACGTAAATATTAAAATCGCGCACAAAAGCCACTTTGCGACTGTCCGGCGAAATTTGAATCTCTTCCTCCTTTTCGGGCGTGTTGGTCAGCCGGATTAATTGACGGGTTTTCAAAGGGAAATACCAGATGTCATTTTCGGAATCGAAGATCAATCCGGATTCATCCGGTAGCCATTGATATGCGTAAAGGGAGACCTCGATGGTGTCGTCTGCCGTAATGTGTTTTAAATCGTCGCTGGTCAGCACCACGGATTCTTTCCCGTTGCGCGCCTGGTGAACGATCAATTTCTGCACACCGGCTTCCCGGTCCGATTGGATGTAGGAGAAGCGATCGCTTTTGGGAAGCCATTTCAATCGCGTGGGGTAATTCCGGTAGATCTCCCGGCTCAGCGAGGTGAAGATTTCTTCCACCGAAAGATCCTGCCGTTCCTGGGGTGCGGCGGATTGGGTTAAAACAACGACCAGCAGTAAAGCAACAAGCACGCGCAGATTTTTCCAGATCATTCTTCTGTCTCCCTTTGTTATCGTTTTACGGCTGAAAATTTTTGAACGAAATAAATTAAGGCATAAAATTTTTTTCTCAAATACGATTTTGCGCTCCTTGCCGAACGTTTCCCCGGTAAAAATCGCCGGTTTATCTTTCTAAATCGATGAAATTTTTGTATTTTTCTTTATGTGGAATGAGCAATTAAAAGAACTGAAATGGTGGGGATGGGGGGAAGTGGATCGGCGATTCCCGCTGGAGCAGCGGCCGCATTTCTGGCCGCACCTGCGGAAATTGCTGCCCGTTCCCGAAAAACCCTTTTTATTTCCTCCCCGGCCAGAAGAAATTTCCCTCCCCCCTTCCCGGCTAACCGACCCGATTTTACGGGAATTGCACGCCATTTTGCCCGATTCGCACATCGCGCGGGATGATTTCATGCGATTGGTACACACGTACGGCAAAAGTTATCGGGATTTGATTCGGATTCGTTTGCGGCAATTTCCACGGGTACCGGATGCGGTTCTGTTTCCCGATAACGAAGACGAGATTATTCAGATCCTGCGATGGGCGACCCGTCATCGGATTGCGGTGGTGCCCCGGGGTGGGGGTACCAGCGTGGTGGGGGGCGTGGAGTGTGTGCCGGCAGCGGCACATCAGGCGGTGGTGGTAATGAATCTTTGCGAACTGCGACGGGTGCTGGAAATCGATCCCGTCTCGTACACCGCAGAGGCTGAGGCGGGGATTACCGGGCCGGAGCTGGAAAGCGCGCTGAACCGGGAAGGCTTTACGCTGGGACATTTTCCGGAATCCTTCCATTACTCCACGCTGGGGGGCTGGGTGGCCACCCGTTCCGCCGGCCAACAATCCACCCGGTACGGAAAGATAGAGCACATGGTGGAGAGTATTCGGGTCATCACTCCCGAAGGGATCTGGCAAACGCCACCATTACCCGCCGCCGCCGATGGCCCGGATTTCGATCAGCTGTTCATTGGTTCGGAAGGGGTGCTGGGCGTCATCTCCCGGGTGCGGGTGCACATTCGCCCCCTGCCGGAGCGAAAGTACTACACCGCCTATCTGTTTCCTGATTTTACCGCGGGTGTGGAGGCCGTGCAGCACATCATTCAGGAAGACCTGCTGCCGGCTACGATCCGCCTGTCTGACCCCATCGAAACGGATTTCGTGTTTGCCTTGCGGGAACGCCCGGCTCATCGCTGGCAGCAGGTGGTTCAGGAATGGGGGCTGCGCTGGCTCGCCTTCAGGGGTTACTCCGCTTCCCGGCGAACCGTTCTGATCCTGGGTCTGGAGGGAGGCGCTGAGCGCGTAAAATGGCAACAACATACCATTCATAAATTGATCCGGCGGTACCGGGCGTATCATCTGGGCGAATCCGTGGGGCAAAACTGGTACCGTCATCGGTTTGACAATCCTTATTTACGGGACGAACTGCTGAATTACAATCTGCTGGTGGAGACGCTGGAGACGGCTTCGGATTGGTCGCGTTTCTGGCCGCTTTACGAGGAGGTACGCGCCGCCATTCAAAAGGCGTATGACCAGCTGAATATTCCGGGAATTGTGTTTGCCCATCTCTCCCACGTTTACGAGACCGGCACCTCCCTGTACTTCGTGCTGCTGGCCGTCCCCGAAAATGGAAAGGAGCTGGAGCAGTGGGCTCACATTAAGCGGGCGGCTTCGGAAGCCATTCTAAAAGTAGGAGGAACCATCAGCCATCACCACGGTGTGGGATTGGATCATCGGCCCTGGATTGCCCGCGAGATTGGAAGGCCCGCTGTGAAATTGTTGCAGCAGATTAAACAATCGCTGGATCCCGAACAGATATTGAATCCCGGAAAACTGATCCCCGATCTTGAGGATGAGTAATGGCCCCGACGCGGGACAGGCTTGAAACAACCGCGAGCACTTTATGAGAAAGAAAACCTGGGAATTTTCCCCGCAAACCCGATGGGAGTATCTTAACTGGCTGAAAAAGGAGACGCTGGACGTCCTGGTAATTGGCGGAGGCATTACCGGTGCCGGGATTGTTCGTGACGCGGCCATGCGGGGACTGAAGACTGCCCTGATCGAAAAAGGCGATTTTGGCGGGGGTACCAGCAGTAAATCATCTAAATTAATTCATGGGGGATTTCGCTACCTGTCTCAGTTTAAATTTGGACTGGTACACGAGGCGCTGATTGAACGTCGAACGCTGATGCAACTGGCTCCTCACCTGGTTTATCCGCAGGAATGCCTGCTGCCGATTTATGGACATTCCCGTAGTTCACCATTTATGATTCACATCGGCCTCTGGCTGTACGATTTGCTGGCCGGCCGGCGAAACATTGGCCGGCACCGGATGGTTTCGGTGAATCGAATGTCTCGCATTGAACCCCTGTTACGCCGGGAAGATTTACGGCAGGTGGCCATTTATTATGATGGAAAGGCGGATGATTTTCGGCTTGTGCTGGCCACTTTACAAAGTGCCTCCTGGCACGGGGCGGCCATTGCCAATTATGTGCAGGCAGAGGAGGTGGCCATGGAGAACGGGCGCCTTGCGGCTGTGGCGGCTATCGATCACCTGACCGGCGAGCGCTTCTGGATCAAAACCCGCTGCGTGGTGAATGCCACCGGCCCCTGGAGCGATGTGGTGCGCCATCATCTTTTGCAGGTTACCGATCGACGGGTGCGCACCACCAAGGGAATCCACCTGGTCATTCATCGGGAAGATCTGCCCATCCGCCACGCCGTGATGGTGTTTGCCCCTCAGGATGGGCGTCCCATCTTTGCAATTCCCTGGAAACGCTTTGTCCTGCTGGGCACCACCGACACCGATTACACCGGCGATCCCGACTGGATCCCCACGGAGCGCAGCGATGTGGATTATCTGCTGGAGGCGTACAATGATTATTTCCCCGGGGCCCGACTGACCGACGAGAAGATCGTTTCCACATTTGCCGGGCTGCGGCCGTTAATTTACGAGGAAAACAAATTGGCATCGGATATCACGCGCGAACACTTCATTTTCGAGGGGCCGCCGCTGTTTTTTTCCATCATCGGGGGCAAACTGACGACCTATCGGGTGATGGCGCGGGAAATTGTAGATCGGGTTCTGCAACGGCTGGATCGGGTGTATGGCGTGAAACCCCTGCATCCCGAATGTCGCACCGCACGGGAACCCCTGGCCGGTGGGGCCATTTCTTCCTTCCCCGCATTCCGTGAGCGATGGATCCAGCGATTGCACAGCGAAGACAAACTTCCCCGGGATGTAGCGGAGCATCTCGTCGAAACCTACGGCAGCCAGCTGCCCACATTTCTGGAGGTGATGCACCGGGTGACGGATGGAACCGAGCGCCTGTTGCCCGATTTACCCTATGTGCGAGCGCAGATCGATTATGCCGTAAATTACGAGATGACCCTGGCCATGGACGATTTTTTGATCCGCCGAACCCATGTCTTTTCTCTGGATCGCGATCAGGGGCAGGCGGTTTACGAGTCCGTGGGGGATGTACTGGCCCGGTTGCTGGGTTGGGATCAGGAGGAGTGGCAACGTCAGGTGCAGCGTTACCGGAAAAAGATTACCTACACCCGTCGATACAGGGAGCAATCGGACAATGAAGACCAAACTCATCATCAATCCCAGAGCCGCCAACGGGAAGACCCGTAGAATCTGGCCCGTGTTGAAGTCGATATTGGCACAAAAGTGGCCGGGTGCGTTTGATGCGGAGTTTACCGAATATCCCGGACATGCCACGCGTCTCACCCACACCGCGCTGACTCAGGGCTATGCGTGCATTCTTTCCGTGGGGGGCGATGGTACCCTGAACGAGGTGTTGAATGGCTTTTTTGAAAACGGTACCGACCGTCCGTTACCCGGTGTACTGGGGGTGATCGAAATTGGTACCGGGTGCGATTTTGCTCGAACCATTGGCATGCCCACCGATCCGCGGGCGGCAGTGGACTATCTAATCCAGGCCCAACCCGTGCCCACGGATGTGGGACGAGCCCGTTTTCAGACGTTGTCTGGAGAAGAGAGCGTCCGGTATTTCATCAACATCCTGGATTTTGGCATTGGTGGAGCCGTGGTAGAGCGGGTAAATCGCACCTCGAAGGCGCTGGGTGCCCGCATCACCTTCCTGTACGGTATTCTGGCCACTCTGGCAACTTACACCAATAAGACCATTGAGTATCGTCTGGATGAAGCGGACTGGAAGCAGGCCCGGTTGAATAATTTTATTGTCGCCAACGGCCGGCATTTTGGGGGCGGATTGACCCCGGCGCCAATGGCCCGTATCGATGATGGCTGCTTTGAGATTGTCCTGTTTGGCGATATTGGCCGCTGGCAGGCCGTTACCAATCTCTCCCGCCTGCGAAAAGGCACGCACCTGGAGAATCCGCTGGTGACCACTGCCCAGGCCAGAACAGTGGTGGCGCGCTCGGCCGAAGAGGTGTTCATCGATATGGACGGCGAGCTGGTGGGGAAGCTGCCGGTGACGGTGGAAATTTTGCCCGCAGTCCTGCCGGTGCTTCGGCAGGCATGATTTAGGATAAAGCGTTAAACCACAAATCACGCGAACGAAACCAATAAATATCAATTTTTAATCGCGAATAAACCTCGAAACACATTTTCATCCAGAAATAATCCAATGTATTTTATTAATCCTATTCGTGTTAATCCGTGTAATTCGTGGTTTACTGCAACATCTGAGACAAAAACCACCTGGCTGTTCCAGGAGCTTTCCCATTCTGCGAAAATCCACCGACCTTTTATTTGCCTTTCCGGGAAATCTCCCTTAAACTTCATTGTATGCGGAAAACCCTGTTGACATTGGGACTCCTCTGGTTTGCGCAGGTGCTCCAGGCGGGCACCGGTGTCGAAAAAATTCTTTTCCAGCGCTACACCATCGACGATGGGCTGTCCCAATCCAGTATTTACAGCATCGCGGAAGATAGCCTGGGGTTTCTCTGGTTTGGCACCCAGGATGGCCTCAACCGATTCGATGGGTACACGTTCAAAATCTTTCGCAGCGATCCCCACGATTCTACCACCATCTCGGACAATTATTGCTGGACGGTGATCGCTTCCCGCCGGGGTGGGCTGTGGATTGGCACCTACGATGGCGGGTTTTGTTATTACGATCCCATCACCGAATCCTTTACCCGGTATCGAGCGGGACGGGGAGCCGCGCGCATCATGCGCAGCAACAACGTTCCGGCATTGCTGGAAGAACCCTCCGGGGTGTTGTGGGTCGGTACCTGGGGTGGCGGCCTTTACCGGTTTGATCCCCGCACCGGTGAGTGGCACGCATTCATCGCAGATGCTCAGAATCCTCACGCGTTGATTAGCAACCGCATTTCCAGTTTTGCGCTGGAGCAGGGGCGTTATCTCTGGATTGGTACCTGGGCGGGCGTTTGCCGCCTGGATCTTCAAAACTGGCGGAAGGGTATTTTTGAGCATTATCGATATCCCGACACGGGGGCACAACCGGAGCTGGAAAACCAGGTGTGGAAGCTGTTTGTTTCCCGCACCGGAACCATCTTTGCCAGCAGCTGGGGCGGTGGGGTCAATCTGATCGATCGTCAGAATCGACGCATGATTGATTGGGAGGAGCGCTTGCCCCTTGCCCGGCAGGTGAGGGCGCGCTTCATCTCCGAGATGTTCGAAGATGAAGAGGATCGATTGTGGATTTTGACCTACGACGCCGGGTTGTACATCTGGGATGCGGCTAACGGGGAGCTGCGCTGGATTCGCCATCGGTTAAACGATCCGCTCAGCCTGGTCAGCGATGCACTTTACTGTATTTACCAGGATCGATCGGGGCGCATCTGGATTGGGGGTGAGGGCGGTGTGGCGACCACCGATCTGTCTGAATGGAAGTTCGAAAACTTTCGCTACATTCCGGGAGAGCGGGGAAGCCTGAGTCATCCCAACGTGCGCGCCATTCTGGAGGACAGTCGGGGCGGCGTATGGGTGGGTACGCTGGGAGGGGGCTTAAATTATCGCCCACCGGATGGAGACCGTTTCCAGCACTTTCGGTATACACCGGGACGGCGTCAGGGGCTTTCCAGCGACCGGGTGGTGGCGCTGATGGAAGACATGCAGGGAAACATCTGGATTGGTACCGAAAACAACGGCATCGACATTTACCATCCCGATACCCGGAAGTTTTCTCACCTGCGCAGCGATCCTGATAATCCCAACAGCCTTTCCAGCAATGCCATTGTGGTGTTGTATCAGGATCGGCAGGGGATCATCTGGATTGGAACCTCTGGCGGAGGACTGAATCGGTACGATCCGCTAACCGGCCAGTTTCGGCATTACCGGATGAATTTGCACGATAGTACCTCTCTGAGTGGGGATTGGGTCTGGGCCATTCACGAAGACCCGCAGGGAAATTTGTGGGTGGGTACCTGGGGCGCCGGGGTGTGCCGGCTGGATCCGAAAACCGGCCGGTTTAAACGGTACTGGCACAAACCGGAGGATGATCGCAGTTTAAGTAAGAATTCCATCTTTGCGATTATGACCGATCGTCAGGGCAATCTCTGGCTGGGTACCTGGGGCGGCGGTCTGGAACGTTATGATCCCCGGATCGATGGATTTCATCATTTCACGGAAAAAGACGGTCTACCCAATAATGTGATTTACGGAATTCTGGAAGATGAAGATGGCAATTTGTGGCTGAGTACCAACAGGGGATTGTCCCGGTTTAATCCCCGTACCCGGCAGTTCACCAACTTTGGGATCGATGACGGCTTGCAGAGCAATGAATTTAATCAGGGAGCCTATTGTCGCGGGCGGGATGGCAGGCTGTATTTCGGGGGTATCCGCGGGGTAACCCGCTTTTATCCCCGGCAGATTCGTCCTCATCGGTACCTTCCGCCGCTGGTGATTACCCGGTTCGAAGTGCTGGCAGAGCCCTTTCCCATTCAACCCTATATCAATTCCCCCCGAACGCTGGTTTTGAAGTACTGGGAAAACAACTTCTCTTTTCAAATGGCTTCGCTGGACTATCGCGCTCCCCAGAAGAATCAGTACATGTATTTTCTGGAAGGGTTTGACGAACACTGGACGTACAGCGGTACGCGGCGCTACGTGGCGTATACCAACGTTCCCCCTGGCGATTACATTTTACGCCTGAAGGGTTCCAACAGCGATGGCATCTGGAATCCTCGTGGCATTTCAGTAAAAATCAAAATTCTGCCCCCGTTCTGGCAAACCTGGTGGTTTATTTTATTGTCGGTTTTGCTGGTGGGCGGCACCATTGCCGCTTTTGTGGTGTATCGGTTTCGACAGTTGCTGGCCATAGAGCGGCTCCGGGCGCGCATTGCCGCCGACCTGCATGACGACATTGGCGCAGGGCTTACTGAAATCTCCATATTGAACGAGATCCTGTATCAGAAATTGCCATCCGAATGGCAGCAGACCATTGGAAAAGAATTCCGCCAGATTGGTGAACGGGCCCGCTTGTTGATCGATAAGATGAGCGATATTGTCTGGCTGGTGAATCCCCGGCGGGATACGTTGTTCGATTTGCTGTCCCGGCTGGGGGATTCTGCCAGGGAGATTTTACCGGCAGAACAGGCCATTTTTCGTACGGAGAATCTGGAATCCCTGAAAAACGTTCGGTTAAACATGGAAAATCGTCAACATCTGTTTTTGATTTTCAAGGAGGCCATTCACAATGCCCTGAAACACAGCGAGGCCACCGAAGTGGTGCTCTCCGCCACGTTTGATGGGCGAAAATTGCGAATGACGCTTCGGGACAATGGGAAGGGTTTTGTGCTGGAGGAAGTCCGTGGCGGCAATGGATTACAGAACATGCAGGATCGTGCCCGGCGTCTGGGCGGGGAATTGCACATCCATTCCCGCCCCGGAGAAGGAACGGTTGTGGAATTCCACGGGCGGGTGCGTTGACCGCATCAATAGGTAGTGGGATGCGGGGATTCCTCCCGGAACCTGGAAAAACTACATCAATGGGCAATTGGAAAAACCCGAACAATTGACTACTTTTAAATGATCAAATCGGATAGACACCCATGATACGCATTGTGATTGTGGAGGATAATCGCACCATTCGGGAAGGACTGACCGTGCTGATTAACGGCACGGAAGGGTTGCGTTGTGTGGCATCTTACCGGGATTGTGAAAAGATGCTGAGTCAGCTGGAGCAGGATCAACCCGATTTGATCCTGATGGACATTGGGTTGCCTGGTATGTCCGGGATTGAAGGGGTGAAGCGGGTCAAGGAAAAACGTCCGGAAACGCAGGTGGTTATGTTAACGGTTTATGAGGACGATGAATCCATTTTTAAAGCCCTGTGCAATGGCGCGATTGGTTATTTGTTGAAGAAGACGCCCCCGGCTCAGTTGCTGGAGTCCATTCGCAGTGCCTACGAGGGGGGCTCTCCCATGAGCAGCCAGATTGCGCGCAAGGTGGTAAATTTTTTCCAGCGGTTTGCCCCGGAAGAAAGCGAACAACCCACTTTGAGCAAGCGCGAGCTGGAAATTCTGGAGGGATTGTCCCGCGGGAACAGCTACAAAATGCTGGCTGATTCCCTGTGCATTAGCATGGACACAGTGCGCTACCACATCCGAAATATTTACAAGAAGTTGCATGTGCATTCCCAGTCCGAGGCGGTAGCCAAGGCGCTGCGTAAGGGGTGGATTTAGCCCAGGTTATGCATTCGCCTACGAATGAACCCAGATAAAAATAATGCCATCCTTTGGATGATGTCTGGATGAAAATGGGTTTTAGGGTTGATTTGCCATTTTTGTGGATATTTTTGGTTTCATTCGCGCGATTCATGGTTTAATGCTTTATTTGGGTTTATCCTGGCATGAATGGGTGGGTTGAGCCCGACTTTTGGCGACAATCCTGAAAAAATCTCACCTTTTATGCAGGTGACGCATTGCCCCTCCTGACTTAATTTATTGTGAAAAGGTAAGAAACCCGTACCAAAAAGATATACCGGGAAATGAAAGGATGGAGCCCATTACATCGTCGGTGGATGCGGCGCGGCTTACAGATTGTATTGCTGGTAATTAGCTGGATAATCGTGATGCTGGCATGGCTACAGATTGTCTTCCCGCGCGAACAGCAGCTCACCGTGTTCTTCAAATACTGAGACCTGGTGTGCGTTTGAACCGGATCGGTGAGTGGAATGGCCGATATGGAGTACCGGAGAGCGTCAGCAGGCAAGAGGAGGAGCCGGGAAGGAGGTTTACCGTTACCCGCATGGATCGGTTAATTTGATATGTCTCAGGCGGGTGACCCGTGTGAAACTGCACTTTTGTGCGGTTGAATGGGAACGGGAGGAAAGGTATCTTGTTGTTGAATGAATCGCGTTGTCAGGGGAGGGGCCAGCCGACCAATTGTTTGGGGGACTGCATCACCCGGGATGGGTGGTGCAGTCCTCTAAAATTTGCAGCCGTAAAGCCCTTCCCGCAATCGAGAGTGAGGTGTCCCGGAACCCATTCGCCCGTAGGTGCATGGAGATCGGGTAAAAAGTGTGACCGAGACGCTGCGGATTTTATTCAAATCGCTTTTTGAAAACCCGGATCCAAACCAACATCCGGGATGGGAAGGAAAGCGAAATCCAATTATTTAATCTTTTACCCCGGAGGGGAAGCCATTTTATGGATGAACCAATGAATCGAACCGTATCGCCATTGCCCTTCCCGATTCCCCGTGATGGGAAGAATCTGACGCGAGTACCGGGATCTAATCTGGTGACGTTTCAGACGGGAATGGAAATGTCCCATATAGCGGATTTTTACCGGCAGGAGTTTGCCGAATGGGGATTCCAGGAGCGAACGGATCTTAATGCCGAGCGGCTGGATTTTCTCCGCCTGGTGTTCGAGAACCTGCAGGATGGTTCCATGGTGGTGGTTCAGATCATGAATTTAAAATACACCATGAGCATTGATATGCGGTATGTGAATATTTATCAGGAGCATCAGCGTATTTGCTAATCCCTGTATTCAGCCGTTCTTTCACTGTTAACCATCTTTAGAATCGAGCCAGGGGGCTGGCTGCCGTTATTGCTGCAACAGCCAGACCCGTATCTGCACCTGCTGCCAGGGGGGTGCTTCCGGCTGAATACCGGCGATGCGTCCAACCAGCGGCACCCCGTTTTGCAGCAACCGACTGATGTGACGATTGTCGCTACGGGGCACGTAACCAATCTGTCGGCCCCGATAAAGAATTTTGACCGCAAATTCGTCGTGCGGATTGGTGGGTTCCACTTCAAGGGAGATCCGTTCTCCGACCTTCATCAGGGGTAGCAATGCCGGCCCCCTGTAATATTGAAATCCCGCAATGCTGAACTGATTCATCAAAACTCCCCGTTCGGGATGTTCCTTTGCGGTCAATTCCCGAAATCCCAGCAGGCCCAATAATGGCAGGGCCAGAATTTGTTGTAGAAATTTCCGTCGCGATAGCATCTTATCCCTCCTGGTTTTTCGCTGAATGTGTTATTCGGAAAACCGGTTAAACCCACGAATGAAACCAGAAAATATCTGCAAAATCGCGGATAAACCCCGGGACACATTTTCATCCAGACATCATCCAATGGGTTTTATTATTTTATTCGTTTTTATTCGTGTCATTCGTAGGGCGATTGCATAATCCGGGTTAAACGCGCCATCCAGAAGCCGGTTTTTCAGATGGCATCCGAACGGAAGAGCGAATCGAACCACAACACCTGAATATCAGGATGCGCTTCTGTGGAACAACAATGTTTCTCCGGGCTATTCCCGAATCTTGAAAGAACCCGGGTTAATCATGTGGCTGTTCGCATCCGTTCGAGAAAAAGATCCGCATCGAAGAAGATTCACTTTCGCCCTGTTTCAGAGAAAATCCGTCCGTAAATTGATCGTTCATAAAAAGTACTTTTTATTAGATGCTCCGGAGTAAATGTTCCCGGAAAAAATATTCTGTGAAACGCCGGTTGTTCTAAGGAATCTAATCATGCGGCAGTGGATCGGGTACCCGGAAGTGAATTTATCTGGGTTTGTTGTGGAATTGCGGGCAATGAGGAAGGATTGGGGTTGTGGAAACGCGTCTATCATTTAAACGCATCTTGAAATTGTGGTTGCCGCTGGCTTCCACCTGGCTCATGATGGCGTTCGAAGGGCCATTTCTTTCGGCGGTGATTGCCCGATTGCCCGACGAAACGTTTAATCTGGCCGCTTACGGGGTGGCCTTCTCCTTTGCCCTCATTATCGAGGCGCCCATCATCATGATGCTCAGTGCTGCCACCGCTCTGGTCAGGGATGTACCCAGTTATCGAAAATTGCGCAACTTTACGTTTTTTCTGAATGGGGCATTGACCCTGGTGCTGGTTTTGTTGTTGATCCCACCGGTATTCCATCGGGTAATGATTGACTGGATCCAGTTGCCGGCGGAAGTGGCCCGATTGACCCGGTGGGCGCTGTGGATTTTGTTGCCCTGGCCAGGAGCCATTGGTTACCGACGATTTTTTCAGGGAATTTTGATCCGGTTTAACCAGACCGGTAAGGTGGCACTGGGAACGCTCCTGCGATTGGGAACGGTGATCACGGTCGCCTTGTCTCTGGCTTATTGGGGAAGCCTGCCCGGGGTGGTGGTTGGCGCCGCGGCACTTTCCGCGGGGGTAGTCGTGGAAGCCCTGGCCGGCCGCTGGATGGCCCAATCCATTATCCGATCTCTGTTTCGAGCCCCATCCCCGGACATTCCTTCCGATACCGGTAAATTAACCTACCGAAGCATTGCGGCCTTTTATTATCCCCTGGCACTGACGGCGCTACTGGCGCTGGCGGTGCATCCCATTGCCACATTTTTTATGGGGCGAAGCCGCCTGCCGGTGGAGTCCCTGGCCGTTCTTCCGGTCATGAATGCCCTGATTTTCATTTTCCGCAGTGTGGGATTGTCTTTTCAGGAAGTGGTCATTGCCCTGCTGGAAGAAAATCGCCGCTATTATCCGACCATACGAAAATTTAGTTACCTTCTGGGTGGAGCATTGTTGACCGCCCTGGGACTGCTGGCCTTTACTCCCCTGCTGGATGTCTGGTATCAGACCATCTCCGGGCTGAACCCCACACTCAGCCAGCTGGCAAAAATCCCGACCCGGATCATGGTCTGGATGCCGGTGTTGACCCTGTGGATTTCCTTTCAACGGGCGGTTCTGGTGGTGACCCGGAAAACCCAGCCCATTACCCTGGCCAGCGTGCTGGAGGTTGGGGGGATTTCGCTGATTTTGTGGGTAACTATTTATCACCTGGATTTTGTGGGGGTGGTTGCCGCAGCCCTGGCCTTCGTTCTGGGACGTTTGCTGGCCAATGGCTGGCTGTTTTTCCCGGTCTGGAAGGAAAGTCGTCGCTTTGGGGGCAATGCCATTTTGTAAACCGTTTGCAGGAAATCGGGATCTGTTTCAGAGACATTGGTAACCGCATGCATCATCCGGATTGAAAATGCCGCCCAATATTTATCCCGGATTATGGATTCGCCTACGAATGACACGAATTGAACGAATAAAAATAATTTGGTGATATCTGGATGAAAATGTGTTCCAGGGTTTATTCACGATCTTGTGGATATGTCTTGGTTTCATTCGCGTGATTCGCGGTTTAATGAATTATTTGGTTTAACGCATGATTTGGGTTTGTTGCATCCTTGGATTCGTCTGGCAAGTCCCTTTTTCCTGCCAATCAGATGTTCTGAACCCGGCGGGATTGAGGATACCGGCCTGGGCAGCAGCAGGTAGGAAGGCGCGTCCTGCTGGCATAAAATTTGGACAGTTTTATGGTGCTGGATGTGGAGCTGGAGACAATCTTTCCTGCGGGACAGTGGGAGAAGAAAGCCAGAAAAAGCGATTTACCTGTTCCCGAACGGAAGAAGTAGGGATTATCGATTGAAAGCGGGGTTCTGTGGTGGTGAGTGTTGGGAATCGATATCGGGATGTCGGGAGCCACCTGTGTCAATTTTGCAACAATCCGGTGAATGATGTTGCCGATTGGAAACAGGGGAGTGGAACCCATGAATCGAATCCTGGCCGTTAGTGAAGATGAAGAATTTTTGATGGCCCTGACCAACCGGCTCCAAGATCCTTTATTTCAGGTGGAAACGCTTGCGGATCCGCTGGCGGCGGAGACCGCCTGCCGAAAGAAATCGTACGATTGCGTGTTTATTGATCTGGAAATGACGGCCAGGGAAAGGCTGGCGCTGGTGCAAAAACTACTGACCCTTCAACCCGGCGTTCCGGTAATCGTGACGGCCACCCGGAATACTCTGCCGGCCGCAATGGAAGCCATAAACATCGGTGCATTTGATTTCGTTGAGAAGCCCGTCCCCGCGGAACGATTGCGGATCTCCCTGCAACATGCAGTGGAATGGAAACACTGGCAGGAGGAAAAACGGAATCTACTGGTGCAACTGGAAGAAACGTATCTCATGATTGGGGTGAGTGATGGCATGCGTCAGGTGTTTGAGGCCATTCAGCGGGTGGCGCCCTCCAGGGCTCGTGTGCTGGTGCTGGGGGAAAGCGGGACGGGCAAGGAGCTGGTGGCACGGGCCATTCATCATCAGAGTCCCCGGAATGGTAAACCATTCGTGAAAGTAAATTGTGCCGCCATTCCAGCGGAGGTACTGGAACGCAAACTTTTTGGGTTTCCCGGGAACGGGTTGATGGCCGCAGCGGGGAATTCCAGCGGGAAAGTGCTGGCAGCCAACGGCGGCACGCTCTTCCTGGACGAAATTGCCGACCTCGATTTCCGGTTGCAGGCGCAATTGCTACGGGTGCTGGAACGGGAAGCCGTTGAAAGCCCGGGAGATCATCTGCCCCATCCGGTGGATGTGCGCATCATTGCCGCTACCAACAAGAATCTGGAACGGCGGGTGGCTGCCGGGAGGTTTCGGGAAGACCTGTACCATCGGCTCAATGTGGTTCAGATTTATGTGCCACCCCTTCGCGAACGTGTGGAGGACATTATTCCGCTGGCCAATTATTTCTTACAACATTTTGCCGAGATGTTCAACAAACCGTTGACCGGTTTTACCCCCGGCGCCCTGCGTCTATTAACCGAGCATGAGTGGCCAGGAAATGTGCGTCAGTTGAAAAGGGTCATCGAATATGCCGCCTTTTTCGCTCAGGACGGGCTCATCCGCGAGGAGGACGTTCAAATGGCGTTTTATTCCCGAAATGGCCCGTTGATTGAATCCGACGATCCGGTGTCCCTGAAGGCAGCGCGAGATGCCTTTGAGCGGCAATTTATTTTGACGCGGCTTCAGCGTACGGGCTGGAAGATCCAGGAAACCGCGCGGTTATTGAAAATTGACCGATCGGCACTATTTAAGAAAATGCGCAAGCTCGGGATCGTCCGCCAGTCTCACTCCGGGCCAAAATAAATCGTCTGCCCAATGGGTTCCAGTTCCATCGACCCAATTAAGTTGGGATACCCAAAATTAAGCAATCGTTTTAGCCGAAATCATGCTTTGACCCAGATAATGCATGAAACCACGAATCACACGAATGAAAACAAAAAGTGTCTACAAAATCGCGAATCAATCCTGAAACACATTTTCATCCAGATATCATCAAAATATTCTTATTCGTTTAATCCGTGTCATTCGTAGGCAAATGCCCAATCCGGGTTCAACGATGGTTGAGGGAAACGTTTCGACAGGGGGATGGGCTATCGGGCGGATAAAGGAGCAGGACAAACCGCACCATCCTGTGGCAGCATTCAGCCAGTGCAGGAAGTTCATCCTGGTTGACATTCAATGCCCCAGCGGTTATATTTTCCAGTTGATAATCGGATTCGAAAGAACATTTCGGTAGAGGAGGTTACCTTGAGAAAATCACCCATGCGGTTCACCCTGTTGTGGATTTTTATTTTTACATCCATTGCCTTTACCCAACCATCCGAAGATGCCCTGTTTCAACAGGGATTGTCTGCGTATCAGAAAAAGGATTATGCCAGAGCACAAACCCTGTTTTTTAAGCAGCTTCAATCCTTTCCACGAGGCCGTCTGGTGACCGCGGGCAAGCTGATGCTGGCAAAAAGTTATTACAAATTGGGGGATTACAATGCGGTGACCATTCTGTGCCGGGATTTCTTCAAACGCTATCCCGAAAGTCAGTACCTGGACGATATGCACCATTTATTGGGCAATACCCACTTCCGGCAGGGGAAGTACGTACCCGCCATCGAGGAATGGTTCTGGGTCGTGGAAAATGGCACCGATGTACGGTTGAAAAAAATTGCTGCTCGATACATTTATCAGACGGCCAGTCGTTATCTGAGTGAGCCGGAATTGCAAACCCTGCAGCGGCGGTATCGCTCGGGCGTGTTGAATGGATTGTTAACGCTGCTGGAAGCCCGTCAGCTGCTGGAACAGGGACGGCGCGATCGGGCCGTGGAATTGCTGAACAAGTTCCTGCAGGAACAGCCCAATCATATATATGCGGATCAGGCCCGGCTGTTGTTGCAGTTTCAACAGAAACCGGTATCGGGGAATCCCACCATCGTTTACCTGAAGTCCATCTTCCCGGACGAAGAACCCGTTAGCGAAGCCATTGAGCTGGGGATGCGCTATGCGCTGCAGGAGTTTAAAGAACGCAAGAAAGCCGGAGGGGTGGATTTCGTGTCCATCCCGGTTGGCGAAAGTGTATTGAACACCTTACAGGCTGCTCAACAGGGCGTCAGCAATAATAACACCCTGGCCCTGGTAGGGCCACTGGATACCGATCAGTGTGCTGCGGTGGCGCTGTTTTCTCACTATGAGCAGATTCCATATGTCGTTCCTACCAGTGCGGCGGTGGGTTTCACCGAAATTAGCGAGTTTGCCTTCCAGTTGAATCCCGATGCCGAGACCAAAGGCCGGTTTCTGGGGAATTATGCCACCCGGGAGATGGGACTGAAAACCCTGGCAATTCTGGCGCCCGTCAGCGAGTACGGAGAAAGTTTTGTGCACAGTTTTATTGAGGCAGTTCAGGCCAACCAGGCCGAAGTGGTGACCACTCAGTGGTATTACGAGGACACCCAGGATTTCACCCGCCAGTTTCGGGCCATTCGAAAAAAGGGATTTTTTGTTTTTTATCGAGATTCCATTCGGCAGGTAGATTCGACCCTCTCGGATGAGGCCATCCAGAAAGGTTTCCGGGAGTGGATGGATGAAAAATTTTCCGCCAAAAAATTTGGCGCCAAGGTGGATTCCACGCAGATCCCATCCACCGGGATAGATGGTTTGCTAATCATCACCTCTCCCGATCTGATTCCTATTATTGCCTCACAATTTGCGTTTCACAACATCCAGTGTACCCTGCTGGGTAACGAAGGGTGGAATCATCTGGAGGCGTTGCAGAAAAATAAGGACTATCTGCCGGATCTGGTGTTCATCAGTGCGGCGTATTACGATCCACAGTCCTGGGAATATCGCCAGTTTGTGACCCGCTTCCGAAGCCGGATGAAAACCACGCCGGAACTCTTTCACATGCTGGGTTACGATCTGATGACCTGGATGCTGGAGAAATACCGGCCGGCCATCACCCGGCAGGAATTTGCCTCTCGCCTTACCAATCCCGGGAAATACCAGGGCATTGTGGAAAACATTGAGTTTCGGGAAAAGCCCAGAATTAACAGCCATCTTTTTGTGCTGCGGTTCAAGCTGGGCCAGTTGTTGAAGGTGAAATAAACGGCTGCCGGGATGAACACGCTGCAACTACACAGCTACTACCTGGCCATCATCGGGGATATTGTGCGTTCCCGGGAAATTGAAAACCGAAAGGCCTTCCAGCGGCAATTTCATCGCGTTATGGCGGAATTGAATCAGCAATTTCAATCGGAAATTGTGTCCCCGTTTACCGTTACCCTGGGGGACGAGTTTCAGGCATTATTGCATCGCGCCGATGCGCTGTTTGAAATTTATCGGTTTCTGCACCAGCAGTTACATCCCCGGCAGCTGGTGATTGGTGTGGGGGTGGGCGAGATCGAGACCGAAATCAATCGGGAATCGTCCATAGGAATGGATGGCCCCTGTTTGCGGCTGGCCCGCGAAGAAATTGAGGCCGCCAAGCGTCAGCCCCCCCGATTGCGATTTAACGTTCAGGGATTGGAAGTGCCCGTTTTAAATGTGCTGATGCAGCACATCGAACGGCTGGAGGCAAAACGCACGCCGCGTCAGCGGGAAATTGTGGCGGTCTATCGGAACGTTCGACATCAGGAAACCGTCGCCCGGCAGCTGGGCATCTCCCAGGCAGCCGTTAGCCAGGCGCTGGAAAACGCCCATTATTTTCTGGTGGAGGAAAGTCAGGCGGCCATCGTGCAATTTCTGAATCAGTTTATAAAACCCATTGTATAAGCGATATGGCTTATATGTGTTGTGCATAAGTAATATTGCTTATATGTTCCCTTTATAAGGTGAATCGCTTATATGGTCCTTCCGGCCGGACGACAGGATGCATTGCGCGGTTTGGGATGGAGGATGCAGGAAGCGGTTGGGGCAAGCTGAGTCATTGGGCTGCCTCGTTCGCCAGATCCGGTAGAAGGACCAATCCGAAACGTCGGGTTCTGGTGGTGGACGGAATATTTTGGATTCGGTCGTCAGTGGATTCATCCGCCAAAATAGGCAACGAGGCAACCGCAAGGTAAGAATCCGTAAAAAAGGGTTTATCGGTATAGAACCATCAATTGCTAACAATTTGCCAATGTCCATGACGCCTCAGACCTGTCAATTGCTGGTGAGTGTACTGCTGGCTTATTCGGTGGCTTATTTCTGGGTTATCTTTCGTGGAAATCGTGTGCAGAAGCCATCGGATTGGCAGGATGCCTGGCGGAATGGATGGAAATTTTTGTTGCCGCATCTGGTATTGGCGATTGCCCTGCCAAATTGGACAGTGGCGGGATATCTTTTCGCCGTGACGGTTGCGGTTGTACTGATTGTTCGTTACACCCACTGGCTGGACATGCCGGCCAGCCCGCTGCAGTTTACAGGGGTACAACTGGTTGCTGCCATCCATATCGCGATAATGATCCATCTCCTTCAAGGGACTTCCAGTTCCTGGATACAGCAGTGGGGGGTCGGGCGTGGGGAATGGTTGCTTCCCCCGGGAATATTTTTCCTGGCGATGTGGTATTTTGTTGGGTTTCTCTGGATGGTCTGGGGTGGCACCGCCTTTGTTCGCGCGGTGCTGGCGCCTTTTTCCAGCGACCGGTCGGGGGCCATTAGCGGCGAGGAACTGCAGCGCGGCAAGGTCATTGGGAATCTGGAGCGTCTGCTCATCTACCTGCTGATTCAGATGAACATGCTGGGGTTAATTACCCTGACCGTGGGATTAAAGGCCGTGGCCCGTTTTAAGAAACTGGAAGAAAAAGATTTTGCAGAATATTTTTTGATCGGCACGTTGTCCAGTCTTTTATTTGCGGTATCGCTGGCACTGGTGATTAAATATCTGGCACGGTTTGTTTCATGAGATGCGAACTTTGTGAACGCGAGGTTTCCCGGGTTACCATTCATCATTTGATTCCCCGGCAGAAGAACGGTGGAAAAGGCCCCACGGCACGGATCTGTTCGGCCTGCCATCGGCAACTCCATCATATTTTTGAAAACACGACCCTGGCAAGGGAGTTGAATACACTGGAAAAAATCCGTCAGCATCCGGAGATGCAGCGATTTTTAAACTGGGTGCGCAAGCAGGATCCGGATCGGCGGATACGGGTGCGTCGGAAAAAGCCGCGGATGTGATGCCCAACTCCGCACCCATTCGCAAAATAATCGATTGGATGGGTTTTATTGGAAGACCATCTGACTGGCTAATGGATGAACAAACGGCGAAGCAAGGAGACGAATGGTATCGTGATACCGCAATGGCGCAGGATTCGGGATTATTTCAGGTCGCTGTTTCCCTCCCGGGAAAAGACTCTGGTTATTCTCTACACCACCGATGTTCATGGATTCATTTACCCTTACGATTACATTCTGGGGCGAGACACCCAGTGGGGACTGGCCCGGGTGGCCACACTGATTGAGGCCTACCGCAAGCGCTACCCGGACGTATTGTTGCTGGATAATGGCGACTTCTTGCAGGGGTCACCCCTGACCTATTATTACAACTTTTTGCGGAAGCGCGGGAGTCATCCCGTAGCCCGGGTGATGAACGCCCTGAAGTACGATGCGGCTTCCGTTGGGAATCATGACATTGAACAGGGCCCGCGGGTTTACAACCGGGTCAGGCGTCAATTTCGCTTTCCCTGGTTGTCCGCCAATGCCAAAGTCGGCCGCAAGCGTTCCTATTTTCAGCCCTACACAATTCGAGAGTTTGGGGATATCCGCATTGCCATTCTGGGGCTGACCACCCCGGCCATTCCGCTGTGGTTAAATCCGGATCTGTATCCCGGGATTCACTGGCAGGACATGGTGTCTGCTGCCCGCGGGTGGTTGCCGTATTTAAAGGAAAGCCAGCGGGCCAACGTGGTGATCGGGCTGTTTCATGCCGGCATTCATCCCAATGCCAACCGGCCGGACTGGCCGGAGGACATTCCCGAGGAAAACCCCTGCCTTCAAATCGCTGAAGAAATGCCCGGCTACGATGTGATTCTGGCCGCCCATGAGCATCGGTTGTACAATTCCCATCCCCTGGAAGGCGAACCGGACAATCCCCGGCGTCCCCTGGTGATGATGGCCGGCAGTCATGGGCGGCACCTGGGGGTCATCTTTTTAAGATTAAAAAAGGAGAAAACCGGCTGGAAGGTGGTGGACAAATGGGGAAAAATCGAAAATGCCCGCCGCGAATCGCCCCATCCTGCAATCGTGGACATCATGCGTCCCTACCATCAGCGCATCATGCGCTACATCAACTCCCGCATTGGGTATGCCCGGGATACCATCTCCTCCCGATATTCTCGCCTGAAGGACGGCGGTTTTGTGGATCTCATCCATCAGACCCAGTTCCGGTTCAGTCAGGCGGACGTTTCGCTGGCGGCCAGTTTCACCACCACCTACGTGCTGAAAAAAGGGCCCATTCGCATCCGCGATGTGTACGGCCTCTACAAATATGAGAATTATCTGTATGTGGTTATTTTAACCGGGCAGCAGCTCATCGATCATCTGGAATGGACAGCGCAATATTTCAACACGGTGGATCCCGAAGATCCGCTGGCGCGTCCCCTGATCAACGCCGATTTTATGGGATTTAATTACGACATGGCCGAGGGGATTACCTATGAAATTGACATCACCCGTCCCGTGGGGGAACGCATCCAGAATGTTCGCCTCACCGCGACCGGGGAGCCGCTGGATCGTCAGCAGTCGTTTCGAGTTGCGGTGAATAGTTACCGGGCGCAGCAATTGCGCAAACGCTTCCGCTGCCCGATCGTCTGGAAATCGAACAAAGAAATCCGGGATCTTATCGTGGAGTACATTAAGGAAAAACGGGAAATCCGGGACAAAACCACCCACAACTGGAAGCTGGTACCGGAATGGATTGTGGAAAAGTACATCCGGGAGCGGCTGGAACGGGATTTGTCAGCCATTCGCGATGAGTGAAGCTACCCGGAATGAGCGGGAAAGAAACAGGGGATGCGATGATCGGCTGGCCTTTCTGAACGGGAAGCCGTTCTAAATGGCGCAATTTCGATTATTGTTGATTTTACAGGGGATTTTTAGTAAAATCTTTGGCTTTTAGGAGGATTTTTATGACGGTGACAAAGTCGGAGTTGGTGAATCTTTTATCCGATGCCACCGGTTTAACCAAGGTGGATGTGGAAGTGATTGTGAATGGCCTGTTGTACCACATCATGGAAGCGCTGCAAAATGGCGATCGGGTGGAGATTCGAGGCTTTGGCAGTTTTTATGCCAAGGAGCGGTTGCCCCGAAAGGTGAAGAATCCTCAAATGGGTCGCGAAATCGAGGTCGACCATCGATTTGTGCCTGTCTTTAAACCGGCAAAGTTTTTTCGGGAATCGGTAAATAACAGTTTACGCAAAAAATATAACATAGGTGAATCGACTGATGAAAACCTGTAACCATTGTGGAAAATCGGTACCTGAAGAGGCAAAATTTTGCCCTTACTGTGGTCAGGCATTGCAGGCCGAGCCGGTGATTTGTAAGAATTGTGGAACGGACAATCCTCCGGATGCCCGCTTTTGCCGTTCGTGTGGAACCGCGCTGGCTGCTCCCAAAAAAGCGGTCCGGGAACGTCCCCGGGAAGAGAAAGCGCCAGCAGCCGAGATGTGGCGTAATCCCTACGTCATTATCATGTTTGTTGCTGTTCTGGCCATGGCGGTGGCCACGGTGTACAACTACACCTACATCCGGATCGAACAAAAGAAAATCCGCTCAACTCCCACCGCGGGACAGCCCCACGTGCATGAGGAAACTCCTCAGCAGCCGGCTCAGGCCCAACCCGCCATGGATCCGGAAGAGCTGGAAGCCCATATTCAAACCATTAAGGAACAGATTGAAAAAGACCCCGATAATGCCGAACTTTACGTGCACATGGGAAATTTGCTGTTCGATAATCATCGGTTCGAAGAGGCCATTCCCTATTATGAAAAGGCCATTCAGCTGGATCCAACCAATGCCAACGTCATCGTTGATCTGGGCGTGTCGTACTTCCAGGTGCAGAACTTTGATAAGGCCAAGCAGTTGTTTAATACCGCTCTGGCCATCGATCCCAATCACGTATTTGCGTTATACAATTTAGGCGTGGTCAATTTACAATTAAAGGATATGAACGGTCTGATGGAGGCCTGGGGGAAGTTGCTGGAAATCGCTCCCAACTCGCCGCAGGCACAGCGGGCCAATCAAATTCTGGAAGAAATTCATCAAACGGTTAACATGAATACAAATGGAGGGACTGATTAATGCCGTGTGGTCGTAAACGTAAACGTCATAAAATGGCAACCCATAAGCGCAAAAAACGTCTGCGCAAGAATCGTCACAAAAAGAAATTACGGTAATTCCCAACGGTTGATTGAGAGATTTCCCTGACACCCATTGGGGGAGGAAATGGAAGAAAAATTCATATACACGGTCAGTCGCCTGACCCGCGAGATCAAAGAACTGCTGGAAATGAGCTTCCCCAGGCTCTGGGTTGAGGGTGAAATCTCCAATTTTAAACGCCACACATCCGGCCACCTGTATTTTACATTGAAGGATGAACATGCGCAGATTAACTGCGCCATGTGGCGGTTCCGGGCCAATGGCCTGCTGTTTGAACCCCGCGATGGCATGCAGGTGGTGGTGGAAGGCGAATTGCAGGTGTACGAAAAGGGTGGCTATTACCAGCTGGTTGTGCATCAAATTCAACCGGCGGGTGTGGGTGCCCTGCAAATGGCCTTCGAGCAGCTGAAGCAAAAGCTGCATCAGGAAGGGCTTTTCGACGAGAAGTACAAAAAACCCATCCCCGATTTTCCCGAACGCATTGGCGTGGTCACTTCGCCCACAGGCGCTGCCATTCGCGATATTATCAGCGTTATCACCCGGCGCTTTCCCGGGGTTCAAATCATTCTTTATCCCGTCCGGGTACAGGGAGATGGTGCGGCCGAAGAGATTGCCCGCGCCATTCGGGATTTCAACGAATTTGGCGATGTGGATGTGCTGATTGTGGGACGGGGCGGTGGGTCGCTGGAGGATTTGTGGGCATTTAACGAGGAAGTGGTGGCTCGCGCCATATTCGAATCGCGCATTCCCATCATTTCTGCCGTGGGGCATGAAATCGATTTTTCCATCGCCGATTTTGTGGCCGATCGGCGGGCGCCAACCCCTTCTGCAGCGGCGGAAATGGTCGTAAAGGATCGGGCAGATTTGGTTATGAATATAAAGCAAATTCGTGAAAAAATCACTGTTTCTTTGCTCAAAGAAATTCATGCCTATCGGGAAAAGCTGCAGAGCCTGTTGCGCAGTTATGCCTTCCGTAAACCGGAAGACATCGTTTATCAAAAAATGCAGCGGGTGGACGAACTTCAGAAAAATATTTTCCTGGCAACCAGCCATATTCTGGCGTTAAAACGGAATCGGCTGGAGAGCCTTCAATATCAGTTACAGGCGTTGAATCCCACGGCCATTCTCAAGCGGGGTTACAGCATCTGCTACAAGGATGGGGAAATTGTAAAGGACGTGTCCCAGGTAAATGTGCTGGACATCGTTCAGGTGCGACTGGCCCGGGGCCAGTTTCTGTCGCAGGTTCAAATGCTGGGTGAAAGCACATGAGTGGATCGAGCAAGATGACATTCGAGAAAGCCCTGAGTCGGCTGGAAGAAATTGCCCGTCAGCTGGAAAGTGGAGACATCCCGCTGGAAGAATCCCTGAAGATGTACGAAGAGGGCATGAAGCTCATCGAATTTTGTAACGAAAAGTTGAATGAGGCCGAAAAGAAGGTTCAAAAGCTTACCCGAAATCAGGATGGCGAATTTGTTACCGAACCCCTGGATACCCCACCTGAAGAATGATTCCGATCCCCATTAGAAATGATCCCGGATAACGCATTAGACCACGAATTGCACGAATGAAAACGAATAAAAAAATCCCAAATAAAGCGTTAAACCACGAATCACTCGAATGAATTCGAATAAAATCAACAAAATAGCGAATATATCCAGGAAAACATTTTTATCCAGATAGAATCAAGTGCATTTTATCCCAAATTATGCTTTAAACCACGAATTGCACGAATTAACACAAATAAGAACAATAAAATCCATTGATTTAGATCTGTATGAAAATTCGCTCCGAGGTTTGTTCGTGATTTTATTGATATTTTTTGTGTTCATTTGCGTGATTCGCGGTTTAATGCATTATCTGGGTTTATTATTTTTATTGGTGTTAATTCGTGTGATTCGTAGGCTAATGCATAATCTGGGTTCATTCGCGCGATTTGCGGTTTGATGCATCATCTGTGATGATTCGCTTTCTGCTGGTGGATTGGCCGTCTCCGTAAAATCGGTTCGAGATCCCGGTTGGAATGGCATCATGCATTGATGGCGTTCTCGCCAGGTGACCTTTTCCGCAAACATAGGGTTTGCCGGAAATTTTATTTTTCGTAAAACTTTCTCCTTGTGCCCGACGTAATATTTTCGCATAATTTTTGGGGCTTTTGAAAGAATCCGGGTGATTGCTTTTATGAAATGGGGGATGGCATTGTTTTTCGAAGGGCCGCTTTACGGTAGTTGAAGGCTGGGCGATTGAAAAGACCCCACAATTTCCATAGATTATCCACAGCCCCCGGAAAGAACGTAACGGATTTTCGCCCCTGGCCATTGCCGGAATGCCGTGGCCAGTGGGTGATTGAGTAACACAGTACGGATTGAAAAGGTAGAAGAGGCGTATGCGGTATCTACAGTTTCTTTTATGGGTGGTCGTTTTGGGTCTGTTTGCAGACGCGGTAATCGGGCAGCAGTCGACGATCATGCGTCTTCATCGCATTGATCAACCCATCAAGCTGGACGGGGTGCTGGATGAACCCGTCTGGGCGGAGATAGAACCCCTCCCTCTGGTCATGTCATCACCCACTTATGGGGCTCCACCGACTGAGCGGACGGAAATCCGCCTGGCTTATGATGAAAATTATCTCTACGCAGCGGGGGCGTTTTACGACTCGGATCCCGGTGGGGTTCGGGCCAATACCCTGACCCGCGATGGGATCAATTTCAGCGATGATCGTTTTGCCATCATTCTGGACACGTTCAACGACAACGAAAATGCGCTGGGGTTTGTGATCAATCCTGCCGGCGCTCGTAGCGATTTTGCCGTGTACAACGATGGGGAAAGCAATCGCGGCCCACCCCTGAATCGGAGCTGGGATACTTTCTGGGATGCAGCCGTTGTCCGTACGGAAGAGGGCTGGTTTGCGGAGGTGCGCATTCCCTTCTCCAGCCTGCGTTTTCAGGATGATGAGGGCCGGGTGATTATGGGCGTGATCACCTGGCGAGCCATTGCCCGCAAAAACGAAGTGGTCACCTTTCCCGCCATTCCGTCCAAATGGCGCTGGGGAT
Organism: Calditrichota bacterium; assembly: GCA_013150955.1. GTDB lineage: Bacteria > Calditrichota > Calditrichia > RBG-13-44-9 > J042 > JAADJD01. The sequence continues at coordinate 40,314 of JAADJD010000027.1, forward strand.
TGTACAAGCCATCCATTGCTCAGGATGTCCTCCTGGAAGGTGTTTATTCCCGAAAGCCCCTGTACGTAACTCCCTATTTGTTGGGTGGGGTGCAGCAAACACCATTCGTCGGAAGCAATGGATTGACCGGACAACTCACCACCGATCCCACCCGGGAAATAGGACTGGATGTGAAGTACAGCATCACCAGCAATTTAACCCTGGACGTTACCCTGAACACCGATTTTGCGCAGGTGGAATCGGATGATGAGCAGATCAATCTGACCCGATTTTCCCTGTTTTTTCCGGAGAAGCGATTGTTTTTTCAGGAGCGTGCCAGCATCTTCGAATTTCAAACCGGGCAGCAGTCGCGGGTATTTTACAGTCGCCGCATTGGATTGACCCGCGATGGCCAGCCGCTTCGGATTTACGGAGGCGTTCGGTTGATCGGGCGCATCGGCAACTGGGATGTGGGACTGCTGGACATGCAGACGGCCCCCTACGAATCCACACCCTCGGAAAATTTCGGTGTGCTGCGCCTCCGTCGGCGGGTGATTAATGAGAATTCCTATGTGGGCACCATTTTCACCAGTCGGTTGGGGACGGATGGGCGGTTCAACTACGTGTACGGGGTGGATGGGATTATTCGGGTGGTCAATGATGATTACCTGACCATCACCTGGGCCCAGTCCTTTGAAAATGGCCGTTCCCGCTGGGATCCGGGGAGCGGACGGTTGCGACTGGCCTGGGATAAGCGATCCGATCGGGGGCTGTTTTATCGCGCCCGATTGGGATGGTCTGGTGCGGATTACAATCCCGGCATCGGTTTTGTCCGCCGAAAAGATTTTACCCGCCTGGTGGGCGCCCTGGGTTATGGATGGTATCCGGGGCGGGAGTCGTTGTTATACAAGATGTCCCTTACCCTGCGTGCGGCCGCTTTTGTGCGCAACTCCGATCGTTCCATCGAAACCGCAGACGCGGGCCCGGAACTGCGCCTGAATCCCAAAATCGGGGGATTCCTGCGCATCTATGCTTCCACCAATTACGAATCCATTCTGGACACCTTCCGCATTGCCAGCGATGCCTGGGTGCCGCCCGGAAATTATCAGTTTTATAAGGTCAGCATGTTTTTCATTTCCCCGTTTGGGTATTTGATTCGGGCGCGAGTTAATATGGACGCCGGGGAGTTTTATGATGGCTGGCGGGTGACTTTTGGATTGTCGCCCTCCTGGTCGATTTCCTCTCATCTGGAGGTGGGCGGAGAATATCAGATCAATCGAGTGCGCTTCCCTGGACGCAATCAAAAATTCGATGCAGACATCTTTCGATTGCGGTTACGCGGCAACCTGGACACCCGCTTTTCCATGAGCTCGTTTATTCAGTACAATTCAGCCACCCAGAAAATTGGGATTAATGTGCGTTTCCGGTATAATCCGCGGGACGGGAACGACCTTTACCTGGTATACAACGAGAACCTGGATGTGAACGGCAGCGATGCCATGCTGGTGGAAAATCGGACGGTTCTGCTAAAACTGACCTACACCTTTCAGCAACCGTTTCGCATGCCTTTGCTTTAATCAGACGAAAAGGCCTGCGGTAGGAAATGGGGAGTGTGAAAAATTTGTGATCCATCCGGGGAAAATTCGAGGGCGAATTTAAAAACCCGGATGATGCAATATCCTACGAATGACACGAATTCACCCAAATGATGCTTTAGACCACAAATTGCACGAATTAACGCTAATAAAATTAATCCCAGATTAAGCAATAGCCTACGAATGACACGAATTAACACAAATAAAACTCATAAAATACATTGGATTGTGTCTGGATGAAATGTGTTCCAGGGTTTATTCGCGATTTTATTGATATTTATGGGTTCGTTCGCATGATTTGCGGTTTCATGCATCATCCGGGATAAACGGTTTTGATTTTGTTTCACCTGGCCCCGGTCTTTTATCTCCAATGATTTACTCTTTATTCGCGGAATATGGGGTAACCCCATTTGAATTCATGAACGGAATGTTTTCAGAACCGTCTCCAGGGCGCTGGCACAGTAGAGCACGTTTTTGGGATTGCTTCCGTAACCCATGAGGCCAATACGCCAGATCTTTCCGGCCATCGGGCCCAGTCCCGCCCCGATTTCCAGACGGAATTCCTCCAGAAGCCGCTGACGTACCTGGGCATCGTCCACCCCGTCGGGAATCTGAACCGCATTTAGCTGGGGAATCCGTTCCGCTTCGGGGACAAAAAATTCCAGTCCAATGGCTTCCAGTGCGGTTTTCAGCCGGAGGTGATTTTCCCGATGCCGTTGCCAGGCATTTTCCAGTCCTTCTTCCTTTAACATCACCAGAGCCTCGTGCAGGCCATACAGGTTGTTAATTGGCGCGGTGTGATGGTATGCCCGACGTTGTTGCCCGCCCCAGTACTGCATGACCAGATTGACATCCAGAAACCAGCTCTGAACCGGCGTCTTACGATTTTGGATGTGTGCCACTGCCCGCTCATTAAAGGTGATGGGTGCCAGTCCCGGTGGAGCCGACAGGCATTTCTGGCTGCCGGAATAGACCACATCCAGTTCCCATTCATCCACCTTAAGGGGACATCCGCCCAGGGAGGTTACCGCATCGACGATCACCAGGCAGTCGTGTTGATGGGCGATGGCCGCCAGCGTGCGGGCGTCAGATAGAGCGCCGGTGGAGGTTTCCGCGTGAACGAATGTCACCACCCGTGCTTCGGGGTGGGCCTTTAAAGCGGCTTCCAGTTTTTCCGGTTCAATGGCCCGACCCCAGGGCGCTTCCACCACAACGGGCTGTCCACCACACCGTTCGACCATGGCCTGCATGCGACCACCAAATACTCCGTTCACGCACACAATAACCGTATCGCCCGGCTCTACCATGTTCACGATGGCGGTTTCCATGCCGGCAGATCCTGGCGCCGATACCACGAAAGTCATGTCGTTGCGGGTTTGAAAAGCGTACTGCAGCAATTGTTTTACCTGATCCATCATGCGGATAAATTCCGGATCCAGATGGCCGATGGTGGGGCGGCTCATGGCCTCCAGCACACGTGGGCTGATGTCTGAGGGCCCTGGCCCCATTAAGATGCGCTGCGGGGGATGAAACGAAGTGATTTCCATGAGATCCTCCTGATGGTCATTCTCTGCAATTTTTAACCCGGATTAGATATTCGTAACCGTTTCATTCGTATTAAACCCAGATTATGCATTAGCCTACGAATTACACGAATTAACACAAATAAAACAAATAAAGTACATTGGATTGTATCTCGATAAAAATGTGTTCCACGGTTTATTCGCGATTTTGTAGATATTTTTTGGTTTCATTCGTGTGATTCGCGGTTTATTGCATAATTTGGGTTAAAATCGATCGTTTCAATTAAAATGATTTAAGCAAACACCGGATACATTTTGCTTACGAAAATATCGTATTCCAAGAATTTATTTTTATCCCAATTCATGCGTCAAACCGCGAATCATGCGAATGAATTCGAATAATATCAACAAAATAGCGAATATATCAAGGAAAACATTTTTCGTCCAGATAGAATCCAGTGCATTTTATTTTATTTGTGTTCATTCGTGTCATTCGTGGTTCGAATGCATAATCCGGTTCTATTTTTTGCATCATTCGTGGTTACGGCAATATCCGGGTTTGGTGAATTTAGAAAAAAATCGGGCGAGCATCCCGGAGGATACCCGCCCGAATGGAGGAAAGGCGCCTCGGAATCCGCCCCCAAGCTCTATGGTCAATCAAAGGATCGTCTCCCATTCACGGCTTTATTTTTCCGGACTTTTCACCGAAGCCAATTTCTCTCGCGAGGGCACAAATTTGCCGTTTCCACCGTCATCCGCTTCTGGCGATTCCTGAAATTGTTCCGCTTCGGTGGATTCATCCAGTGCGGTCAGGGAGGTGTTCCCACGCGTAATGACCTGAGTGATGGCATCGAAATACCCGGCCCCAACAAAGCTCTGATGTTTGATGGCTCGATAGCCATGGGTGCGTTCCAGTTCAAATTCCTGTTCCTGCAGCCGGGCATAGGCGGCCATGCCTTCTTCGCGGTAACGCCGGGACAGGTCAAACATGATGTAATTGAGGGCATGAAAACCTGCCAGCGTAATGAATTGAAACTTGTATCCCATGGCTCCCAGTTCTTCCTGAAAACGGGCGATGGTGGCATCGTCCAGGTGCAGCTTCCAGTTGAATGACGGGGAGCAATTGTAGGCCAGGATCTTTCCGGGATATTTTTCGTGAATTGCCTGAGCAAACAGGCGCGCTTCTTCCAGATCGGGATGCGCCGTTTCGAACCAGAGCACATCGGCATAGGGCGCGTAATGCAGGGAGCGTGCAATGGCGGCTTCCAGGCCATGGCGAACCCGGTAAAATCCTTCGGCGGTGCGTTCGCCGGTTAAAAATGGCTGATCCCGTTCGTCGATGTCGCTGGTTAGCAGTTTGGCGCTGTTTGCGTCGGTGCGGGCGATGATGATCGTGGGAACGTCCAGAATGTCGGCAGCCAGTCGGGCAGCGACCAGTTTCTGAATGGCTTCCTGGGTGGGAACCAGTACCTTACCGCCCATGTGCCCGCACTTTTTGGCGGAGGACAACTGATCTTCAAAATGGACGCCGGCAGCGCCGGCTTCAATCATGGCTTTCATCAGCTCAAAGGCATTGAGCACTCCACCGAATCCCGCTTCTGCATCGGCAACGATGGGCGCCATCCAATAGGGCATATCCTGGGTGCGGCCTTCGGCACACATGATTTGGTCGGCCCGTAACAGGGCATTGTTGATGCGTCGTACCAGATTGGGCACGCTGTCTGCAGGATACAGGCTTTGATCGGGATAGGTGTGCAGGGCATCATTCATGTCTGCGGCCACCTGCCATCCGCTGACGTAAATGGCTTTCAGGCCTGCCTGTACCATCTGAACGGCCTGACTGCCTGTTTGAGCCCCCAGTGCCCGGATGAACGGTTCTGATTGGAATAATTGCCACAGCCGCTCGGCTCCCAGGCGCGCCAGTGTATATTCAATCTTTACAGTTCCACGCAATCGTAGCACATCCGCGGCGGAATAAGGGCGTTCAATTCCTGCCCAGCGCGGATGGGTTTTCCATTCCTGTTCCAGCTTCTGAATCTCGGCCTTTTGTTGCATGGTTGCTCCTTCCTGGTTTTCTAATGGATTGCTATACCTTATCTTACAGATATTTGTAAGCCACCAGCGTCAGAAAGTCTTCAAACGTCTCGGTGGTGGACAGGTAATTAAACAATTCGGTGGCCAGCTGGAATTTCCCTTTTTCAAACCGCTCATCCCCAACCAGTTTCCGAATCTTGTCCAGTTCTTCGGGAACCAGGCGGTGGTACAGTTCGGTGGATACTTCCCGGCCATCCACCATGCGTGCCCGGTTCCGAATCCACTGCCATACCTGCGCCCGCGAAATTTCCGCCGTGGCGGCATCTTCCATGAGATTGTATATCGGAACGCAACCCACGCCGCGCAGCCAGGCTTCCAGGTACTGAATGGCCACGTTGATGTTGGTCCGCAGCCCTTCTTCGGTGATGGTGCCTTCGGGTACCCGGAGCAAATCTTCTTCGGTAATGGTCACGTCGTCCAGTTGCCGATGAATCTGATTGGGCGTGGGCATTTTTTCATCGAACACCGATTTGGCCACGTGGACCAATCCCGGATGCGCCACCCAGGTGCCGTCGTGTCCGTCACCGGCTTCTCGTTCCTTATCAGCACGGACCTTCTCCAGTGCCTGCTCGTTGGCCACCGGATCGTGTTTGATGGGAATCTGGGCGGCCATTCCGCCCATGGCATGGGCTCCCCGACGATGACAGGTCTGGATTAGCAGGCGAGAATACGAGCGCATGAAATGGGTGGTCATGGTGACCTGTGCCCGATCCGGTAGCACAAACTCCGGATAATTGCGGAATTTTTTAATGAAGCTGAAAATGTAATCCCAGCGACCACAATTGAGTCCGGCGGAGTGATCCTTTAACTCGTACAGGATTTCATCCATTTCAAACGCCGCCAGAATGTTTTCGATGAGCACGGTGGCCCGGATGGTGCCCCGCGGAATGCCCAGCGCATCCTGCGCGTAATTGAAGACGTCGTTCCAGAGGCGGGCTTCCAGATAATTTTCCAGCTTGGGCAGGTAGAAGTAGGGACCGGTTCCTTTTTCCAGCAAGGTGGTGGCGTTGTGGAAGAAGAAAAGGCCAAAATCAAACAAAGCGGCCGAGACCGGCTTGCCATTCAAAAGCACGTGTTTTTCTTCCAGATGCCATCCCCGCGGACGTACCATCAGGGTAGCAATCTGCGGCTTGAGCTTGTAGTGTTTTCCTTCTGGGCTGGTGTATTCAATGGTTCCCCGAACCGCATCCCTTAAATTGACCTGTCCCTGCACCACGTTGAACCAGGTCGGGGAATTCGAGTCTTCAAAATCGGCCATGAACACATTGGCCCCGGAATTTAGCGCATTGATGATCATTTTCCGATCGACCGGACCGGTAATTTCCACTCGCCGATCTTCCAGGTCTGGTGGAATGGGGGCCACTTTCCATTCCTTTTCGCGAATCGCCCGCGTTTCCGGCCGAAAGGTAGGCCATTTGCCGGCATCGATTTCGGCCTGGCGTTCTTCCCGCAGTTGCAAAAGCTGCCGACGGCGTTCCCCAAATTCCTTTTCCAGTCCGGCAATGAACTGCAGGGCCTGGGGCGTTAGAATTTCCTGAAATGGGGCTCTCATCTCGCCCACAATTTCAATTTCCTGCGCAATCTGGATTAATTCCGGGTACGGCATAGACACCTCGTTATTTTTTGTCTGCTTGGTTAGATACCAAGATCATGCCAGTGTAATGACGGGATCCAGGATGGTGGTTGTAACATGTTGATAAATAAGGGGATATGGTTGATTTGATTCCGATCCCTTTCGAAATGGGGATCGTGGCCGTGCGACATTTATGTCGCATCTTGTGCCATCGAATTACCCCGGCGGAATCGGGAATTGTTCCCGGATGCTCTTCAGAAATGCCCATTCGCTGATGGAATCGGTTAAAAATGGATCATTACCGTTTGCATGGGGTGCGACATTTGAGTCACACCCGGGGTGCGTTAGCATTGTCGCACTTTGGGTCAGGCCGGCGAAAAATTTTGTTTTTCTGCATCCCGGCCTTATATTATTCGCCAGCTTAAATGATTGTCGGATTGGACGGCGTTCGAGAGGTTCCGGTCGAACGGTTCGGAGGACGATTTCCCCCGCCCGCTGAACCCGATGGATAAGCGGGTCCCCTTTTCTGAACCCGCCGACACGTTCGCATTTCGCCACCCTTTCCGGGTATGCTTACCAAAAAATGGAGGAAAGCGGTCATGTTTGTGGGACATTACGCAGCCAGCCTGATGTTAAAACAAGTGGATCGGCGCCTGTCGCTGGGATGGTTGTTTCTGGCAGTCCAGTTTGTGGATATTCTGTTTTTCCCGCTGGTTTTGCTGGGCATTGAACGGTTGAACATTGTGGAAAATTATACCGCTTCCACTCACTTTGAACTGGTGTACATGCCCTTTACCCATAGCCTGGTGGCCTCGTTTATCTGGGCGTTCATTGTTTATGGTGGGGTGCGTTTGCTTTCCCGAAAACAGCGCTGGTTTTATCCCGCGGCAGCCGGTGCGATGGCGCTGGCGGTATTGTCTCACTGGTTCCTGGATTTGCTGGTCCACACCCCGGACCTTCCCCTTCTGGGGGACAGTTCCCTGAAATTGGGATTGGGATTGTGGAATCATGCGCTGGCAACTTACCTGCTGGAAGCGGGCCTGCTGATGCTGGGACTGTTCCTGTATTTGAAGTCCACCCGCGGCAGTGGATTTCTTGGAAAGTATGGAATGATTATGTTCACGGTGTTTTTATTGCTGGCGAATGGTCACAACATTTTCGGACCGCCCATGGGTGAAAGTGTGGCCGCACTGTCGGTTTCAGCCCTGATGTCTTATTTCGGCTTTGCAGGATTGGCTTTCTGGCTGGATCGGTACCGGCATTAACCTAAAATAATCCCAGATTATGCATTAGCCTACGAATGACACGAATTCACACAAATAAAACCAATAAAATACATTGGATTGTATCTGGATGAAAATGTGTTCTGGAGTTTATTCGCGATTTTGTAGATATTTTTGGGTTTCATTCGTATGATTCGCGGCCTAATGCATTATTTGGGATAATGCATAACCCGATATTCATAAACGATATTCATAAACGGGTTCCTCTCCATGGATCAGGAATGGGAGTCGGTTTTAAGGGGGCCGTTTTTAAAGGTATCGGCTTTGATGCGGTGTTTGGCCATCAGTCGCTGGAAGGTTCGGCGGGGGACACCGGCAGCACGGGCGGCACGGGAGACATTCCCGTTGTTTTCGGCCAGGTAGCGACAGATGGCTTCATATTCGAACCGATCGACCACCGCCGCTTTCATGCGCATCAATCCCCCTTCCAGAGGTTCATCCGGCATCAGGGTTTTGAAATCATCAGGCTGCAACATGAGCGGTAGGTGAGGCAGGTCGATCTCGTCGGTATTGGTTAACACCACGGCATGTTCAATCACGTTTTCCAGTTCACGCAGGTTTCCTGGCCAGTCGTATTGCACCAGGGCGGCCATGGCAGCTGGCGAGATTTTGTTCACATGCTTATTGACTTTCGCCTGGGCAATTTTCAGGAAATGATAGGCAAACAGCGGAATATCCTCCTTTCGTTCCCGCAGGGATGGCATGTAAATGGTAAAAGCGTTCAGCCGGTAGAACAGGTCCATGCGGAATTTTCCTTCCTTGATGGCATCTTCCAGCTGGCGATTGGTGGCGGCGATGACCCGCACTTTTACGCGCTTGGTCACCGTATCGCCAATGGCCCGAATTTCCCCGGATTGCAGAAAGCGCAGCACTTTGGCCTGCATTTCCAGGGGCATGTCTCCCACCTCGTCCAGAAAAATGGTGCTTTCGTGCGCCAGCTCCAGCAGCCCGATTTTATCCTGCGTGGCGCCCGTAAAAGCGCCCTTTTTGTACCCGAATAGCTCGCTTTCGATTAACGATGCGCTGAAGGCGGTGCAGTTAACGGTGATCATTGGCTTGTGTCGCCAGGGACTTTTCTGGTGGATGAGGCGGGCGACCAGTTCTTTGCCGGTGCCACTTTCCCCGCGGATGAGCACCGTGGTCGGCGTGGGAGCCACCCGCTCAATGAGACGCATGATTTCCTGCATCTTACGGGTTTTTCCGATGATGAATTCACCTTCGGATAGACGATCCAGTTCGCGGCGCATCAGGTGATAGGTGCCTTCCAGAATTTGCTTCTGGCGGTATTCGTCCAGCAACATCCAGATCAGGCGAGCGCTGAGTCCCCCCAGGATTTCCACCTCGGCCGGTTTTTCCCGCAGCAGGGATTCCTGTAAGGCGGCATCTCCGGTAACGTTGATGATGATGTCCATATTTCCCTGATCCAGGAAGTGCCGGTAGTCCCGGTGGACGGGAATCCGATATTCCCTGGCGAGGGCCACGCCCGGTGCGTCGGGATTAATTTCTGCTACCCCCACGACTTCCACCGAGGGATCATTCTTTAACAGCCGCAGGAGCATGCTACCCGCGCGCCCTGCACCGATGATCAATACCCGAAGGGTTTTCTGCCATTCTTCAGCCATGGGTGCGTTTCCTGAGTTTCCATCATTCTCCATCTACCGGGGGTGTTCTCCAGCGGGATTTATATGTTGTACCCCGATTCGGTTCTCCTTCCGCTGATCAATGGTCGATACAGATGAGATCATCTTCGATAAATTCCCTGAAATTTTAATGCTTTTTTTAAATTTATTCAGAAAGCCGGGGGAATCAAAAGCCGAAATCGCAATCCTGTACGCCAACTGAGTGGACCCCACCGGATCAAAGTCCTGAAAACTCGTCTGGCACCGGAATATTAGCGGCATTCTATCTCGCCAGAAGATGGTCAAATGTTCGCGTTCCAGGATGAGCGTTATTAGCCCTTTTTGGGAATTTAGCGAACTTTTGCCCCCTTAAGATTTGTCTTTTCCCGAAAAAAGGGTTAAAATCGGTAATTAAAAAAAGGATATTTGCATGAACAAAAACACCATTTCGCTGGGGCGTATCTTTGGAATCCCATTGAATGTGGATTCATCCTGGTTTTTAATTTTCGCGTTGTTGTCCTGGATGCTGGCCAGTAATTATTATCCCCGCGAATTTCCCGGCTGGCCGCTGTGGCAGTACTGGTTCATGGGCATGTTTACTTCAATTTTTTTATTTGTGAGTGTGCTGTTGCATGAGCTGGGACATTCCCTGGTGGCACGCCATTTTCATCTACCGGTTCAGCGGATCACCCTGTTTGTTTTTGGAGGCATTGCGCAGATTGCCGGCGAACCTCCCAGTGCACGGGCGGAATTCTGGATAGCCCTGGCGGGTCCCATCGTCAGTTTTGCTTTAGCGGCCCTGTTTCATCTCATCACGCCGCTGGTGCAGGGCTGGGATGCGCTGTTTGCGTTCTTTAAATATCTGGCCTTCATCAATTTGATTCTGGCCGGTTTCAATCTGATTCCCGGTTTCCCGCTGGATGGGGGGCGGATATTCCGATCCATTTTGTGGGGAATCACGAAAAATTTGCGCAAGGCCACCTTCATTGCCGCGAATGTGGGCCGATTTTTTGCCTTTGCGTTTATTTTTCTGGGGGCCATGCAGATCATTGCCGGTCATATCATGGATGGTCTGTGGACCATTTTCATTGGATTGTTTCTGGAGAGTGCGGCGTCATCTCAGATTCAACAGCAGGAGATGCGTACCCTGCTGGTACGCCATAAGGTCAACGAGGCCATGAATCCCAACTTCGCCATTGTGCCGGCGGATAGTTCCTTACAGGAGATCGTGGATCATCACGTGCTGGGGATGGGCAGGCGCGCCGTGATTGTGGTGGACGATGGGGAGATTGCCGGAATGCTAACCCTGCATCACCTGAAGTCGGTCTCTCCAGACAAATGGCCTCAGGTTCGGGTGGCCGAGGTCATGTTGCCTGCAAGCCAGATGCGCTGGGTAACGCCCGATACCGATTTGTGGAGCGCCCTGCAGGCCATGGATCGCGATGGGGTGAATCAACTGCCGGTGCTGCAGGACGGAAAATTGGTGGGCATCATCACCCGCGGCGACCTGATTTCGTTCCTGAACTATCTTCACAGCCTGTCCACCTGAAAATGGCGGCTCCCAATTTTCTGATCAAAGACTTTTGCACCGGAAAAAATTTTCTTATAATTAGCGGCGCATTTTCGCACGGAATCGGATGTGGCCTTCGGCCAGAGTCGGGACGAATCCCCCGGCTGAAGGATCGGGCTGGCCGGATGGCATCGCGTTGGGTTATACCCGGATTATGGATAAGACCACGAATTAACACAAATAAAAGATTCTATCTGGATGAAAATTTGTTTCGGGGTTTATTCGCGATTTTGTGGATGTGTTTTGGTTTTATTGGTGTTATTCGCGGTTTAATGCATTATTTTGGTTAAATTGGAAGGAGAGGTTCCATGGCCATTCGTTTTACCGAGGAATATCCAGAGATCAACGGCGCGTTCAGTTTTGAAGTGACCAAAATCCTTTTCTCCGATCGCAGTCCCTACCAGAAAATCGAAATAGTTGAAACCACTCATCTGGGGCGGGTATTGCTGATCGATAACCTGGTGATGTTCACCGAACGGGATGAATACGTGTATCACGAAATGATTGCGCATGTGCCGTTGTACACCCATCCCCGCCCCGAGAAAGTGCTGATCATCGGCGGTGGCGATGGCGGCACCGTGCGGGAATGTGTCCGCCACCAGGTGGTGCAACAGGTGGATCTGGTGGAGATCGATGAGATGGTCAGTCAGGCCTGTTTGCAGTACGTACCTTCCCTGGCCAGCAAGTTGCTCTCGGAAAAGGTGAATTGTTATTTCCAGGATGGCGTGGAATACGTCCGCAACACCCGAGAGAAGTACGATGTGATCATTATCGATTCTACCGACCCGGTGAGTGTGGGAGAGGGATTGTTCACCCGCGAGTTTTACCGCAATTGTTACCAGATTCTGAATGAAGACGGATTGCTGGTGGCGCAGAGTGAATTTCCCCCCTGGGCACCGGAGCTGGTTCGAGGCATTGCCAAAAAACTGAAAGCCATATTCCCCAGGGTATTTTTCTACCAGGCGCACATTCCCACTTACCCCTCGGGTCACTGGGCCTTTGGCATGGGAAGTAAAAAGTATCACCCGATAAACGATTTTCAGGCCAGGCGTTACGAGGCCAATCAGCTGACCTATCGGTACTATAATCGGGATATTCACCAGGGAGCATTTGCGTTGCCCACGTTTTTCCGGGAGCTGGTCGATGCGGAGTGATTATTTGTTACCCAGGATTCCCTTTGAGGGCTGTCAGTCCAGTTATGCCGATGCCCGTCTGGTGATTGTGGGGGCGGGTTTTGATGGCACCTCCAGCTATCGGCCCGGCTCGCGATTTGCACCGCAATCGATTCGCGCGGAGACGCTGCTGTCTCAGGAAAATTACAGCCCCTATTTTCAGGTGGATCTGACCGAACTGGCCATTCACGACGCTGGCGATCTGGATCTTCCGTTCGGGAATAAAGAGGAAGCGCTGCGCCGCATTAAAGAAACCGTTCAGCAGATTGTGAGCGATGGTAAAATTCCCTGCGTGATTGGCGGAGAGCACCTGGTATCCCTGCCGGTGGTTCAGGCCGTTCACCGGGCGTACCCGGATGTGCATCTGCTACAACTGGATGCCCATCTGGATTTAATGGATGAGCTGTTTGGGGATCGACTCTCCCACGGCACCGTCATGCGGCGCATTCTGGAAACCATTGGCGATGGCAGGCGACTGTTTCAGGTGGGGGTTCGCAGCGGGAGCCGCGAAGAATTTCAGTTTGCCCGGCAGCACACCCAGCTGTATCTCTTTCACACGCGGGAATTTCAGAAACATGTGCACCTGCTGGAAGATCGACCGGTCTATCTATCGCTGGATGTGGATGTGTTCGATCCCGCATTGCTGCCGGGCACGGGAACGCCAGAGGCCGGCGGCATCTTCTTCGACGAATTCATCGAGTTCCTGAAAGCCATTAAGCACCTGAATATCGTGGGATGCGATCTGGTGGAGTTGTCCCCCAAACTGGATCCCACCGGTAATTCCACCATCACCACGGCGAAAATCCTGCGCGAGCTCCTGATTACGATCCTGATCGATTGATCTGCGCCGCCAGCTGGAAGTCCCTGTCGGTAATTCCCCCTTCCGAATGGGTCATCAACGAAAGGCGCACCCGGTTGTAAGAGATGTAAATATCCGGATGATGATCCATCGCTTCTGCCAGATCGGCTACCTGTTTTACAAAGTGCATCGCTTCCCGGAAGTTGCGAAACGTCCACTCCCGTACCAGCATCTGGCCATCAAATTCCCATCCGGTGAGGGTGGTTAATCTATCCTGAATTTCCTGGGGGAGCAACTTCATGGGAGAACCTCCTCTATTGTTTGTGGATTCGGTTTAAATTATGCATTTTCATATAAATTTCCACGAATTATTTCCATGCGTTTGGCCGTTTTAGGTTGCAAAACATCCATTTCCGGAGATCGGATAATGCGCATTTAGAAAAAAGAGCGGAATAGGGATCGTATTTTTCATCCGGATGTTGCATTCCCCGACGGCTCACTCCGGCCATATTAGAGAGGCGATTTAACAAAGCCATCTGCCGGCATCTCTGGCCAATCTTCTTCTCGATGCCTCATTCAGTAACATATGGTTTCTCTTAATGTTCACGGGTATCCTTCGCGGTGCCGGATCGTTCAAATTAAAAAAATGTTCGGGCTCAATTTAACATTTGCCATTGCTTTTTAGCGCTATTTAATTAATACATGATTTCCAGAACAAGGGCAAGTAAATCCGAAATTTTGGGAAAATCGCTGGTAGAAAATGGCGGAGGTAGAGGCAGAATGGAGTTTAATAATTTATTTTTTATTCATTTAACGCGCCTGCCGGGCGATAATAGCTTAGAATAAAAACACAAAAGGCGGTCGATATCCAGGATGGATTTAAAAACGCTGGAAAAGAAATACGCCAGTGGGGTGGAATTGTTAAAGCAATATGGCTATTACGATCGGGTCATTGAAGAAATCCACCTGCTGGTGAAGTATTTCGATACCAATTATTTTCTCCAGCTGCTTACGGAAAATATTTTTGATGACATCAAGGGCACGTTTCGCTCCTTTGTGCAAAAGGAATTAAAAGCGGTTTACGATGAATTGCAGGACAATCCCACGCTCACGCTTTCCCCTTTTCTGGAACGGGAATTTAACAGCCTGACCATTTTGCTCAGTTGTTCGTTAAATGTCAAGTATCAGGTGAGTGGATTGATGCGCTATGAACAAACCCGGCGTTTGCCATTTAAGTCCAGCCTGTTGCAGGCCATTCACCGTAAATTAAACGGAGAGATTCAGGAATACTACAAGGAACTGTCGGACAATTACAAGAAATACTTTCGGCGCCAGTTCAGTGCGCCCATGAATTCCAATTCCCACGTTTCCATTCATTGCATTCGGGAATTGCAGAAAAGTTTTGAAGAATGTTTCATTCACCAGATGCAGAAGTTTTATGTGCTTTCGGAGGCATTACAATTTGTGCACGATTATTTCATCATGGAACTGAGGGGCAGCATACAGGAGCGGGTATCGATTATTTTTCAGGAACGACGCGATCGGCTGGAGCGGATCATGACCTATTTTATTGAGGATTTAAAACGCAATTTCATCCGGGTGCTGGATCGCCAGCTGCGGCGGGGAAAAAGTTTTAAATGGATTCAGAAGGCATTCCTGTTATTCTTAGACAGCCCCCGTTTTGAAGAGCTGATGCGACGGGTGATTTATCAGAGCCTGTCGGCCTTGCAATATCGGTCGGAACCCAGCGACGCCCGTACCGGCACCTGATCGCCAATCGGTGGTCTGCAATGAAGAGGCTTTTAACCCCGATTATGCCTTAGACCGCGAATTACACGAATGAACACCAATAAAAATAATAAAGTACATCGGGTTGTATCAGGATGAAAATGTGTTTCGGTGTTTATTTGCGGTTTTGTGGATACGTTTTGGTTTCATTCGCGTGATTCGCGGTTAAATGCATTATTTGGGTTTATTGCATTATTGGGGTTAATTCGTGTGGTTCGTCGGCGATTGCGTGATCCGGGTTAAACCCAGCAAAATGCAAAAGGGTTGGGCGGCCAGGAAGAGATTAACGCGAATGGTGCAAATCGGAACGCTGGGTCACGTTTCCAATTTGTTTGAAGATGGGGTGATTTTCCGGGAGGCATTTTTTAAAGTAGCCGCGGCTAATTTCCCAGAGTTTTCGCGCCTCGTCGGTCAATCCCTGACGAAAGAGGATATTCCCGCGGTACATGTAGATGTTGCCCATGGCCTCGTCGGAGCTTTCGAACTTTACAATCAACTCTTCAAATAACTTTTCGCTGAATAGGAAGTTGTTGTATTTTACCACGAATTTTTCCAGATATTCAAACCCTTTGCGATCGTAGGGATTGTTTTTTAGCATTTCGCGGATCAGGTTTTCGATGGTGGCCACCTCCCCTTTGCGATCGTAATATTCCATCACATCCAGGTAGGCATCCTGTTGATCAGGCAGTAAATGAATGGCCTCGAATTCGTAATCCAGGAATCGTTCTTCTTCGCCCAGATTTAGCAGAGAGAGCGCGGCCAGCCGCAGGGATTCGTAACGCATGTAAATTTCATCTTCGGAGAATTTTTGTAGCGCCAGATTGGCGTACTTAAAGCCCTGACTGTATTGCTTTTCCTGAAAGTAAATTTGCGCCAGCCGAAAGTAGGAGATGGGATCCTCAAAATTGTTTTCCACATTGCGCAGGTAAAATTCCTTTGCCTTATTGAAGTGATCCTGTTTGAAATAATAGTCGCCCAACCAGCGAAATACGTAGGCATCTTTGATGCCCAGTTTGACCACTTTCTGATAGTTGTCAAAAATGCGATTTTCGATTTCCTGAATGGATTGCTTTTTGAGCATGTTGGATTCGGCCTGATAGGAAAGTTGCATATCGTAATAGTCGCCCAGCAATTTGTAAGCAGGGGCATAATCGGGGTGCAATTCGATGATTTTCTTCAGTACCCGATCAGGATAGCGCAGGGAAACCACCTCGAAATTGCGCAGGGAGTCAGCACTGCCTCCATTCCACTGGCTGGGATAGTCCCGCAAATAAAAAATTTGAAAATTGCGATGAGTGAAGTGATTTTTCAAGGCGTTTTCGACCATCTGGCAGGCGAACACCGGTTGCAGGCCAAAAGCCTGAATGGCGGCATCCAGCAGTTTGTGCGCGGATGCGAACTGCTTTTTCTGGATCAGTTGCTGGGCGTCCTTCACCACGCTGGCCGAATCCAGGGCCGGAATTTCCTGAGCATACCCGACAAACGGCATGCCCAGCATTCCAATCATCATCAACAGATACAAAAGTGTCCGTGCTGCTGACAAGTTCGTCTGCCCTCCTTTTACCCGCCGAATGAACCCTTCTTTTGTGAAAATTATGCGCACTTTCATGTCTCCCATTCCGAACATTCCGGGGTGCCGATTCACCCCGGTCTGATGTAATTCCTTAAAAATCGGGTTGTTTCGCATCCTACCCGCGACCGGCCACTTTGGCAACTTCCATATTGGGTTCAAAAAGCATACCAATCCGAAAATTCACCGGTCATGCCGGATGATGGCTGACTTTTCCCACGATCTCCCGCTTGCAATTCACTACCACCCCAGCGGGCGTTTTATTGTTTATACCCGATCTTTCGCAGAAATTCTTTCCGCTCCTGAATATCGGCTTCGGTTTCGAAGCCCTGACTTACCGAACCGTCCACCACACCCAGCACGGAGCGTCCCATTTCTGTTTCGGCCAGAATCACTTCGGTGGGATTGGCCGTGGCGCAGTAGATGCGGCAGACTTCGGGTACCATTTTTACGGCGTTCAGCACGTTGATGGGAAAGGCGTTTCCCAGGAAGATAAAGAATGTGTGTCCCGCAGCCACATTGGCCGCGTTTTTTTTGGCAATTTCAATAAGCTCGGCATCATTGCCGGTATAGCGAATCAGGGTTTTTCCTGAGGCTTCACAAAAAGAGATGCCAAATTTAATCCCTGGAGCGCTCTGCACCACCGCCTCGTACAGATCCTCCACGGTTTTGATGAAATGGCTATGCCCCATGATGAAGTTCATGTCGTCCGGCTTTTCAATCTTGACCACTTTCAATTCCATTGCGAACTCCTCCCGGTTGATGATCTGCTTCAAATTTAATTGTATTCAATGGGTTACGCAACAGAAACAATCCGCGGTTGCGGCAAGTATATCCTTTAGAAATCGTGGGAAACGGCGCCATTTCGGTTTGTAAATTTTTCTTGACTGATCTGAGCGAAATGTCTATATTTGCCCTGCTTTTTGGCGCGGAGATTGTGCTGTGGGCCCGTAGCTCAGCTGGTAGAGCAGCGGCCTTTTAAGCCGTTGGTCCCAGGTTCGAATCCTGGCGGGCTCACCAGAAAAGGGGATGCGAAAATCGCATCCCCTTTGTATTTTCGAACGTTCAGGGGCTGCCACGGATCAGGCCTTTCGACCGGAAAGCCAGCTTCCAAGTAATCCATAAGCCATGAGTGCCACGCCGGGCAGGTAAAATCCCCACCAGAATCCACCCGGTTGAAATTGAAGAAATGCCTGCAGATCGCCACTTATCAGGTAGGGAAACGCCGGCTGAAGAAAGGCCACCAGTGCCAGCACTGCACCCCCGATAAACGCAATCAGAAATTTTCCCGATAAGCAGGATTCTTTCGAGTCATTTAATACCAGAAGTCCCCAAATGGCAAATAGCAGAGCGATGACCACCGGGGTTAACCAGGGACCAAACCAGGCCCAGGGAATTAAGAATAAAATGTCCCATTCTCCCCAGCGAACCGGCCATCCGATGGTGACCTTCAGCCAGATGTAATAAAACACGTCCCAGACGCCAAACTGGTACACAAAGGCCGCAAAAATGCGGGTGGCATTTCCTGGAATCGCCAGAAACGCCACACTCAACATCATGATCAGCGTCGAAGCCTCGCGACCCAGCTCTACCACAAAATCCAGTGGTGTGAACATCTTTGGGGGAAAAATCTGTAAGATGTTTTCCGGGTAGTACAATTCCCGCAGGTACACCACCACCGCTGCTTCCAGAAAGGCCATGGCTATGGCATACAGGGTTAGCCAGAAAAGAACGCGTTTCATAGGTCTCCCTCCAATTTACGGTTTCGCCGTGAAGGTTCGCTGGAATTCAGCAAACTCGTAAAAAAAGATTCTGTTCCCCTCAATTATTGGTTAATTTAAGCAGGAATCGATCAACAGTAAACCGAATCTCGCTGGAATTGAGGTTGGAAGCGCAATGCCCCAAAGACGATCCGAAACCCCATCCGATGCTGCTTCTGGTAGTGGATTGAAGATTCTCCACACCGCCGATGTACACATTCGTGCGTTTCAGGATGACCGCTGGCAGGCGCTGCAGGTGGTTCTGACCGTGGCCACCCAGCAGAACGTGGATGTGGTGGTCATCAGTGGGGATTTGTTCGATGCCGCCTACCAGGGGGAACAGGTGCGGGATCGAATCCGGGAGCTGTTTCAGACGTTTCCCGGTCACATCGTATTGATTCCGGGGAATCATGATTATCAGGCGTTCCTGGATGGGTATCTGTGGGGCAACAATGTGCAGGTCATCCTGGACGCTCGGGAGCCGGTTGTGTTCGAGGGGGTGTATTTTTGGGGAATCCCCTACGAAACCCTGTCGGAGGAGCAGATCACCTGTCGGTTGATGGAGCTGGATGCAATGGCACGCAGGCAAGCCCCCGATGCCGTGCATGTGTTGCTTTACCATGGGGAGCTGCTGAATGCTCGCGGTGGGCCGGGAGCGTACGGGGAGGAAACCGAACGGAGCTACATGCCGGTACAGATCGAAGCTTTCAAAGGAAAAATCTGGCACTATGTTCTGTCGGGGCACTTTCACCAATCCTTTCAGTGCCATGAATTTGAATCCCGGAAATATTTTGTTTACCCCGGTTCGCCCATTTCGATTACCCGAAAAGAAACTGAAGCACGAAAAGTCAACATCTTTTCACTGGGCGAGCCACCCGGTCCCGTGGTGCTGGAAACCCCGCATTACCAGCCGGTGGAAGTGACGTTAAGCCCGGAAGACACCTGGTCAGTTTTCTTGAAGCGCTGTGAGGATCAGCTGAAAGCCCTGAGCAATCTGGCTATCCCCTTGCTGACAGTTGGCGGCAGTTTCGATTCCCATCAGCTGGGGAAAACCGAAAGGGAACTGCAGGATGCGCTACAGGAGGCCTTTCCACGGGTACAGATTGAGCGCATTCAGGCAGTGGATGTGCATCGCCTGTATGCCGATGACCTGTTTCAGACCCTTCGGGAAAAAATCGCGCAACGGACGGATTTAAATCCCGATCAGCGGGAGGAACTGCTGGCGCTGCTCATAAAAGTCATGACTCAGGAACGCGTATGAGGATCGAAAGTTTTCAAATCCACCACTACGGTCCCCTGGAGGAGTCGCCTCGCATCCATCTGCGGGCATTTAATCTGTTCTGGGGAAAGAATGAGGATGGGAAGACCCTGACGCTGGAAGCTCTGGTTCGACTCTTGCTGGGCAAGGACAGCCGTAAGTTGGAGCATTATTTGCGGGTTCCGGAAATGCCCAGCGGTTATGTGGTGGTTCAGATGGATGAAGGGAAGACGATTCGATTGGAGGGGAGCCAATCCATCAGTCAGGAGCTGGATATTCCGGTTGGAATATTTTTAAACCTGTTTGTGGTTCGGAATAGCGATTTGTTGTTCCGGGAAGGTGACCGGTTTTATGCAAATGTTACCGAATTGTTGACGCAATCGCGAATATCGCGCATCAGTGGCCTGATTGAACGTGTGCATGAAGAAACCCAGCTGACGTCTACGGGAGACATTCGCGATACCGAGAAAAGCCAGAAATTGAAGAGTCGTTACATTCAGGCGAAGGAAATATTGAAGGAAATTGACCGGCTCCAGGAAGAGGTGCGACGGCAGCGGTGGGATCAATTGTCACGAGAGCTGGCGGAAGTCCGGCAGCGGCTCAAAGAGGTGGATGAACGAATTGAGCGACTGGAAATGGCCGAACAGCAGACCCGTTACGAACAGGCGCGGCGGTTGTTGCAGGAGTACCAGGCCCTGCAGAAGCAGCTGCAACGCCTGAAAGGCATTACCCACCAGGCAGCACAGGATTGGAACCAGCTGGAAAGCGAAATGAAATATCACCAGCGGGAAATCGCCGATCTGGAGCGTGCGCTGGAACGGGCCGAGGCAGGCATACGCCAGGACCAGCAACAGCTGAATGCCATGCAGGCAGAACTGGACAGTCTGACTCCCATCCGGGTGGGGATTGAGGAAACCCTGTTGCCAGAGTGGAAGACGTATCAGAAATATGCGGAGCAACTGGCGCAACGGCGGATTGGCCGCACCCTGTGGAACGGGTTGCTGGGGGGTGCCCTCGCTGCCACATTGATCACCCTTTCCGCGGCATTGAGTGGGGGGAACATCATATTCCTGGTTATCTCGCTGGTCATTCTACTGGCTGTAATAACGGGTTATGTATTTTACTGGATCCGACCTCAGCAGCGATTGAATCGCCTTGTCCATGGCCTGATTCATCGCGGCATCGAGCTGGGCGTATCCGGGCAGACCGTGGAGGAGGTGATTCGGGAAGCGGAAGCGTTTCGGCGGGAGTGGCAGCGTAAGGAATCGGAATTCCAGCATCTGAAGGCGCGTCGAGATGCCGAAACCAGGCAGCTGGAGGAAAAGAAAAGGGATTTACAGTCCCGGATAAAAGACCATCATCAGTTGCAGGCTCGGCTGGAAGCATTGAAACGGGAGCTGAGCGTCTCTTCTCTGGATGAGCTTAACAATCGCCTGCAGCAAAAGCTGGAATGGGAGAAGCAGTTGACCGGTATTCGGCAGCGCCTCAATCAGCTGCTGGGAATCCCCGAGCCGCCGGCCGGTCGGGAACAGGACATCTGGGCCAGTAGGCTGAAAGCCATTGCTCCCCCGGAAGGGGCCGGGCAACAGCTGGAAAACGTTACTTTCGATGAAAGCGCATTGCAGCGGTTACGCGCGGAGAAAAAACGGCTGGATCAGCGAAAAGAGAACCTGGAAGAAGCGGTGAGGAAGGTTCGAGAGCAGCTGGCGAACCTGGAGAATGAAGTTCGGCAGGTGTTGAGGGACTCTCCGGAACCGGTTCAGTGTCAGTCGGTGTTTGATCTGCCCCGAATTAAGGAACAACTGCAGGCATTTCGCAAAAGGGTGGAACGGCAGCAGTGGCGGGGAAAAACATTGGTTGATATTCTGAAACAGGCCCGGAAGGAGGAAGAGCATCGCATCGCCGATTTGTTTGGGAAGGAAAGTCCGGTCAGCCAGTATTTTTATGAGATTACGGGTGGACAGTATGCTTCCGTTCGGTATCATCTGGAGGAAAATCAGGTTCAGGTGATTCGGGAGGATGGGCAGCAGCTGTCCCCGGAACAACTCTCCGGTGGCACCTTCGATCAATTGTACTTTGCCATTCGAATGGCGCTGGGGACGAAGGTGCTGCAGGGACGCACCGGCTTCTTTATTCTGGATGATCCTTTTTTAAAAGCGGATCGGGAACGCCTGGAGATTATGATGAAGATGTTGCTGGAATTGAGCCAGCAGGGGTGGCAGATTCTGTACTTTTCTGCCAAAGATGAAATTCGCGAGGCACTGGCGCCTCTCATTGATGCGGGAGAGGTGGTGTTGCAGGATTTCCCTCACCCTCGTTATCATTGAGAACGGTCTATTTTAATTTAACCGCGGTGCCGTATGCCAGGATTTCGGAGGCGTTGGTCATGATGTAAGAGGTGCTAAAACGCACGTCGATCACGGCATCGGCACCCAGAGCTTCGGCCTGGGTAATCATCCGATCCAGTGCCTGTTCCCTGGCTTCGGCGATCAATTTGGTGTACTCTTCAATTTCCCCGCCCACGACGTTTTTGAAGAGAGCCACAATATCTTTTCCCAGGTGACGGCATCGCACGGTGTTGCCTTTCACAATGCCCAGAATTTCCTTCACCTCGCGTCCCGGTACGAAATTGGTGGTGGAAATAATCATCGCTGAACCTCCCGGTATTTATCGTGTCTGCGGATCATCAATTTTTCCCGAAGCACGGAAACGAACAGCACAATCATGCCCAGCACCAACACCAGAATCCCCACCTTTTGGAGCGGGCTGAGCTGGGTGGTCTGGAGCACATCCCGCACAAAATCCACACTGGCGTATCCCAGCAGAATGATGATGCCCAGCGAGATGAGTATCCAGGCAATGCCTCGCTCCAGTCGATTGTACAGATGACGCCAGTATTCTTCCCAGGCCATTTCGGGTAAAAGTTGTTTTTTCATTTCACCGGTCACCTTTTTTATGGTTTTCAATTGATGAAATTCGTCCTGGCAAGGCTGACAGTGCCCCAGATGCCGCCGGAGCGCTTCCTGTTCTTCTGCGGAAGCTTCTTGATCCAGGTATTTCATCATCAGGATCTTTATTTCATCACAGGAGCGAATCATCCGGGCACCCCTTTTAACAATTCGGCCAATTTTTTCCGGGCGTAGTAAAGCCGGGACATGACCGTCCCCAGCGGAATGTGTAGCGTATCGGCAATTTCCTGATAGGACAGTTCAGCCACTTCTTTTAGTAGAATGATTTCCCGATCCTTTTCCGGCAGCTGCTGCACCGCCTTCCAGATCCACCGGGCTTGTTCTTCCTGTTCCAGGCGATCCGGAAATGGTTCTGCCGGCTCCCGCAGTCGTCCGTTTTGACGCGCAAAAGCATCGCTAAACACGAACCATTTTCGGCGTTTCCGTTCCAGATAATTTAAACACAGGTTTTTGACAATCTGATACAGCCACCCACCAAATGCATGGTCAAATCGATACTGATCCAGGTTCCGGTAAATCCGTAAAAAAGCTTCCTGCGATATATCCAGTGCGGCATCGGGATTCTTCACGAAGAACATGGCGGTTGCATAAGCCTTTTGATAGTAACGCTGTACCAGTTCCTCGAATGCCTGCTTATCGCCCTGCTGACATTTCTGTATTAGTTCGGTGTCGGTCATCCCTCTGCCGCGATTTCTCCCTGATAAAGACCACTTTAATTACCCTTTGTGCGGGAAAATATTCGACCCCACGACAAAAAGTTTACGAAAGAAGTACCAGGGAAACAAATCCCGCCGGACAATTTTAAGGGCCCGTTTGATACTTTATCCCAAATAAAGCAATAGCCTACGAATGACACGAATGAACAAAAAAAACCAATTAAATACATTGGATTGGGTCTGGATGAAAATGTGTTCCAAGGTTTATTCGCGATTTTGTTGATATTTTTTGGTTTCACTCGCGTGCTTCGTGGTTTAACGCATTATTTGGGTTTACACTGGAAAAACGATTGGGGATCAGGGGATTGCCTTCCGACATCAGGTTTGGTAGATAACGATCCAGAGCATGTGCTCTGTTCCCTGAAAATCATCATCGGGACGTTCTCACCAACGGATGGGAGTAAATAAAAAAAGGGAGCTTTTTTGGCTACCCTTTGTTCAGCGGGGCTCAGGAGACTCGAGACTTGCGCCCTTCCCGACGGTGTCGGGACGTTCTGACCAACGGAAGGGGTTGGGGAAAAAGAAAAGGGGAACGTTTGAAGCTCCCCTTTGGTTCAGCGGGGCCGACGAGACTCGGGGCCTGCGACCTTCCCGACGGTGTCGGGACGTTCTGACCAACTGAAGGGGTTGGGAAAAAGAAAGGGGAGCGTTTTGGGCTCCCCTTAGTTCAGCGGGGCCGACGAGACTCTGGGCTTGCGCCCTTCCCGACGATGTCGGGACGTTCTGACCAACTGAAGGGGTTGGGAAAAAGAAAGGGGAGCGTTTTGGGCTCCCCTTGGTTCAGCGGGGTCGAGTAGACTCGAGGCTTGCGCCCTTCCCGACGTTGTCGGGACGTTCTGACCAACGGAAGGGGTTGGGAAAAAGAAAGGGAAGCGTTTTGGGCTCCCCTTTGGATCCGCGGGGCCGACGAGACTCGGCGTCTGCGACCTTCCCGACGATGTCGGGACGTTCTGACCAACGGAAGGGGTTGGGAAAAAGAAAGGGGAGCGTTTTGGGCTCCCCTTTGTTCAGCGGTGCTCAGGAGACTCGAGGCTTGCGCCCTTCCCGACGATGTCGGGACGTTCTCACCAACGGAAGGGGTTGGAGGAAAAAGAAAAGGGGAGCGTTTTGAGCTCCCCCTTTGTTCAGCGGTGCTCAGGAGACTCGAACTCGCGACCTTCCCGACGGTGTCGGGACGTTCTAACCAACGGAAGGGATTGGGGAAAAAGAAAAGGGGAGCGGTTTTGAGCTCCCCTTTGGATCTGCGGGGCCGACGAGACTCTGGGCTTGCGCCCTTCCCGACGATGTCGGGACGTTCTGACCAACTGAAGGGATTGGGGAAAAAGAAAAGGGGAGCTTTTTTGAGCTCCCCTTTGGATCCGCGGGGCCGACGAGACTCGAACTCGCGACCTCCGGCGTGACAGGCCGGCGTTCTAACCAACTGAACTACGACCCCGTTTGGCTATTTAAAGAACCGTTTACTTCCCCTCAAAGTTCCTCAAGGCGGCAAAAATATATAGTGGGTCGAGTGGAAAATCAAGCATTTTTAAAAATCAAAAATCGCCGTTTTGCCTTAGGTAATCCCATATTTCTTCAACTTGGACATGAAGGTGCTCCGGTGAATGCCCAGCTTTTCCGCCGTGCGCAACTTGTTGAAATTGTTCTCCCGCAGTGCCTTCAAAATAATCTGCTTTTCATAAGCATCCACCAGTTCATTTAACGAGCGGTTGGTATCGATTTCGAACGTTTCGGGTTCCTGGGACTGCACCACGTAAGGCGGAAAATCCTTAATGGTCAAAATTCCCGTTTTGTTCAGCACGACGGCACGTTCCAGCAAATTTTCCAGCTCGCGAATATTCCCCGGCCAGTGGTACGATTGCAGATACTTCATGGCTTCATCATCCACGGCCTGAATCTGTTTATTGAATTCCCGGTTAAACTTCTCCAGAAAGTGGCTCACCAGCAGGGGAATATCGTCCCGCCGTTCCCGTAACGGAGGCACCTCGATGGGGATAACATTCAACCGGTAGTACAGGTCCTGACGGAATTCTCCCTTTTGCATGGCTTCTTCCAGATTGCGGTTGGTGGCCGCGATGATGCGCACATCCACCTTAATCGTTTCCGTGCCGCCAACGCGTTCAAATTCTCCTTCCTGAATAACCCGCAACAATTTCAATTGCATGTTGGGGGAAATGTCCCCAATTTCATCCAGAAAAATGGTTCCCCCGTGGGCCAGTTCAAAGCGCCCCAGTTTATCTTTGATGGCCCCGGTAAAGGCGCCTTTCACGTGACCAAAAAGCTCACTTTCCAGCAGGTTTTCCGCCAGCACGGCACAATTCACCTTTACGAAAGGTTTTTTGGCACGATCGGAATTAAAGTGAATGGCGTGGGCAATCAGCTCTTTTCCGGTACCGCTCTCTCCCCGGATCAACACCGTGGAGCTGGTTTTGGCCACATCCTTAACCAGCTCGAACAGCTCCAGCATCTTTTTGTTTTTACCAACGATGTTGTCGAACTTGTATTTCTTGGCCAGTTTTTCTCGCAGGTATTCATTTTCCCGGATAAGGGATTTTAGCTGGGCAATGGTTTCGACCTTGGCCACAATTTCATCCAGCCGCAGCGGTTTCAGGATGTAGTCCTTGGCCCCTTTCTTCATGGCCTCCACCGCCGTTTCGATGGTGCCGTGGGCGGTGATCATGATGACCGCAATGTCCGGGTACTTCTTGCTCACCACGTCCAGCAACTTCATCCCGTCCATTTCCGGCATCACCAAATCGGAAATCATAATGTCCGGTTCGTGGTCGCGAATGATGCTCAGGGCTTCCAGGCCGTTCCGGGCCGTGTACGTCTCGTATCCGTTCTTTTGAAACAGCTCCTCCATTAAGTCCAGTGCATCCACTTCGTCGTCCACAATGAGAATTCGGGTTTTCAATGCGTTACCCTCCTGCATATGGTTATGGTCGCTTATTTATTTCGCTTTTTACTACGGGTGGTCGTTGACCGGCTTTCGGTGTTGGGAGCCGGTTGCCGATCGTATACCGGAAATTCAATGACCAGGGTGGAGGTTTGCTGTTCGTCTTCATCGATGCGCAGGGTGCCGCCGTAGTTGGAGAAGATCGTGTGCACGATGGCCGATTCCAGGCTCGACCCCGAGGTTGCCGATTGCGTAAGCAGCCGGAATGGTTCAAATGTTTTTGCCAGATTGTGTTTGCCTTCGGGAACAAATTCCAGACGAACCCGCGGTTTGGGTGAAAAGGCCTTCGACACATGGGCGCTGATGGTTAAACCGATGGGCTCGCTTGTCATATTCTGGAATCCCAGAAACAGATAATGGAACGCATCCTCAAACTGATACTTATTCGCCTCGATGCGAACCTCCCGTACCGCCGGTTGAAAATCCATTTTAAAGCGCACGTTGGAGTATTGCTCCTGCCGCTTTTGGATGAAATTTTCAAGAAACTCCGTGATGGAAAAGATTTCCGGAATGGTATCGTCCCAGTTAACATTAAATTTCAGCAACTGGGTAACAATGTAGGAAATGCGATCGATTTGCCGCTGAATAATCTCGAAACTCTTCTGGTATCGCCGATCGGTGAAGTCCTTTTTTAACAGCTGAATGCGTCCGGAAAGGATGTTAATGGGATTGCGAATCTCGTGAGCCAGTGCATTGGCCAGATTGGCGATGCTGGCCAGTTTTTCCTTGCGCAACAACTGGTTGAACAGTTCGTTCTGAAACGTGGTGTTCTCCAGAGTAATGATCAGTCCGGCCGTTTGACTCCCGTTTTCATGAAGAAAGTCCGCACTGAGGTTAACGTCCAGCTTCTGCTGATTGTCCACCCGCAGGGTCACCCGGTAGCCACCCACCGGTTTCCCGATCATTAACTGATGATACACGTGGTTCAGCACCTTGTACCCGTCAATGATGTAATTCTGCAGGTTCTGGTTGAACAGTTCATCAAAGGATGTTTTCAGGAATTCCTCGGCCGTGCTATTGCAGTACTGGATTAAAAAATCCAGGTTGACCACAAAAATGGCCTCGCTGCTACTGTTCAACAGATTTTCATAAAAGCGACGGGTTTTCTGGTTTTCTTCGATCAGTCGTTGATTTTCTTCCCGCAGGTTCAGGTGGGTGGTAGCCTGCAGCAGCGCCGCGTTGAGGGCCTCTACCGGAAACGGTTTCAACAGGTACGCGTCCACGCCATAGTTCAGCGCGCTGATGGTATTTTCCAGCGTGGCATTTCCCGTGATGACGATGGTGTACGCATGGGGAAAGCGATGTTTCAGGCGCTCGTACACCTGCAATCCGGTACCATCGGGCAGCACCATGTCCAGTATGGCGATGTCGATCTTTTGCTGTTCAATCAGCGTGCGGGCATCGGACAGGGAATGACCGACGAACACATCGTAACCCAGTGACCGAAGGTGCTTTTCCAGGTCTAAGCAAATTTCTTTTTCATCATCAATGAGTAAAACTTTCCAGGGGGTCATGGGAATTCCTGTTCTATGATTGCTGCAATTGTTCCTGAAGCCGTTCTTTTCTGGCCAGGAAATTTTTTAGTCGACGCAACACCACCTCTTTTCCCAGTACCACCATGAGTTCGAACAAACCCGGGGTGACGGTCTGTCCACTGATGGCCAGTCGAACGGGATGAATCAATTTGGCAGCCGAGATGCCTTTTTGCTCGGCGAATTCACGCAGCAGTTGTTCTACCGTGGCTTCGGTGAAGGGTTCCAGCTGTTCCAGTTGCTGAGTCCATTCGGCCAGATATTCCCAGATTTCCGGACGCTTCAGATGTTTGCGCAATCCTTTCTCGTCGTAGGTTTCCGGATCACGGTAAAAATACATTGCGGAATCGACAAATTCGGTTAACAACTTCACCCGGCTTTTCAGCAGGTCTATGACCTGTAACAGGTAGGGTTTTTGCCGAATGGCTTCGCTTTCGCTCATCACTCCGCGTTCGACCAGCACCTCCATCACCAGCGCCCACAGGCGTTCGGTGGAGGTTTGGCTGATGTATTGTCCGTTCATCCAGATGAGTTTCTTTTCGTCGAAGACGGCGTTATTCCGGGAAATCCCCTCCAGAGAAAATCGCTGGAGGATTTCATCGCGGGAAAGGATTTCCCGGTCGTCTCCCGGTGACCATCCCAGCAGCGCCAGATAATTGAACAACGCATCGGCCAGGATGCCTTTTTGACGGTATTCGTCCACCGAAGTCGCCCCGTGGCGTTTGCTCAGCCGTTTCCTGTCCGGCCCCAGGATCAGGGGAACGTGAGCAAATTGGGGAACGTCCCAGCCAAATGCCTGATAAAGTAAGATTTGTTTGGGGGTATTGGAAATATGATCGTCCCCGCGAATGACGTGAGTAATCCCCATGTAGTGGTCATCCACCACCACCGCCAGCTGGTAAATCGGGCTGCCATCGGAGCGGAGGATGATAAAGTCATCGATTTCGCGATTTTGCACTTCAATGGGGCCGTGGACGCCATCCACCCATCGGGTGGTGCCTTCCGGCACTTTGAAACGGATGGCAAACGGAATGCCCGCGGCCATGCGATCCTTAACCTCCTGGGGGCTCAGGCGTCGGCAGGTGCCATCATAGCGGTAGGCCCGTTTCTCGGCCGCTGCCCGGGCACGCTTTTCGTCCAGTTCTTCTTTGGTGCAGAAGCAGGGGTACGCATGCCCACTGCGTACCAGCTGATGGGCGTGTTCCCGATGAATGGCCGCGCGCCGGCCCTGATAAATCACCTCTTCATCCCAGGTCAGTCCCAGCCAGACCAGGCCCTCAAAGATCTGGCGGGTCATCTCTTCACTGGAACGCTCTTTGTCGGTATCCTCGATCCGTAACAGGAATTTGCCCTGATGTTTTCGAGCAAACAGCCAGTTGAACAAAGCCGTTCGGGCACCTCCAACGTGTAAATACCCGGTGGGACTGGGAGCAAATCGCGTGCGCACTTCGGTTGCCATACGATAATCATCCTTTGTCGTTTCGAATGCTTCTCCACACTGTCTATTTTTTGGACAATATAGGATATATCGACACCGGCGTCAAATTCTTTTGCATTCCATGAAAAAAAGTGTCAGAATTTTCACCACTTTTGTCCACTTCGGCGACAGCGAGTGGCAGGGTGTTTAAAAATGCAACATACGGCATGCATGCAAAGAAAATTCCGGATTTGTCATTTTTAAGAAAGGGTTTCAAAAAAGCTTCCTTTCGTGTAAACTATGGAAACGGATGAACCGAAAAGCGAGGCTCGCACGCATATGAAGGTGTTTGTTACCGGAGCAACGGGATTTGTGGGCAGCTGGGTGGTGGCGGAGTTTATTCGACAGTATCCAGAGGCGCAGCTGGTTTGTCTGGTGCGGCCCACCAGTAACCTGCGCTGGTTGCAGCATCAGCCGGTCATTTTATTTACCGGAAGCCTGACCGATCCCGAAAGCCTGTTACCGGCCCTGGAGGGTGTGGATTACGTCTTGCACATCGCCGGGGTCACCAAGGCACTGCATATTGCCGATTATTATCGGGGCAATGTTGCAGCCACGCAGAATTTACTGGAGGCGGTGTATCGGGCAGCGCCAGATGTACAGAAAGTGGTTCACATCAGCAGTCAGGCAGCGGTGGGGCCATCGCCTTCCCCCGAACCCATCGACGAATCCCATCCCTGTCACCCGATTACGGATTACGGAAAGAGCAAACTGGAAAGCGAAAAAATCGCCCGGCAGTGGATGGATCGACTTCCCATTACCATCCTGCGCCCTCCAGCCGTTTACGGCCCCCGGGATACGGATGTTTTTCAGGTGTTTAAGAACCTGAAGTGGGGAATTGAGCTGAAGATTGGGGGGCGGGAACAATGGGTGAGCATCATTCACGTATTCGATCTGGCCCGGGGGATCGTGCTGGCGGCCACCCATCCGGCTTCCGCCGGAGAAACCTACTTTGTTTGCAATGATGATGTGTATCCCTGGTCGCATATTACCCGGCTGCTGCAGCAGATTATAGGGAAAAAAGCCGTCACCCTCTCCATTCCCTATCCCATTGCTTACGGGGCAGCGGCCATCATCGAGGCGGTGGCGTATTTACGGAGAAAGCCCACCATTTTGAACCGCCAGAAGATGCGCGAAGTCCGCCAGCCATACTGGGGCATTTCCAACCGTAAGATCAAGCAACAGCTGGGCTTCCGGCAATCCATTTCCCTGGAAGAGGGGCTGCGCCAGACGTTTCAATGGTACCTGGAACAGGGATGGCTGTAAAGGCGGCGCCGCATGGCGTTGGCCGGGTAGCCGGTTGTTTTTACAGGAGATTCATTTTGCTGGATTGGTACGGTGGTGGGATGACTCTTCAGACAGGACGCGAATTTGAGGTTTTTCCAGCCGGAGATGTTTGACCCGGATTAATCATTAAACCACGAATTACACGGATGAACACAAATAAAATTAATATGAAATAAATTTAATTGTATCTGGATGAAAACTTGTTTTCGTGATTTATTCGCGATTTTGTGGATGGATTTTGGTTGCATTCGTGTGATTCGCGGTTTAACACATTATTCAGGATAAGGTCGGAGGCCTGGAGTACAGCCGGTTCAGCGGACGGTTTTTGTTCAACACCCGGTTTTGAAAATCAGAAAAATCTTCGGAAACCTCAAGATTCCGTTATAAATTTGGCATTGCGGATGAGAAAATGTGAGGAGACATATGCCATTAACCCCTGAAGAGGAAAAGCGTTTACGGGAACAGATCCGTAAGGAGCTGGAGGAGCGTGAGCGTCGCGCGCGGGAAAGCAAGCAGAAGGAAGAGGAGGAACGGCAGCGCCGGCTGGAGGAGCGCCTGCGGCTGAAAATTCGGGAGGAGGAAGAAGAGCGCTTTTATACCGAAAAGGGTTATGTGAAATACATCAATCACCGCGGCGGGGTGGAGTGGATCACCCCGGAGGAAGCAAAAGCCCGGGAAGAACGCCGGCGAAAGAAGAAGCCTTCCCGTCACCGGAGCTCCCATCGGCGCCGCAAATGGATGCGCCTGCTGGTCAATGCCGGGTTGGTTCTGGTGGCCTTGATGGTTTTTGCGTTTCTGTACAAGTACAATTTTACCCGCGGGCCGGTGTTTGGAAAGGTGCTGGTGGTGACCGACATTCCCGGAGCCCAGATTTATCTGGATGGGATGGAGATGAAAGGGTTTACCCCGGATACCCTTCTGCGGGTCAAGACCGGGGTGCATTATATATCGGTGTACAAGGAAGGATATTCCGCCTGGCCGCCCATGCAGCGGGTTGCGGTGGGGAAAAGCAAGCTTACTGAGGTGCGCTTCAAACTGCGGGGACTGGCTCCGATGGGCGAGGTGATTATTGAAACCGATCGATCCCCCTTCCAGTTGTTCATCGATGGGGTGCCGCACCCGATGGAAGGGCCGGTGTTGAAAGTGCCGGTCGGCTACCATGTTTTTACGGTGGTGAAGAAAGGATTTCTCGCGCGTCCGCTATATCATCGCGTGCTGGTGGAAGAAGGAAAAACCCAGACTCTCAACTTCACCTTTCAGCCGGTGGCCGAGTATGGTTACCTGCGGGTTTCCAGTAATGAATCCCAGGCCTGGGTTTACATTGATAATCAGTTTTCGGGTTTCAAGGCCAATCACCAGTGGATCCCTGTGGAACCGGGCATCTATGATGTGCGCGTTCGGAAAAACGGATTTCAGGTCAGCCCGGATTACGAAACAGTGAACATTCTCCCCGGTGAGCTGCAGTCCCTGGTCTTCGATCTGCAACCGGTGGAAGATTTTCGAGAAATCAATATCCGAACGCAGGAGCCGGGTGCCGCCGTTATCCTGAATGGCGAATGGCTACCCTTTGTCACGCCCCTGATGCAGTTTCGCATCTCCGCAGGGGATCACTTTCTGAATTTTATGCGCAACGGAAAACTGTACAGCGCTACCGACGTGCACATCGATTCGCGAAAGATTACCGCGGGTGAGCTGTATTTTCGATTCTGAACGGTGCCGGAGAACCACGCCCGCAACGAATTTTTGAGAAAATTCCCTCGTCTCTGCAAGTCTGGACAGGGGATAGAATGAGCGTGTTTTCGATAGATTTCGGAGCGGGATTCAGATGGTTCGTTTTAACCCGGATAATGCATGAAACCACGAATCACACGAATGAATCCAAAAATATCAATAAAATCACGAATAATCCCCGGAACTATTTTTATTCAGATATAACTGATGTATTTTATTGTTATTATTCGTTTTAATTCGTGTAATTCGTAGACTATTGCATAATCTGGGTTCATCAGGTAAAAGGATTGTTTTCCGGGAAGTGAGTCGTTTTCGTACGTCTGCTTTTCTCTGCTGAGTTTCCGCAATGAGAAAGGATCGGAGAGATGGATGACAAACCATTGGCTGTGTTTTACCAGGGGGTAGAGGCCTCTCTGAAAGCGGCTCTGGAGGATTTCCGCCGAACTCATGTACCCCGCTCCCGGCGCATTGGCGATACAAATTGGGAGTACCTGCTCACTGGATCGGGAGATGAGACGGTGCTGTTTTTACACGGAATGGCAGGTGCCTGGGACATCTGGTGGCAACAAATTCTGGCGCTTCGGGAGCATTTCCGAATCCTTTCGCTGACCTATCCACCGGTTTATCCTCTGGCCGCACTGGAGCAGGGCATTCTGGCACTGCTGGATCAGGAAGGCATTGAAAAAGTGCATCTGGTTGGCACCTCGCTGGGAGGCTACCTGGCCCAGTATCTCTTTAGCCGACAGCCGTACCGGGTGCTCCGCGTGGTGCTGTCCAATACTTTTCCTCCCAATTCATTGATTGCCCGGAAACATCGGTTTACCGGCAAATGGTTGCCGCTTGTCCCCGAAAAAATCTTGCTGCACCAATTCCGAAAACATGTGCAGCGGGTGATTTATCCCACTTCGGGGTATGACGAATTAACACGAGCCATGCTGATGGAGATGTTCCAGGAGCGCATTCACAAAGCCCACATTCTGGCCCGGTTTCGGTGTGTGATGGAATCCTTCCCACTCCGTGTGCCAGAGGTGCCGCTGTTGATCATCGAGTCGGCCAACGATCCCTTGGTGGAACTCGAGCTGCGCGCATTGTTGCGCAAGGCTTATCCCGATGCCCGCGTGTTTACCTTTCCAGATGCCGGACATTTCCCTTATTTGAATCGCGCACAGGAATATTCCCGGCAACTGTTAACCTTCCTAAAGGAACCGGTTCAACTGAAGTGATGGGAAAGGGTTGCCGGTTAAGCAATTAAACCCAAATTATGCAATAGCCTACGAATGACCCGAATGAACACCAACAGAAATAATAAAATGTACTGGATTCTATCCGGATGAAAATGTTTCCTGAATATATTCGCTATTTTGTTGATTTTTTTCGAATTCATTCGCGTGATTCGCGGTTTAATGCTTTATTTGGGATATCATCTTCACCTGTATCGGTTTTCAACAGGGACGTCCGGGATTTTTCTCTCCCCCCATTGACAAATTCCCGGTGGAATGTTACTTTGTAATATGAACCGGTTGCGCTGGAAATGGATCTTCATCACCCTTTCCCTGGCGGCGGTCGTGGGTGCGGTAACCTTTCGCTTTTTCCCCGAGTATGTGGGACTGGTCTGGTTGTTTTTTTACATCATCCCCAGTAATTCATTCATTCCATTTCCCCATGAACCCGCTATTATCTACTACGGTAAATTGTATGGCCCCATGTTAACCACACTTACGGCGCTGGTGCCCACCATCATCGCCTGTTACATCGATTACGAGGTGCTCACTCCGGCATTTGATCGTACCCGGTTGGGAAAAATTCGCCACACCCGTGTGTACCGCAAAACGCTGTATTATTTTTCCAAGGCGCCTTTTTTCACCAATGCGTTTGCAGCGCTGTCACCGGTGCCGTTCTATCCGGTGCGGATCCTGTCCATCAGCAGTGGATACCCCGCGTATAAATACACGCTGGCGGTGCTGCTGGGTCGATTACCCCGGTATTTTATTCTGGCTTACGGCGGTGCGGCGTTGAATGTCCCCAACGGGGTGATCTTGCTTTTCTTTATTGGCATTTTAATTTCCATTGCCATTCAACGATGGCGCAAGCCGGCAACGGCATCGCCCGAAATGGCTTTTGTTCTGGAGCCTGCAGAGGACGCCAAACCGGTTCGGAATTTCTGGGCAACCAAACAGTAGCCGTACAGGCTTTCCCGAATGCCGACAATCCGTCTCATCTCCAAATAAAGGAGGCCCCACCGTGACCCAATCACAGGTACAACACATGGCCGCCAATATCATCACCCTGGCCCGAATTGTGCTGGCATTCGTGGTCATCGTATTGCTTCAAATGGGCTTTTATTACCGGGTGGCCGGCGTATTGCTCACCATTCTGGTCATTTATCTGGATTCGCTGGATGGATACGTGGCCCGCCGTTTGGGTGTGGCCAGCGATTTTGGAGCCCTGTTCGACATTACCGGCGATCGCATCGTGGAGCACGTGTTCTGGATTTTCTTCAGTTCGGTGGGATTGGTCAGCGTCTGGGTGCCCATTATCTTCATCAGCCGGAGTTTTCTGGTGGATACCCTCCGCAGCGTGGCCTACGCCAAGGAAGGTCGCACCCCGTTCGGTGAAAAGACCCTGATGCGCAGCGCCTTCACCCGCTTTTTAACCGCATCGCCATTCAGTCGCACGATTTACGCGGTGGGGAAGGTGGTTGCCTTTGTGTTGCTGGGTACCCTGCTGGTATTTCAGGAAGGATTTGCCATGCTTCAGCACTGGGTACCGCCTCAACGGCTGGGGGATTTGTATCTGATTACCGAATTGGTCGTCTGGGTAGTGGTGGCCATGAATTTGATTCGTGGCATTCCGGTGCTGATCGATGGGCGGTTTTATCTGTTTGAACGCCAGTTCCCCAGGGAATTGAAGGACGAAGGATAAATGGCGCGCTGGGCGGTTTTCGATGTGGATGGTACCCTGCTGCCGGGTACCTCCATGGAACAGTTGTTTGCGCTTTACTTGCTGAAGCAGGGCCGGATCCCCCTGAGAAACCTATTCCATTTTCTGATCCGTGCCGTTCGAACCGTTCGGACTACCCGTTCCCTGGATGGCCTGAAGCAGGAGAAGGTGTATTTCCGAGGGCTTCCGCAGTTACAGATTGAGCAACAGGCCGAAGTATTTTTTCGGGAACGCATTCTGCCCCGACTGTCCACAGAAGGATTGGACACCGTCAGGACGCGGCGGGATCAGGGATTCCGAATTCTGTATCTAAGCGGTTCTCCAGATTTTTTACTGAGGGGTCTCCAGCGGCATCTGCCAGCGGATTACTGGCTGGCGGCGACGCTGGAGGTGCAGAATGGGCGCTTTAGCGGGCGTCTGCTGAAACCGCATCCCTATGGGCAACAAAAAAAACTGTATTTACTGGAATTGCAGTCGTCCCTGGAGATCGACTTCTCCCAATCTGTGGTTTACGCCAATCATCATTCCGATGTGCACCACATGGAACTGTTTGCACAGGCCATTGCGGTGAATCCCACTCCCCGCTTGCAACAAATTGCTCGCCAGCGGGGCTGGCCCATTGTTTTCTGGATATGACTCGTCGGGATGAAAAGAGTTAGGTAGAATGTACTTCCATGCAAATTTCCACCCCAATTGTGCTCAAACCCAAATAATGCATTATACCCAAATAATGCACTAAACTACGAATCACGCGAATAAATCCTAAAAATATCAACCCAAATAAAGCGTTAAACCACGAATCACGCGAATGAAAACAAAAAATATATTATAAAATCGCGAATAAACCCTGGAACACATTTTCATCCAGACACAATTCAATGTATTTTATTGGTTTTATTTGTGTTAATTCGTGTCATTCGTAGGCTATTGTTTAATCTGGGATCAATAAAATAGCGATTAAATCCCGGAACACAATTTTATCCGGATATAATCAAACGGATTTTATTATTTTTGTTCGCGTTAATTCGAGTAATTCGTAGGCGAGTGCCAGATCCGGGTTCAAGGCAAATGAGTGGAAAATTCCAATGACCACGTGCACGATGAAGGCAGTAAAAATTCCGTTGATCCTACAGGACGGACTTAATGCTTTAAATTTTCAGAAGTTAGCCTAAAAAATATTCTTGCCTTTCCATTAAAGCCCCTTCCCCCAATTACCGACAATTTTTTAATGGGCTTTGCGTGAACGGTGGGTTTTACGGGCGAAAATACCTTAAGCAGTCTGGCTGTCGATCTGTTCGGCCGGACAGGGAATCGGAAGTGTGCACAATTGCCATTGCAGGTTCATTGAATGGTTTTGCGCAGTGGATGGAAAATTAAAATGGGGGTGTCAGGGATGAACACGTTGCAAAGGCGTTTGTTGCTGCTGTTCTTTCTGGTTGGTATTGTGCCATTCATGCTGATCGTGGTGTGCAGTTCAGTAAAAAGCCGCGGATATTTTAAAGAACAGCAACTCCGCAATCTTGAGCAGTTGGCAGACGTCAAAAACACCGCGCTACACGGCCATTATCAATTGCTTCTCCGGAATGCGGAAGCAATGGCGCAATTGCCCGCACTGGTGTCATTCCTGCAAACGTACAATCAGTCCGGGGAACGCGTGCTGGATGAGCGGAACAGGGAATACCGCCAGGTATATCAGGCATTGCTTGCCTATCAGGAAAGCCACTGGGGGGTGTTTCATCACGTATTTCTGGCCGACGCCAGCGGCAGGGTTATTGTCAGTCCAACGCATCTGGCAACCAACACCGATCACCAGGGGGCATCCGTCCGCGACGTACCCTATTTCCGGCAGGCATTAAAAGAAACCCGATTTACCGACTATTTTGGATTCCAGGAATCGGATCATTATCACCAGTTGTTACTACAACCGGTGTTTGATGAAGCGGGACGGGCACTGGGCGTGCTGGTGTTTGAAGTGGAAATTGAAGAAATTTTAAATTTCCTGAATCGGGACGTGCAAAAGGTAAAGGGGGAAGGGGTTTTCCTGACCACCCTTTCGGGATACCGCATCACGCGGGATAAGCAGGCGTTCCGCCAGCAGGTGCACAGTCCGGGAATCTCTCAGGCGCTCACCAGTGGCAAGGCCGTTGGATTTTTCCGCAACGCCGATGGGCAGGAAGTCGTTGGCGTGTACCTCCGCGACGACACCTATCCCTACGTGCTGGCGGTGGAAATGGATAAGCAGAGTGTATTTGCCTCCGTGAACCGGCACTTCTGGATCATTCTTATGCTGTCCTTTCTGGCCATCGGGGGCATTGGCATTGCGCTGGCATACGCCGGCAAGCGCATGGCGGAACCGTTGATTGAAATGACCAATGTGGCCAGGCGCATCACGGAAGGGGATTTGAAAAATCGCATTCACATCAACAGCACCACCCGCGAGATTGTGGATTTGTCCAATGCCATCAATCACATGGTGGATACGCTGGAAGAATCCCGCGAAGCCCTGCAGCGCCAGAAAGAATCCGTGGAAAAAGAAGTGGAAAAAGCGGTGAAGCGCGCAGAGGAAGAAAAGGCCTATTTGAACGAAAGTTTCGCTACCTTGCTGGATGCCATGGATCGATTTGCCCGCGGCGACTTGACGGTACAGTTGAAAGCCAATGGTCGCGATGAAATTGCCCGCCTGTTTGAGGGATTTAATCGCGTGGTGCAGATTTTCCGCACCATCATCCTGGAATTGAACGAGATGGTCATGGCCACGTTGCAGGTTTCGGAAAACATTCGCATGTCCACGGAGCGGCTGGCGGTTGGAGCCAGCGAGCAGGCTTCCCAGGCGGGAGAAGTCTCGGCCGCGGTGGAAGAGATGGCTCAGACCATCCTGGAAAATTCCCGCAATGCCAATCAAACGGCAAAGCTGGCGGGAGAAAACGGTCAGGTGGCGCAGGAAGGTCGCAAGGTGGTGGATCAAACGGTGGAGAAAATCCGGGAAATTGCGGATGTGGTGCGGCAGTCGGCACAAACGGTGGAACAGCTGGGACAATCCAGTACCAAGATTGGGGAGATTGTTTCGGTGATTAACGATATTGCCGAGCAGACCAATCTGCTGGCCCTGAATGCTGCCATCGAGGCGGCGCGCGCCGGTGAGCAGGGCAAAGGGTTTGCCGTGGTTGCCGATGAGGTGCGCAAGCTGGCGGAGCGCACCACACAGGCCACCCGACAGATTGCCACCATGATCGAGGCCATTCAATCGGAAACCGATGCTGCGGTAAAGGCCATGCAGAAGGGCAACAAAGTGGTGGATGAGGGCATTCAATATGCCGATCAGGCGGGGCAGGCGCTGGAGAAAATCGTAAACAGTGCCCAGGAAGTGGTGAACATGATTCAGCACATTGCCGCCGCCAATCGGGAGCAGACCACGGCCAGCGAGCAGATTTCCCGCGGCATCGAAACCATCGCCGCCGTTTCTTCGGAGTCGGCCAATAGCATTTCCCAGATCGTCCAAATTGCCGATCACCTGAAGCAGTTAACCGAAAAATTGCGCAATCGCATTCGGGATTTTAAAATGGATGGGGCAAATGAGTGGGTGGATCGGACAGCGACGCCATCGGATTCTCAGCCACCGGAAACACCCGATCCGCTGATCTCCACATTGCCTCAGAACGGTTCCAATGGAAAAGGGGAGTGATGGTTCCCGGATGACGCATGCCAGTTGCTCGAAAATCGATTCGCCCGGATCGCACGGTGTCGATAATCGCCCGTCCCTGCAGGACGGGTGCGCTGTTTTAGGTGGATTTGAGGGGAATGGGGAACCTTCGCGGCCGGTTTCGGGCAGGCCAGGGGGCGTTCCTGATCGGCGGTGCCGGAAAATGTAAACACCAGGAGAAAACAGTTGGTTTTCGGAAATTTTTTGTGTAAAATTTTGAAAAAGAAAAATGGGATCAATATCGGGGTTACCTGCCTGGAGCCAGAAATAATGGCACCTGACGTCCGCTGAACAGCAGTCCATTTGGGATAAAAAGGCTTAAAACAGAGAAGCAAGAATGGCGGTTTGCCTGTTGGAAAAATCGCGGCGGTGTTTTTGCAGGTTCCCCGAACACACGGAATAAAAAGTGAGCAAGGGAATCGCCGAACCATCCGGGGGCCAGGATTCCAGAGATGGTGAAAGCGTGTTTTTTGCCCTGGAGCAGGAAGGTGCCAGATGCGACTTTCTAACCGTGTTGCAAAAAGTAGGGGTAGGTATTATATTTGTAGGCTTTAATTCAATGAAAGAAAATAAAATAAGGTTGATCTATGCAGTTTAATATCGAAGAAGTCAGTCCCAGCAAACGGAGAATCAAGATCACGCTGGAGCCGGAAGAAGTTGGCCAGATTGAAACCCAGGTGGTTCGCAAGTATCAGAAAGAAGTCCAGGTACCTGGATTTCGTCGCGGCAAGGCACCTGTGGGGATCATTCGCAAACGGTATGAAGAGTCCATTAAACTGGACGTGATTGAGGAGGCCATTTCCCGATTTTATGGCCGGGTACTGGACGAGAGTAAGCTCAATCCCATTTCCCAGGGGAAAGTGACCGATATTCAATTCGAGGATGTCCAGAAAGGCATGGAGATTCAGGTGGAAGTAGAGGTTGAGCCGGAGATTGAGCTGAAAAAGTACAAGGGATTAAAGGTCGAAAAAGATATGGTGATTGTCACCGAGGCCATGGTACAGAAGGTATTGGAGGATTTGCAGGAGCATTTTGCCATAGCCAGGGATGTGGATGAAAGTAAAGAAGGCCATTGGATTACCTTCGACATTCAGCAGCTGGGCGAAGGGGATGTGCCCATTGTGGGGCGAAAGTATGAAAATGTGACCGTGAGAATTGGCTCCGGCGATTTTGATCCCGAACTGGAGAAGCAGTTGATTGGTGTGAAGGTCGATCAGAAAGTGGTGGTGCGGCGAACCGTTCAGCCACCGGAAGGAGCAGAGGATCAGGCGCCGCGGGTGGAGTCCTATGAAATTACCGTGAAGGCGATTCAGGAAAAGGAATATCCGGAATTGAATGATGATCTTGTAAAAGAGCTAAACGAAGAAAACATTGACACGCTGGAAGATTTAAAGGTGGCCATTCGCAAAAACTTGCAGCGGGAATTGGAAGAGCGGAGCCGTCGGGAGTTTATTGATCGATTGATCCTTGAAGTATTGAAAGAAAATCCATTTGAAGTTCCAGAAGGTATGGTCGAACATTATCTGGATCATATTATTGACGACCTGAAACGGCAGTCTGATGATCAGCCAATTGATGAGGCAGCGATTCGTGAAGCGTATCGGCCTGAGGCAATTCAAAGGGTTCGCTGGATCATCATTAAGAATAAGATCATCGAAATCGAGAACCTGTCCGTATCCGAGGAAGAGATCGATGAGGCCATTGACAAGTTGGAAATTCCAGAAGATCAGCGTGAGCAACTGCGGCAAATCGACGCATACCGATGGCAGCTGGCTCATGATTTGTTGGACGAAAAGGTGATCCGATTGCTGGAGCAACACGCCGAGATTATTGAAGTGAAGCCCAAATGGATAAAGGAGGAGTACGCATCGGTTTCGGCTGAACCAGAAAAGAAAAAATCCAAAAAGAGCGGAACCAAATCCCGTAAAGGAAAGAATCAGAACAAAGGGAAAGACGATTCAGAAACATAGCCAAATTGAGCAAAAGGAGGGATCACGTTTATGGCGTTAGTGCCAATTGTTATTGAGCAAACCGGACGGGGTGAACGTGCGTACGACATTTACTCCCGGTTGTTAAAAGAGCGCATTATTTTTCTGGGAACACCCATTGACGATAATATCGCCAGCCTGATTGTCGCCCAATTGTTGTTTCTGGAAGCGGAAAATCCGGAAAAAGACATTCACCTGTATATTAACAGTCCGGGTGGAATTGTCACCGCCGGTCTGGCGATTTACGATACGATGCAGTATATTAAACCCGATGTGGTTACCTACTGCATTGGGCAGGCGGCCAGCATGGGGGCCATTTTGCTGGCGGGTGGTGCCAAAGGCAAACGCTTCGCATTGCCCAATTCGCGGATCATGATTCATCAACCGCTGGGTGGTGTGGAAGGTCAGGCGACCGATATAGATATTCATGCCCGTGAGATTTTAAAGATTCGGGAGCGGTTGAATCGCATTCTGGCGGAACGTACCGGTCAACCCATCGAAAAGATTGAGCAGGACACCGACCGAAATTTCTTCATGAGCGCCACAGAGGCCAAGGAGTACGGGCTGATCGATAAAATATTAAGTCGCCGGGAAAATGAAAAATAATCAGAGTGAGCCTATATGACCAATAAGAAGAAGTTTAATCATGAGATTCAGTGTTCCTTTTGTGGCCGCCGGGCCCATCAGGTGGAGCAATTGATTACCGGGATGTCCGCCAGCATATGCGATGAATGCGTACGCAGCGCCTCGGAAATTTTGAAGAGCTCGCGCTATCAGCAATTGCAAACCGGTGATTTTAAACTCCCCAAGCCAAAAGAAATCAAAGAGTTTCTGGATCAGTACGTGATTGGCCAGGAAAAGGCCAAAATTGCGCTATCGGTGGCGGTGTACAATCACTACAAGCGGATCACGTTTGGGGAGTTTGATGATGATGTGGAAATTGAAAAGAGCAATATTTTGTTGATTGGCCCCACGGGTGTGGGAAAAACCCTGCTGGCCCAGACGCTGGCTCGCCTGTTGCACGTCCCCTTCTCCATTTCCGATGCCACCACCCTTACCGAAGCCGGGTATGTGGGAGAAGATGTGGAGAATATCCTGGTGCGATTGTACCATGCCGCCAATTTTGAGATCGAGGCGACCGAACGGGGCATCGTGTACATCGATGAGATCGACAAGATTGCCCGAAAGGCCGGTAGTCCATCCATTACCCGCGACGTGTCCGGCGAGGGCGTCCAGCAGGCGCTGTTGAAAATCCTGGAAGGCACCGTTTCGGCCATTCCACCTAAGGGGGGACGGAAACATCCCGAAGCTCCCATGGTGCACATCAACACCCGGAACATTCTGTTTATCTGCGGGGGAGCTTTCGATGGGCTGGCCGAAATCATCAGTCGCCGCATTGGTAAAAAAACCATGGGATTCCATGCTGAATTGCAGGATCGCAATCTGTTCAAAAGCAGCCGAATTTTTGATTATGTGGAACCCGAAGATCTGATCGAATACGGGTTGATTCCCGAGCTGGTGGGACGATTACCAGTGATTGTGGGGCTGCGCGAATTGAGCGATTCGGAATTGCTTTCCATTCTGGTGGAACCAAAGAATTCCCTGATCAAGCAATACAAAAAGTTGTTCGAGCTGGAAGGGATAGAGCTGAAGTTTACCGAGAAGGCCTTGCAGGAAATTGTAAAACTGGCTCAGAAACGCAAGACAGGCGCCCGTGGTTTGCGAAGCATTCTGGAAAGCGTGATGATGGATGTGATGTACAAGGTGCCTTCCCTGAAGAATGTTCGGGAATGCCTGATTACCGAAGACGTTATTCTGGGTAAAGCGGATCCTGTGTTAAAAATGGACGATTCCCGCCAGTCCGCTTAGATCGAGGATGAGGGTGTGATTGCCTTTCCCCGGCATATGACGTGTACACTGGAATGGCGGTAGGATTGAACGGATAGATCACCATTCCGCATTGACTGCTCCGATAACCTCAAGGTGTTCGATGCGTGGCTGTTTAAATTCCCGGATTCTGCACTTTTATCGGATTTCACCTTTCATTGGATTGGGGTTGAATGGGAAGGCAAATGATTTCCCCGTTTTCTCGCTCGTAACAGGCTTCCTGGAATTTTCCATCTCTACTGACACCCTGAAAGGCGAATGGTCACAAATTCAATCAAAAAAGATGGGTAAAATTGTTTTATTTTAGAAAAAATGGGTTGCATCTGTAAAACAGGATTGGGTTTTGTTCGCATTGGCGGGATCCAGGAAAAGGGTTTAATCCGGTAATGGGTAATTTTCGCATATTCATGTGTGTTTTTTAAGGATTTATTTTTATTCATGTCACTGGGTGACTGAAAATACAATCAAGATGTATTAAAAGCAGAAAAGAGATAATACGATGAAATATCAACGCATTTTAAAAGGGGATGAAGTTCTGGACATTCCAGAGACGCTGCCGGTGATCCCCGTGCGCGATCAGGTGATTTTCCCTTACTCCGTCGTTCCCTTGCTGATTGGTCGGGACAAGTCCCTGAATGCCCTCAGCGCAGCCTACGAATACGACAATCTGATCTTGCTTTCCAGCCAGAAGAATGCCGACAAGGAGGAGATCAAAGCGTCCGATATTTATCGCATCGGAACCGTGGGAAAGGTGCTTCAGGTTCTGGATTTGCCGGATGGATTGATGAAAGTGGTGGTGGAAGGCATTATCCGCGCCCGCATCCGACGCTTTCGCCGGCATCCCTATTTTTTTCTGGCAGACATCGAAGTGTACGATGAAGAGGAAGATTTTCCCGCGGCAGCACGGGATAAACTCAAGCAGCTGTTTTATTACTTTGACGAATACGTGAAGTTGGTGCCGGATCTACCGTCGGAAATCGCCGAGCATTTGCGGCAACAGGGGGATCCCTACCGTATGATCGATTTTGTG
Source organism: Calditrichota bacterium (assembly GCA_013150955.1). Classification (GTDB taxonomy): domain Bacteria; phylum Calditrichota; class Calditrichia; order RBG-13-44-9; family J042; genus JAADJD01. The sequence goes on from JAADJD010000027.1 coordinate 84,107, forward strand.
GCGCTGCACCTGCAAACGGACATCGCCGAAAAGCAGAAAATTCTTAAAGAGATTGACGTCAGCAAACGCCTGCGGTTGTTGATTTCGTTGCTTCAGCGCCTGATCAGTTACGAACGCATCCGGGCGGAAATCGATCAGCAGGTGCAGGAGAATTTGTTGAAAAACCAGCGGGACTATTACCTGCAGGAAAAACTGCGCATCATCAACCAGGAGCTGGGAGAAGAAGAAGAGGAGTCTCCGGAAATTAAAAAGCTGGAGAAGTTGATTCGAAAGGCGAAGATGCCCCGGCAGGCGCAGGAAAAAGCGTTCGAGGAACTGGACAAGTTGCGGAAAATCCCACCCTTTTCTCCGGAATATACCGTCATCCGGAATTATCTGGACTGGATGGTACAGGTGCCCTGGAGCAAACGCACCCGGGATGAAACCGATATTTTAAAAGCCAAAAAGATTCTGGATGAAGACCATTACGGATTGGAGAAGCCCAAGGAACGGATTGTGGAGCATCTGGCGGTGTTGCAGCGGGTAAAAAAGATAAAAGGGCCGATTTTATGCCTGGTGGGCCCACCGGGTGTGGGGAAGACTTCTCTGGGAAAATCGGTTGCCCGGGCTCTGGGACGAAAATTTGTGCGCGTCTCGCTGGGTGGGGTGCGCGATGAGGCGGAAATTCGTGGTCACAGGCGAACCTACATCGGTTCCATGCCTGGAAAAATTATTCAGAACATGAAACGTGCCGGCACGGTGAACCCAGTGTTTTTACTGGATGAGGTGGACAAGATGAGTATGGATTTTCGTGGCGATCCATCGGCGGCGCTGCTGGAAGTGCTGGATCCCGAACAGAACAAGGCGTTCAACGATCATTATCTGGATGTGGATTACGATCTCTCCGAAGTCTTTTTTATCACCACGGCAAATGTTCAGGCCAACATCCCACGTCCGTTGCAGGATCGCATGGAAATCATTGAATTGCCGGGCTATCTGGAGCACGAAAAGGTGGAAATTGCCCGGCGCCACCTGATTCCCCGACAGTTAAAGGAAGCCGGGTTGAAGAAGCACGAATTACAGATTACCCGGGAAGCCATTCTGCGGATGATCCGGGAATATACCCGGGAAGCCGGGGTGCGGAACCTGGAGCGTCAGATTGCCACCCTGTGCCGGAAAAGCGTACGCAAGTTGGCCGAACATCCGGACTTGAAACAGATTGTGGTCACCGAAGCCAATCTGGAATCATTTCTGGGCAAACCCACTTATCTGAATCGCCATTTTTCTCTGAAGGACGAGGTGGGTGTGGCAACAGGATTGGCCTGGACGGAATACGGTGGCGATGTGCTGCGGATCGAGGTCACCATTTTCCCAGGAAAAGGCCAGTTGATTCTCACCGGCAAGCTGGGGGAGGTCATGCGAGAATCGGCCCAGACGGCGGTGAGTTACATCCGTTCCATTGCCACCGAACAGGGAATTCCCCGGGAAAAATTCGAGAAAAACGATATTCACATTCACGTACCGGAAGGGGCTATTCCCAAAGATGGGCCTTCGGCGGGCATCACCATTGCCACGGCAGTGCTGTCGGCTTTTCTGGAACGGCCGGTGCGGAACGCGATCGCGTTAACCGGAGAGATCACCCTGCGGGGAAAAATTCTGGCCGTGGGTGGACTGAACGAAAAATTACTGGCAGCACAGCGAAATGGTATTCCAACCGTTATCGTGCCCCGGGAGAACAAGAAGGAAGTGGATGACCTTCCTCAGGAAATTCAGGAGGGGGTGACCATCCTCCAGGTCGAAGACTATCGGGAAGTGATGGAAAGGGTGTTTGTGTAATTTTCTGGAAGACATTTGGGTAAGCTTCCCTTCATCAGGATTAACCGCTGGGCTGGATTGAGCTGCATGTGGGCGTCCTTTTCCGGAACAATTTACCTGCCAGACTTTGACAGTTATTTTTTGTAAATCATTGTTTTTATTGAATCGAAATCTCAAAAATTGCGAAAGTTGTCCGCAGGTTTCTTGGGTTGCAAGAAAGGAATCGGATCGGGGAACACGTGTTTAACCCGGATGATGCATTAGACCACGAATTTCACGAATTAACACAAACAAAATTAACCCAGATTAAGCAATAGCCTACGAATTACACGAATTAAGACGAATAAAACCGATAAAATACATTGGATTGTGTCTGGATGAAAATGTGTTCCAGAGTTTTTTCGCGATTTTGCAGATATTTTTTGGCTTCATTCGCGTGATTCGTGGTTTAACGCTTTATTCGGGATTATTTGGGTTTAATTTACTTGATTGGCAGTTAAAAAATGGGTCTTAGTTTTGAGGACTATGAAGGGTAAAAGAAAAAGGCTCCCATTGGGGAGCCTTTTTGTAGTTGCAAGAGGGATGGTCGATTAATACATGCCGCCACCCGGAGGCATTCCGGACGACTGTTCTTCTTTTTCCGGAATTTCGGCCACCACCGCTTCGGTCATCAGCAACAGGCCGGCCACGGAAGCGGCATTTTCAATGGCCGTTCGCACGACCTTGGTCGGGTCGATGATACCGGCTTTGATCATGTCGTCTTCAAACTGTTCGGTGGCTGCATTAAATCCGAAATTGGTCTTGCCATCCTTCACCTTCTGGACAATCACCGAGCCTTCCAGACCCGCATTGTTCACGATCTGGCGGATGGGTTCTTCCAGTGCTCGACGCACAATGTTAACTCCAATCTGTCGATCACCGTCCAGGTTCAGCTTGTCCAGTGCCGGCAGCGCGCGCAGATAGGCCACGCCACCACCCGGTACAATGCCCTCCTCAACCGCAGCGCGAGTCGCATGCAGTGCGTCTTCGACCCGGGCTTTCTTTTCCTTCATTTCCACTTCTGTGGCGGCACCAATCTTCAACACGGCCACACCACCCGCCAATTTGGCCAGTCGTTCCTGCAATTTTTCCCGATCGTAATCGGAGGTGGTGGTTTCAATCTGTTTCTTGATCTGAGCAATTCGGGCCTGGATGTCCTCCGTCTTGCCACCCCCTTCAACGATAGTCGTATTGTCCTTGTCCACGACCACACGTTTCGCCGTTCCCAGATCGCTCAGCACCGCATTTTCCAGCTTGAAGCCGGCTTCTTCGCTAATGACCCGACCACCGGTTAAAATGGCGATATCCTCCAGCATGGCCTTGCGCCGATCACCAAAACCAGGCGCCTTCACCGCCACGACCTTCAGGGTGCCCCGCAGTTTGTTTACCACCAGCGTGGCCAGTGCTTCACCTTCCACATCTTCTGCAATGATCAACAATCCCTTCCCCGTTTGAGCCACTTTTTCCAGGATGGGCAATAGGTCTTTCATGGAAGAAATCTTTTTGTCGTGGATCAAGATGAGTGCGTCTTCCAGCACCGCTTCCATGTTTTCCGGATCGGTTACAAAGTAGGGAGAAATGTAACCGCGATCGAACTGCATTCCCTCCACCACTTCCAGGGTGGTATCCGTGGCCTTGGCTTCTTCCACGGTGATCACGCCATCCTTGCCGACCTTCTCCATGGCGTCGGAAATCAGGTTGCCGATTTCCAGATCGTTGTTGGCGGAAATGGCGCCCACCTGAGCGATTTCGGTCTTGTTCTCAATGGGGCGGCTTAATTTTTTCAGTTCTTCCACCACGACCTTTACCGCCTGCTCAATGCCGCGCTTAATTTCGGTGGCATTGGCACCCGCGGTCACGTTCTTTAAGCCTTCGTTGAAAATGGCCTGTGCCAGCACCGTTGCCGTGGTGGTTCCGTCCCCGGCATCATCGCTGGTTTTGGAGGCCACTTCTTTCACCATCTGGGCCCCCATGTTTTCCATGGGATCTTCCAGTTCGATCTCCTTGGCCACCGTGACGCCGTCTTTGGTCACCGTGGGGGCACCAAATTTCTTTTCAATCACCACGTTGCGGCCCTTTGGACCCAGGGTAACTTTTACCGCTTCAGCTAACTGATCCACGCCTTTCTTCAGTTTGGCACGGGCATCAGCGCTGTATTCAATCATTTTAGCCATGGTACTTCCTCCGTTGTTTTATTTTTCAATCACAGCCAGAATATCGCTTTCCCTTAAAATCAGGTACTCCTGACCATCAATTTTAATCTCCGTACCCGCGTATTTTCCGTAGAGGACCACATCGTCCACCTTCACCTCCAGCGGTACCCGTTCGCCTCGCTCATCCAGACGACCCGGTCCAACGGCCATTACCTGACCTCGCTGAGATTTTTCTTTCGCCGTGTCCGGTAAAATGATACCTCCCGGAGTTTTTTCCTCTTCTTCCAGAGGCTTCACGACCACGCGATCCGCCAATGGTTTCAGTTTCATGTCCCCCTCCTTTTTAATTGTTTATTTTTGATAAATTTAATGCGAAAATTTAGCACTTTTTGAGTTCGAGTGCTAATAATTTAATTTTTATTTTCCCTTTGTCAAGAGAAAAGTAAAATTCCCCATCCGCCCCCTGGCTATCGAAAGGTGTGAAGACGGTTGCAAGTGGTGTCGATTTTATCTATATTGGCAAAAATGAAATGCGAATGACGGATGACGAAACGGTTGACGCTGGCCAGGACCATCTGGCAATTCCTGAAAGAGCACCAGTTTTTTAAACGCTATCCGCAATGGTCGCCGGAAGAAGTTCAAACGTTGCTCGGGATCCCTCCGGAAGAAGGAGCAGAGGAACCCTCTCATTCCGATGAAGCGGCCACGGGCAACCGATTGGTGCGATTGTTTACGGATGGAGCCGCCAGAGGTAATCCCGGTCCAGCAGGTGCAGGCATTGTGATTCAGGATGAAAAGGGGCGAACCATCGACGAGGTTTCCTGCTTTCTGGGAGAGGCCACCAATAATCAGGCAGAATACCAGGCCCTGCAGCTGGGGCTGGAGCGCGTGTTGTTATTCCATCCCCATAAGCTGGAAATTGCCCTGGATAGCGAACTGATTGTCAAACAAATCCGCGGTGAGTATCGAACCCGAAATGCAGCCCTGAAAGCGCAGCTGCAAAAAGTTCAGGAGCTGCTGACCCGGATTCCTTTCTGGAACATCAGGCATATTCCCCGCGCCAGGAATAAACGTGCCGATCAACTGGCCAATCAGGCCATTGATGAATGGATGCGGGGAACCGGGAGCAAAGGAACCCAATCTTTTGCCCGATGAGTTTAAAGTACAATTAAAATGAAAGGTGAATCGGATATGAAAGCGCTGATTACCAGTGGTGGCAAAGGTACCCGATTGCGTCCCATTACCCACACACAAAACAAACACTTGATCCCGATTGCCAACAAACCCATCCTGCATTATGCCATCGAGGCGGTGGTGGAAGCGGGAATAAGGGAGATCGGGATTGTGTACAATGCGGATAGCGATGCCGTTCCCCGGGCCATTGGTAATGGCGAAAAGTGGGGTGTCCGCATCACCTACATTCCTCAGGAGGCACCGCTGGGACTGGCCCACGTGGTGAAGATTGCTCAGGATTTCATTCAGGATGAGCCGTTCATTTTTTACCTGGGGGATAACATGGTGGTGGGTGGGGTGAAGCGGTTCATTGAACGATTTCAATCGGACGGCTGTAACTGTCACCTCACCCTGGCAAAAGTCAAAGATCCCTCCCGCTTTGGTGTGCCCGAACTTAAAGGCAATCGCATTGTGCGCATTGAGGAGAAGCCCCGCCATCCCAAAAGCCAGTTTGCCGTGGCTGGCATTTACATTTATGATGCCACCATCTTCGAGGCGGTCAATAACATTCAGCCCAGTGCGCGCGGAGAGCTGGAAATCTCCGATGCCCATCAGTACCTGCTGGATAAGGGTTACAAGATTACCTATTCGGAAATTACCGGATGGTGGAAGGATACTGGAAAGCCAAATGATTTGCTGGAGGCCAATCGTCTGGTTCTGGAGAATCTTACCGAATACAACGAAGGCGAGGTGGATGCAAAATCCTACCTGGCGGGTAAGGTGATTTTGCAGAAGGGTGCACGCATCGTTAATAGCCACATTCGCGGACCGGTCATCATTGGCGAAAATACCCTGATTGAAGATAGCTACATCGGTCCGTTTACTTCCATTTACCATGATTGCGAAATCAAAAACAGCGAAGTGGAATTTAGCATCATCATGGATCATTGCCGGATTATTGATGTGGGCATCCGCATCGAGAGCAGTATTCTGGGCAGTGAGGTGGAGATCCTCAAAGCTCAGGGGAAACCCCGGAACCATCGATTCATTCTGGGAGCGCAGAGTTATCTGGAAATCGTGTAACGCGCTTAAGAAATAAATGAGGAGGCGGTCTCATGGAAACGAAAAATTTATTGGTGGAAAAAAGTGAACATTACGCAGTGGTAACCATTAATCGGCCGGAAAAGTTAAATGCGCTGAATGCGGCCACAGTTACCGAGTTGTACCAGGTGATGAAGGAATTGCAGAAGGATGAGGCCATGCGGGCCGTGATCATCACCGGGAGTGGGGAAAAGGCCTTTGTGGCCGGTGCCGATATTGCCGAAATCGCCAAACACGACGAGATTTCGGGAAAGATTTTTGCCATGCGCGGACAAAAGGTGTTTCGGTTTATCGAAAAGATGCGCCTGCCGGTCATTGCCGCCATCAATGGATATGCACTGGGAGGCGGCTGTGAACTGGCCATGGCCTGTCACTTACGGATTGCATCCAGCAAGGCAAAGTTTGGGCAACCCGAGATTAATCTGGGATTGATTCCCGGTTACGGCGGCACCCAGCGGCTTCCCCGGTTGATTGGCCGAACGCAGGCCATGTATTTGCTGTTGACCGGAGAAATGATTGATGCCCGGAAAGCACTGGAAATTGGATTGGTAAACGAGGTTGTAGAGCCAGAAAAATTGATGGATCGTGCCCGGGAACTGGCCAAAACGCTGACCGAAAAAGCTCCCATAGCGGTCAACTACATTCTGGATGTGGTGGATCAGGGACTGAATTTGAATCTGGACATGGCCTTGAACCTGGAAGCGGAAATGTTTGGCAATATTTGCGCCACAGAGGATATGAAAGAGGGAACAGCCGCGTTTCTGGAAAAACGCAAGCCCCAATTTAAAGGAAAATAATCCTGTTCCGAAAATTTCCGGAATGGGGAAAACCCGGGGGAAACATCAAGCGGATGTGCATCCCGGAGGTCTCCACCTTTATTAAGGATGAGTGATCTGTGAAGTTGAACGATATGCCCATTTACGTGTTTGTGGATTTTGATGGAACCATCACGCACCAGGATACCCTGGATTACCTGCTGGATACGTTCGCTCCACCACACTGGCGGGAAATTGAGGATCAGGTGACCGCAGGTGTTCTGGAAGAAAAACGTGCATTGCAGATGGAATTTGATTTGCTCCGGGTAAGCCTGGAAACCGCAATCCAGACGATTCAACATCTGCCGATCGATCCCCAGTTTCCCCGATTCGTTCAATATTGCCGGCAAAATAACATGGCGCTTCAGATTCTCAGTGGGGGAGTGGACTATTTCATTCGGGCCATTTTGCGCAGAAACGGGCTGGAAGAAGTGCCGTTTCATTCCAATTCTGTGAAGGTGGTCAACGATCGCTGGAAAATTGTGCCTGCGCGGACACCCCGAATTCGAAATCAGTGTAACCATTGTAAGACCTACTGGATTACCCGCGCCCGCAACGAAGGGTTCCTGACCGTATATATCGGGGATGGAAATACGGACCGGTGTCCGGCAACCGCAACTCACATAAGTTTCGCAAAGGACCAGCTGGCCGAATATCTCCGGCAAATTGGCCATCCATTTTTGCCCTATCGGAATTTTCAGGACATTCTGGATTATTTCAATTCCCATTCCATTGAAAAATTAAAGGAGATGACCGGTGCCCAACCCCTCCATTATATTAAGGATTGATGATCGTTTGGTGCACGGGCAGGTGATTGTGGGATGGGGCAGTTACTATCCCATTCAGGAGTATGCGGTGGTGGACGATGAGATTGCCGCCAACGAATGGGAACGCAATTTGTTGATCATGGCCGTTCCTCCGAATGTGGAGGCGCGGGTACTGACCATTCCACAGGGGGTGGCCTACATTCAGGAGCACCTGAACGCCCCTGGCGTACGAATGGTACTGGTCAGTTCCCCTCGCCAGATTCTGCAAATGGATGCGCTGGGATTGCCACTGAAGACAGTGAACGTGGGTGGAATGCATTTCCGAGAGGGACGCAAGCAATATTTAAATTACCTGTTTCTCAGCACCGAAGAAGTCCGCATTTTTCGTCAGTTGATGGAAAAAGGCTACACATTTGAATGTCAGGACGTCCCCACCAGCAGTAAAGTGGATTTAAAAAAGGTGTTGGAACGGACAAAATGACGAAAATTTCGACACACACGATCGAATTATCGACACAGGGACACACGCATATTGTGGACATTACACCGGATGTACAGCGGTTGGTGGCAGAAAGTGGATTAAAGGAAGGCCATGTATTGATTTTTGTACCCGGATCGACCGGCGGGTTAACCACCATTGAGTATGAACCGGGATTGTTAAGGGATTTGCCAGAATTTCTGGAGGAAATTATCCCCTCAGGCCGACGCTACCATCACGACGATACCTGGCACGATGGTAACGGATACGCCCACTTGCGGGCCGCATTGATTCAACCGGATTTGATGGTACCATTTGTGGGGGGAAAGTTAACCCTGGGAACCTGGCAGCAAATTATTTTTATCGATTTTGACAATCGTCCCCGTCATCGTCGTCTGGTGGTACAGATCTGGGGACAATGATTACGAATGAACCAGAGCGTTTTGCTTCTTCATATATTCTTTACGGAAGCGTTCCGCGTGACCGCTGGTGAACCAGGCGATGATGGCTTCTTTCAGCGTGATTTCCGTTTCACCCTGCTTCAACAGATGCTGATAAAATCTATGAATGGCTTCCAGTTGCGATTCATAGAAACTGTGGTGACTGCTAAACGACTTCATGAAATCCCCCTGATTATTGGTAAATGGAATATTCATTGACCCAGACGTTCTGGGTGTTACGTTTTCGACGACGGGATGAAATGGTCATGCTCTCGCTCATCCAGAGCGCCACAGCTTCTGAAAACGAGATGGGGCGCTTGAGTTCTTTGGCCTTGCGATCACGGAATTCCAGAATCCGAATCCAATTTTCCGTTACCCGAAACATATAACGCTCCTTTTTTTCATTCGCTATAATTTTATTTACAAATAAAGTGCCAAAAAGATATTTTACCCGGAAAAACACAGCGCAATATTGTGTAAGTCATTGGTTATTCATAAATTATAGAAATTTTGTTTGTTTCTTCCCCTTTCACCCGAATATGCAATTTTTGCATCATTAAGAGATTATTGTACGATTTTTAAACACCCGGTTTCTGAAAATCCCGACGGTAGCTCTCCAGGTATCACGGGTTGAACAAGTATTAGCAAACGGTTTGTATGACCGCATTTTGCAATGGAGTCATACAAGCATCGTAATAATCTTTATCAGAGATCGATCCGTTCCCGAAGTATACGCAGAAAGGCGGGTATAAAATGTGGGCTGGGCCAATTTGCCCAATTTTTTGGTGGCAAAAATGGATTTCTTGAGGGGAAATCGGTGTTCTAATGAATAATCCCGGTTTAGTCAGTTTTGTCCATGCGCAGGATGAGTTCGCGCACCAGTTTTTGGAACGTGTTTTTCACCCGATTGGCAATCTGAGTCACTTCGTCGTGGGAAAGTGGAGTGGCACTGATGCCGGTTGCCAGGTTGGTGATGCAGGAGATGCCGGCCACTTTCATTCCTCTGGCACGAGCGACCAGCACTTCGGGCACGGTGGACATGCTCACGGCATCGCCCCCCAGTCGCCTGACCATGCGGACTTCGGCTGCTGTCTCATATGATGGCCCGGTTGATACAAAAAGTACCCCCTTTTTCAGTGGAATACCCAGTTCCAGGCCAATGGATTCCAGCAATTCGATGTATGGGGGATGGTAGTTGGCATACATGTCCGGGAAACGCGGTTCGGGTGGGACAACCGGGCCCCGCAGGGGATTTCGAAACAAAAAGTTGATGTGATCGACGATGATCATCAAATCACCGGGCTGGAAATAAGGATTTACCCCACCAGCCGCATTGGTTACGATCAGTTTCTTTACCCCCATCAAATCCATGATACGAACCACGTAAGCCACCTGATCAATGCGGTGCCCCTCGTAAAAATGGGTGCGTCCCTGAACGGCAACGACCGGTATACCTCGCACCGTACCAAATACCAGGTACCCCTTGTGACCTTCCACGGTTGAGGGGGGATAGTGGGGGATTTCCGACGTGGCAATTTTATCCGCATTTTCCAGTGTGTCAGCAAAATCGCCCAGTCCCGATCCCAGAATTAATCCAATCCGCGGCTGAATTTGGGTAAAGCGGCGGATGTAGGCCAGGCTGTCCTGTAACTGCTGGTCAATGCGCATTTTATGAGCTGTCATTGGTCACATTCACCTTTTCTTTTCGTTTCAGTAAGTGGTAAAATTTAATGGCATAATATCCGGCAGAAAACAGGAGAAATAATAACGTCAGTGCCTGAAGCGGAACCTGCAGAACGCGAATCTGAAACAGATGGCTGAGCAGGAGTGCCGAGATGATGGTTACCGCTATCTTCCCCGGCCATGCCGATGCGACCACATAATTTAACCGGGTCATCAGAACCACGGAGCCAATCAGAATAAATACATCGCGCCCGATGATTAAAACCACCAGCCACAGGGGCAGTCCGTACCCCTGATAAAGGGCAATGGATGCCAGCCCGATACAAAATTTATCGGCCAGCGGATCCAGGATTTTCCCCAGTTCGCTGATCTGGTGTTGTTTCCGGGCAAAATAACCGTCCAGAAAGTCCGACACGATGGCCAGTGCGATAACCACGACGGACAGGAAGACCTGATGAGTCTGGATTAAATAGTAGATATAAATTCCCGACAGGAGTCGGGCAAAGCTCAGTGCATTCGACAGGGTAAAGATCAGCGACCGCTGAAAAATTTGTTTGAACAGTTGGTCACTCCGGGATTTCACATCTTTCGCTTTCTTGTTTTGAAATTCATACTCGGTGTCCATGAACCGTTGTTATCGGATGTTCGGGATGATTGGGCACAGCAAAAGCGGTTCACCGGACGAAAAATAATTCAGGGCGAAAAGGAGCCCGCGGTATGGCCCTTCCAGCTCCCGCAGCCATTGCAACCGATGGCCGGGAATGCCCTGCAAGACCTGAAGAGAACTGCCCAATAATCGTTCCATGAGACTTTTTATTTTGGGATAGAAGATTAACTTGACTCCTTCTTCCTCAGGGATACCCGCCATTTGCTTGGCCACGGCCACGGCGGTGGCAAAATCTCCCAGGATGTCCACCAGACCGATGTCCAGGGCCTGCCGTCCCGTCCAGACCCGTCCCTGGGCCACTCGATCGATTTCTTCGAACGATTTGTTTCGCCCCTGAGCGGCCTTGGCCACAAAATCCCGATACACTTCCATGATGTAAGCCCGCAGCAATCGCCGCTGTTCCGGGGTGAATTTCCGGTACTCCGAGAAGAACGATGCGTTGCGTCCGCGGAAGAGTTCTTCTTTCTGGATGCCCAGCTTTTGATACAGTCCCTGGAGTGCGAATTTGCCAGCAAACACCCCGATGCTCCCTACCAGACTGGAAGGATGAGCCACGATGGTGTCCGCGGCCATGCTGATATAGTATCCACCGGACGCCGCCAGGCCCCCAACCGAAACAATCACCGGTTTTTTCTTCCGGGCCCGGATCACTTCTCGCCAGATGATGTCGGCCGCGGTAGCAGAACCACCGGGACTATCGATGCGGAGGATAATGGCGGCGATGGATTTGTCATCAGCGGCTTTGCGAATGCTGTTGGCCATGCCATCCGAAGTGATTAAACCGTTTTGCCCGAAAAGACCTTCGGTTCCCACCACAATCGTGCCCAGTCCAAAGATGACCGCCAGTTTTTTCTTGCCCACAATGCCCAGTTTCGATGCCGGGATCGCTTTGTAGCGTTTCAGGGAGACGAAGCGCAGGCGCTTTTTAAAGCGCGTTTTCAGAAACTCTTTAAAATCGTTGTAATACAGGGTGGAATCCACCAGCCCCACTTCCTGTGCCTGCCGCGGGTAGAACAGGCCCTGATCGATGAGCTGGCGAAGCCGCTCCGGTGTCATCTGGCGTTCCCTGGCAATGGTTTCCAGAAACCGCTGGTAATGATCGTCCAGCAGGGCATTGGTCACTTCGCGTGCCGGCTCCGAGAGCCGATCCCGGGTGAACATTTCCGGGGCGCTCTTGTATTTCCCGTAAGCGACGAAATCAGCCTCCACACCGATTTTTTTCAGGAGTCCCTTTAAAAAGATGGGGGAGCTGGTCAGCCCATTCACGATCAATACCCCAACCGGGGCCACAAAAATGGAGTCGGCCAGGCTCAGCAGATAATAATCCAGATTGCTGGCCGTTTCGAAATAAGCATAGACCGGTTTCCCCGTCGATCGAAAATCCTGCAACACATCGCGCAGTTCTTCCACCGTTGCCCAGCTGGTGAGCAACGGAAATGTCCGTAAAATAATGCCCCTGATTTTTTCGTCCCGTTTGGCTTTGCGAACGGACTGAATGATGTCCTGAAGGGAATGGGGTTTGCCCTCCAGAATTTCGCGAAAGGGATCTTCGATGGTGCGTTCGGGAATTTCGCCACCCAGTACAATTTCCAGAAAGGAATCTCGCGAAATGGGTGGAGCGGTATCCTCCAGGCTTTTGAAGAACGCGTATTCAATGATGGCCACCAGGATGAAAATGACCACAATAATCAGGGCCAGTTTCTGCCATTCTTTTAAGCGCATAGGCTATCCCCTATGGTTTTCGCAACCGGGAAGACCGTCCCGGACTTTCCCAATGGCTGTGCAGGTAAGCCGCGGACGATCCTGCTCATGTACGTTTCTTCAATTTGTTATCATTTTCCAAGGAATCCAACGTTTCTTTAAAAAGAGGTAATCACACCAGCAATGGTGGCCGTCATCATATTGGCCAGGGTGCCGGCCATGACGGCGCGCAATCCCAGCTGAGCCAGCTCCGACATGCGATTGGGAATCAAGGGCCCAATACCGCCAATTTGAATGGCAATCGAACTGAAATTGGCAAATCCGCACAGGGCATAAGTAGCCATTAAAATGGTTTTTTCCGACAGCACATTATTTTTAATGAGATCGGCCAGGTTTAAATAGGCCACAAATTCGTTAATCACGATTTTGGTTCCCAGCAGCGAACCAAAGTTCAGGATGTCGTGGGAAGGGACCCCGATTAGCCATGCGGGAATGGCCAGGATCCAGCCGAACAGTTTGTTCAGGGAAATGTCCACACCGACCAGGCCGCCGGCCCATCCCAGGATGTAATTTAACATCGCGATGAGGGCAATGAAGGCGATCAGCATGCCGCCCACATTTGCGGCCAGTTTTAAGCCGTCGGCAGCTCCCCGGGCCGCGGCATCGATGACGTTTTGACCGGTTTTTTCCACTTTCACGCGAACGTCACCGGCGGTTTCGGGAATACCAGTTTCCGGGATCAGAATTTTGGCCAGTACAAGCGCAGCGGGGGCCGCCATCACACTGGCGCCCAGTAAATGCTCTGCAAACTGCAGTCGCGCTGCATCCAGGGTTATGCCCCGGGCCACGGCAAAGGAATTGCCCAGCATCTGGATGTAGGCGGCCATGACCCCACCGGCAATGGTGGCCATCCCGCCGGTCATGACGGCCAGCAGCTCCGAATGGGTCATGCCCTTCAGGTACGGGCGAATCATCAGGGGAGCTTCCGTCTGCCCCACAAAAATATTTGCCGATACGGACAACGACTCCGCCCCACTGGTGCCCAGCAAACGGGCCATTAACCAGGCCATGCCCTGCACCAGCCGCTGCATAATGCCCAGGTAGTAGAGAATGGACATCAGAGAACTGAAAAAGATGATGGTGGGAAGCACCTGAAAGGCAAAGAACGATCCCAGGCTGCCGTCCTGTCCCGGGCTCAGGGCCAGGCTTCCGAACAGAAATTTGGCCCCCTCCGTGGTGAAGTTTAAGATCAGGACAAAAAAGGAGCTGATCCAGGCAAAGAAATCTTTCGGCCAGCCCAGTGGGGCGAAAATGGCCTGCATGTCATGTCCTTTCAGGATGAAAATGGCCAGTACAATCTGGGTCGCTATGCCCATACCCACCAATCGCCAGCTCACCCGTCGTTTGTTTTCCGAGAGTGCAAATGCCAGTCCCAGAATAAAACCCAGTCCAATGAGTCCGCGAAGAAGTGCCAAGAGAAAATCCATCGATTGCCTCCGAAGGTTATGTCCATCTCGACAAATTCATAAAAGGTAAAAAATAAAAGGGAATTAGTAAATAAAACCAACGATTTTTTGAAATTCACGATTACATTTTCACCTCACCGGTGGGTTGGGGTATCCGGGTTGGAAATTCCTGTTACCCGTTGACCGCGCGCGGGACGTTACCGGGGGACGGTAACGTCCCGGTGGACTAACAGAGGTCTTCAGGAAGATTCGTCCGATTCTTCTCTGGGTGGCGGTTCAAAACAGTTCCGACAGCGGGCTTCGTAAATGTCTGCAGCCCCCACAATGACCCGTTCGGAATCGTGGGTCTTGCGCTGGGTAAAATGTGCCGGATTTCCGCAAATCACACAAATGGCACTGGTTTTGGTCACATATTCGGCGGTGGCCATGAGCTGCGGCATGGGTTCGAATGGCTCGCCCCGATAATCCATATCCAGGCCGGCCACGATCACCCGTTTTCCCATGTTCGCCAGTTTCTGGCAGACCGGCACCAGGTCTGCGTCGAAAAACTGGGCCTCGTCGATGCCCACCACCTGACTCTCCAGGGCCAGTTCCAGAATTTCCCGTGGATGTTCCACCACCCGGGATGGAATCTTCAGATCGGAATGGGATACCAGATGATCGGCGCTGTAGCGATTGTCAATCCGGGGCTTAAAGATGGCCACCTTCTGACGGGCAATGATGGCTCGCCGCAATCGACGAATTAGCTCCTCGGTTTTCCCGCTGAACATGCATCCAGAAATCACTTCAATCCAGCCCACGTTGCGATGAATGATGGGTAACATGAACAACCCCTTCGTTTTAAGTCCCCTGATGAAACTCCGAAAGCACTGGCAGATGCCCGATTCCGGTTCTTTAATTTTCGCCAATTTCCGCCAGAATGTCCTGAATCCGCGATTTGACAATGTCTATGGCGATGATATTTTTCCCTCCCCGGGGAATGATGATGTCGGCGTATCGTTTGGAAGGTTCCACAAACTGAAGATACATGGGGCGCACGGTATCCAGGTACTGACGGATGACATTTTCCACCGTTCGTCCGCGCTCTTTGATGTCGCGCTCCAGCCGCCGGATAAAGCAAATGTCTGCCGGTGTGTCGATATAAATTTTAATGTCCAGCAATTCCCGCAATTCCGGCACTGCCAGAATCAAAATGCCTTCTACAATGATGATCTGGTGCGGTCCCACCCGTTTGGTCTCCTTACGCCGACTATGGGTGGTGTAGTCGTATAGCGGATGTTCGATGCTTTCGCCTTCCCGCAATTTTTTTAAATGTTCGATCAGTAGATCGTGGTCGAAAGCATCGGGATGGTCGAAATTAAATTTGACCCGTTCCTCAAACGGCAGGTGCGACAAATCTTTGTAATAGGAATCTTCCTGAATAATCACCACTTTGTCGGATCCCAGCTTGTCGTACAGCGTGTGGGCCACCAGGGTCTTCCCGGACCCGCTGGCACCCGCAATTCCGATGATCATCCCTTTCCTCATATGCCTCAAACCGTTACGGATTCGTTGATTTTACATCCCTTCAAATTATGAGCAATTATAATGCAGAAAATTTTTAAAGCAAGCTGAAATTGTTTTGCTGGTGATTCAGGGAATGGTAGGGTTTACCTGACTCGAATTTTGTCTCGAATCAACTGAAAAGTTTTCGGTCCAATGCCCCGCACGTTCATAATATCTTCGGGGCGCTGAAAAGGTCCATGGGCGGTGCGATAGTCAACGATGCGCCGGGCAAGGGCAGGCCCAATGCGAGGTAGCCGTACCAATTCTGAAGGGGGTGCGGTGTTGATGTTGATCCGTTCCAGCTGTTGCAACAGGGAATGGGAGGTGGCGGGTGTTCCCTCTGCCGTCGGTGTTGTCGATTGCCGCGCAAGGGATTGCAGTACCTGCTGGATGCTGTCGTATTGCGCCTGGAAGCGCCTGTCGAATGCTGAAAAATCGTACGGTTGGGGCGGAAATAACCATACCTGCACCCATTGGTAGGTAACGATGAGTGCCAGAACCGCGGTTAGTGTCCACAAGGCTTTCCGCTGGGATGGGGTAAAGTCCATGGTCAATCCCGGATTGCCGATTAAAAATTATCCCAAATAATGCATCAAACCGCGAATCACACGAATGAAACAAACCACATCCTCAAAATCACGAATATACCCCAAAATAAATTTTCCATTCAGATCTGATCAACTGAATTTGATTTTTTTATTTGTGTTCATTCGTGCAATTCGTGGTCTATTGCATAATCTGGGTTTAAAGTCGGTCAGAAATATTTTGTGTATCTGCTGGAAAAAACTTTACTGAATACAATCTCGCAATTTTTTCCGTTGCAGTGATTGGAATCGCGTCCGGATTAACCGATTGATGTTCAGGTTCGGGTAAAATGGCCTGACAAAGAGCGCGTATGTTTTTACTTGTGGATGGGACCCTTTACGTGGTAATCCTAAATATTAAACGCTTCTTTGAATTTCTGAAAAAAGCTTTTGCCTTTTTTCGGGGGTTTCAGGTTTTCCAGGTCGGAGAGTTCCTCCAGCAGTTCTTTTTCCCGGGGGCTGAGTTTGGTGGGAACCCAGATTTTAACCTGAACCAGCAGGTCTCCCCGACGATAGCCGTTTAATTCGGGTAGCCCTTTACCTCGAATGCGGAAGACTTTACCCGGTTGTGTGCCTGGAGGAACGTGTATTTTCACCCGACGATAGCGCTGGATGTTGTCTTCCGGCAGGTCCTGGCCATCTTCATCCAGTTCCAGGGTGGGAATTTCCACATCGGCGCCCAGCGCAGCCTGCGGAAAACTCAAATACAGGTCGTAGATGACGTCGTTACCATGCCGGGTAAACAGCGGATGGCTTTTTTCCTCGATGACCACAATCAGGTCGCCTGCCGGCCCACCACGGGGGCCCACATGTCCCTTCCCCTGAAGTGTTAAATAGTTGCCGGTACTCACCCCCGGGGGGATGTTGATCTCAATGGTTTCATCCGCTCGAATCCGTCCTTCACCCCGGCAGGTGGGACAGGGATCGCTGATGATTTGCCCCTCGCCGCGGCACTGGGGGCAGGTACTCACGTTAACGAATCGACCGAAGATGGATTGGGTGACCTGGCGGATTTCCCCGGTGCCGTTACAGGTGGGACACACCCGCGGCTGGCTACCCACTTTCTGCCCGCTTCCCCGACAGGTATCACAGCGGACCAGCTTGTTTAACTTGATCTTTTTGCGGGCACCGGTGTGGATTTCCTCCAGGGTAAGTTTCAGGCGAATTTGCAGGTCCTGTCCGCGTTCCTGGCGCCGTCCGCCACGGCGCGACCGTGTCCGGGTGCCAAAAATATCCCCGAAGACTTCTTCAAAGATGCTGAACGGGTCATGAAAATCGGTAAAATCAAAACCGCCTGCAGCCCCTTTCAGCCCTTCGTGTCCGTACTGGTCGTATAAACGCCGTTTTTCCGGGTTGCTTAAGACTTCGTAGGCTTCGGCAATTTCTTTGAATTTCTCCTCGGCCTCTTTATTCCCCTGGTTCCGGTCGGGGTGATATTTCATGGCCAGTTTACGGTAGGCCGATTTGATCTCCTCCTCCGTTGCCGTTCGCGATACCCCCAGTATTTCGTAATAGTCCTTATGAGCAGCCATTGGATTCCTTTCTTATTTCGCTACAATCACCTTCGCGTGACGTAACACCCGATCCTTGTAAAAATATCCTTTTTGAACTTCTTCCAGAATCGTTCCCGATTCCACACCCTCACGCTCGGCCATCAGAATGGCGTCGTGGAGATTATAATCGAATTTCTGACCTACCGCTTTAATCGGTTTCACCCCTTCATCTTCCAGGATTTTCAGGAATTTTTTGTAGATGAGTTCAATGCCGTTGCGGAAGGCTTCAAAATTTTTATTTTGATCGGACATGTGTAAGGCGCGTTCCAGTTCGTCTACCAGCGGCAAAAGCTTTTCCACAAACTTCTGATTGCCGTAAATGACCACATTTTCCAGTTCCCGGTCATAGCGCTTTTTCAGGTTTTGCATATCGGCAGTCAGGCGGATCAGCTGGTCTTCCAGCTGTTGAATCCGCTCTTTAAGCTGCTGATTTTCTTCCTGCAACTGCTGGGTTTTGCTGCGAGGCTTTTTCCGCTGGCTGGTTTTTCCCGCGGCCGCTTCCGCGGCTGTCTGGGTCCCGGTGGGAACGGTCTTCTCCGCTGCGGCGGTTGCTTCTTTCACCGTGGTGGCGTTGGCGTCGTTTACCACAGTACCGGTCGATTTGCTCATGGGCATCCCTCCTCACCCCTGTTTAATTATAAGCATTTTCCAGTGTTTCGGTAATGGTGCGTGCGGTAAAGTCCACCAGAGAAACCAGCTTGCTGTAGTTCATTCGCGTGGGACCAATGATACCAATCGTGCCCGAAATGTTGTGGATGCGATATCGGGCACTGATGATGCTGCAGGTTTGCATGCGTTTTTCCTGGATTTCTTCCCCGATCTTGATGCTGATCGGAGTGTTCTGGCTTTCCACATCCAGTAGATGAATGATGACTTCCTGATCTTCCAGTAATTCGATGACCGAGGAAAATTTTTCCACGTCCGAAAATTCGGGTTGCTGAACGATGTTGTGGGTTCCTTTAAAGAAAATTTCCTTGTCCTCTTCAAAATCGAAGAGCCGATCAGCAATTTGGTTGAGCTGCTTTAAGATGCCCGTTTCCTCATTGCGGATGTCGCGGATAATCTCGTGGAAGCGCTTGCGAATATCGATCAGGCGCATCCCGAAGAGGCGTTCGTTAAGCATGCGGGCCACCGATTGCAGCCGTTCAGCCGATGTGCGGGTGGGAATTTCCAGCGTGATGGTCTTTACCATGCCGGATTGGATGCTCAGTACCAGCAGTACCCGTTCTGTGGACAGGCGAACGATCTCCATGCGGTGAAAAATGCCTTCTTCCAGTTTGGGCGATACCACAATCCCCAGCTGGCGGGACAACTGTGCGAGAATATTGGTGGCTTCCCGCATGATTTCTTCCAGCTCAAACGCCGACTGACGCAGCGATTTCCGGATGGCTTCTTTCTCTTCCTGACTGAGACGGGCACGTTTCATCAACGTATCCACGTACATCCGGTAGCCAATGGTGGTGGGAACCCGCCCCGCCGATGTATGGGGCTGAGAAATGTACCCTTTCTCCTCCAGCGATGCCATGATATTGCGGATGGTCGCTGGGCTCAGGCTCAAATGTTCCTTCTGAGCAATGTAGGAAGAACTGACCGGTGCCGCGTTCTTAATAAAGTACTGAACGATGGCACTTAGAATCAATTTTTCCCGTTCCGTTAAGGGTACACGTTCCATCTTGTTTAGCCCGTTTCATTTGATGGTTTAATAATATGGGTACAACCTAAAGAAGTCAAGTTTAAAAGCGTATCAATAGTCCAGATAAACATACTTGGCGATATTCAGTTGGTTCCGAATTTTCGGGAATTTATCCCCCATGTGATAAAATTGGGAAAGAATGCGGATGAGAGGGTGCGTTGCTTCACCAAAAGCAGGGGGAATTTTTTGTTCGCTCTGGAATACGGGAAGGGCTTCCTTTCGCCCGGTGAGTCCATCGCGTGCACTGGATTGGAATCGGCCATGTGCGGGCATCAACCGGTTGTGAGAATGGCGACCGGTCTTAACGGATTGCAATGGGGATGCCGAAAGAATTCAAAATTTTCCAGTGGACTATTTTTTATTTCCGATTTTTTGATTAACATCAGATGTTATGGAGGCACAGGGCCCACATACAAAGGGGTGGCCCGGGGCGGGTAGCACCAGCGATCGGCATCTCTGGGAACGGATGCAATCCGGCGATCCCTCTGCCCTGGAAGGCCTGTTTAAACGCCATTATCCGTTTTTGTACGATTATGGCGTCAAATTCAGTCAACGACCGGAATTGGTGAGGGACGCCATTCAGGATTTGTTTGCCTACATCTGGGAGCGTCGGGGGCAGCTGGCGGAGGTGCTTTCCGTTCGGGCCTATTTGATGATCAGTTTACGCCGCATGTTGTTGAAGAAATTGCAGCGCCAGACGCCAGAGGATACCGCCATCGATTTAACGCAGCTGGAACGACCGACCGGTGCGTTCTCCCCGGAGGATTTTATGATATACCAGGAAAAAATGGCCGAGGAGCGCCGCATCATTCGGGAAGGTATCCTGAAAATTCCCGAAAAACTCCGTGAGGCCCTCTACCTGCGCACCTATCAGGGACTGTCTTACACAGAGATTGCCTACATTATGGATATTTCCCCACAGGTGGCCCGTAATTATGTTTCGCAGGCCTTCCGACGGTTACGCAAATTGATTCTGGAAAAGCTGCGTCGGGTTTATTTTTAGCCCCGATTTGGCATTCGCCTACGAATAACACGAATGAACGCAAATAGAAAATTCCGTTGGATGATGTACGGGTGAAAATTTGTTTCGCGGCTTGATGCGTCATTTGGATTTAACTCGACTTTTACATGGGGTATGCATGTCCCTCAATTTTCCCGAAATGTCCTGAGTCTGGGTTTGTCCCTTGTTGAATTCACCGGGGTATTGAATAGGGGATAGATCGGTGGACCGGCCCGCTGGCTTTGCCTGTTGCCAGGCGAAATGAACCATATTAGTCGCCTGTTTTGCGAGTGGTTGCCGGAGGCGATCCGAACAGCCGGAATTCGATTCGGCAAAAGCCCTCAATCGACGGGATGATGAGCACTTTTTTGAATTCTGATCCTTTTGATAGCAATCCAGAAATCGGCCCCCTTTGCCCCTTCCTGTGCATCGAAATTTTCCCTGCAGAAAAAAATGTTGATTACAAATTTTAACGAATGGTCTCTTAAGGAATAGAACGTAATGGAAAAAACGTGAAAAGAAGGAGGAGCATTGAACGGGCAAATGAAAACTCCGGAACAGCTTTTATCGGATGAATCGTTTCTCGATTGGGTGATGGGAAGGGCCACTCCCGAAGTCCAGCATCGCTGGAATGCCTGGCTGAATGCCAGTCCGGTAAATCGCGAATTGTATCAGGAGGCGCTGGAATTGCTGCAAATGGGGCAATTCCGGTCTTCGGAGACGCCGGACGTTAACCAGGAATGGCAACGATTGCGACAGCGGCTGACCTTTTCCCCGGCAGAAAAGACCACTCCTCGACCATCCGCTAAAATGTCACGCTATTCCCGGCGCCACTCGCGGACCTGGCCCCTGTATGGGGTGGCGGTTCTGATGGCCCTGATTGCGCTGGCGGTCTTTCGCGTTTATCTGATTCAGAAGCAGGAAGCGTCCCGATGGACGGTCGTATCCACGCAAATTGGTGAGCGAAAGCAGATTGAATTGCCCGATGGCACCATCATTCATCTAAATGCCCGTTCAACCTTAACCTATCCAAAGCAATGGACGGCTGATACCCCCCGGCAGGTCCAGCTGGAAGGGGAAGCGTACTTCCAGGTGGTGGCCTCGCCAGCGGGATTTCATCAAACCTTTCAGGTGCAGACCCGGGATGGGATCATTACCGTTCTGGGTACCCGATTTGATGTGTGGACCTCCGAAGCAGGTACCCGGGTGGTTCTGGAAGAGGGTCGGGTGAAAGTGCAAACCCTGGATGATCATTCCATCAGCCTGCAACTGCTTCCCGGAGAAAAAGTCGAGTTCCGAAGGGATTCGCAGCAATTGCGGGTGCAACGCACCAATGTTCGCAGTTATTTAACCTGGTGGAAGACCGAATTGCAGTTTGATCACACCCCCTTTGCTGACATTGTAGAACGTCTGGAACGTACCTACGGTGTGGACATTGTGGTGACGGAACCCGACCTGATGGATCGCACCCTGTCGGGATCGATCGAGAACACCAGTTTGCACATTATTTTGCAGGCACTTTCCCGCGTATTGCAGGCGCCGGTGCACTATCAGAAAGACCGCATTGTTTTTGGTAAACCCGAGGCCCGGTCCTGAGCTACCGGACCCCGATTCAGGTTAAAACAAGGGTGTGTTTTGTCATGAAGCCCTTAAAAATGATCTGGTTCTGGGTATGGATTGTACCCGGAATCCTGTTTGCTCAAAAACCCGATCCGGTGCTCATGGCCCAATCGTATCAGCAATTGGCCCGGAGCGAAGGGCTGTTGCTGAAGGATGCACTGCTCATACTGGAAGAACTGTACAATGTACATTTCATTTATGAGGATGAATTGCTGGACAATCGAAAAACCGCTCCCATCGATCGGATCACCGGCAATTTCCATCAGGATTTGCGCAAAGTACTGGGATTGCATCCCATTCACTACATCAAGGTGGGTCGAAAAACGTACGTGTTGTATGCCAACCGAAACGTGCCAACCCGGGGACGCATGATTCGCGGCCGGGTGGTGGATGTGAACGGACGGGGTATTCCCGGGGCCGAGGTCTTCATTCAGGGAACCCAGTGGGGAGCGGCCGCCGATGAAAATGGCGACTACGTGATTCCCAGCGTGCCGGAAGGAAAATATACCCTGGTTGCCCGGTGCATGGGATACCGGACGGTCTATCGCGAAGTGCTGGTGCGAGAGAATGGCACCGTGCGGGAAGATTTTGTGCTGGACGTGGATGTGCTGAATATGGAAGAGATCGTCACGATCGCCTCCCGCAATCCGCTGACCAAGATTGAATCCAGTGTGGCCATTACCACGGCCAATAACGAACAGATCTTTGAGCGATTTCCCCAGAGCACGGCCGATTTGCTGAAGGCCATTCCGGGCTTTTACATCGAAAGCTCCGGTGGCATTAGTGGGAATAACCTGTTTCCACGCGGCATTCCCCAGGACGGTAGTTATCGTTATGTGGCATTCTATGAAGACGGTATTCCCATTTTCGAGGCACCGGAGCTTTCTTTTGCCAATATCGACATTTTCATGCGCATTGACGAAACCATTGCGGCCATGGAAGGGGTACGCGGGGGAACGGGTTCCATTTACGCCAGCAATGCTCCGGGAGGGATCATCAATTTTGTGAGTAAGACGGGTGGCGACGGACTTCAGGGGGTGACCCGGGTTACCCTGGGAACCAGAGGGTTATACCGCCTGGACTACAACATGGGGGGAGCCCTGCACCGCAATCTGCGGTTCAACCTGGGGGGATTTGTGCGGTACGATAATGGTATCCGTCCCCCGGGGTTTATTGCCAACCGTGGTGGCCAGATCAAAGGGAACCTGACCTACCTGTTTCGTCGGGGGTATTTGCGGGCCTTTGTGAAGTATTTGAACGATCGCAATATTTTTTATCTGCCGGTCCCGCTGCAAAATCCCGACGATCCGGGCCCTCTTCCGGGATTCGATCCCAACTACGGTACCATGACCAGTGTTTATGCGGATAATGTGGTCTTTCCCACACCGACCGGTCAGGTTATCGATGGACGCATTTCGGATGGGATCCATCCCCGTGCCTTTTCTGCCGCACTGGAAAGCGTGGTGGATCTGGGAAAGGGCTGGACGGTGCAGAACGTGTTGCGATATTTTCAGGCAAAACTTCAGTTTAACGCGATATTTTCTCTGGACAATCCCTTTCCTGCAGAATTTTTTGCCGATTCCATCAAGCAGCTGTGGCGGGTGCCGGATTTTGCCCGCTGGGAATATCGCTATGCCGATACCGGAGAACCCATTCCGCTGGTACGGCGCCTGAACGGAAATGGTCTGGTGGCCCTGAATGGATGGTGGATGGTGTCCAAACCGCTGAAAAGCATTGCCAATCGGTTAATCTTAAAAAAACCAATTAAGAACCACGCCATCAGTCTGGGAACGTATTTAAGTGCCTACGGTGCGGATGATTTCTGGTACTGGCACAACATCCTGACCGAAGTGAAGGATGCCCCCCGCCTGCTGGATCTGGTAGCGTTGAATCGACAGGGGGAAGTGATTGCCCGGGTGACCCATCAAGGATTTGAACAGTATGGTGCGTTTTACGTGAACGCACGGAGCCGGGCATTGCTGGGGGCATTTTCGCTGGTGGACGAATGGCATGTCAGTCCCCGGTTTCGCCTGGATGCCGGCCTGCGGTTGGAATATAACCGGTTTGATGGCCGGGTGGAGAATATCCGAAGCGACTTCCGTATCCCCGGAGGCCGTAGCTGGGCGGAACAAAATGTTACCTTTGGAACCGGAACCTTCCGCACGTATGGATTTACCTTTACCGAATGGGCGATCAGCATTGGGGCCAATTACAGTGTAAACCGGTATACCGCCATTTACGGTCGGGTGAGCCGGGGATTCCGAACTCCCGATTTTGATCAGTGGCTTTTCTCCAGTCAGCGGGGGAATTCCCAGTACGTGCATCAGTTCGAAACGGGAATCAAGCTATCCGGTTCACGATTGGCATTGTTTGGCACCCTGTTTTTCAGTCGCCTGAACAACATTCCCTTTATTGATGAATTGTTTCTCAACGGGCGCATCATTAAGCGCAGTCGTTACGCCAGCAGTACGACCATTGGAACCGAATTTGAGGTGATCTGGAAGCCATTTCGGAAGGCTCAGATTAGCGTGATTGGCACGGTGCAGGATCCCCGTTTGCGGGATTTTAATCCCATGTTTATTGATCCTGAAAGTGGGCGGGAAATGCGGGTGTACCTGGATGGAAAACAGGTGCGTCGCATTCCCCGGGTAATCCTGGAATTGCGTCCTGCTTATGTCATGGGCCCACTAAAATTGTATGGATTCTGGCAATACATTGGCCGCCGATTTGTTGATGACGCCAACACGGCCATTTTGCCGGCCTATCATTTAATTCACGCGGGCATCATCTATCGACCCTCCCGAAAAGGTATTCAGATTGCGCTCAGCGTCAACAATCTAACCAATACCATGGGATTGACGGAGGGGAATCCCCGGGTAGACCAGGTATTTGCCAATCGGCGCGATAAAGTATTTATGGCCCGCCCGGTGTTGGGGCGGACGTTTACATTGTCGGCTGCTTACAATTTTTAAAATAAAAGCTCTGGCGCCAGAGGTACCGAAGTTCAATCAAAATTACGAAAGGGGGTGAGACGGGCGTTTGCGTAATCGGTAATCGATAGCGGTAATTTTGGCATTTGCAATAAAAAAATTAAAATTCAGGAGGCCTGTTATGTGGAGTGGAAAAATCAAAACCATCATCATAATGGTGTGTATGTTGTTTGCTATAAGTGCCATTGCGCAGAATACCGGAACGGTGCGTGGTGTGGTTACAGATGAACAGGGTGCACCGCTGCTGGGTGCCAACGTGTATCTGGAAGGTACCATCCACGGATCGTCCACCGATGAAGATGGAACATTCATTATTACCGATGTGCCCGCCGGCAGCTACACCATCGTGGTGGAGTATCTGGGATATCGTACCCAGAAAGAAGCCATCAACGTTACTGCTGGCGAAACCGTCACCATCAACTTCAGCATGCCACCCGATGTGCTCAACTTTAGCGAAGTGGTGGTAACCGGTATGGTTAATCCGCGTCAGAAAATCGAATCCAGTGTGGCCATTACCACGGTCAACATCGATGAGATTGCCCTGCGAGCGCCGCGAAACACGGCCGATTTGCTGAAGGCCATTCCAGGATTTTATGTGGAAAGTTCCGGTGGTGAAGGTGGAAACAATCTGTTTGCCCGTGGTATTCCTGCCGACGGAAGTTTCCGTTATGTGTCCCTGCAGGAAGATGGGCTCCCGGTGTTTGAAGATGGCGAGTTGATGTTCGGGAATGCCGACCTGTTCCTGCGGGTGGATGAAACCGTTGATCGGATGGAAGCGGTGCGTGGAGGAACGGCTTCCATTTTTGCCAGCAACGCCCCCGGTGGGATTATTAATTTTGTGAGCAAAACCGGTGGCAGCACCCTGAAAGGTCTGGCAAAATTTACCGTCGGTGATTACGGACTGTATCGTACCGACATCAACATCGGTGGGCCACTGGGAGAACACTGGCGATTCAATATCGGCGGGTTCTATCGGGTGGATCAGGGTATTCGTCCGCCGGGATTTACTGCCAACCGCGGTGGACAGATCAAAGGGAATTTCACCCGTTTGATGGACAAAGGATATGTGCGCTTCAATTTTAAATTCATGGATGACCGCAACATTTTCTATCTGCCCATTCCGTTAACCAATCCCGCCAATCCCAGCGGAATCAATGGATTTGATCCCAACTACGGCACCATGACCAGCCTGGATATGAATTACCTGAGCGTGCCGACACCCAAGGGTGGCAGCTTCGAGAAGCGCCTGGACAACGGGATGCATCCGCAGATCACCGCGCTGGGTGGCGAAATATTCTACGAAGTGGGCGATGGCTGGACCCTGAAGAATACGTTCCGCTACACGGTCATCAATGAAGAATTCAATGCTATCTTCTCCCTGGCCGACCCCATCTCTGCCACCGATTATGCCGAAAACCTGCTGAACACCGTGGGTGCTGCTCTGGGGGCAACCAAATATCAATACCGCTTTGCGCGAACTGGCAAGGTGATCAATGATCCCCAGAATCTGAATGGCAATGGATTGGTGGCCAATGTGGGGTGGTGGAATGTGGAATTGCCCATGTCCAATTTTGCCAATCATTTGCAACTTTCCAAGAAGATCGATATGCACAATCTGACCCTGGGCTTTTACCATACCAGCTGGAAGGTGAATTCCGTCTGGTACTGGCAGGATGTGCTGGCGGAAGTCCGGGGTGGAAAGGACGTGCAGACCCGCGCACTGGATCTGGTGTTGCTGGATGATAACGGCAATGAGGTCATTTCCGTTACCAAGAATGGGCTGAGCAAGATTGGAAGCTTCTATCAGAACTATGGTCTGGATGCTGTGACCAACGCGGTGTATGTGAACGATGAGTTCGCATTGTCCGACAAGCTGCGCATCGATGCGGGTGTGCGATTTGAAACCGGTAAGGTGGATGGTTATGTGGAAAATCTTGGCAGTTTCGACCTGGGTGATCCCACCACCCTTGCCGATGATGCCGTTACCTACGGGGATGGCACCTTCCGGCCGTACACCTGGGATTATACCGAAATTGCCTGGTCACTGGGTGCCAATTTTAAGATGTCCGAACAAATGGCATTTTATGGACGCGTCAGCGATGGATTCCGCACTCCGGATGACCAGCATTTTGTCTTTTTCGAGGAAGGTTCCTATAAAGTGGAGCAGGTATTTCAATTTGAAGCCGGTGTGAAATACTCTTCGCCGCACTTTGCCTTCTTTGCCTCGCCGTTTGGCATCTTTTTCAAGAACATTCCGTTTTCCGACGAGGTGGTGGAAAATGGCCGTATTGTGCGTGCCTTCCGGTTTGCCAATAGTCAAACCCTGGGAATCGAAATGGAAGCGATCGCCAAATTTGGCAATTTCATGATCGACTTTACCGGAACGTTGCAGGATCCGAAGTACAAGGATTATCAGCTGTTCGACTACGACGATCCCACCAAACCGCCGACGAAGATTGATTTTACCGATAATCAGGTGCGCCGTATTCCCAAGATCTTCTTTGAAATTCGGCCATCTTTCGCCATGAACAATCTGAATGTTTTCCTGAGCCTGCGGTATTTTGGTGATCGCTATGCGGACGATGCCAACAACAACAAACTGCCGGCATGGAGCGCCATTTATGCCGGGGCATCCTATCGCATGGGACAGTTCACCCTGTCGTTAAATGGCAGCAACCTGACCAATACCATCGGATTGACGGAAGGCAATCCACGTGCCGGTCAGGTAATTGGTGCGGTTAAGGACATTTACATGGCCCGACCCATTATGGGCCGTTCGTTCACCGCCTCGCTGACCTATGAGTTCTAACGTTCCTCCAGTGATGCTCCCCGTGGGTTGCAGGCCTGCGGGGAGCATTTTTGTCATCCCGGAAGCATGGTCGATGGAAAGTGGCGATCACGGCCATCCGGGATGTTTTTTATCCGGTACGGGCAAAAGGAAGGTAAGTTCCGGGGCAAAAAAGTGTTCCGGGCGGTAGAAAGTTAACGCCTTTTTTGGGAAATTTTCTTATCTTTATCCCTTTGCGCGAACCAAAACAGAGAGAGGACCCATGCCCCAATTCCAAATTCATCCGATTGATTTTACCATTGTTGGGCTGTATGCCCTGTTTGTAGTCTGGTTAGGGTTTAAAATTGCCCGTACCCACGAGAGTGCAGAGGATTATTTTCTGGCCGGTCGCTCCATGACCTGGCCACTGATCGGTTTTTCCCTTCTGGCATCCAATATGTCCAGTACCACCCTGGTGGGTCTGGCAGGGGATGCCTATAGCACTGGAATTTCGGTGTACAATTATGAGTGGATGGCCGCGGTTATTCTGGCTTTCTTTGCCATCTTCATTCTACCGTTTTATTTGCGATCTAATGTTTACACCATGCCGGAATTTCTGGAACGGCGCTACGATGGCCGCGCGCGATCCTATTTTTCGTTTTTAACCCTGTTTTTAAATATTGTGGTAGACACCGCAGGTAGCCTTTATGCCGGCGCGCTGATGGTGAAGCTGGTTTTGCCGGAAGTTCCCATGTGGCAAACCATTGCCGTCATGGCCGTACTGGCTGGCGCCTATACCATTGCCGGTGGACTGGCTGCGGTAATTTACACCGACCTGATTCAGGCCATTTTGCTGCTTATCGGATCGGTGATAATTACGGTTGTTGCCTTTGTAAAAATTGGCAGCTGGGATAAAGTGCTGGAGGTAACACCACCGGAAATGCTCAGCCTGGTGCGTCCGCTGGATGATCCCGCCGTGCCCTGGCTGGGACTGTTAACCGGTGTGCCGTTGCTGGGATTTTATTTCTGGTGTACCAACCAGTTTATGGTGCAGCGGGTCCTTAGTGCAAAGGACGAAAATCATGGCCGCTGGGGGGCGTTGTTTGCCGGATTACTGAAACTTCCTCCGTTATTCATCATGGTGCTTCCGGGGGCAATGGCCCGGGTGCTTTATCCGGATCTGCCCAAAGCCGATCTGGTTTATCCCACATTATTATTTGATCTCCTGCCGGTGGGAATTCTGGGGATCGTTCTGGCGGGGTTTCTGGCTGCATTAATGTCCCAGATCGACTCGACCCTCAATTCTGCGTCCACGCTGATTACCATGGATTTTGTACGTCGCTGGCGCCCGGATTTCGATAGCGAAAAGCTCATGTGGGTGGGACGGGGATTTACCGCACTGTTCATGATTCTGGCCTCCCTCTGGGCACCCTTTATTGGCAATTTTGCCAGCCTGTTCAAATATCTCCAGCAGGTACTCTCGTACACGGTGCCACCCATAGCGGCCCTGTTTCTGGTGGGGATCTTCTGGCGACGGGCCAACGCCCAGGGTGCTTTTGCCGCTCTGATGACCGGCTTCGTACTGGGCATCGGGCTGTTCTGGGTGAACGAGTTTTCCGGCTGGATTCATCTCCATTTTCTGTATGTGGCGTTCATTCTCTTCCTGGTGGTCATGGGTGTGCTGATCCTGATTAGCCTGGTCACGCCACCCCCGCCTGCTGAAAAGGTGGACGGGTTAACCTGGACCCGGCGGTTCTATGAAGAAGAATCCCGACTGCTCGAAGGCATTCCCTGGTACAAAAACTATCGCATTCAGGCGATAGTGCTGGTGGCCGTAACGTTTGCGGTGGTGATCTGGTGGTGGTAAATCGTTTGCGTCAGATGTAAGACAGAGGGTGGGACCATCCGCTTCCCGACGGGTTAACCTGCGCCGGGTTGGACAGGTTTAATGGCCATGGGGGGAACAGAAGACAGGAAACCACACATGCGAATTGCATTTTTTAATCCACAGGGGAATTTCGATCCCACCGATCGCGGGTGGATGGAACATCCGGATTTCGGGGGACAGCTGGTGTATGTTAAAGAACTGGCGCTGGCCATGGCGGAAATGGGGCACCGGGTGGACATTGTTACCCGTCGTATTCAGGATCCCCGATGGCCGGAGTTTGCCGGGGATACGGACGCCTACCCCGAACAGCCCGGAGTGCGCATTTTGCGGTTTCCCTGTGGCCCCCCGCATTTTTTACCCAAGGAGCAATTGTGGCCCCATCTGCCGGAGTGGACGCAGCGCATTGTTGAATTTTACCGAAGCAGCAAGCAGGTTCCGGATTTTGTGACCGCTCATTATGCCGATGGAGGCATTGTCGCCGTTCGTTTTCGCGAGCTGACCGGAGTGCCCTTCACCTTTACCGCCCACAGCCTGGGTGCGCAGAAGATGGACAAATTCATTGCGTCGCCCCAGGAATTTGATCAGCGGGTGGCACAGTTCCAGTTCCACCGGCGGATTGCGGCCGAACGGGTCAGTATGGCCCATGCCAGCCGGGTGGTGGTGAGCACCCGGCTGGAACGTCAGGAGCAGTATCGCCATCGGTTGTATCGGGATGCCATTCGGGTGGACGATGATAAGAAGTTTGCCGTTATTCCGCCCGGGGTGAACCTGCGCATTTTCGGGCATCAGCAGCGGAATGAGCAGGAAGAAACAGTGCGGCGGCGAATTCTGGAACGCATCCAGCAGTGTTTACCCCCGGAACGACGAACGCTGCCACTGGTGATTGCCTCCAGCCGTCTGGATGCCAAGAAAAATCACATCGGGCTGGTTCGTGCCTGGGCGGTCAATTCCCGCCTGCGCCAAAAAGCCAATCTCATGATTAACGTCTCGGAGCATCCGGAACCGTTTCGGAATCCAGAGGCCGCTGCCAGTGGAGAAGCCCTGCGCATTTTACAGGCGATTCGCCAGGTGCTGGATGAAGCCGATCTGTGGACGGCGGTGTTTTCGGTTCAATTGCGCAGTCAGCAGGAATTGGCCGCGGCGTATCGCTTCCTTTCACAGAAATTTCGGGGCATCTTTGCCTTAACCACGTTTTACGAGCCGTTTGGTCTGGCCCCTCTGGAGGCCATGGCTGCCGGGCTGCCGGTGGTGGTGACCCGAAATGGTGGCCCTTCGGAAAGCCTGAAAGATGAATCGGGAAACATGTACGGCATTCTGGTGGATCCCCATTCGCCGGAGGACATTGCCCGGGGCATTTTGACCCTGGTGGAACAGCCGGACCAGTGGCATCAATTGCAACAACGGGGGTGGCAACGCATTCAGGCAAGATATACCTGGCACAAAACGGCTCAGGGCTATTTACGGGAAATGGAGCGCATCCACCGGGGAGAGGACGCCGCCAGGCGCGACTTCCCCGTCCCGCAGTACTTTCGGGACGGGCAGACCGAAGATGTTACACCGGAATGGCTGCGGCGCCTGTATTATGCGGAGTAGACCATGGGTTCCTGGCGAATTCCCTGCGGGGATCTCTAATGGGCAAAAGAGGATGGTTCGTATGATCGGCGATACGGTGGATCTGTCCCGGGTAAACTGGCGGTGCGTGCATCGGTTGCATCGGGTGTTGACCGAGTGGATGAGAGGCGAGAAGCCACCGGTGGTGATTGCCATTGCGGGGGAATCGGGCAGTGGCAAGACCACCCTGGCCGTTGCACTGGAGAAGACCTTTCGAGAGTTCGGGATGGGGGTTCGAGTGTTACAGCAGGACGATTACTATCGCCTGCCCCCAAAAACAAACGATCGCCGGCGGCGGGAGGACATCAGCTGGGTGGGGCCGGGGGAAGTGAATCTGCAGTTACTGGACGATCATCTGGCAGCCATTCGCAAAGGCGCCACCCGTATCGAAAAGCCACTGGTTATTTATGATGAAGATCGCATTGTTCGGGAGGTGCTTCCATTGAACGGTGTTCAGATAATTCTGGTTGAAGGCACCTACGTCAGTCTTTTACAGCAGGTTCACTGGCGGGTGTTTATCAATCGGGATTATCGGGATACCCGGGCTGATCGTCTGCAGCGGGGGCGCGATGCCCGGGATGCGTTCATGGAGCAGGTGCTGGCCATAGAGCACCGGATTCTCCGCCAGCACCAGCGTTGGGCGGATATTCTCATCACCCGGGACTTCCGGGTGCGAGTTCGACGACGGCAACATTCAACCAGGGAGCAGGCATGATCGATCTGTTCATCGTTCTGGCGTTTGTGGCTTATGCGGTCAGTGCGGGGTTTCGGGCTCAGAAGAAGGCCTCGCAGAATTTACAGGAATATTTTCTGGCCGGGAAAACGTTGACCGGATGGCGGGCGGGATTGAGCATGGCCGCCACCCAGTTTGCGGCCGATACCCCCCTGCTGGTGACCGGTTTGATTGCCACCGGAGGCATCTTTCTGTTATGGCGCCTGTGGATTTATGGGCTGGCCTTTTTAATGATGGGATTCATTTTCGCCATTGGATGGCGCCGGGCCGGGGTCCTGACCGACGCCGAATTGACCGAAGTCCGCTACAGCGGGAAAGGGGTACTGGCCCTGCGGGTGTTGAAGGCCATTTACTACGGCACCGTGATTAATTGTGTGGTCATGGCCATGGTGCTGGTGGCTGCAGTTCGGATTGCGGAAATATTTCTGCCCTGGCACCAGTGGTTGCCGGAGTCCATTTACGGGGGGTTGCTCCAGATGACCCGCGCGTTTGGTATCCATCTGGGCGGCAGTGTGTCCGGTCTGGATCCGGCAATCGCCACCACCAACAATCTATTGAGTATCTTTCTGATTCTGGGCTTTACGGCCCTGTACTCCACTACCGGAGGGCTCCGCAGCGTGGTGACCACAGATGTCATGCAGTTCAGTCTGGCCATGCTGGGAACGCTGGTGTATGCCATCATTGTGGTGGTGCAGGTTGGGGGCTTCCGGCAGTTAACCGAGCGGGTGGTGCAGCTTTACGGCGAAGCGGGGGCAGAAAGGATGCTCTCCTTTGCACCCACGGGTGGGGAAGCCCTGTTGCCCTTTCTGGTGATTATTGGATTGCAATGGTTTTTTCAGATGAACAGCGACGGAACCGGCTATCTGGCCCAGCGATCCATGGCCTGCGCCACCGATCGAGACGCGCGCATTGCCGGTCTGGTATTTGCCTGGATGCAGATTTTTGTGCGCAGCCTCATCTGGTTGGTTATCGGGGTGGGATTGCTGGTGATTTATCCGTTCGCCACCGAGGCCATGAGCGGGGATCAATTTGCGGCCAGCCGGGAAATCACCTTTGTTACCGGTATTAACGACTTGTTGCCGCCGGGAATCCGGGGACTCATGCTCACCGGGATGCTGGCGGCCCTGGCGTCTACCCTGGATACCCATTTGAACTGGGGCGCCAGCTACTGGAGCAACGACATCTACCAGCGTTTGATTTCGCAGCAATTTCTGAAGCGCCAGCCTAAAAGCCACGAGCTGGTGATTGTGGCCCGCCTGTCCAATTTGCTGATTCTGGTGATTGCTCTGATTATTATGGCCAATCTGGGA
Source organism: Calditrichota bacterium (assembly GCA_013150955.1). Lineage (GTDB taxonomy): Bacteria > Calditrichota > Calditrichia > RBG-13-44-9 > J042 > JAADJD01. The sequence continues at coordinate 117,678 of JAADJD010000027.1, forward strand.
TCCATTCAAACCGCCTGGTATATTTCATTGTTGTTTGGTGCCGGGATGGGTTCGGTGCTGGTGCTTCGGTGGCTGTGGGAGCGCATCAATCTGTTTTCGGAACTGGCTGCCATGGCCACCTCGTTGCTGGTGGCGCCCATTTTACTGATCACCACCGATCAGGAATGGGTGCGTCTGGGAAGCATGGCGGTTATTTCCACCGCCGTGGCCATTGGGGTGACCTATTTCACTCCATCGACGGATCCCGGGGTGTTGCGGGCGTTCTACCAGCGGGTGCGGCCGGTGGGATTCTGGCGCCGAACCGCTCGAGACGCCGGAGACGATCCCTCTCGGCCATTAAGGGAGCTGGGGCAGGGGGTGCGCACCACGCTGCTGACCGCTGCTTCCTTGTTTGCCATGCTGGTGGGGGTAGGGAAATTGCTAATTGCCTCACCCGATCAATCGTTCATCGTTCCGCTGGGTTTTATCGCACTGGGCGTTGGCCTTGTGGTCTTCTGGTGGAAAGATGCGGTGCGTTAGATCGGTGAGTCCCTGGAAAAAAACCGATTCATTGTAATGGGAAAGGAGGATAGATGTTGCAGATTGTCGATGTTCCCGGCAAATCGCTGGAGGGTTACCGTTCCATCGTCGGCGACGATGTCCTGGAGGAGATTCGTGAACTGGGGCAAACGATGAAGGGTGCGCGGGTGGCGCATATCAATGCCACCGCATTTGGCGGTGGAGTGGCCGAAATCTTACAATCCCTGGTTCCTTTGATGAAGGATGTGGGGCTGGATGCCTCCTGGCAGGTCATTCAGGGTAGCGATGAATTTTTTAACGTGACCAAAGCCTGTCATAACGGGTTGCAGGGGATGGATATTCCTTTTACTGCGGAGATGAAATCGATCTGGGAGCAATACAATCGTATTAACGCGGAACAGTTCGAAGGGGAGTACGATTTTGTGGTGGTTCATGATCCCCAGCCCGCAGGATTCATCCGATTTGTCCGTCCTCATGTGGCAAAACACTGGATCTGGCGGTGCCATATCGATACCTCCAATCCCAATCCAGAATACTGGCAATTTTTTCTGCCGTACATTAACGCTTATGAGGCGGCTATTTTTACCATGAAACAGTACGTGGGGCCGGGGGTAACGGATCCCCGCATTCACATCATTGCTCCCACCATTGATCCGTTGACGGAAAAGAATCGCGAAATTCCACTGGAAGAGGCCCGTCAGGTCGTGTCTCGCTTTGGTGTACGCCCGGATCGCCCCTTAATTACCCAGGTCAGTCGCTTCGATCCCTGGAAAGATCCGCTGGGTGTGATCGATGCCTACCGCCAGGTGAAACCGGCCTTTCCGGAGGCGCAGCTGGCGCTGGTGGGTTCCATGGCCACCGACGATCCCGAAGGGTGGTATTATCTGGATAAAACCTGCCGGCATGCAGGCGAAGACGATCAGATTTTTATTCTACACAATTTTCACGGCGTGGGGGCGTACGAGGTTGGCTGCTTTCAGACCGTCAGCGATGTGATCGTTCAAAAATCCATCCGGGAAGGGTTTGGACTGGTCGTTACCGAAGCCCTCTGGAAGGGCAAACCGGTGGTTGGGGGTGAGGCCGGGGGCATCCCGTTGCAGGTGATCGATGGGCAGACCGGTTTCCTGGTGCGAACGGTCGATGACTGTGCGGCGCGCATTCGCCAATTGCTGGAGGATCCCGAACTGGCCCGGAAAATGGGACAGGCAGGCAAAGAACATGTTCGTCAACACTTTTTGATCACCCGTCACCTGAAGGATTATTTACAGCTGTTTCGCGAACTGGCAGGACGGTGATTCTGGCAAAGGGAACCCGATGGGCATCATTCGCCGTGGGGTGTCACATAAGGATTCCACGGGGGGCGTGAGTCGCGGCTGGTGAAGTTACAGCCGGAACGCTTCTCGAACCATCTGAGGAATTGCAATGGGCCTTCCCTCCAGATCCACAAACACCCAGGTAACATCCGCGGCGGCAATCTTTTTTCCGTCGGGTTCCCGATAAATTTCCTGTCGGAAAATACCGCTGCTACGCCGCCCTTCCTTGACGTAGGTTTTCACCACCAGTGTCTCCCCCATGGTAGCGGGCCAGAAATACTCAATGTCGATACGGCGGATAACCACCAGGGCACCGGCTTCCCGTTTTAATCGCTCCAGCGTAATCCCCATGGCTTCCAGGGCTTCCATGCGCCCGTATTCCAGATAATTTAAATACACCGCGTTATTCACGTGGCCGTAGGAATCGCATTCGTAAGAGCGTACCTTAAAGCGAGTCTCGAAAATCTCCCGTTCCATCGTGTCCTTCTCCTTCTCGATGCCATGAATCCCGATTATGCATGAGCAATCGGTTCATTCGGGGGTTTAAGCACAATTTGGGTTCGTGTTCCGTCAAAATCCGATCATTCGTTTCGTTCCATTTCTGTCGAGCAGAAAAATTGAACTCGCCGGTTGTTGTCCATTTTCCCTGCCGGTGGTATTTGTCGGGTAACATTTCCATAATTTGTAAAACGTGCCCAGATCGTCCCCATTCATCGAACGATGACTTTTGATATTTCTGAAATTGAAACCAGAATTTACAGGTTAACCGTCGGTTTTGCAAACCCTGTCCGGGATTTCCCACGGGCTTCGGGTTACCCGGCCCAATTGCCGCGGCGGGGCATTGCCGGGGAATGTCCGGTTGCGTGCCGGGGTCTTCTGTGGCTGGAGTTAACCGAAATCACAGACGGGCAGCGAAAAGTGTTGTTTATTGTGCAAGTCTGTAGAGAATTGTATAAACATTTTACAGAATATTGGAACCGATTTGCTGGAATCCCTTGATTTTTGATGATTTTGAAGCTGGCATTGAAGTTGTAGAAATATTTATCCAGCAAGACGAATGGAGAAAGGATGAGCCGAATCGTTACTTTGTGGATAAGCCTGTGGATTGCCCTGCCGTTGCTGGCGGGGACTTACTACGTGGATAATTCGAAAGGCAGTGGGGGGGATGGATCAAAAGATCGTCCCTGGAACCGCATTAACGATGCCCTGCCCAATCTGTATGCCGGAGATACGTTGTTCATCCGCGGGGATGCAGGAACACCCCGGATTTACGCTGAACACCTCACATTGGTCAATCCTGGTACCAAAGAGCAACCCATTGTTATCATGGCCTATCCCGGCGAATTGGTGGAAATTCAGGGGGGAGGCACCACCAGCATTGTAAAACTGAATAAAGGCGGATACGTCTTTGAAAACTTAATCTTTAATCACCTGGATGGAGAAAGCGATGCCATCAAAATCAAATCCAGTTACAATGTATTACGCAACTGTACCATCAAGAATGGGAAACGGGATGGCATCGATATTGGGAGCGGAGATCACAATATAATCGAAAACAGCACCATCTACGATTTTGATACCGGTACCACCCAGGATGCTCACGGAATTGTGCTGGATGAGGGGTATGGAAACATCATTCGAAACAACCGGATTTTTGATTGTTCGGGAGATTGTATTCAGATTTATTCCGGAACGGCCCGCTGGACGGTGATTGAAAATAACGAATTGTTCACCACGCTGGGCAGCGGGAGCGAGAACGCCATCGATGTAAAAACCACCTTTGGGGTGCGTATCATCGGGAACGTGATGTACGGTTTCCGTCGCAGTGCAGGTTCCCAGGGCAATGCGGTGGTCATCCATCACGATGCGGATAGCGTGATCATGAAATACAATCGGATATACGATTCCAATGGTGGCATTCGCATCGGAGGAAAGCCCGGCAGCTGGCCCGACCATGTGATTCTGGAACGCAACTTGGTGCATGATCTGGTGGATGAGGGGAAGTATTCGGTGGATGGATATGCCATTCAACTGGACGGTCTGGCCGATCTGAAAATGTACAACAATACATTTGCGAACATTCCCGGACCATTGTTCTGGATTGATTCCGATGGAGCCGTGGATGTGGATATTCGAAACAATCTGTTTTACAATGGACAGGAATTTCACGGTAGCCAGTCCAATCTATCAGGGACCATTCGGATTGACTACAACGGCTGGTTTCGCTGTCAGGAGCGATTTGACGGGGAACCCAATCCCATTATTGGAGACGATCCTCAATTTGTGAATCCAGCCGAATATGATTATCGCCTGCAGGCGGGCAGTCCCGCCATTGACGCTGGCGATCCGTCTTTCGGGAACACGTTCCCGGGCGGGCGGATTGATCTGGGGGCCTTTGAGTTTGAGCAGCCGACCGGGTTTCAGGCGCCGGTAGAGGCCCCACAGGGGTATCTATTGCTGAGGAACTATCCCAACCCGTTTAATCCATACACCACCATCGAGTTTTCCCTGCCGCGTAGTGGCTGGGTGCGCCTGGAAATTTTTAACATTCTGGGTCAATCGGTAAAGCGCTTGTTAACCGGCTATTTATCCGCTGGCGAATATCGATTGCAATGGGATGCCACCGATGATGCCGGTCGACCCGTGCCCGGTGGGGTGTATTTTTATCGACTGATTCTGGAAAGTCAGCAAATTACTCAGAAGATGTTTCTGGTGCGATGATCGCCTCATCCCTCTAACCCTCCCCATACACCTATGTCCGGGACTCTCCCCAGGGGTCCCGGGCATTTTTATCCCAAATTATTCATTAAACCGCGTTCATTAAACCGCGAATCACACGAATGAACTCAAAAAATATCAATAAAATAACGAATAAACCTCGAAGCGAATTTTCATCCAGATCTAACCCAATGGATTTTATTGTTTTTATTTGTGTTCATTCGTGCAATTCGTGGTTTAAACCCAAATAATGCATTAAACCGCGAATCACACGAATGAAATTAAAAATATATCAACAAAATCGCGAATAAACTCCGACACATTTTCATCCAGATCTAACCCAGGGTATTTTATTAATTTTATTTGTGTTCAT
>JAADJD010000039.1 GCA_013150955.1 Calditrichota bacterium
ACTACAACTACGGCGGCGGGGTCTTCTCCGACAACAGCAACCCCACCTTCCGAAACTGCGTGTTCTCCAACAACATCGCCGACGATGGCGGCGCCCTGGAGGCCGTCAACTCCTCTACCGTCACCCTGGAAAACTGCCGCCTCGAAAACAACTCCGCCCGAAAAAACGGCGGCGCCATCTTCAGCTGGGGTGCCGCACTGGTCATCGCCGACTCCTGTGTCCTGGTCAAAAACCAAAGCGGCACACAGGGTGGAGCCATCTTTACCGGAGGCAACGGACAAATCTCCGCTCAATACTGCACCATCACCAACAACGCCTCATCCAATGGCGGAGCCATCTTCGCCCAGGACAACACCTCACCAGCTCTAACCAACAGCATCATCTACTTCAACTGGCCCAATGAAATCGTGCCCGCCAACCTCAACAGCATCACCTACTGCAACGTACGCGGCGGATATCCCGGAACAGGAAATCTGGACACCGATCCCCTCTTCTGCAACTGGGAAGAAGGCCAATACACCCTGGCAGCAAACTCCCCCTGCCTCACAGCAGGCAGTGGCGGCACCCGCATGGGATACTTCGCCAGCAGCTGCCAGCCTGTCTACCCGCGCACCCTAAACGTCCCCCAGGAATTCCCCACCATCCAGCAAGCCATTCTGGCTTCCTATCAGGGCGATACCGTACTGGTGGCACCAGGGGTCTACCAGGAAAACATCGACCTGTGGGGACGGCGGGTCCTGTTGGCCTCCCATTTCATCCTCAGCAAAGACACCGCCCACATCTCCGCCACCGTCATCGATGGAGGAGGAACAGCGGTGAATCAATCGGTGATCACCATCAAACGGGGCGAAGATTCCCTCTGTGTGATCCAGGGCCTTACCCTCACCAATGGCATGGTGGACGCCGGCCATGGGGGCGGCATTACCATCAACAATGGCGCATCCCCACGCATCGAGGACTGCTACATCGTGGAAAACATCGGGCTCCTGAACACCACCTACGGATGGGGCGGCATTGGCATCTGCAGCCTCAACGGATCCTCACCCGTATTCGAACGATGCATCATCCGGAAAAACATCGCCTCCGGATACGACAACGGCCGCCAACACCGCGGCGGGGGCGCCTATCTGTCCGGTGGCACGCCCATGTTCATCGACTGCCAATTCGACTCAAACATCGTGGCCTACCAGAGCTACTACAACTACGGCGGCGGGGTCTTCTCCGACAACAGCAACCCCTCCGAAACTGCGTGTTCTCCAACAACATCGCCGACGATGGCGGTGGTCTCATTGCAGTCAACTCCCCGAACATGGTCATTTCAAACAGTCTCTTCATTGGCAATCATTCCCGAAAGAGCGGCGCGGCGGTATACCTCTCCAGTTCAAATTCGAACCTGGTGAACAACACCTTTTACCGTAACCTGGCATCCGGTGCCGGTGGCGGGATAGCGTGTAACAACTCCAGCCCGATTATTATGAATACCATCATGTGGGAGGATTCATCCACAACAGGAGACAATGAAATTCATGTTTTTAGTGGCACCCCGACTGTCCAGTACACCAACATCCAGGGCGGCTGGTCTGGCACCGGAAACATCAATCTCGATCCTATTTTCGCTGATACGGTTCATTTCTATCTGGATCCCTCTTCCCCCTGTATCGATGCGGGTAATCCCGATGCGTCTTACAACGACCTGGAAGATCCCGATCGTCCGGGTTTTGCGCGATTTCCGGCAATGGGCACCTTACGCAACGACATGGGCGCATATGGGGGTCCCGGCATCGCAGAGTGGATCATCACCGGCATAAAAGAAGACACTAATCTCCCAAACGGGAATTGGCCAGACCAGTTGGAACTATACCAGAACTTCCCCAATCCGTTCAATCCCACAACTACCATTAAATACTTTCTCCCCACCGGTGGGAAGGTAGAAATTGCAATTTTTAATGCGCTGGGACAGCGAATAAAAGTATGGGTAAACCCCTATCAGGAAGCCGGTGCGCATAAAGTTGTGTGGGATGGAACCACGGATTCGGGCCAGCAGGCTGGCAGTGGCCTTTATTTCTATCGCATACGAACCGGACAACACACCATAATTCGGAAGATGATTTTACTCCGCTGAACGGTTGATGATTGGTTTCATTCGCGTGATTCGCGGTTTATTGCATAATTCGGGATAATTTTACTTGAAACAGTTGATTTGAATCAGATGAAATCACGCATTCGCCGGTTTTGCATGCCTAATCCCGGATTGATCCCAGATTAAGCAATAGCCTACGAATTACACGAATTAACACCAATAAAACCAATAAAATACTTTGGATTGTGTCTGAATGAAAATGTGTTCCAGGGTTTATTCGCGATTTTGTAGATATGTTTTGGTTTCAGTCGTGCGATTCCTGGTTTAATGCATTATTTGGGTTGATATGAACAAATTCATCGCGGATCGATTGTTCACCCTGGGTTGAAATTTCTCCACCCTGGCTCAATTGTCGGCTATTTTCGTATCCTCAAAATTTTCCTGCACAAATCCCAACACCTTTCCAACGAAACTCAGCCGGACATCACCATCCAGAGCATTGATCCCGGTGCCCTCATCTATCCAGCTCCCCCGTGCCAGCGCTTTAATTCCAAACTTTCCCCATCAAAAACGGCATAGGTAAAATGATCGATCCAGTCTCCCAGGTTCACATAAACCTTTTCCCCGATGATCTGGTAATTGGGCATGTGAAGGTGTCCCATCACCACAAAGTCAAACCCTTCCTGAAACTTTTCGATTGCCAGTTGCAGGTAATCGGTGTCGTTGGGCACCCCACTCCGGGCAGTGTGTTCCCGGCTCAGGGAGGAAATCCACTTTGCGAAGGGAATGCCAATATCCGGGTGAATCAAACTGTACAAAAATATGTTGATCTTATTCCGAAAGATGCGCCTGAGTAGACGGTAGCCCCGGTCATCCCGCGCAATCCCATCCCCGTGATTGATGTAAAATCGCTTATCCTCGATCATGCAATCCAGCGGATCCATGTGAATCCGGAAATTCATTTCCCGGGAGAGGAAATCGCGCATCCAGAAATCGTGGTTCCCCGCAATGTAGTGCAGTTCTTTTCCCAGCTCGTTCAAATGATTCAATGCGCACAGCACTCGCGTATATCCCCGCGGAATCACCGTGCGATACTCAAACCAGAAATCGAACAGATCGCCTACAATAAACAGCCGATCACCGGTGGTAGCAACATGATCCAGAAAGGAGAGCAACTTTCGCTCTTTAACCCGCTCCGACTTCGTATTGGCCATCCCCAGGTGCACATCCGAAATGAAGTACGATAAACCCATTGTCCCGCCAAACCTCGTTTTCTACGGCATTATTCCCAACCGAAATGGTTTGTAATTCGTTTGACAAATCCTTTTTCTGCGCTTAAATTTTCATACTTTAGTAATTAAATGAATCCGTAAGGCTTTTGCAGTAAAAAAATAAATTTGAGATAACGAAACGACTACTCGATGGAAATAAAAAACATTCGGAATTTTTGCATCATCGCCCACATCGATCATGGGAAATCCACCCTGGCAGATCGGCTGCTGGAATACACAGGTGCCCTTCATCAACGCAAGCTGCAGGAGCAGGTACTGGACAGCATGGATCTGGAGCGGGAGCGGGGTATTACCATCAAAGCGCATGCTGTGCGAATGGACTATCGGACTCCCGAGGGTGCCCATTATGTTTTCAATTTGATCGATACCCCCGGTCATGTGGACTTTACCTACGAAGTATCCCGCAGCCTGGCCGCTGCGGAGGGAGCTTTGCTTCTGGTAGACGCCGCGCAGGGGGTAGAAGCCCAGACGATCAGCAATCTCTACCAGGCCATTGAAAACGATCTGGTCATTATCCCCATTATCAATAAAATCGACCTGCCCAATGCCCAGGTCGACGCCGTAAAGCACCAGATCCTGGAATTGATTGGATGCGAGGAAGACGAGATTCTTCTGGTAAGTGCCAAGACCGGCGAAGGGGTGGCCGATGTGGTTCAGGCGATCATCGATCGGATTCCCCCACCCAAGGGGGATCCCCACGCTCCGTTGCAGGCGCTGATCTTCGACTCCAGTTTCGATGTGTACCGGGGCGTGGTTGCCCTGATACGCATATTTAACGGCGAGATTCAGGTTGGCGACAAAATCCGTTTCATGGCCACCGGTCGCGAATTTGAAGTGGAAGAAGTGGGTACCCTTCTACTAAAACGCATTCCCAGCAAAAAACTCACCACTGGCGAGGTTGGCTATCTCATCTGCGGGGCCAAAAATGTTCGCGACATCCGCGTGGGCGATACGGTTACCCACGCCAGGCGTCCGGCGGAGAAACCCCTTCCCGGATACCGACAGGTTAAACCCATGGTATTTGCTGGAATCTACCCGGTAGATAGCCAGGACTTTGAAGATTTACGAAACGCCCTGGAGCGGCTGGCGCTAAATGATTCTTCCCTGCATTTCGAACCGGAAACCTCCTCTGCGCTGGGATTTGGCTTCCGCTGCGGTTTCCTGGGACTGCTTCACATGGAAATTGTGCAGGAGCGACTGGAGCGGGAGTTTGGCCAGAACATCATCGTAACCACTCCCAACGTGGTCTACAAAATCACCACCACAGATGGCGAGGAACTGTACATCGATAATCCGGCCAAAATGCCGCCACCGGTCAAGATCGCAAAGTTCGAAGAACCGTACATCGACGCGCATATCATCACCCCGCCCGAATACATTGGCAACATCATGAAACTGGCCAGCGAGAAGCGGGGAATCTTAAAAAACACCACCTACCTGGATCCCACACGAGCGGATTTACACTACCTCTTTCCCCTTTCGGAAGTTATTTTCGACTTCTTTGACCGGCTCAAATCGGTTAGCCGGGGATATGCCTCGCTGGACTACGAATTTGCGGGTTACCGGGAATCGGAACTGGTGAAGCTGGATATATTGATTAATGGGGAAGTGCTGGATGCCCTGTCGGCCATTGTTCACAAGGATCGGGCGTACGATTACGGCCGCAAGCTGTGCCAGAAACTTCGCCGGCTCATTCCCCGACAATTGTTTGAAGTGGTCATTCAGGCCGCCATTGGCAGCCGGGTCATTGCCAGAGAAACGGTAAAACCCCTGCGAAAAAATGTACTGGCAAAATGTTACGGCGGTGACGTGACCCGGAAACGGAAACTGCTGGAAAAGCAGAAAGAAGGAAAAAAACGCATGAAACAGGTGGGACGGGTCGAAATTCCCCAGGAAGCCTTTCTGGCCGTGCTTTCGGCCGATGAATAACACCCGCTCCCCACGATAACCAATCGATCGGAACATAATTGCCCCTTTAGCGAATAAATGGTCGAGTTTGATTGCATGAACGGAGGTGACCAACTGTGAAACCCGCAGAAAAATACTGGGATGGCATCAAGGCAATTCTGATTGCCGTACTGGTGGCACTGACCCTGCGCCAATTTGTTATTGCCGCTTACAAAATCCCAACCGGTTCCATGGAAGACACCCTGTTGATCGGGGACTTTCTACTGGTGAACAAATTTGCTTACGGTGCCCAAACACCGGACTGGATTGGCATTCCCTTTACCCGCGGGCATCGGATTCTGGGAATTCCCACTGGTTTTGATGTACCCGACTGGCTCCACATTCGCTTTCCGGCCCTGACCAAGCCGGAACCGTACGACATCGTGGTGTTCAAGTATCCGCGGGATCCACGCCTGGAGTACATCAAACGATGCGTGGCCGTGGGTGGCCAGACCATCGAAGTGGTAAACAAAGAAGTGTTTGTGGACGGGAAACCGTTCCCCAAGCCGCCGAAAATGAAACATATCGATCCCTACATCATCGCGCGAGATGATCCCTTTGGTCGGGGATTTCAGGTGTTTCAACCCGGCCTGGGCAGCCGCGATAACTTTGGCCCCTACACGGTGCCCGAGGGACATTATTTCATGATGGGCGACAATCGAGACAATAGCTCCGACAGTCGGGAATGGGGACCCGTTCCCCCACAAAACATCGTCGGTAAACCTTTGATCATTTACTTATCCCTGAATTCCATGTATAACATTCGCTGGAATCGATTGGGAATGGTAATTCGCTGATGACCCAGAACGCCGGGCTTTACATACACATTCCGTTTTGCGAACGGAAATGTGGGTATTGTGATTTTTACTCCATTACCCGCCTGGACCTGATAGAGGCCTTTGTGCAGGCCCTGATAAAAGAAATGGCCATGCTGGCCCCCGCTTTCGAATCGGTACAATTCCAGACGGTGTTTTTCGGGGGAGGAACGCCATCGCTGTTGTCCCCTTCACAGATACACCACATATTCGATGCGCTTTACCACCACTTTACGATTCACCCCGACGCAGAGATCACCCTGGAAGCCAATCCCGGCACCCTGAATCGGGAGAAGCTGGAGCACTACCGGGAGCTGGGCATTAACCGATTGAGCCTGGGGGTACAGAGCTTTCATCCCGGAGAATTACATTTTCTGGGTCGCATCCACACCGCAGAGGATGTGATTCACAACGTGACCCTGGCACGCCAGGTGGGATTCCAGAACATCAATCTGGATCTCATGACCGCCTTCCCAGGACTGACCCCTGAATCCTTCCAGAAAACGCTGGAGCAGGCCGTTGCGCTGCAACCGGAACACATCTCCTGTTACACCCTGATTTTCGAACCGGGTACTCCTTTTCACCATCAATTGATAAATGGGAAAATGCAACCGGTACCGGACGATGCCGAAGCCGCCTTCTACCAGCAGGCCCGGCAATTCCTTGAAAAACAGGGATACCTGCAGTACGAGATCTCCAATTATGCTCGCGGAGAGGCATTTATCTGTCGGCACAATTGCATATACTGGGAATATAAACCTTACCTGGGTCTGGGGCCATCGGCCCACTCGTTTTACGACAACCAGCGGCGGGCCAACGTGCGTTCTGTGCAGGCCTACATCCGGAAACTCGCCGCCGGGCAGTTGCCCCTTCAATTTCGCGAATCCCTTACCCTGGAACAACAAATGTTCGAATATATCTTCTTACACCTGCGGTTACGCAAGGGGCTGGATTTGCAGGCGTTTCAGGAACGGTTCGGTACGGACTTCGTTTCTCGCTATCGGGAAACGCTGGATCGACTGTTGGAGAACGGGTTCATTGAACCACCCAATGGATTCTTAAAATTAAGCGAAAAAGGCTGGTTGATGGCGGACAGCATCGCCACCTATTTTTGAATCCGCACATGAATGAAAAGGACAATGCATTGATGCGTGAAAGGCGGCTATATTTTCTCTGGGGGGTTCTGCCTCTTTTGCTAATTTTCTGGGGAATTTCCCTGAACGCCCAGCAGAACCCGGCCGCGCGGCAAAGTGATCGCGCCATGCAGCAGTACCGGCTGGCTCAGACGTACCAGCAGCTGGGCGATCACGAAATGGCCGCCCGGATTCTGGAAAACCTGCATCGCCAGCAGCCCCAGAATCTTCTATTTTACGAAGCACTGCTGGAATCCTACCTGTTCCTTTCCCGGCTGGACAAAGCCGAGAAATTGATCGAGCAGCAACGGGCACTGCATCCCGGAAACGTTCGTTTCGACATCGACAGAGGGCTGGTGCTCTACAAAAAAGGGCAGCAGGAAGCCGCCCTGCAGCTTTGGCAATCCATCCTCCAAAAACGGAAAAATGACGTCACCGTATACACCATGATCGCCAATGCCATGTGGCAAAATCGGCTGTACGACGAAGCCCTGGACGTTTACAAAGCCGCGTATCGCCAATTTCCCGGTCGCACCTACCTGCTGCAAAACATTGCCAATCTTTATCGCATGCGGATGCAGTACCGGCAGGCCCTGATCTACTACCTGGAATATTTAAAACGGGAACCGGATCGTTACCGGGGAATCATTCGTCAGATACTCACGTTTCGTTTGACCGATGAACAGGCCGATAGCCTGATTCAATTTCTAAAGAACGAAGCCCGTCTGGATACCGATTCGCCTCAAATCAAACTGCTCATCGCCAAATTCTATCAAAAATATCAGCATTACGAAGATGCCCTGAAAATGTACCTGGAAATCCAGGGGAATAAAGACACCTACGGGTATTTACTGGATTTTGCCCGCGCGGCGCAGAACGACTCGGCCTTTGCGGAAGCGCTGAAAGCCTACGAAGCCTTCATCGCCCGCTTCCCGCATTCACCGGACATTTTACGCGCCTATCAGGGAGCGGCCTACTGCCATCTGGCACTGGCCCGGATGAACAACGATGTTCACCACGCCCGCCAGGCCCTGAATATCATTCAAACGGTGCGCGACCGGCATTCCAATCAAAATCAGATTGCCCGCCTGAGGATGCTGGAGGCCGATATTTACAAAACATTTTTCTTCGATATCGATCGCGCGTTACAGATTTACCGGGAATTGTTCCAGGCCTTCCCCAAGCGTCCCGACATTGCAGAAACGGCCCGCATTCGCGCGGCAGAGTGCTACCTGATCCGGGGGGAACTGGATGCCGCCCGGCAGGTGCTGAAACCCATCCGCACCCGCCAGCGCAAACCGGAAGCACTTTACCTGATGGCCCGCATTGCGTTCTATCAGCAAAAGTACGATCAGGTAAAGCAGTTCCTGAACGAGATCATTCGCCAGGAAGGCATCTCCGGAAACATGATTAACGATGCCCTGCAACTGCTGCTGTGGATTGATTACCAGGAAACCGCCCCACGGGCACTGCAGTTGTACAGCCAGGCGGACTTACTGCTCTTTCAGCAAAAGAAATCGGAAGCGTTGAAAAAAATTGAGGATGCCCTGAACCAGGAAATGCCGGCCGATTTTCGCGCCCGCTTGCTGCTTCAGGCGGCTGACCTGGCGGACGATCTGGCACAATACGACCAGGCCATTCAATTACTCAACACGTTTTTTCAGGACAAGACCCTTTCCGTTTACGCCGACGAGGCGCTGTACCGGCTGGGAACCATTTTTCTCCGCCGTTTAAACAATCCCACGGAAGCGTTCCTGATTTATGACCGGCTGCTCAGCGAATTCCCCAACAGTCCTTACGCAAACGCGGCTCGGGATCGTTTAAGAGAAATTCGAGAAAAACATCCGGATTTAGTGCCATGAAACGGTTCATTCAAATTCTTGCACTGGTGTTTGTTTTTTCCGCCCCCGCACAAAGCCAGTACTGCCTGATTCCCATGGATCTCGCCCAGACCGACCATTTAAAAGCTTACGGGATCGCTTACTGGAGCCTGACCCGGGGCGTGAATGTGGAATGGCTGCTCAATTACCGCGGGGGATCCTTTCTGCTGGAAGTATTTCCCGGACTGGAAACTGAATGCCGCATCCGCGGGGTAACGTACGAGATTATTTCCGCCACCCAGGTTAACGAAATTTATGCTACCATCGAAAATGAAAACATGGAACGGGTGCTGCTGGAAAAAGCCCCCAAAATTGCCGTTTACACGCCCCCCAACAAGCAGCCCTGGGATGACGCCGTTACCCTGGCACTGACATACGCGGAAGTACCGTACGACAAGGTGTACGATCCGGAAGTGCTGGCCGGAAAGTTGACCAATTACGACTGGCTACATTTGCACCATGAAGATTTTACCGGGCAATACGGGAAGTTTTATGCCGTTTACCGGAACGCAGCCTGGTACCAGGAAGAGGTTCGGGTGAACGAAGCCATGGCCAGGCGCTTTGGATTTGCCAGCGTGTCCGAATTGAAAAAGGCCGTGGCCTGGGAAATTCGTTCCTACGTGGAAAAAGGCGGTTTTCTTTTCGCCATGTGTTCCGCAACCGATGCGCTGGACATTGCCCTGGCCGCTCAGGGGGTCGACATCGTCGATGTGCCCTTCGATGGCACCCCACCCGATCCCAACTATCTGCAAAAACTGGACTATTCCAAGACGTTTGCCTTTCAAAATTTCAAGCTCTACACCGATCCCAATATTTACGAATATGCCGACATCGACGTGCCACCCAGCTTTGCTCCCAGAGTTCGCGATCCCGAAACCGATTATTTTACCCTGTTCGAATTTTCGGCGAAATACGATCCGGTGCCCACCATGCTTACCCAAAATCATGTGGACGTGGTGAAGGGCTTCATGGGTCAGACTACCATGTTCGATCGCAAAAAGATTAAACCCTCGGTGATCATTCTGGGCGAGGTCGAGGGTACCGACGAAGTCAAATACATTCACGGCAATCTGGGAAAAGGCACCTTTACATTTTACGGGGGACACGATCCCGAAGACTACACCCACGCGGTGGGAGACCCACCCACGCAGCTGGAACTGCACAAAAATTCCCCCGGTTATCGATTGATTCTGAATAACATTCTATTTCCAGCGGCGCGGAAAAAGAAGTTGAAAACATAAACGAAACGGTCACCCCTTTTCCAACGGCTGGGCCGATTGCAATTGGCCAAACCTAAACGCAGGAGGGCGGTTATGTTTGTTGAATTCCGGGTATCCACCCACAGCCGCACCGAGTTTGTGGACATCACCCCGCAGGTGCAACAGGCAGTAAGGGATAGCCAGGTGAAGGAAGGCATCTGCCAGATCTGGGTACCCCACACCACAGCGGGAGTCACCATTAACGAAAATGCGGATCCCTCCGTGGTTCGGGATATTTTAATGGAATTGAACAAGGTGATTCCGTTTGAGGATAATTACCAGCACCTGGAGGGAAACTCCGCTGCCCATATAAAATCCTCGCTGGTGGGCTGCACCCTGAATGTGATCATTCACGAGGGGCGATTGATGCTGGGTACCTGGCAGGGCATTTTCTTTTGCGAATTCGACGGCCCCCGAAGCCGCAAGGTGTGGTTAAAAATCGTCCAGGGGTAACTTGCACACAACCGGTGGCAGTGGGAGAAATGCCGATCGGGAAGCCCAGCCCATTGCCTGCCGGTACTCAATTGAACCGTTTTTATCTGGAACCTGGAGGCCCGAGAAATGACCGATACCACTTATTTTGATCATGTTTCCCATCAATGGGATGCCATGCGCCGCCAGTTTTACTCGGACAAAGTCCGCGAAACCGCGATTGCAAAGGCGCAAGTTCGGGCGGGAGAACTGGCGGTGGACATGGGGGCCGGCACCGGATTTTTAACCGAAGCCTTGCTGGCAAAAGGCGTGCGGGTCATTGCTCTGGATGCCTCCCGAAACATGCTTCGGGTACTGCTGCAAAAGTTGGGACGGCACCCCAACCTGTGGTGTCAGCAGGTGGATGGAGACTGGCTTCCGCTGGCCAGCCATTGTGTGCAGGCGGTTCTGGCCAATATGTTCCTGCACCACGTGGAATCGCCAGCAGGGACGATCCGGGAACTGGCACGCGTGCTCCGACCGGGTGGCCGGCTGGTAATTACCGATCTGGATCGTCACGAGTACCGTTTCCTGCTGGAAGAGCACCACGACCGCTGGCCGGGCTTCGAGCGGCGGGACATTCATCAATGGATGATCCAGGCCGGGCTCACCCGCGTTCAGGTGGATTGCGTGGGTGAAGAGTGCTGCGACACCTCTGCCGACGGGAAACAGGAGGCCCGTATCAGCATTTTTGTTGCCTGGGGCGAAAAAATTTAACTAATCTATTGAAAAATTGGAAACTACGCCGATTTTTATCTAAATTACAGGCGGCTGGATCTTTGACACATCGGCCCGCTGTCCGATGAAACCGTAAAACCCAATTGTGGGAATTTCCAATGCCAAAAATGTGACCTCAGAGACAATGGTCTACGGAATAATCCCGTATAGATTAATCATTGTTTGTCTTTAAATTACGGCAACGGAAATCGCCAAACGAATAAAAGGAGATGGTAAACAAAATGATGAGGCCAATCATGTTAGACCAGATTATTGAAAATATCATCCAGAAAATCCGCAGGGAAGTGGTTCAGCCAGGGATGGATCGGATCCCCCTCACATACATCATGACCCGCAACATTCCCGATTCCGTGAAACATTTTTTCGATCAGGAAGTGGAGATCTGGCTGCGGGAAGAGGCGGATAAGTTTAGCACCAGCGATCGCTTCGACTACGATTTGCCGGAGGTGCGCGTGCTGATCGACAAAATCTTCGACATCTTAAAACAAACCGCCACCTTCCACATTACGGTGTTCAATCGCCTGCTGGAGCGCGCCATTAAACTGGAAGCCAATTACCTCATCCGGCCGCATCAAACCCTGACCCAATTCCTGTTTAAGGATAGCTTCACCATCACCACCATGGAAGTGTACGACATGCTGAAATATTTCGAAAAATTTCAGTATTACAAGGACGCGCTTACTGATTATTTCAATTTAAAATATATGCGGGAAATTTCCCAGCCACAATTCGAGGAACTGATTGAGGCCATCGACAAGCAGGTATTTTCGAAGAATACGGTGGAAACCACGCTGCAGATGGTGAAAACCATCGTGAATTTTCTGAATGAAGGGCGCACCCCACCCAGCGATACCATTTCCCTGGAGATCCTTTTAACCGCATTTAACGATCGGAACCTCAGTCCGTTTGTACATCTGGTGGAACAGGAACAGCGGGCCGGCACTCAGGAAATTTCCCTGGCGGATCTGGAACAAATGTTGCGCAGCGGTAAGCCGCTTAGCGAGGTGAAAGCCGCCGCCGAAGCCGAACGCAAGCTGGAGGAGATTGCCGACATCGAAGAGGAAAAACCCGAAGTACAGGTGGAGAGCATCACCGTTTCCGAGGTCACCGAACCGCCGCCCGTTGTGGAAGAAAAAGAAGAGGAAGAACTGCTGGAAGAGGAAGAAGAGGAAGTGGAAGAGGTGGGGAAAGCTGCCGAGCAGCTGGCTGATGTGGTGGCGGAAAAAATTAAGGGCGATCATCTGGAAGACCTGCACAAATTGATCAAACCCAAGCAGCGGAAGAAATTCATCAAGAAAATTTTCCGTAAGAACGAGTCGCAATATCTGGAATTTATCGATTTGCTCAATCGCATACCGGACTGGAAAAAGGCCTCCCGCACCATTGATGAGTATTTCATGACCGCCAGCATCAATCCCTATTCGAAAGAGGCGCTGGAGTTCAGCGATCTGGTGTACAACCGCTATTTCCCCAAGGATCGGCCGTTGACCGAGGATGAATTTTAATTCCTTCCCGCCATGGCCAGGGCACGTTTCATCATCATTGGTGGGGGCCGGGTTGGTCGGGTGCTGGCCTACCATCTGCTACAGGCGGGTCACCGGGTCATGGGCATTGTCGAGACCCATCCCGCCCGTGCAACCGAACTGAAGGCCCTTTTCCCCGAAGTGCCCGTGGAAGATGCCATCCCGGAAGATGGGCTATCCCAATGCGACTGCCTGTTAATCTGCGTACCCGATGACCAGATTACCGAAGTGGTGAAAACACTCATCCCCCACAAAACGCATCTGCAACGACAAATCATTGTCCATACCTCGGGTTCGGTGCCATCGGCCGTGCTGAGTCCGTTGCGACACCGCTCGGTGCAATGCGTGAGTGCTCATCCCATTTCCAGCTTTAGCACATTGCATCCTTCCACCCAGTCGCTTCAACACGTTTTTTTTGACCTCGAAGGCGATCCGGAAGGCGTGCAGTGGTTTTCCCGCATTGTTGCCGATCTGGGTGGTCGGGCTCTGTCGGTAACCATCGAACAGAAGAAAGCCATTCATTTAGCTGCGGTTTTTTATTCCAATTTTTTTTTGGGATTGGCGGCCGCGGCCCAGGATATTCTTCAACAGCAGGGATTTCCTTCCGAACATCGCTTCCAGCCGTTTTTACCGTTGATCCAGGCCACCCTGTCCAACCTGGAGCAGCAACCTCCGCTCCAGGCACTCACCGGGCCACTAAAGCGCGGGGATGTCTCCACCATTCAAACGCACCTGGATCTGCTGAAACGCCACGCCCCCGAATGGTTGCCGCTGTATCGGGAAATTTGCCGGGCCCTGTTGCCGAAGCTGGATCTCCCGGAAGATAAAAAGCATCGGTTGAAGCAGTTGTTGGGATAACCCGATTCTCCAGAGTCGGTAGTCCCCCCCAACGTAAAGCGAGGGGAAGGAACTTTTCGTTGAACCCAGATTATGCTTTTGCCTACGAATGACACGAATGAACACGAATAAACCCAAATTATGCTTTAGACCAAGAATGACATTAATGAACACAAATAAAACCCATAAAATACATTGGATTGTGTCTGGATGAAAATGTGTTCCAGGGTTTAATCGCGATTTTGTAGATATGTTTTGGATTCATTCGTGTGATTCGCGGTTAAATGCATTATTTGGGTTAAATCGGATGAATTCGCGTGATTCATGGATTCATGCATGATTTCGGTTAAAACCTGCGGCTACCAGTTTCCAACAGATTCTCCCAGGTCGGTGGGTACCCTGATTGGGATATGTTTCCGCAAGGTATCTGCTATCCTGGTACACTGGCCTGTTTCACCATAACACCTGGCGTGGCGCTTACCCCAGTTTTCCCCAAACCGACCAAATGCAGTGGATTCCGGGCGTTATTCCTGGAATCAGTCGCTCATCGTTCCAGCCAGTCCTTCAATAACGCCTCAATCCAGTCGTTGGGAAGATCGGGATTGGGATAGCGCCCTTCTTGCAGCCGCTGCCGGACGGCCTCGTAAAGGATCACCGCGGTGGCAACAGACACATTCAGGCTCTCCACCATGCCAAACATGGGGATGTAAACATTGGCGTCGGCGATGGCCAGCGCCTCGTCCGATACCCCGCGATGCTCATTGCCCACAATGATAGCAGATGGCTTTGTCCAGTCGATCTCATAAATGGACACCGAGCGATGTCCCAGATGCGTGGCGTAAATGGTAAATCCCCTGTCCTTCAGGTGCTGGCGTAAATCCCGGGGATTGCGAAACTTTATCGTGTCAATCCATTTTTTGGCCGATGCCGAGGATTTTTTTCCCAGCTCGGGAAAAGCTTCCTCCGTATACAGCAAATGCACCTGCAATACCCCTGCGGCGTCGCAGGTTCGCAAAATGGCGCTCACGTTGTGTGGATCGTGAATGTTCTCGCACACCACCGTTAAATCGGGTTGCCGATTGGCCAGCACCCGCCGAAACTTTGCAATCCGTCTTTCTGTCGGCATTCTGCTACACCCCCTGTTCAACGGCTGAGAATATACACTGTCTCCCCACAAAACAAAACGTGAAATGCAAAATCGAGAAAAAAATTTGATCAACTATTTCCAAAAAATTTATTATATTTTTGGCAATTTTGGGAAAGTAGGGTTCGAATTAACCGAAAATACAGGTAAATTTGCAGCAACAAGGGTGTCAAAACGACGGGAACAAAATCAGAAAAAGGAATGTAATCGTAAAGACGAATTTTGATAAGGAGGAGAAACAATGGCCCGGCGTAAAAAAGACATGATGGACGAAGAATGGGAAGAAAAAGATCAGGAAATGAATGAACCGTCGGAAGATGAGGATTACGATGCGGATGCGAAGGAGCCGGATGACGAAGAGATAGAGGAAGACATTCTGGAGCTGGAGGAAATTGAAGCCAAGCTGGAGAGCGGGGAAGCCTTCTTTACCACTTCGGACGATCGTTCCTTACTGCCCAAAGCACGGATTGTTTATTCCTGTCCTCGCTGCCGGCGCATTTTCTTCAACAATCGCTGGGTAAAAGATAATATTACCGACCTGTTTACCGTACGCACGGAGCTGGCCTACTGCGATCGCTGCACCAGCAAAGCGGTGGACAATTTCGTGGGCAGCATCGAGATTTATGACAAGAAATTAAAAGAGCGCAAGGACGAATTTGTCCGTCTGGCCCACGAGGTGGAAGCGGAACTGGAAAACCGCCCACCGTTCGAAAAAATCATCAACATCGTGGAGAAAAACGATATTCTTTTCATTTTCACCAACACCACCCGATTGGCCATGGAAATTGGTCGTCGCATTCGTAGCGAATTTCACGGCGGCGTGCAATACGAATGGTTTGACCGGAACCAGTACCTCCGGGTAAAATGGTACGACGAAGTCCATAATAAAGAATATTTCAAGGAACGGATTCGGGCACTTAAAGAACGGCGCTTTGGTCTGTTTGCCTTTGAAGACGAAGAATAAACCAGAACAACGGGGACGCAAATCCGGGATGCCCGCACAGCTGGCGGGCATTTTTATTTCAGATTTTGCATTAGACAACGAATGACACGAATGAACACCAATAAACCCAGATTATGCATCAGACCACGAATTGCACGAAATAATCAAATACATTGGATCAGATCTGGATGAAAACTGGTTTTAGGGTATATTCGCAATTTTGTGGATATGGTTCATTTTCATTCGCGCGATTCGTGGTTTAAGGCATTATTTGGGTTAAATAAAAGATCGTAATGCCCATGAATTCCCAATCCCATGCTCTGGCTGCCATTCGTCCCCACTATTTTTTGACCATCGGCGACGTGCAGAAAATTGCCGCCGCAAAAGCGGTGTTATTTGCCGATCACCTGCGCTACAGCAAACAACGTTCCATCACCCGCGCGTTGTTTCCCGGCGCTCAGGAAGTGCTGCAATTGACCATTCCGGTACGGCATCCCGAAGCTTCCAACGCTCCCCTGCACACCATTCAAATCGACTCCCACCAATCCTGGCCACGGCGCCATCTGCGGGCACTGGAACTTCACTACCGCTACGCCCCTTACTTTGAACGCTACTTCTTCTACCTGCAAAAGCACTACCGTTTCATCCCGGTACATTTAACGGATTTTTTGTGGACACTCACATGCTGGCAGATGCAGGTGCTGTTTCCGGGCAAGGCGCTGTTTCGGGCCACCAGCGAAGGGATCCGGAAACCGGACGATCTGATCCGCTTTATGAAGGAACAGGAACTCACCCACTTTCTTTGCACACCGGAAGAAGCCGGTTATTATTCGAAAAATTACCCGACGGTTCCCTGTAATGTTCTCCCGGAAATTGACCCGCGCGCCTGGACGCCGCCGAATGCACTGCAATCCCATCATGCGTTTCTGGCGATCATTTTCTACCATGGGCCGGGGCCACAGTATCGCCTCACATTCGCCTGAGGATGGCTTTCTTTCCGTTCGGGATATGCAATTGCCTTGCATTTCCAGTACGCCTTTATTATTTTCAGCGTGGATAATTTAAGCCAGGAAGGACGTTTTACCGATATTCTCTTTGCCAGCCGCGGGTAGAACGGCTGCACTGCCCGCAGGTACCCGATGCGATCTTCAACAATCCCCTGTCTGGCAACGATAGAGCCACCGCATTCGAAACGGACAGGGATGCCAGGGTGAATCAATCGGCGAATCGGATCGAATCTATGGGAACAACACTGTCCAGATTAAAGGAAATCATTCAACAGAAAGGGGCAGGATTTGTTTTGTTGCTGGATCCAGACAAGTCCTCCCTCCCACAACTACCGGACACCATCCACCAGGCCATTGAAGCCGGGGTGGATGTTTTCTTTCTGGGTGGAAGTTTTCTCTTCCAGAACAATTTCGACACATTTGTGCAAACGGTGAAACAGGCTGCCGGGGATCATCCAGTGATCTTGTTTCCCGGAAGCATCTATCAGCTTTCAGCCCATGCGGATGCGGTACTGTACCTTTCGCTGATCAGCAGCCGAAATCCCGAGCACCTGATTGGCACTCAGGTACTGGCTGCACCGCTGGTGTGGAAACTGGGACTGGAGACCATTTCCTGCGGTTACATGATCATCGAATCGGGCAAGCTGACCAGCGCCCAATTTTTAAGCAATTCCTCACCCATACCGCGCAATAAGCCGGACATTGCTCTGGCCCACGCCCTGGCGGCGCAATACCTGGGCATGCAAACGGTTTATCTGGAATCCGGCAGCGGCGCCGAATTGACCGTCCCGGAGGAAATGATTCAACAGATTGCCCAACACATTCGCATCCCCCTGATTGTGGGCGGGGGTATTCGTTCTCCAGAAACGGCGGCCGCCAAGGTGCAGGCGGGGGCCCAGCTGGTGGTGGTGGGGAATTTTTTCGAAAAAAGCGATCACATCCATTTGATGCGCGAGTTTGCATCGGCCATTCATCAAAAATAGGGACATTTCTTTGGATATTCAACAATACATTCAGCGGGAGATTCAGGAACACCTGGAAACCCTGCAGCGTTTGCAGCGGGAGCACGCCGGGGTCATCGAACGTATCGCCCACAAATTCGTGGAAACCTTTCGTCGGGGCGGAAAGATTTTATTTTGCGGAAATGGGGGCAGTGCTGCGGACGCCCAGCATCTGGCTGCAGAGCTGGTCATTCGGTTGCGCGGCCATTTCTCCCGGCCTTCCCTGCCCGCCATTGCCCTGACCACGGACACGTCCATTCTTACCGCCGGAGCCAACGATCTGGGCTTTGAGCAGGTCTTCGCCCGTCAAATCGAAGCGCTGGGTAATGCCGGTGACCTGCTGGTGGCCATCAGCACCAGCGGAAATTCCCCCAACGTCCTGCAGGCCATTGAAACGGCTCACCAGCGGGGTCTTTTTGTGGTGGGATTTACCGGGGGAAGCGGCGGCAGGATGATTCACCAGGTGGACATTGCCCTGGTCATTCCCTCGGAAACCACGGCACGCATTCAGGAAGGCCATATCCTGGCCGGACACATCATCTGCCAGCTGACCGAAGAAATGCTGTTTTCCGATGATGCCGATGCGTCATCGTCCTGAAGCCTTCCTGCTCCCGAATCGCCCGTCCGGGAAAGTTATCGATTGCTGTTGATTTTGAAAGAAATGGAGGCCTGCCGGATGGTAAACTCCCGATTGCCATCGCTGGTATTTTCCGGATGCTTTCGCATGACCCGGATGAATACATCGACCAGATGCGGATCGAATTGCGTCCCGGCATTTTTACGAATTTCCTCCAGCGCTGATTCCTGTTCCACCGCCTTGCGGTAGACCCGATCAGAAACCAGTGCCTCGTACGCATCGATGATGGCCAGCAGGCGGGAAAAGAAGGGAATGGCTTCGCCCTTTAGACCGTCGGGGTATCCGCTGCCATCGTAGCGCTCGTGATGATGGCGAACGATGGAGGCAACCTCGGACAATTCCTCAATCTCCCCGATGATCTGACTGCCAATAATGGGATGATCTTTGGCCTTGCGCAATTCATAATCTTCCAGACTGCTGGCCTTGTGTAAAATGTGATCCGGCATCCCGATTTTGCCAATATCGTGCAGATAGGCGGCCAGCATCAGGGTAAACTTCTGGTCGGGATTCAACTGCAGCTCATCGGCCATACGCATGGCCAGGCGTACCACCCGCTGGGAATGGCCGGAAGTGTAGGGATCCTTGGCATCCAGCGCTCGCATCAGGGCCTTCAGCGCTTTGAACAAAATTTCGGCCTTGTTCTCCTGAATGCGGCGGGCTTCCAGGCGCTTGCGCTCTAAATTCCGCTCGATGACAACCGGAATTTCGTCAATCTTGATGGGCTTCACCAGATAATCGCTTACACCCAGCTTCAGGGCGTGCTTGACCAGGGACAGGTCGTGCACACCGGTGACCAGCACCACCGGAATGTCCAGGTACATGGCCATGACCTTTTTGGCCAGCTCGATACCATTCACGCCGGGCATGTTGATATCGCTAATGACAATATCGACCTTGTTTTGTCGGATGATGTCCAGGCCACCGGTGGCCGAAAAGGAGAGATGAACATGGTAACCAAAATGCTCCAGTGCCTCCCTGAGCATTTGACCGTACTCGATATCATCCTCAATTACCAGAACCGAAATCGCCATTCGCACCACCTGTTGTTTTTGCGCTTAACTGTACGCGGGGATGCCGGTAATATCCTCGCCCACGATGAGGGTATGGATATCGTGTGTCCCTTCGTAGGTGTACACCGATTCCAGATTACACATGTGACGCATGCTTTGATATTCCGAGACAATCCCGTTGGCTCCCAGAATGTCTCTGGCCATTCGGGCAATCTGGAGGGCATGGTACACATTATTTCGTTTGGCCAGAGAGACCTGGGTAAATCGCATTTTATTCTGATCCTTTAATCGACCCAGTTGTAAAGCTAACAACTGCATCTTGGTAATTTCTGTGATCATATACACCAACTTGTTCTGCACCAGCTGAAAAGATGCGATGGGTTTATCGAACTGAATGCGGGTTTTGGCATAATTCAGCGCCTCGTCGTAGCAGGCCATGGCCGATCCAATGGCCCCCCAGGCGATACCGTAGCGGGCCTGGGTCAGGCAACTCAATGGTGCCTTCAGTCCCTTCGCGTGGGGCAGCATGTTTTCGGCCGGAATGCGGCAATCCTGAAACACCAGTTCGGAAGTGACCGATGCCCGCAGGGAATGCTTATCTTTGGTTTCCGGCGCTTCGAATCCCGGCGTACCTTTCTCCACCAGAAAACCCCGAACTTCTCCATCCAGCTTGGCCCACACCACGGCCACATCCGCAATGGAGCCGTTGGTAATCCACATCTTTGCGCCGTTCAAAATGTAGGAATTGCCATCTTTGACCGCTTTGGTTTGCATTCCGCCGGGATTGGAGCCGTAATCCGGCTCGGTGAGGCCAAAACAACCGATCTTTTCGCCCCGCGCCAGTTTGGGCAACCAGTAATCCTTCTGCTCCTCGCTGCCATAAGTAAAAATGGGATACATCACCAGCGCACCCTGGACAGACGCAAAACTCCGGATGCCGCTATCCCCCCGTTCCAGCTCCTGCATCATGAGTCCATAGGCCACGTTGTTCACCCCCGCACAACCATACTTTTCGGGAAGGTTCGCCCCAAACAATCCCAATTCAGCCATCTGGGGAACTAAATGCATGGGGAATTCGGCTTTCTGATAGGCCTGTTCAATCACCGGCATGACTTCCTCGTCCACCCATTCGCGAACCGACTGCCGGATCATCTTTTCCTCATCGCTCAACAGATCGTCCACATTGTAATAATCCGGGGATTCAAATTTCTTCATGATGCCCATCTCCTATTTGTAAAATTGCGATGCCTAATTTATCGCCGCAGGAGCCGGTAAGGCAACCTAAATAAATTTCCAGAAAGGAATATGAGGGGACAACCATGCCAGGGTTGTGGCCAACGCCAAAGATTTTCCTCCCCGATTTTGAAGGTTAGCGAAAGTGAATCCCAATTTTCAGCCCCGGGAGGTTCTTACTGCTCTGCCGGCTTTTCTTTCAGCATCGCGTTCAGGGCTTCATCCAGGTAAACGAGTAAATCGCTGGCCATCATGGTGATGGCCTGGTTTTTTTGCACATAATAATCGGCAATGTATCCGTGAAGCAGATTGGCCATCGCCGTGGTCCATAAGAGATTTTTCGTGTGCATCTGACAAATTATCCCTCCAATAAACCCACTGAGGACATCCCCGGTACCGCCTTTGGCCAGGGCGCTATTTCCGGTGCCATTGATCAACACATCCCCATTGGGTGCAGCCGTCAGGGAGGTTGCCGATTTCAGGTTCAGGACAACGTTGTGGTTTTTGGCAAACTGGCGGGCCAGGTCGATGCGTTGCCGGAACAATTGATCCTTGCCAACATCGGGTAAAAAGCGGAGAAATTCCCCATCATGAGGGGTTAACACCCAACTGGGGTTGGCGTAGTCCCGGAAGAAATCGGGATGCATGGCCAGGGCATACAGGGCATCGGCATCGATGACCGCCAGTTTATTGAAACCGGTCAACAACTCCAGGATGGTTTCCTGAACTTCATGACTGCGTCCCAATCCCGGCCCGATGATCAATACATCGCACCAATCCAGCAATTCTCCGATGGCCGATAGACTGACTTTTCCAATGGTATGTTCCGGGGTCTCGGGTAATGGCCGGGTGATGACCTCGGTGAGTTTTTGTTCCAGGATGGGATTGAGGCTTTCGGGAATGCCCAGGATCACCAGTCCGGCCCCAATTTTGGCTGCTGCCTGTGCCGTCAACGTGGCGGCACCGGTGTAACCCGGCGAACCGGCCAGCACCGCAACCTTGCCAACGGTATATTTATTATCCGCTTCAAAACGTGGGGGCGGAAAAAAATCCTCTGGCCTCAACAGATATGTGGAGCTGGTTTGGTTCTCGAAAACCTCCGGGGGAATACCAATATCGGCGATTTTTACCTCCCCACAGGCCATTCTGGCGGGATGCACCACATGACAGTATTTGGGAAGCCCCATGGTGACCGTAATGTCCGCCCCTATACAAACATCGGTCACATCCGTATTGTCAGCAATTAAACCCGAAGGGATGTCTACCGCCACAATCGGACAGAGAAAGATATCGTTGATGAACTCAATAGCGTTTTTCAAGAATCCCTTCACCGGCCCCCGAATACCGGTTCCCAGGATGGCATCCACCACTACATCGGCCTCATCTAATCCCTCTGCGGCAACCAGACCCCTCAATTGCGTCATGCTACTTACAAAATCCAGCGGGACATCCAGATTTTGTATAATTTCTAAATTAGTCAAGGCATCGCCGGTAAAATCTTCCGGATCTGCCAGACAAACCACCTTCACTTCAATATTCGCAACGTGCAAATAGCGAGCTACGACCAGGCCATCCCCTCCGTTATTTCCCTTGCCACAAAAAATGACCACCAGTGGTGCCTCCACCTCTTTCAACAGATCCCGGATCACGAAGGAGGTAAACTGGCCGGCCCGTTCCATCAAAACAATTCCTGGAATGCCGATGGATTCGATGGTCAGCTGATCGATGCGACGCATCTCCCCGGCAGTGACAACTGGATACATGAATGTCTCCATTACTGTTTTTGTTTCATCAGTTTACAAAAATTCCCGGAAACGGGCAAACGAATTTCTTTTCTGGTTCTGTGGAAGGTCGCAATCCCCCTTCAACTGGCCCAGGCCATAAACCCTAATCATGCCATCAACCACGAATCAAGCGAATGAATTCGGAAAAAATCAACAAAATAGCGAATATATCCGGAAAAAACATTTTCATCCAGATAGAATCCAGTGCATTTTATTATTTTTACCCGTTGTGCTAATTCAGGATAAAGCAGATATTTTGAAAAACCGTTAAAACGGTTAAGAATCAACCAGTTACGTCATCTATTCTCCTGGCTGAAGCCAGGAGTTAATCAACATTATCATTCATTAACACCCAGATTTATCTGGGTGGACAACTCCTATAGTAACAATAATTTACAGAACCGTTTCAACGGTTTGGGTTGTCTAATTCGCACAACGGGTAATTGTATTTTATTATTTTATTGGTGTTAAT
>JAADJD010000005.1 GCA_013150955.1 Calditrichota bacterium
TATTGATACAGTGATTAATGCAGTCAGGAAACAACAATGATCATCAAGGTGGTTATTGATACGAATGTGTTCATCTCTTCGTTTTTTGGAGGAAATCCGCGAAAGATTATTGACTTATGGAAAACCGGTGAAATTTATTGGTGTTTATCCAATGCAATTATTGATGAATATATTGAAGTTCTTCGGCGTATGGGATTACAGAACGAAGACGAAATATCCGAATTATTATCCCTCTTTGCGGAAGGTAAGTTTATTCTATTCACTACCAAAACCCCCCGGCTTAACGTTGTTGATGACGATCCCGATGACAACAAATTTATCGAATGTGCAGTAGCATTGAAAGCTCAATACATTATAACCGGTGATATTCATTTAAAACGCATTAAAAAATATATGAATATTGCTATCGTTAGTCCCAAAGATTTTCTAAAAAATATTGAAGCAATGTAATACTGGTGGAAGACATTTTAGGGTACGTCCAAAGCAGTGATAGCTAAGTTAATATTGTTAAGAATTTGCTATATAATGAAATGAACAGGGGGGTAATCGTATATGATTTTACTGGCTGCAACCCCGGGCCTACGATACGGCTCAATTTCGAGAGGCCTGGCAGCGGATTGGCTCCGGATACGAATAAAGGCTCTTCAAAACTTTGCGCCTGAATGGATTTGTGCAGGTAATTTGTTGGTTCTTTTTTAATTCGCTGTTGACCATTCATGAAAATGTGAAAAATCATAACTTCAGTGGTCATCGTGCTGATTTTATTTATATTTTTCCAGGAAAAACAAAGTCCCCGGCGCTTTGTTACCGAAGCCGAATTCCGGGAAAATCTCTCCGCACAGGTCGCCCTTTCGAAAAAGACCCTTGCCACATTACGACAATTTGGCGTTACAGCCGATAGGGCTCTAAAACTGGAATTTTTTTTCTGCACGGATACGGAATTTAAAGCAATGCAACTGACCCACGCGCTGAGTCAAAGAGGGTATGCCGTTAGTTACGGTCCATCCGCCAGCGATAGCAATGTGGTGGTCGTTTCCGGCTGGACGGACCCCATCCCCATGACCGAAGATGTGCTGGTTCAATGGGCTGAGGCCATGTGCCGGGTGGGTTATCAATTCGACTGCCTGTTCGATGGCTGGGGAACAAGTCCGGATTAGATCGAAAATCAAAAATCAAAGATCGAAAATCGAAAATCGGGAATTGGGGTCGGGAATGGGGGATCGTGTGAGGTTTGGGTACTGCGAGTTAACAATGGGCTTAACCGCAAGTGGGGATTGGGAGGAGCAGGAAAGGATTTGGAACGGGGCGTTCGAAGGATTGAATGGGATGACGAACGACCCGGTGCGAGCAGGGTGATGCTCATTTCGGCAACGCAGGTAAAAATTTCCATTTATTGATAACCGTATTAAAATTTATTAAAATTATTTCAACCAAAACAATATTTGAGGGTTCGAATGATAAAATCCATCCTTTTGGCGGTTGATGGGTCTGCCCATACGGAATTTGTTTTGAAATATGGAATTGATTTTGCCCGGCGTTGCCAGGCCCATTTGCGGGTACTTACGGTGGTGGATATCCGGTTTTTTGAGTGGGCGGTGGCAATTGGTGTGGAGGGTTTTGCACCGATTATCCCGTCCAGTACGTATCAGGAGGAGAGCCAGCGGTTATTGAATGAAAAGGCGGATAAACTATTAGAACGGGCGGGCCAGATATTACAGGATGCCGGACAGAAGTTTGATCTGATGAAGGAGAATGGATCGCCGGTGGAGGTTATTTGTGAGAAATCGCGGTTATGTGACATGATCATTATGGGGGCACGAGGCGAATTTGAGCGCTGGAGCGATAAAATGCTGGGGGCAACCCTGGAGGCGGTTACCCGACTTTCCATTAAACCGGTATTCGTCGTTCGCAAGGCCTATCGCCCGATAAAGAAAATCCTGCTGGCCTACGATGGCAGTATGAATTCCAATCGGGCATTGCCCTGGGCCGGCTACATTGGCGAGTGTTTTCAAGCCCCCCTGACCATCGTGAATGTCAACGACTCCCGGGAAGACGCCGAAACCATATTAAAAGAAGCTCACGACTATCTGCTATCCTACAAATTACCGAATCTGGAAACGGTTCGTAAGGAGGGCGATCAACCGGACCGAATTGTGGAAACCTGTAAGGAAGTAGAGGCCGATATGATCATCATGGGATCCTATGGACACTCTCGCATTAGGGAGGCCATTCTGGGCAGTACCACCGTTCAGGTAATGCGAAAATCTCCCGTACCTATATTGATGGTAAAATAGGAAGGTGATAGTAAACGCCATCCCCCTTCGTTCAGATCGAGGAGAATGGGTTTCAGAACCGTTGATTTCGATAAATAAACCGGTAACCCTAAACACCAGGAGGGATTCATGGATAGGTTTGTCATGACCTTAAATCGTCATATTATTGAACAGGAACGCCTGTATCCCCATGCAACGGGCGCTTTTACCGCTCTGTTGACCGACATAGCCCTGGCGGCTAAGATTATTTCCTATCATGTTAATAAGGCTGGATTGGTCGATATCCTGGGTAAATCCGGAACCACCAATGTGTTTGGGGAGGAGCAGGAAAAGCTGGATGTCTTTGCCCATGAAATCATGGTGCGTTCGCTGGTACATGGGGGGAAGCTCTGCGCTCTGGCTTCCGAAGAATCCGATGGGTTGATCCCTATTCCGGAGAACATTCCCAAGGGAAAATATGTTTGTTTATTTGATCCGCTGGATGGTTCTTCCAACATCGATGTGAATGTAAGTATCGGAACGATTTTTAGCATTTACCGTCGGGTAACGTCAGGAGATGGACCGGGCACTCTGGAAGATTTGCTACAACCGGGGTACAAGCAGGTGTGTGCGGGTTACGTCATTTACGGTTCCAGCACCATGCTGGTGTACACCACCGGAACCGGCGTGCATGGTTTTACCCTGGATCCCAGCTATGGCGAGTTTGTGCTGTCCCATCCCAACATTAAAATACCCACCAAAGGGAAAATCTACAGTGTGAATGAAAGTTATTTTGATTACTGGGATGAAGGGGTGAAAAATTACGTCCGCTGGGCCAAAAGAGCGGTTCCCTCAGATGGACGCCCCATGAACAGCCGCTACATTGGCTCCCTGGTGGCCGATTTTCATCGCAACCTGTTGAAAGGGGGAATTTTTCTGTATCCGGGCGATAACAAAAGTCCGGACCGAAAGCAGGGCAAATTACGGTTGTTATATGAAGCCAATCCCATGGCATTTATTGTGGAACAGGCCGGTGGTAAGGCCAGCGATGGATTCCGTCGCATTCTGGACATTCAGCCCACAGAATTAAACCAGCGAACTCCGCTAATCATTGGCAGCAAGGAAGATGTGGAGATCGCCGAGGAATTTATTCAGGGCAAACGCAGTGAATAGTTGAAAGAAACTCCCGGACAGCAAAGGTAAACCGGACATTTCCTTCAAGTTCATGCGTTGTGCTGTTTACCGGGGATAACGCAATTAGACAATGGTATTCTTTAAACTTTTCCAGACGTCTTAATCCCTTAATCCCTCTCCCTGCCGCCACAAAAAAAGAAGCACCAGGGAGAGGGGGATGTGGATTTTTGTTCTGAACCGTTAGCGTTCAGTTGAAAATAACGTCCATCGTGTTAAAATCGCATCTGTTTGTCGAGGGAGGTGACCTCCGGTTTAAAACCGGTACCGCAATTGAATGGTGCCGGTGTGAAAATATTGAAATCGCTGGCCGAAATTGGTGGAGTTGGTGGGTGCGTAAGTCGCATACAGGAATAGCTGGCTTCCGGGAACGCGGTAAATCACCGTTAGTCGCGGAGACAGGCTCCGGAATTCGCGGATCTTTCGTCGCTGCCCGTCCAGGCGCCATTCATCCCGCCGATAAATGGTGATGCCGGACAGCACCTGAAACATCCATAACCGGCGGTGTTCCAGGTACACGTTTATGAAATGGGCGGTCAATTCTTTGGTCACCTGCTGGGCAAACAGGTTTTTGAAGAAAGTCCCATTGTCCTCCTTTTCCAGCTGGTAGATTGCTTTCAGGGAAAGCTGCGGGCTAAGCTGAATGGAAAGCGAATCGGTAAAAATCAATTTCCGAAAAATGTAACTGCGGAAGACCGGGAACAGCTCATCAAAATCAAAAACCGTGTAGTTGGCCAGGATTTTTAATTGGTACCGATGTTCCATTGAACCATTCAGGCGATGGCGAAACGCTGCCCGTAGCTGAAAGATCCGGTTCCAGTTGTTGTTGGCGCTGCGTGAGGGGTGAATGTAAATCTGATGATACAGGTACGTGTTGAATTGCAGCGTCATGGTAAAATCCGGGTGAAAACGATGGAGATAGGCAGCGTCTACAATGAAACGTAATTCATCCCGATCGTCATGGTTGACCACCGTGTCCGGGGTGTTGTATTCGAATTTGGTGTAGGAGAATCGGAGCCAGGCCAGCCGTCCGGGACGAAATCGATAGGTCACGTTGGACGATAGCGTGGTCTGCAGCGCATTCAGGTCGGTTTGCACATCGGGATTATCATAAATGGTTTGCGAAAAAGAAATCCCGCTCATCAGGGCCAGTTTTTCCCCCTGGTACCGCCAGCGCAAATGATTCCCCAGAAAAATTTCCTTGCGTCGATTTTGAAGATTCGGATTGCTCTGGTCAATGTCCCGGTTGCGGAAGGAGGTAGCCACCAGCACCTGGCTGCGGGGAGAAGTCTGGTAATGCAGTTCATTTTCCAGAAATCGCGCGTTAATCAGCACCTGTTCCAGCGCCTGCGTGTTGGGCAGGTAATACCGGCTTTGGGTAAATTGATATCCCACCCGGATGCTGTCCCGCGCGTAGGGCGAGAACTGTTTTTGCCAGCTAGTGAATACCCGCATTTCCTGATTTCGGCGTCCTGGAAAGGCCCGTACCTCGCCGCTGAAATCGGTGTCATTTAAATAACCGCCCATATCCCAGCGGCGAATCTTCATGTTAAGTCGGCCCAGGAATCCCTGATCCCGAATCCCAAAAATATCCTCCACAGCCCATCCAGCCGCCGGGGTAATCGCAATCTCCGGTCGTGGGCGGAAGGTGACTTCCTGCGTCAGATAATGCTTGCTGAATTTCACAAAGGTGTTCTCATCGGAAAAGATTTTAGATTGAAACCGGGTGCGTACATCCCAGAAAGGTGACATCCGTTTTTGCCAGCTGATTTCCAGCGCGTTGTCGTCCTTCCATTTCTTATCTGTACGCATGGCGCGGTACAGGTGGCTGCTGAACCGATTTTCCAGGAGTAGCTTTGAAGTGGAATCGCTTCCCAGCTGAAAATGCAGGCCGCCCAGCCACAACCAGCTGATGTTGTCTTTCACCAGCTGCAGCTCATAATGGGTGGCTGTTTGAGCCGGCAAAATTCCGGGACACACCAGCCCGCATACCAGAACAAGAATGGTGAGGATGTGTTTTTTCGCGCTCAATGCGAATGCCTGCTCCCTGATAATATTTTTGCCCAGCGAACGCATGATGCCCCATTCGGCCAATCGCGGTTGCAAAAGGCTTTCGCCTTAAACCCGAACAATGCATTAAACCGCGAATCACGCGAATGAAACCAAAAATATCTATAAAATCGCGAATAAACCTCGAAACAAATTTTCATCTGTTTATAATCCAAATTAATGTTCATTCGTGTCATTCGTGGTCTTTTGCATAATCTGAGTTAAATTGCCGAATGGGACGAACCGTTTCTTTCTATTTTGACTGCCAGTAAATTCCCGGATTTACCAGAATTGTCTCGATCGACATCCGGCCTCATAAAACAGAGGGTGCGTTATTTCGGTTCTACCAGATAGACTTCTTCGTTTTCTTTCTTGAGATTGTACTTTTCGCGGGCGATTTTCTCGATATACTCCAGATCCGATTCCAGCTTTTTAATCTTTTCCTTCAGTTGCTGATTTTCCTGAATCAGTGCTTGCTTATCCCTTTTTAAGTTTTCCCGTTCCTGGTATAGCATGTAAAGTTTAAATACCGATCGGGGGCCGGTGAAAAAGAAGATACCGGTTAACAGCAGCAGGATGAATAGCAGCCAGCGCAGGGTTTGCCGATGGAGGGGGCTTTTACGCGGGACAGAGCGTCTGGAGGAACGACGGCTGCTGTAGGATGTCGCACGCGGGGCGTTGCGCATAAGGCCATTTACCTGCGTTTTTCATAAAGTTCCGGTGAGGACACGAATGGCCATCCACCGGAACCAAATTTTTTCATTTCGTTTTCTGGACAACTGAAAATCATTCAAACACGGCTCTGTTTGCGGGCGGCCGGGTACAGTGTTTTTTACCCGCAGGTTTTCCCGGCCGCTTTCCAGCACGGATCAGCGGAGAATTTGCTTCCCGGCAAAAATGGCGTCTTCGCCCAGCAGCTCCTCAATGCGTAGCAGCTGGTTGTATTTGGCAATGCGATCGCTCCTGGAGGTTGATCCAGTTTTGATCTGTCCCGCATTAACCGCCACAGCCACGTCGGCAATGGTGGCGTCTTCCGTTTCGCCAGAGCGATGGGAAATGACCGTGGTGTATCCCGCACGGTGCGCCATTTGAATGGCATCCAGCGTTTCCGTTAACGTACCAATCTGGTTGAGTTTAATCAGGATCGAATTGGCCACGTGCATCTCGATGCCCTTTTTCAATCGACGGGTATTGGTGACAAACAGATCGTCTCCCACCAGTTGAATGCGATTGCCCAGACGTTCGGTTAGGATTTTCCAGCCGTCCCAGTCGTCCTCGGCCATTCCATCTTCGATGGAAATGATTGGATAATTGTTCACCAGGTGCACGTAATAGTCCACCATTTCGCCGGGACTGAGTTCGCGATTTTCCGATTTCAGGACGTAAAGGCCTCGCTGTTTATCGTAAAATTCACTGGATGCGGGATCCAGTGCCAGGTAAATGTCTTCTCCCGGTTTATATCCTGCTTTCTCAATGGCCTGCAGAATAATCTTCAGGGCTTCTTCGTTGGATTGCAAATCCGGTGCAAAGCCGCCTTCGTCCCCCACGGCGGTGTTCAGCCCTTTCTCCTTCAGCACCTTTTTTAAATGGTGGAAGACCTCGGCACCCATGCGCAGGGCTTCCCGGAAGGACGGGGCATTCACCGGCATGATCATGAATTCCTGCAGATCGACATTATTATCCGCATGTTTTCCACCATTGATGATGTTCATCATGGGGACGGGAAGCGTTTTCGCATTCGTACCGCCGATGTAGGCAAAAAGGGGCATTCCCAGAGAGTCGGCTGCGGCTTTGGCCACGGCCAGCGATACGCCCAGAATGGCATTCGCCCCCAGTTTGGATTTGTTCTCCGTCCCGTCCAGCTTCAGCAACACGCGATCAATGGCCAGCTGATCGGTCGCGTCCATGCCCACCAGGCTGTCGGCAATTACCTCATTCACATTTTGCACTGCCTTGAGCACCCCTTTGCCCAGGAAGCGGGCGGTATCTCCATCCCGCAATTCCACTGCTTCGTGCTCACCGGTCGAGGCACCCGATGGCACCGCGGCCCGACCAAAACCACCGTCCTCCAGCCAGACCTCCACTTCGACCGTTGGATTTCCCCGACTGTCCAGAATCTCCCGGGCGGTCACATCAATGATTTGACTCATGGTTGGTCTCCTTTTCTCAAAATGTTTTTCTCCAAGCGAATAAGATGACCAAAATTAGTGAATGAATGCGGATAGTGCAAGGTGGGAATCTTTACATTCGGTAGCTATCCGGGGCGGTTGATTCCCGTACGTTTGGGAATCGTCAAGTCCCCGCAGCAATTTTTGTTCGCGCGCGGGTGAAACTCCCCGGCCCGTCAATCCGTAATCTGACAAAAAATTCGGGAGGTCAATCATGCGCTGGCTGTTGGGATTTTTCCTGGCAGGAGCCATTGCCGCGGTGTTAATGGTTTCCAGTGAGCTGGAACGTCATGCGGCCGTGAAAAAGGAACGGATTACCATCGGCAATTTGAAAATTAATCTTGAAGGAGATCAACTGGTGCTGAGCTGTTCGGGGGGAGACGACGAGGTACGCATTTCGGCAGAATATGAATTGATGGTGAATGGTGAAACCGTTCCTCTTTCCCCGATGCAGGAAAAACAACTGGCCGAATTTTATGACGACACCTGGTATATGATCGACGAGGCGTTGCGGATTGCTCGCACCGGTGTGGAAATTGGGCTCCGGGGTGCAGGCGTGGGGTTCCGCACGCTGGTGGAAGCGCTGAAAGCGGTTTTTTCCGGTGGAGGAGAGGAAGCCATTGAAGCCGCGGTAGAAAACCAGACCCGGGGGCTGGTGGCACAAGCCAATCGCCTGAAAGCACGTGCCGAGCAGATCGAATCCCGGGCCAATCGCTTGCAAATTCAATGGACGGAGCTGGTAAGGGCGATTCCGGAACTCTCGGTAATCGATTGTCACGTGTTCTAAGGCCGTCGACGTCACCGGGAGGCGTTCAGACCGCGAAGGGCCCATTCACCTTTTAAGGCGCCTCTCACAGGAGCCCGAAAACGCCACCCTTCCCGGGAAACCGAATTTTCATTTTGATTTTTCAGGCCGCTATTGTAAAATTAAACCTTCTTTAAGCAACCAGAGCAACCAAAACACAGGATGGGTTATGGAGGACTTCCCGGAAACCTTTGAGTATAATCTACCCCAGAAGGGGGATGAAAAATTGCTGGCGGCAGTGGCCCATTTTGCCGTCTTTTTTTTACCGGTACTGCTGCCGTTTATTATCTGGTATCTGGAAGACCGTAAGGAGAATTTCTCCGAATACGTGCTTTTTCAAAGCAAGCAGGCTCTGCTTTATCAGCTGTTTATCATCGTGGTGTTATTTGGCCTGGGACTTTTCCTGATGGTCTTTTCCTTTTTCCTGGTTGGGTTGTTGTTCTTACCCACCTTTGTGGGGCTCCTTTTTCTGGCATTCGGATATGCAGCCTATGGTGGATTGCAGTGTTTAATGGGCAAGGACTTTCGCTATTACTTTATCGGGGAAAAAGTTCGGGAACTGCGCATTTAATGAGTCCAGTCTGGAGGGATCAATGAAATTGCTAACGATAGTTGGAGTGCTATTTATGAGCTTACTGGTATTTACTCAATGCAGTCACGAGCCCAAAGAAGGCGAAATCGTTCAACATACATTGAAAAATGGATTGAAAGTGGTGCTGATGCGGGACACCTCGGTTCCCATTGTGGCCGTGGACATCTGGTACAAGGTGGGTTCCAAGAACGAAGAGCCGGGCAAGAGCGGATTTGCCCATCTGTTTGAACACATGATGTTTCAGGGATCGGAGAACGTGGGAAAAGCCGAGCACATGAAGTTGATCAGCGATGTGGGTGGCTGGATGAATGGCAGCACCAATAAGGATCGAACCAATTATTTCGAGGTGGTGCCGGCCAATCAGTTGCGGCTGGCGTTGTGGCTGGAGGCCGACCGCATGCGATCGCTGAAGGTGACCCGCGAAAATTTCGAAAACCAGCGGGCAACGGTGAAGGAAGAACGGCGCCTGCGGGTGGACAACCGCCCCTACGGCCCGGTATTTGCCGAATTGATCGACTCCCTGGCATACGAAAACTGGGCGTACAAGCATTCCATCATCGGATCGATGAAAGATCTGGATCGGGCATCGCTGGAGGATGTGCAGAAATTTCATCAGCTTTATTATAAACCCAACAATGCCGTGCTGGCCATTGTGGGGGATATTAAAGTCAAAGAGGCCATTGAAATTGTGGAAGAGTATTTTGGAGACATCCCTCCGGGGGAAACCCCGCCGCCAGTGGATTTAACTGAGCCGGAGCAGACCCGGGAAAAGCGCATGAAATGGGAAGACAAATTTGCCCCCATGCCGGCCTATGTGTGTGCCTATCACATTCCCCCGAAAGGCCATCCCGATCAGTACGTGGTGGAGATCATCGAGAAAATTTTATTCGATGGGGAAAGTTCCCGGGTGTACCGCCGGTTGATCGAACAGGATCAATCCGCATTGCACATTTTTGGTGGGGTGGATAGCCGTCAGGGGCCCAGCCTGTTCCTCTTTTTTGCCCAGGTAAAACCCGGTCGCACCATTCAGGATGTGGAGCGGGCGTTTGAAGAAGAAATTGCGCGTTTGCAACAGGAACCTGTGGATGCCCGCGAATTGCAGAAGGTAAAAAACAAGTTTAAGGCAGACTTTTTGACCAAGCTGGAACGGGTTTACTACAAGGCCGATTTGTTGTGCATGTACACCGCTTTTTTTGACGATCCCACGCTGTTTTATCGGGAGCTGGATCGTTATATGGAAGTAACCCCGGAAGATATTCAGCGGGCGGCGCAAAAATATTTTCGAAAGACCAATCGGAGCGTGATCGAAGTGTATCCCGCCAAACGCCCGTAGAGCGAATCAGGAGGTAGAGGAATGAAACGGATATTGAGCATTTTGATTGCCACCGTGTGTGCGGGTTTAATTGTGGGATTAGCGGTTGAAAATCAACAGGAGAAGCCAGTCGTGAAGCAAAAACCCCCCATAGATGATCGCCTGATTGAATTTAAATTCCCCCGGGTCGCCGAAAAAACGTTTGACAACGGGCTGACCCTGCTGGTGATCGAACACCACGAGGTGCCCAAAGTGTATTTCCGAATGGGAATTGATTTTGGCGAAAAGAATGATCCCGATGGGATGGAAGGCGCCGTGGAGTTGATGACCCGGGTACTCAAAAAGGGAACCAAAAATCGAACGTATGAAGAAATTGCCGAAGAAATCGATTTCCTGGGCGGCGAGCTGGATGCCTCGTCCACCCGGGATTTTTTCTACGTGTATGGCGAATTTCTAAAGGAGTATGCGGATCGGGGATTGGATTTGATGAGCGATGTGGTGATGAACCCCATTTTCGATGCGGAGGAAATTGAGAAAGAACGCTCCAAGATGCTGGCGGACATTGAAAACGAGAAAAGCTCTCCGGCCTTTCTGGCCAATCGCCGATTGAATAAAGTCCTTTACTCACCCCATCCCTACAGCAAGGCCAAATCCCCGGAAAGTATCCGCAACATCACCCGGGACGCTCTGCTGGAATTGCACCGGAACAACTTTGTGCCCTCGAAGACCGTGCTGGTTATTGCCGGGGATATTACCTTTGATGAAGCCGTGGATCAGGCTCGCAAGTATTTCAGCGCCTGGCGTTCGGAGGTGTTTAAAACGGAAAAATTTCCCCTGCCGCGGGAACGCACTCAACGGGTGCTCTACCTGGTGGATCGACCGGGTTCGGAACAATCCAATATTTTGATGGGGAATTTGCTGTTCAGCCGGAAAAGTCCCGAATACGAAAAAGTGCTGGTCATGAACAAGATCCTGGGTGGGGGCGCCAGTGGGCGTTTGTTCCTGTATCTGCGCGAAGAGAAAGGTTACACGTACGGTGCCTACAGTTCCTTGCATACCTATAAAGACACCGGTGGCTGGGTGGCCAATGCCGAGGTGCGCACCAGCGTGACCGACAGCGCCCTGGATGCCTTCTTCGAACAGTTTGACCGGATCAAGTCCGAACCCGTCTCCGAAGAGGATTTGAGAAACGCCAAACGATACCTTATCGGGGTGTTTCCCCTGCAAAACGAAACCCCATCCAGTATTGCAGTGCTGGCCCTACAACAAAAGTTGTACGATTTGCCAGAAAATTACTGGGACAATTACCTGAAAGAAATCGACGCCGTAACGGCGGAAGATGTGCAGAAAATGGCGCAGAAATACGTCAACCAGGACGTGATGGCCATTGTGGTGGTGGGCGATGTGAAGAAGATTAAAGAGCGATTATCCCGATTTGGCCCCATCGAGGTTTATGATGTGGAAGACAATCGCATTGAATAATCCGCATTTTCTGAGAGGTGAATCATGGAAGCGGAAAAACGGGCGATTGTTGCGGGAGAGTGTGTTCCTTTTCCGGTTTGGGTTTCCAGGGCATGATTTTTGATCGCGACCGGTGGAACCAGGGGAATTTCCGGGAACGTTCGAAGGGTTGAGAGGAACAACGGGCCAAAGGTTAGTTACGTTACGGGAGTGAAAAAGTAGCGTTTGTTTTTTTGGCGTATGGAACCGCCCTTTCAACGGGGAGGGGTAACAATCATCCGAAAATTTCAGGGGCTGTTTGTGTTGAATTGGATTAGACGGTGGAATCGTATTGCTATTAGCCTGGTGCTGCTGTTGTGGGGAGCGGCGGGGATTCCCGCACAATCGCCCGATCATCCCCCAATTGCGACCCGTATTGAGCAGGGGATGTACCTGACCATCATGAATCAATTTGCAGAAGCGGATTCAGTCTTTCAGGGGCTCATTCGCGATTACCCTGATCGTCCCTTTGGGTATTTTTACCGTGGGGCCAACCTGCAGGCCTGGATGGTGGATCACGAAGATTATTCCCGAATGGAGGCCTTTCAGTACTGGATGGATCGCTGCGTGGCTGTGGTGGACTCCCTGGAGCAGCTGCAGCAGGCCACCGCCTGGGATTATTTTTATAAAGGAAGTGCTTATTTGTATCAGAGCTTTTTGAATGGGAAACAGCGCCAGTGGTGGCAGGCTTACCGAAATTCCCGTCAGGGGGTGCATTTGCTGGAAAAAGCCCTGGCGCTGGACTCCACCCTGTTCGATGCCTACCTGGGCATTGGCAGTTACAAATTCTGGAAAAGTAAAAAAGCGGGCATTTTAACCTGGTTGCCATTTTTAAAGAACGAGGCGGATCTGGGGCTTGAGCTGGTGCGGCTGGCCATCGAAAAAGGGCGATTTGTAAAATGGATTGGGCGCGACCAGCTTACCTGGATGTTGCTGGAACACGGGCAGCTGGAAGAAGCATTAGAACTGGCGCGCGGGAACGTGGCGCAATTTCCCGAAAGCCGATTTTTTAACTGGACGCTGGCACGGGTTTACGAAAAGGCTGGCCTCTACCGGGAAGCCCGGCAGGTGTACGAATGGTTGTTGAGTCAAATTCGTCAGCTGCCGGAAACCAATCATTACAACGAAGTGGTGATTCTGGCCAGATTGGTAGATCTGGCCTGCAAGAGTGGGGCGGAGTCGGAGGGGGAGCAGTATCTCCGCCAGTTACGGCAGGTGAAGCTGTCGCCCGACGTTCGCTCCCGACTTCGGAAGACCCTTTCGCGCCTTGTTGAATCAGACGAACCCTGTGGGGCATCCTATCAAACCCGGGGGATGCCGTGGCGGAAATGGCTGCCGTTGCTGGAGCAGGAGCTGTTAAAATTGCACGGGTAAAACGCTCCAAAAATGGGCAGGTAATTCTTTAAGAATCAATGGGATAAGTTGTAAAAATTCGATTGGAAAATGCCTTGATTTTATTTTTGGTGCCCGTTATATTTCAAAGCTTGTGAAACAATACGGGTTCTATGGGAAAAATCGTCGCCATTGCTAATCAAAAAGGTGGGGTTGGGAAAACGACCACCGCTGTTAATCTGTCGTCCTGTCTGGCGGTCGCTGAGAAGCGCACCCTGCTGATTGACATCGATCCACAGGCCAACGCCACCTCCGGTGTGGGAATTGATCCCCGGCAACTGGATCGCAGCACTTACGACGTCATCATCAATCAGGAGAATATCGAAAATGTGATCATTTCCACCAAAGTGCCCAATCTGGATCTGGTGCCGGCACACATCAATCTGGTGGGAGCGGAGGTGGAGCTCATTCAGGTCATTGCTCGCGAACGCATTTTACGAGACGCCATACAATCGATTCGGGATAAATATGATTATGTATTCATCGACTGTCCGCCGTCCCTGGGCATTCTGACCCTGAATGCCCTGACCGCGGCCGACAGCGTTTTGATTCCCATTCAATGTGAATATTACGCGCTGGAGGGATTGAGTCAGCTGTTGAACACGGTCAAGCTGGTGCAAAAACACCTGAACAAGCAGCTGGAGATCAACGGAGTACTCCTGACGATGTACGATAATCGCCTGAATTTGTGCAATCAGGTGGCCGACGAAGTGCGCAAGTTTTTTAAGGAGAAGGTCTATCAAACGGTGATTGCCCGCAATGTTCGCCTGAGCGAAGCCCCCAGTTTTGGGTTGCCCATTATCCTTTACGACGCCACGTCCACCGGCGCTGAAAATTACATGAAACTGGCGGAGGAAATTTTACATCATGAAAACTAAACAGCGCCTGGGGAAGGGGCTGGAGGCCTTGATCCCGACCAATGTTTCGGCAGACGGTTTCAGCTCATCCGCTTCGGATGGGGTGCAAGAAATCGAAGTGGCCCTCATTGAGCCCAATCCCTTCCAACCCCGTTCCGATTACAATCCCGAGGCGCTGGAGGAACTAAAAGAATCCATCAAAGAAAAGGGAATTATTCAGCCCATTCTGGTGCGGCCCATCGGTGATGGGCGCTATCAGGTGGTGGCCGGGGAACGACGCCTGCGTGCTGCCATCGAACTGGGGTTGAAAACTGTGCCCATTCGGGTGCGCGAAGTCTCTTCCAACGAAGAGATGCTGGAACTGGCCCTTATCGAAAACGTCCAGCGAGAAAACCTCAATCCCATTGAACTGGCGCGTGGCTATCAGCGGTTGATCGACGAGTGTAACCTAACCCAGGAAGAGGTCGCCAGAAAAATTGGCAAAGACCGCACCACCATCGCCAATCTCCTGCGATTGTTGAAATTACCTCAGAAAATTCAGGACAGCCTGCGCAACGGGGAGATCAAAGAAGGCCATGCCCGGGCCCTGCTGGGGGTGGATGATCCCGAGATCCAGGAAAAAATCTGGCGCAAGGCAGTCAAGGATCAACTTTCCGTGCGCAAGGTGGAACAACTGGTTCGCAAGTACAATCAACAAACATCCGATGCCCCGGAAGTCCGCCCCAAACGAAGCCGGAAAATGATGTACATTTCCCGCTTTGAGGAACAGTTGCGGGAAAAACTGGGTACTCAGGTGAAAATCCGCACCCGCAAGGAAGGCGGTTCCATCGAGATCATGTATTATTCCATGGAAGACCTGGAGCGTTTAATGGAAATCTTCGATCAGATTAAACTGTAGAAAATCACCAGCAGCGTATGCATAAAAAACATCAGAAAAAATTTCTCAACATCCTGCTCATCCCGGACGACGATTCGGCGCCCCGCAATCTGCGCATTCGCTATGCCACCCTTCGCTTTTTGCTGATTCTGGCCATCTTTTTATTTGTCAGCATCCTGGCAGGGGTGGTGACTTACGGAAAGGTGCTGCGGCTGGCACTGGAACGCAATACCCTCGCCCGAGAGAATGCTCAGCTGCGCGAACAGCTCATGAAGGTCAACGAAATCCTGAGCGAACTGGAGTCCCTGAAGGCTTACCAGCAAAAATTGCGGCACACCCTGGAAGGCTACATTAATCTGGAAAAAGCCATGCAGGAGTCCGGGGAAACGGAAAGCATCTCCACCCTGCAGGCGCGGTTGTCGTCCATCTTTACCAGCCTGCCGTTAAAGGCCCCGATCACTGGATTCATTTCGCAGGAATATTCTCCCCCCACGCACTATGGTGTGGATATTGTGGCGGCTGAGGGCACGCCCATCCAGGCCGCTGCCGATGGCATCGTGCTGTTCAGTGGGTGGACGTACCACGATGGCAATGTGCTGATCTTACAACACGATCGGGGGTATTTTACCTACTACAAACATAACCTGCGGAACCTGGTGTTTCCTCATCAGATTGTCAAGCAGGGGCAGGTCATTGCGCTGCTGGGAAATTCCGGCGAATCGTCCGGGCCGCATCTTCACTTCGAAATCTGGCGGGGCGGCTTCCCCATCGATCCACTGAAACTGGTCATGAATCTGGACTAACAGAAAGGAATCCAGCATTCCGGAACCCGAATGCGCTGGCACGGCATTCACCTGTCGAAAAGCCGCGAATTTTATTCAAATCGTTTCTTCCCGGACATAAAGTTTATTATTTTTGACATCGATTCTATGGTAATTGTGGAGGTCTGCTAAACGGGTC
The DNA here is from genome assembly GCA_013150955.1 of Calditrichota bacterium. GTDB lineage: Bacteria > Calditrichota > Calditrichia > RBG-13-44-9 > J042 > JAADJD01. Next base: position 15,956 of record JAADJD010000005.1, read on the forward strand.
GAAAGAATTCATAAGCAACAGGAGGTAAAAAGGAAAGATGGCATTCAAGGCGAAAAATTCCGGTACGATGTCCAACGAATTAAATTTCATCGGCTCAGGGACGTTTCTGGAGGGATTGATTGAAACCAGCGGCAGCCTGCGGGTGGATGGCCGGGTAAAGGGAACCATAAAGAGCAACGATTCGGTAACCATTGGCTCGGCTGGCGAAGTGGTGGGGGATGTGTATGCCCGCAATGCCATCATTGGCGGCAAGGTGGAAGGCAATGTGATCGTTCAGGAAAAATTGATCCTGGAGTCCACATCCATTTTAAACGGAAATTTACGTGCCGGAAAGCTGATTATTGATGAAGGGGCCTTGTTCAATGGCAAATCGGAAATGGGGGAAGCCAGCGGGCAATCGGGCGATAAAAAATTTAAATTGAAGCCCGCAACCGAAGCGGCTCCCGGTGAAGGGGGAAGTGGTGAGGGAAGCCAATAAACAGCGTCCCGGCCGGTGGAACCTGGAATCCCTGAGCGAAGCGTATCGGAAAATTGCCCCCTATCTAAATATCGGCTACGTGATGACCGCCTCTGTTGTCTTATTTACCTTTCTGGGATATTACCTGGACAAACGGTGGGAAACCCGTCCCTGGTTAACGGTAACCGGGGCCACCGTGGGCGTGATTGTGGGGTTTTATCAATTTTTTAAAATTGTTCTGGGAATGGAAAAGCGCAAGGAGAATCGCGAACCTTGAAATTTAAACAATACCTGTTGTTGGTCACGATTCTGGCGATTGTATTGTTGATCGGCGCTCGCTTGCTGGATGGGTTGTATCCCCATCGGGTGCTCTGGCGACCGGTAAGCGTGGGAATTGCTCTGGGATATCTCAACACCCTGGTGGGGTATGCCTTTCTGGCGTGGGGCTATTCCCGGTCGCAGAATGCCTTTATGGGCGCGGTATTCGGCGGGATGATTTTTAGATTTTTGTTGCTTTTTTCACTTTTATTTATTTTAATTACCGCCGTTCAAATTGAGATGATTCCCTTAATTATTTCTTTATTATTAACTTATTTTGTCTATTTGGCTATTGAAATCTGGTTTGTGAATAAAAACACAGTTTCAGGGGATGTAAACGAATGAGTGCACTGCTCTACATCGAGGAAGCGGAAAAGGGTGCAGAAAAGGGCGAGAGCCTGGGTGAATACATCATGCATCATATACAGGATTCCCACGAGTGGAATCTGTTTGGTTATCACCTGCATTTGCCCACCTTTAAACCATTGCATGTGCTGGGAATTGAACTGGATTTATCCATCACCCTGCACGTTTTAATGATGTGGTTTGCTGCGCTGTTTTTAATTCTGGCGTTTGGACTGGCTTTTCGGAAGCGGCGGTTAATTCCCACGGGATTTGCCGGGGTGCTGGAGGCCATGACCCTGTTTGTGCGGGACGAAATCGCCATCCCCAATCTGGGAGAAAAGTACGGCAAACGGTTGACTCCCTTCCTGGCTACCATGTTTTTCTTTATCCTGACCAGTAATTTAATGGGGATGATCCCTCTGTTTGCCACGGCTACCGGAAACATCAGTGTTACGGCCTCCCTGGCCATTGTAACGTTTGTAACCACCCAGCTGTATGGCATGATCAATAACGGGGTGGTGGGTTACTGGAAGAATCTGGCGCCACACGGGCTGCCAGCACCGCTTTACCTGATTATTATTCCCATCGAAATTCTGGGATTGTTTACCAAGCCGTTTGCCCTGGCCATGCGACTTTTTGCCAACATGCTGGCCGGTCATACGGTGATTTACGCCCTGCTGGGGTTGATCATTGCCCTGGGGACACTGCTGGTGTCTCCCTTCTCGGTGGGAATGGCGCTGTTTATCAGTTTGCTGGAAATTCTGGTGGCCTTTATTCAGGCCTACATCTTTACAATGCTATCGTCGCTGTTTATTGGAATGGCCATACATCAAGAGCATTAAAATAAGTAAGGTTAAACAATTAGAAAAATATTAGGAGGTTCTCTGATGGATGCATTAGGATTAGCGTATTTAGCCGCTGGAATTGGTGCCGGAATTGTGGCAATTGCCGCTGGTTTGGGAATTGGTCGTATTGGTGGGCAGGCAATGGAAGGAACCGCCCGTCAGCCCGAAGCCGCCAATGCGATCCGTACATCCATGATTATTTCGGCTGCATTGATTGAAGGTGTGGCCTTCTTTGGATTGATTATTTGTTTCTTGTTGGGGCTAAAATAAATAACCGGCGAGGGTGATGATCTATGTTAAAGCTTGAACCCGGAATGTTAATCTGGACCTGGGTGACGTTTCTATTTCTGCTGCTGGTTCTGCGGAAGCTGGCCTGGAAGCCCTTGCTGGGTGCCGTGGAAGAACGGGAGCGCACCATTGCCGAATCCCTGAAGCGGGCAAACGAGGCGCGCGAGGAAGCGGAGCGTTTGCTGGAAGAGCAGCAGAAAAAGTTTGCCCGGACGCAGGAAGAAATCCAGGCCATGTTGAAGGAAAACAAAGAACTGGCGCAGAAGATGCGGGATGAAATCATCGCCCAGGCCCGTGCCGATGCCAGTAAGTTGATCGAACGGGCGAAGCAGGACATCGAAAAAGAGCGCCAGATGGCCATGCAGGCATTAAAAGAAGAAGTGGCCAACATGGTGGTCTATGCCACGGCCCGGCTCATCCAGTCCCAGCTGGATGAAAAGAAACACCGCGAGATCATCGATCAATACATCGAAGCGTTTGGAAATCAGTCAGAAAAAAATTAAAAGGATATGACGGTGATTCGATCTCGAGTAGCAAAACGATATGCACTGGCATTGTTCGAAGCCGCGCTGGAAGCGAACAAGCTGGAAGTGGTGGAAAGCGATCTTCACCTGATTGAACAGGAGTATCAGCAGGTGGAGGATCTGCAGAAGCTGATCGATTCTCCGGTCATCTCGAATACGGTAAAGCGAACGGTGGTGACCGAAGTTTTTCAGAATCGACTGGATCCGATTACCTTTGATATGCTGGTGCTGCTCATCGAAAAGAATCGGGAAAAGTATCTTCCCGGTGTCATTATGTATTTTCGGGAATTACTGGATGAGCATCGCGGGATATTGCGGGCCGATCTGTACAGCGTGGTTCCATTAACCGAGTCACAGCTCCAACATTTAAAGAAACGGCTGGATGCCCTGACAGGAAAAAATGTCATCATCACCCAGCACATTGATCCCGAATTGCTGGGTGGATTCACGATTCGCATCAACGATACGGTTTTTGACAGCAGTTTGAAGCATCAGCTGGAAAAGCTCAGGGAAAACCTGGTTCGGGCATCGTAAACGAATAGATTATAATAGAGGACGAAAACATGGCAGTAGAAGTCAAACCCGATGAAATTTCGGCAATAATCAAGAAGCAACTGGAAGGCTTTGAGCGCGAGGCGGACATTTACGATGTGGGTACCGTGCTGCAGGTGGGTGACGGAATTGCACGGGTGTACGGGTTGAGCAAGGTGATGGCCAGCGAGCTGGTGGAATTCCCCAACGGCGTGATGGGAATGGTGCTGAACCTGGAAGAAGACAGCGTGGGATGTGTGCTGTTTGGGGATGACCGCCTGATTAAAGAGGGGGATACCGTCAAGCGTACGGGGCGCATTGTGGAAGTGCCCGTGGGCAAGGAATTGCTGGGACGTGTGGTCAATCCCCTGGGAGTGCCAATTGACGGACGTGGCCCCATCGATGCCAAGCATTTTCTGCCGGTGGAGCGAAAGGCACCGGGTGTTATTTATCGCCAACCCGTGAAGGAACCCCTGCAGACCGGTTTAAAGGCGATCGATTCCATGATCCCCATCGGTCGGGGACAGCGAGAGCTGATCATTGGGGATCGTCAGACCGGTAAAACCGCCATTGCGGTGGATACGATCATTAATCAGAAAGACACCCACAAAACGGATCATCCCGTTTACTGTATTTACGTGGCCATCGGACAAAAGCAATCCACCGTCGCCCAGGTGGTGAAAACGCTGGAGCAGTATGGGGCAATGGAGTATACGATTGTGGTTTCGGCAACGGCCAGTGAACCGGCGCCCCTGCAATATCTGGCTCCCTATGCGGGATGTGCCATGGGCGAATATTTCCGGGACAATGGCATGCATGCGCTGGTGATTTACGACGATCTGTCCAAACACGCCTGGGCGTATCGTCAGATGTCCCTGTTGCTGCGGCGGCCTCCTGGACGGGAAGCCTATCCCGGTGATATTTTCTACCTGCACAGCCGATTGCTGGAACGCGCGGCGAAGCTGAGCGACGAAAAGGGCGGTGGATCGCTCACGGCGTTGCCAATTATCGAAACGCAGTTGGGCGACGTTTCTGCTTATATTCCTACAAACGTTATTTCCATTACCGATGGGCAGATTTATCTGGAACCCAGCCTGTTTTATGCCGGTCAACGACCTGCCATTAACGTGGGAATTTCCGTGAGTCGGGTGGGTGGTAACGCCCAGATTAAAGCGATGAAGCAGGTGGCTGGACGCCTGCGACTGGATCTGGCTCAATATCGCGAACTGGAAGCCTTTGCCAAGTTCGGATCCGATCTGGACAAGGCCACCCAGATGCAGCTGACCCGTGGTCAGCGACTGGTGGAAGTGCTGAAGCAGGATCAGTACGTGCCCATGCCGGTGGAAAAGCAAATTGCCATCATCTTTGCGGGAACGGCCGGGTATCTGGATGATCTGCCGGTGGATGTGATCCGACGATTCGAGGAAGAGTACCTGGCATTCCTGGAAACCAAATATCCCGACATTCTAAAGGAAATTGCCGAGAAGAAGCAAATCTCCGATGCGCTGCGGGAACGGATGAGCAAGGCGGTGGAGGAATTCCGAACGATTTTCAAAGTTGAGGGCTGAGGAGCTTATGGCGACATTACGGGAAATTAAGCGCCGCATTGGCAGCATTAAAAGCACCCAGCAGATTACCAAGGCCATGAAAATGGTGGCCGCGGCCAAGCTGCGACGGGCGCAGGAAAACATTTTTGCCGTGCGGCCTTATGCGTATAAGGTCAGGGAGCTGATTGGCGACCTGATGGAACAGATCGAGTTTTTCGACGATCCCCTTCTGGAGGAACGTCCGGTGGAACGGGCACTGCTGGTGGTGGTCACTGCCGATCGCGGACTGTGTGGCGCTTTTAACAGTAATATCATCCGGCGCGCCATTCGGGAAATCGAAATTCATCCCCAAATTGAAACCTGGCTGGTTACTGTGGGAAAGAAGGGGAACGATTTTTTTGCCAAACGGGATTATCGAATCGAAAACAGTTATCTGGATGTATTTAACAACCTGCAGTTCGACCGGGCAAAGGCTATTGTGAATTACCTGATCGAGGCATTCGTTTCCGGAAAGGTGGATCAGGTGAAAATCGTGTACAACGAATTCAAATCGGTCATTCAGCAAAATCTGGTGGTGGAGCAATTTCTGCCGATCACCCGCCAGCACATGGCGAGCGGGGAATCCGGGTATCGTACCGATTATATTTATGAGCCGTCCAAAGAAGCCATTTTAAAGGCGCTGTTACCCAAGCACCTGAATGTTCAGTTCTGGCGGGTGTTGCTGGAATCGTTTGCGGCGGAGCAGGGTGCCCGGATGACGGCCATGGAAAATGCTACCGATAACGCCACCGAATTGATCTATGAATTAACCTTGCAGTACAATAAAGCGCGTCAGGCAGCCATTACCAAGGAAATTAGCGAAATCGTGGGTGGAGCCGAAGCGCTCAAGAGTTCAGGATAAAGGAAAGAAAAAGAGGGGTAAACACACAAATGAACGTTGGGATTGTTAAACAGGTCATTGGGCCCGTCGTGGACATTCAGTTTGAGGAAGACAAATTACCGGCAATTTACAACGCGATCAAGATAAAGCGCCAGGATGGCAGCGAGCTGGTGCTGGAAGCTCAGCAGCATCTGGGCGAGAACATCGTGCGCTGCGTGGCCATGGACAGCACCGACGGACTGGTTCGCGGCATGGAGGCGGTGGATACTGGCGAACCGATTTCGGTGCCCGTGGGGCCGGAAGTGCTGGGACGATTGCTGAATGTCATTGGTGAACCGATCGATGAAGTTGGGCCCATCAATGCACAGAAGCGGTATCCCATTCACCGTCCTGCACCCAAGTTCGAAAATCTCAGTGCAGAAACCGAAATCCTGGAAACCGGCATCAAGGTGATCGACTTGCTGGAGCCGTATTCCAAGGGTGGAAAGACCGGACTGTTTGGTGGTGCGGGCGTGGGCAAAACGGTTCTGATCATGGAATTGATTCATAACATTGCCACCCAGCACGGTGGATATTCGGTATTTGCGGGAGTGGGCGAACGGACTCGCGAGGGAAACGATTTGTGGCTGGAAATGAAGCAGAGTGGGGTGCTGGAACGCACGGCGCTGGTTTTCGGGCAGATGAACGAGCCTCCGGGAGCGCGTCAGCGGGTTGGGTTGACTGGATTGACCATTGCTGAGTATTTCCGGGACGAAGAAGGCCGCGATGTGTTGCTATTTATTGACAACATCTTCCGTTTTACCCAGGCGGGTTCCGAGGTGTCCGCTCTGCTGGGCCGCATGCCGTCTGCGGTGGGGTATCAGCCCACGCTGGCCACAGAAATGGGGGCGCTGCAGGAACGGATTACATCGACCAAAAAGGGTTCGATTACCTCGGTGCAGGCGATTTACGTGCCGGCAGACGACCTGACTGACCCGGCACCTGCGACCACCTTTTCCCATCTGGACGCAACCACCGTTTTATCGCGACAAATCGCGGAGTTGGGAATTTATCCCGCCGTTGATCCTCTGGATTCGACCTCACGGATTCTGGATCCCCGTATCGTTGGCGAAGAGCATTATTACGTCGCCAAATCGGTACAGGAAATTCTGCAAAAGTATCGCGATTTGCAGGATATCATCGCCATCTTGGGAATGGACGAGCTTTCCGATGAAGACAAAATCATCGTGCAGCGAGCACGGAAAATTCAGCGGTTCCTGTCTCAACCCTTCTTCGTTGCGGAAGAGTTTACCGGTCGACCCGGCAAATATGTGCCCCTGGAAGAGACCATTCGCGGATTCAAGGGTATAGTGGAAGGGGAATATGACGATCTGCCCGAGCAGGCATTCTACATGGTCGGTACCATCGATGAGGCGATCGAGAATGCCGAAAAGATGAAGGCCTGATCCATCAGGCGATTATCCCCATCCATTGGCCAGCTGGTCTTCGTGATTAATTATCAAATTTTATTAAAGTTAACTGGGTACGGATCGATAATGGGTTACTTGAAAGATGGCGGAAGAATATTTAAAAATTGAAATTACAACTCCCCATAAACAGTGGATGTTTGAGGAGGCAATAAGCTGTTCGGCACCAGGGACGTTAGGGCGATTTCAGGTTCTGGTTCATCACGCACCGCTGATGAGCCAGCTGGAAATTGGAGAATTAAAAATCGAATTGCCAGATGGCGTGAGGTATTTTTCCTTAAGCGGCGGTTTTCTGGAAGTCAAACAAAACCGGGTGATTTTATTGTTGGAAACCTGCGAAGCGGCCGAAGAGATCGATGTGGAACGCGCCGAACGCGCCCTGCAACGGGCCAAAAAACGCTTGCAAGAACGGCCACCCGGTCTGGATGTGATTCGCGCAGAAGCCGCCCTGGCAAGGGCTATGAATCGATTAAAAGTCGCCAAGAAAATATCGCAACCGGCATAAAATTCATTGTTTTGCAGTAGATTTTTTTTAAATTTCCTTTATCTGCGATATAAAACGGTGGATTCTTTTATGAAAAGATCCGTATTGTTTTTTTTAGCCCTTGTCATTTTCTGCTTTCAACACCCCACGATCTTCGCGCAAGAAGCCACCCAGGATACAACCCTGCTGAAAAAGTTCATCCGATATACATCGGAACTGGAATTTGAATACGAAGTCCGGCAATATGTGTATAACCGCTTTCTGGAATACGGGGAGCATCGCATCCCTCAGGAGCGGTTTTTGGTAAGCCTGATGCGGCTGGTGAATAAGGAAGTCGCCCGTCGTCTGAAAGATCCCAAGCAAGCGCGAAAGCGCTATTTTAATAGCCTGTATCAGATGCTGGAAGAAATCCAGCAGCTTAAGACCCGGCTGCGGGCCAGTGGCATCCGGGAGCTGGATCATTTTGTGCTGGAACTGGAAGCCCGAATCCGTTTAACGCTGGAACGCGGGGAGATTGATTTCAAAAAGAAAAAGGTGTTCGAAGACGCCCTGCAGATGCTTTACGTAGCCGAGGAAATGATCCGGCTGGATCAGTTAAATCAGCCGGAAGGTGCCCGCGTTTCTCAGCAAATCTCCCAATCGAAAGAAAAATTACTGAGCGCGTTTGGAGAAGTCCCTGCCGAAGCGCCTTCCGAAAGCCAGGCGTACACCGGGCCAAAGCCCACCATTTACGACCTGTTTCTGGAATGGCGCAAAGTCGATCTGTTGAAATTTCAGGTGCGATTGGCGGATGTCAAGCTGGCGCGACGAAACCTCCTGAAATCGGGGGGGCTGGAACACATCCTGCGGATGTTTAATGATCAGCTCTTCGAAGCATATTCCAATTTCAATTTTGGTAATTACGATCTGGCCGATCGATTGCTGGAAGATCTCATCGAAACATATCCCGAATGGGGCATTCAGAATCTGGATGATGTGTATTTCTACCGGGCTGAATGTAATTACGCCCTGCAACGGTATTTGACCGCCCAGGAAATTTACGAAGAGTTGCTGGAAAAGTACCCGGGCACTGCCTACTTACCGCGGGTTTACAGCCGGTTGGTCATGATTTATTACAACCTGGAAAATTACGATCGGGTGGTGGATTACGCGCTGGCGTATCAGGGCGTGGCTTCTCAAAGCGATCCCGATTTTTACGATATCCAATTCCTGCTGGCCATGGCCTATCAACGGCTGGGGAATTTGAATGAATCGGTGGAGGTTCTGTACAATATCCCGCAAAACCATCCGTATTATTATCTGGCGCAGTATTTTATTGCCAATGCGTATGCGGAGAATCAGTTGTTTGACGATGCGGTAGCCATTTACATCACGCTGGTGCGGGATAAGAAAACACCCAAAGAAATTTATGCCCGATCGGTGTATAAACTGGGTATTGTGGAATACGAACGGGGCAATTACGACATTGCCATTCAATATTTGCAGCTGGTTCCTGAGGAATTCCCCAACTATGATAAAGTGTTAAATGCACTGGCCTGGGCGCATTTTGAACTGGAACGCAGCAAACCCATCGACGCCTATCACGACTTTAGCCTGGCCAAGTTTTACGCGCAGAAAATTCTGGATGAATATTACAGCTCACCTTACCGCATGGAAGCCAAGAGCCTGCTGGCATACATCAAGCAGATGGAGAACGAGCCACTGGAGGCGATTGATCTGTATCGCCAGGTGTATACCACCAAAGTGAAAAAACGGGATGTCATTTCTTACCTGGAAGAAAAAGATCGCCTGCAGCAATTGTATTACCAGGCCACGCGTTTGAAGGAGAAAGCCCTTCAAAAAAATAAGCCCGAGGCGTTCATTCGGGCTTCGGAGATTGCCGAAAAGCTGCGTCGCGAAATCGAAGCCCTGGATCTTGCAGAGGTCAGTGCCAGCGGGAGCGCGTTGTATAACGAAATTAATCGGGTGACCCGCTCTCTGGCAGAACTGGATTCACTGCGTCTGCGGGCAATTGAAGAAGGCAACGAACGCGCGTTGAAGAAAATCGATAGTCTGTCCGTACGGTTGCTGGCAGTATTGGAAACCTTCCCCGTGGAGCTGATTGCACGCGCCCGTCAATTTAACTGGTTTGATGCCTATCCGGTAAGCCGGTATGTGGGCGAAGAAGAGTTTCGATTTCGCAAAGTGGTGAAGGATCGACAGGAAATTATGGAAGACATCGCCCAGATCGATGCACAGATTGCGGCGATCCAGGAACGGCTGATTCAGGCGCGTGCCGAGAAAGATTACTCCCTGGTCATTCGATTGGAGCAGAAACTGAATCAAATGAAAGATATTCGCAAGTATTACGATCAATTGTTTGCATCCACTTATCACATCGAAGCCAATCCCGAGGTATATCCGGAATTTGCCAAATGGGGTGATTTTGGTGCCTTTGGGATCATTAATGTGCACTTTGATCAGCGACGACGAATTCAGAACCGCATTGCTGAGATCGCCCGCGTGCTGGATAAGGTGAATCGAGAGCTGAACCAGCGGCAACAGGTTATCGAAAGTAAAATCAAAAAGATTGAAGCAGAAATTCGCTTTATGACCATGAAGGCGCGGATGGAGGAGCGGGCACGGTTACGGGCAGAGCGAGAACGGGCTTTTCGCGAATCGTATTTTGATACCCGAACCAGTGAGTTTGAAGAACAATAAAAAAATCCGTTATTAAATTGAAAAGTGGGCCAGCAATGATCAGAATTCCCCATATGAAAAAAGTATTCATCATCGGTTTCCTGATCGGATGCCTGGGTTTTCCAGCAGGGTCGCTGTTACAGGCACAGGAAGGGATTATCAGCGACACGCTGCTGAAGAAGTTTTCGGTGGAAGAACTGGTTCAGCTGCGGAAGTTGCTTGCCAAACAGCGGGAACGGTTGTTAAGGGAACAGCAGAAAAGTCAGGCGACCGGTCTGGAGCTGAGTCAGGAATTCATCGGTAAGTCCCGTGAAGAGAATTCCAATCAGGATAAAATTTTGATTCGTGTGGCGGAATATTACTACGAGGAGGCATTGCTGGAATTTGATCGGCGAATGGAGGAGTATGAGCGTCGGTATCAGGAATATGAGAAGTTGCTAAAGGCTTTCGAGGAAGGGAAGATCAAAACGCCACCGATTGAGCCCAAGCGTCCCCAACACAATTTTGAAAAAGCCATTGCCATTTATGACATTATCATCAATTCTTTCCCGGAATCGGATCTGGTGGACGATGCCCTGTACAACAAGGCCTACCTGTTAAAAGAGATGGGTGAGTGGAAGGCAGCGGAGCAGGTATTTCAGCAGATTATTGATCAGTATCAGGAAAGCCGCTATGCCCCGGAAGCGTACATGGAATTGGCCGAACGCTATTTTAATCCCGAACCCGGTGACTCCCGGGAAACTACTATTTTAAAATTGAACAAAGCGGTTCGGTTATATAAAAATGTGTTGCAATACAAAGATTCCCCCAGATACGCCGAGGCGCTGTACAAGTTGGGCTGGAGCTACTATCGTTTAGCCGGTGCGGATCCCGATTATTACACCGATGCTATTGTTTACTTTATGGCGGTTGTGCGGGACATTGAGCGATTGAAGGAGCTGGATCCGACGGGAGAACTGGTGCGGGCGGATGTGGAGCCGGAAGCGCTGGAGTTTATCGCTGCCTCCTTTATCGATACGGCTTACAGCAAAAGTGGGGTGGCCAACGCCCGGGCTTTTCTGGAGAAGCTGGGTAAGCCTTCCTACGGCGTTCAAATAATGGAAAAGATCGGCGATCGATACGCGAAGATCACCCTGTGGGATAAGGCCATCGAGGCTTATCGGGAATTGCTGGACATGTATCCCGATTACGCCTATGCTCCCCGAATCCAGAAAAAAATAGCGGACGCTTATTTGGCCGATCAAAAATTTGAATTGGCTTTTGAAGAGCGCAATAAATTATTTGAGAATTACAATCCGCATTCCGAATGGTATGCCCAGATTGAACAGCAGGATATTCCCGATCGCATCACCATTCTGGATGAGGCATATCGATTAACCGAAGAGGCCTTGCGGGCAAACATTAATTACCTGCTGTCCATTGCCCAGACAGCGGAGGCCAATCAGGAAGATCCGCGGCCTAAATACGAGGAGTTTGTGAAACTGGCTCGGTTTTACCTGGAAAACTTTCCCACAGATGAGAATGCATACGAAATCAACTGGGCACTGGCCTATGTGCTGGATGCCAAATTGGGTCGATTTGCGGAGGCATTTGAAGAATATATTCGGGTAAGCAATGATTATCTGGAAGATGCGCATCGATTGGATGCGGCCGAGAATGCCATTGTGGTAGCCGATACCCTGGTGCGTATGGCCCGGATGCAGCGGGATACAACCAGGATTGCTGGTGCCGATTTTGGACGACTGCCTCCGCAGGAACTGAGTCCTGAAGAAAAAATGCTGGCCGAGGCATACGATAATTTCATTAAACTCTTCCCCGATTCACCCCAGACGCCACGGGTCTTAGCCGATGCTGGTGCGTTGTACTACAACCATCGCCAGTTCGATCTGGCAAAGAAGTATTATAAAACGATGGTGACGAAATTTCCCAAAGCGCAGCAGAAGAGCATCGGATTGGTCTCCTTAATGAATAGCTATTTCTTCCTGGGACAGTATCTGGATGCGGAGATCGTTGCCAAAAAAATCCTGGAGTCGCCCAATGTGCCGGAGGATCAGGCGGAACTGGCCCGGCGCCGCATCGGGGAATCGATTTACAAAAATGCAGAAAAACTGGAACAGCAATCGGAATATCTGGAAGCGGCTAAAGAATATTTCCGGGTTTTTACGGATGCCCGGGATTACGTCAAATTCGCCGATATGGCGCTCTTCAAGAGTGCGTATAATTACGAGCAGGCCGGTGAGTGGTTAAAGGCCATTGAGATGTACAATGTGCTGGTGGACAATTTCCCGGAATCCAAATATGTACTGCCGGCATTGGGGAATATTGCAGAAGACTACAAGGAACTGGGTGAGTACGATAAAGTGGCGGCAGCGTACGAGCGCATCTACCAGATGTTCCCCAATACCAAGGATGCCGAGGTGGCACTCTACAACGCCAGTTTGTTCTATGCCAAAGCGGAAAACTGGGCTGAAGCCATTCGGGTGAATAAAGAGTACATTCGACGTTATCCCGGCAATCCCGAGTCAAAAGATCTGCTGTTTGAAAATGCCGGGTATTACCTGAAACTGGGCGATTTGAAAAACGCAAACAAGATTTTTGCCGAGTTTGCCGCTTTGTATCCAGACGATCCGCTGGCGGTGGAGGCATTTTATCGTCGCGGGGAATATTATTTTGAACGGGCCAGGTACGATTCTGCCAAAGTTGAATTCCAGAATGCCATCCGCAAAAGCAATGAATTTGCCCGGATTGGAAAAGATCCCAATTTGTATTATGCAGCGGAATCGTATTACAAGCTGGCAGAAATCTTAAATCAGGAATACAAGGCCATTAAACTGAGTTATCCACCGGCTAATGCCCGGGCACAGTTGATTCGCAAAAGGGATAAATTAAAAGAATTGCAGGAGGCTTACGCCCGGGTGATTGAGCTGGGTTCCATCCGGGGATTCGAAGCGATGTTCCGGATTGCGGAAGCATTTGAAGAACTGGCCAATGCCATTGCCTATCAGGAATTGCCAGACAATTTAACCCGGGAACAAGCACTGGTGGAGCAAAACAAAATCTTCCGGGCCTCGGTTCCAGCTTACGACAAAGCGGTTGAGGAATACAAAAATGTGTTGATCAATATGCCGGTACTGGCCGAAAAGTTTGGCATTTCTTTGACAGAGGCAGAGCTGGAAACCATGGAAGAGGCCCCACCCACTGCTCCGGAAGATACCGCATTTGCCCTGGAAAAGGCGGTGGAGGAAGATTCCACCCGCGAGGTGGCCATCAAATGGTATACCCGGGCAAAGGAAAAGATCTCCGAAATCCTTTATTCCGTTGCAGAACGATCTTCCTTCTTTGTTAAGGAATATCTGAGAACGCCCAATCCCAATACCGGTTTACAGGCGCTGGTGTACGAAGATCTGGTGTTAAGAAATCTGGTGGTGCCCGCTGTACAGACAACCATCAATGCACATTACAAAAACATCCAGGTTTCGGAAGAGCTGGGATTGGAGAATAAATATGTGGTTGAATCCCGGCGTATGATCTTGCTTACCAATAATATTATTTCCGAACAATATGCCAAGTTGTTTTACCAGAGTGCCGAACTGTATCAGCAAAACATCCCGGTGCTTGAGGAATTAGTGGAACGCGGAGAGGGAGCAACCACGCCCGAGGGATTGGATTATTACGACTTCCAGGATGAAGTCGTCATGCAAACCATTTATTACATGGATCAGTTCTCCAAACGGGCGATTACAAACTATGAAAATACCATCAAGTTCGCGGTGGAACATAACATTGAAAATGATGCCAAACTTACCACGGAAGAGAAATTGTTCAATTTTGCATATGAATCCAGCGATTTGATGGAAGCATTGAGCAAGGCCGCCGAACAAAAGGCAGAATACTACATCAATAAATTTGATACGTTACAAAACCCACGTTATCAGCTGGCCAGCACGTTCTTTGATGACCAGAGCGTGGAACTGGTGAGCTATTCGCAGGAAGTCCTGGAAACCGCTTATGACGTGAGCAAGAACTATCAAATCGAAAATATCTGGACCAAATTGATATTGGCCAAGCTGGTGGAACTGGATCCGGCAACATACCTGGTGGATCTGCCCAAGGAAGAATATGTCGTTCAGAGCGATACCACCTGGAAGGCCACTACCCGATACGATCCCGGGTACAACTTCTGGGATTATGATGATAGTGGATGGGGATATGCGACCATGGTGGCCGTTCCCTTCGATACCGTCTTCCAGGTGTTCGATTCGCTGGGTGTTTCACCGCCGGCCATCTGGGTCAGTCGGGTGGAATTGGGAGGCCGTCAATACGGTCCCACCACATTGGAATTGACCGCCAAGGAAGAAACCGATACCCTTCTGGCAGAAACCGAAATGGCGCCGGTGGACACGACGCTGGATACTGCCATGGTCTCCATTCCGGAACCGGATACGCTGACGGCTTATTTCCGCAAAACATTTTATCTGGATTCGGAGCCCATTGATGGTTACCTTGCTGTTACTGCCGACAAAACGTTCTACGTATATTTGAATGATAATTACCTGATTGGGAGTGACGATCATCGATATCATCGCGTGGAAATAATTCCTTTCGAAGCGCTGAAAGAACTGGTCCATCAGGGGGATAACCTGATTGCAGTTTCAGTAACCGATTACGATGGGCCCCCGAGGTATGGATTGCGATTTTATCTGGTGCTGAAATTGCTGCCCAAGGAAATTACTGAGACGTTGGCCCGATTGCGAAAGGTTCAGGAAACGGAGGCCGATCCAGTGAAATTGAAACGGGTGGTCATATTAAATCGAAATCAAATCATTGAATAGACGTGAGGTGAGGGTATGGTACACAGAATGATATTCATGATCCTTGCGCTGGCAGCGGTTATACTGGCGCAACAAAATGCACCGCCTCAACAGGGGGCACAGGGAAATCAACCCGGTGTGATACAATTGGGGCCAGTTCAGATCGAAGCGCGCATCGAATTGCCCCAGGTGCAAATTCTGGATAAGCGGATTGAACCGGAGTTCGAAGAAGTGCGTGCCGAGAAAAGTTTTGCCCTGGAACTGAGAAGTGAGGTGGAGGCCATACGGTTTGTCCCCGTTACCAGCGGCAAGGTCGAGCCAATCAAAAATATCAATGCGTTATTAAACAAGAAACGATTTTAACCGAAAATAGAGCAATAAATTTCAAGTAAACACTTTTAACATAGTAAGGAGGTTTTAGCATGACAACCACATTCTGGAGAGAATTCTTTGGGCAGTTTAAACCCGGTGTGGAAGGTGCCGCGTTTATGTGGTTAATCCTGGCCATGTTTGTGATAGCGGTAGCCATTGCGATTGAACGGATTTATTATGTGATGGTGCGTTCCAATATTAACGCCGATAAATTTATGATGGAAATCCGAAAACTGGTGACCAGTGGAAACATTAAACGGGCAATTGAATTGTGTGAGCAGGGGAAGCAAAAGGCCCTGCCTTATGTGGTGCTGGCGGGTCTGAGGCGGGTTGCCGAAAGTGATAGCCTGGATTTCCGCTCCATTCAAAATGCGGTTGATGAAGGAACCCTGGAAGTCATTCCGAAGTTACAGAAACGTACGAATTATTTGTCCATGCTGGCCAATGTGGCTACACTCACGGGGCTGATGGGAACGATCTACGGTCTGATCATTTCGTTTAATGCCGTGGGTAATCCGGAAATCCCCGAAAAAGATAAATCGGCCATGTTAGCCAAGGGTATTGCAACGGCAATGAATACCACCATTTTTGGTCTGGGGGTGGCCATTCCCACGCTGATCGTGTACAATATCATTCAGAATAAAACGGCCCAGATCATTGACGAAATGGATGAGCATCTGGTGAAGTTGATCAACTTAATCACGGGTAATCGATAAAAACGTAGGGTGAAAATATGGCTTATAAGCCTTCAATGCGGCGTCACTTAAAGATCCAGGAAATTCCCCTGGATATCCGTCCCGTCATGAATTTGATGGTGGTATTAATTCCCCTATTGCTCTCCAGTGCCGTCTTTACCAAATTGGCAATTCAGGAATTAAATTTACCGCCTGCCAAAGGGGGCACGGGAACAGGGACGGAAAAGCCCACAGAAGAGGAAAAGCGACTGGAATTAAAGGTTTTGATATCCAAACGCGGATTCTACATTGGATCCCGTGCCGGGTATTTAACCGGGGAGGCCAACACCGAAGCGGATCCAGCGGTTCCGCTTAACCCGGATGGGAGCTACGATTTCAAAACGTTGCAGCAAAAACTCATCGAGATTAAGGAAAAAATCGCCGGCATGGGATTTACCGACGAGAAAATGGTCATCATATCGGCGGAAGCAGACATCGCCTATAAGCACATCGTAAAGGCAATCGATTACATATCCACTTACACCGATGAGGAAGGTCGGGAGCAGGAATTATTCCCGGCAATCGCCATTGGTCAGATATTAATGTAGGGGGTCACTATGGCATTTATTCCATCCAGAAGAAAAAAACACGACACTTTCCGTAGGGAAGAACTGAACTTGACATCCATGATGGACATGATGACCATCATCCTCCTTTTCCTTCTGAAGACCTATTCCACCACCGGACTGATTGTAACGCCATCAAAAGACCTGACCCTCCCGTACTCCATGAGCGATGAGGCACCCAAAAAGGATTTGAGTGTCTCCATTACCCGTCAAAATATTCTGGTTGCGGATCAGGTGCTGATGTCAGTGGATGAAGTCAATCCCAATTCGCCTATCATAGAGCCGCTGTATCAGGTGTTAAAGAAATATGCAGACGAAGCCAAGGAAAACGAGATTAAATATGCCATTCCATTCAATCACGAGGTGATTATTCAGGGGGACCAGGAAACGCCATTTGACTTACTGGTAAAGGTGTTGTATACTTGTGGACAGACGGAATTTTATAAATTAAGGCTTTTAACTTATCAAGAAAAATAAACCAGGAGCCTCGGTGTAATATGGAAACAAGGAGAGGAGTTCGAAGCGGGGCTGGTTTTCAACTGGCCGGCTTCCCGAAGGAATTTGAAAGAAATATATGGGAAGAGCTGGATAAACGGTTCTGGTCAATTTTACTGATAACCTGGGTCGTGTCATTCGGATTGGCGTTTTATTTATCCAATAAAGAATGGCATATCAGCGAAGAAGAAATTGCCAAGTTGAAAGAAAAAGTGATCCGAACGGTTTATTCGGATATTATCATAACTGAGGAGCCGGCGGTGGAAGAGACGGGGATCGAAGGTCCCGGTATGGCGGAAGAGCAGAAGGCCGAGGAAAAGGAGATTAGTGAAGAGGGCAAAAAGATTGTTGAGGAATCGGTTGCGGAGCGGGTGCAGCGACGTCGGCGTGCCAGGAAATCGCGGGCGCAGCGGACGCGTCAGATGGAGCAGGCGGTGGCTTCTACGGGTATTCTGGCCGTGGCCACAGCAGCCGGTGGCGGTGGTGGCGGTGACGTCGGGTTTGCCGATGTGTTGAAAGACGTAGGGGGTGCAGGTGGTGTGGCTGATATTGGAAAGGTGGTTGAAGGAACTTCCGGATTGGTGGCTGCCACCAGCAGCAAGGAACGGACCCGGGTGGCCAAAGGCGGTGGCTATCGGGGTGCGGGTGAAGGTGTGGGAATTGACGATTTGATTGAAGGTGAAGGCGTATCCCGTTCGGCCTCTTTCCGACGGCGCGGGGAGATCAAACTGGCCGCCAGTGATCTGGGACTGTCCGGAGCAGCCACAGGAGCGGCTTCCCGTGATCCCGAAAGCCTGATGCTGGTAATCAATCAAAATAAGGGATCCGTCGAATACTGTATTCAAAAGAGTTTGAAGGTTAATCCCAGCTTAAAAGGCCGCATCGATCTGGAGCTGGAGATTGATCCCAATGGCCGGGTGGTAAAAGTGCGGGTGATCAAGTCCACCATTCCAGATAAAAAATTGGAACGGTGTATCCTGCGTACGGTAAAACGCTGGCGAGGCTTTGGGAAGATTGATCCCACTTACGGAAACTTGCGATTGCGATTGCCGTTCATCATTTAATCAGTGCAAAAAACAATTAATACGACGTTTATAAAAAACCTGCCTTGTGCAGGTTTTTTTATTCCCCAATTTGCATTCGCCTAAGAATCGCACGAGTGAATACGAACAAAAATAATCCCAAAAAATGCGTTAAACCACGCATCACGCGAATGAATTCGAAAAAAATCAACAAAATCGCGAATATATCCGTGAAAACATTTTCATCCAGATAGAATCAGGTGCATTCTATTATTTTCATTGGTGTCCATTCGTGTAATTCGTAGGCGAATGCTTAATCTGGGTTCAAATATTCGAAGAAGTGGACGGTCGCAAACGGGTGAAATAAAATTCCGTAAACGTTTTTCGAATTTGATCCCGGATACGGCGAAAGGTGGACAGAATCTCCCCGGAAGTTCCCGTGGCCCGGGCCGGATCTTCAAAGCCGAAATGAAGGCGTTGTCCCACCTGTCCCGGAAACACCGGACACGTCTCCCGGGCATCATCACACACAGTGATCACGTAGTCGAAGTTCATACTCAGGAATTCAGACACCGATTTTGGTCGTGCTGTAGAAAGGTCGATACCAATCTCCCGCATGACCTGGATGGCAAGCGGATGAACCTGTTCTGCTGGCCGGGTACCGGCGGAGTACACTTCCAGTTGAGGATCCAGGGATTTTAAGATCCCTTCCGCCATCTGACTACGACAGGAGTTACCCGTGCACAGGATCAATATTCGGTACATAAATATTCCATTATTAAGTTAGATAAGAAGTTAAAGTCCACCACCTGTTTGAGCAAACGATAATCATCGTTTTTGTGTTCGGTGTGGGATCCTTCATCCATTTCCCACCAGTTTTTTGTACCATCGCCTGGTGATAGCCTTATGTTACGGATTGATCTTGAATAAAAAATATCTAAGTGACCAATTAAATTTAGTCGCGATCTGTGTTTGGGGATTGGGGTGGAATAACGAGTCGAGGATCAGGAAGAAATCCGGACTTCCTGAAAATTGGATTTTCAAACAATTTTTTAAACCTTGTGAAATTTTTGATATTCCGTTAAATTAAAGTTTATGATTTTAATGTAAAACAAAGGGGATGATGTCGGCGTGAAGCTCAAGCGTACGCACACCTGTGGTGAATTAAATTTATCCCATACCGGACAAAAAGTGGTGTTAAATGGCTGGGTCGATAACTGGCGAGATCACGGTGGCATTATTTTTATTGATTTGCGGGATCGGTATGGAAAGACCCAGGTGGTGTTTTACCCGGAGAATGCAGATATTTATGCCACCGCCAAAAAATTGCGTTCGGAGTACGTCATTGCAGTAAAAGGGGAGGTCCAGGCGCGCCCTCCGGAAGCGGTAAATCCCAACCTTTCCACCGGGGAAATTGAAGTCCGGGTGGAAGCGCTGGAACTGTTGAATGTCAGTCAGGTGCCACCGTTTGAAATTAAGGATTATGTGGATGCTTCGGAAGATCTGCGCTTGCGCTATCGTTATCTGGACTTACGCCGTCCCAAATTGCAACGGAACATTTTATTGCGACATCGATTGGCACAATTTACCCGACAGTTTTTCGATCAGGAAGGATTCGTTGAGATTGAAACCCCTTTTCTAACCAAAAGTACACCGGAAGGGGCCCGGGATTTTCTGGTGCCATCTCGATTGCATCGTGGGAAGTTTTACGCATTGCCCCAATCCCCGCAAACTTACAAACAAATCCTGATGGTTTCTGGGTTCGATAAATATTTCCAGATAGTCAAGTGCTTCCGCGATGAGGATCTTCGAAAAGATCGACAACCGGAATTCACCCAGATTGACATCGAGATGTCGTTTGTGGATGAGGATGATGTGATGGGCGTGGTAGAGCGCTACATCCAGCAACTGTTCAAACAGCTTTTTGATGAGGACATTCCCATCCCTTTTCCGCGAATTCCATATCACGAAGCCATGGAACGATTTGGCAGCGATAAACCCGATTTGCGGTTTGGATTGGAATTGAATGAAGTCACTCCCCTATTTTCGAACACGGCGTTTAATGTTTTCGCTTCGGTGGTGAAGGCAAAGGGGTATATTGGTGCGCTGGTTGTTCCCCAGGCCAGTTCGTATAGCCGGAAGCAGATTGAGCAACTGGGGAAATACATCGAAAGTCTGGGAGGGAAGGGTCTGGCGCATGTGAAATTTATGAATGGGCAACTGGAAGGGGGCATAAGTAAGTTTTTATCCGCAGATGAACACCAGGCGCTCAAAACTCAGCTATCCCTGAAAGACGATGCATTAATTTTAATGGTTGCCGATACGCATCGTGAATTTGCTCAGACGCTGCTGGGGAGTTTGCGGTTGCGTCTGGCAGAAGAGCTGGATCTGATTGACAAAAGTGTGAAAAAATTTCACTGGGTGGTGGATTTCCCGTTGCTGGAATACGATGAGGAGGAACAGCGATACGTAGCCCGACACCATCCGTTTACCTCACCTAAGTTAGAAGATATTAACAAGTTAGAAAGCCAACCCGAAGAAGTGCGGGCCCGAGCATACGACTTGATCTTTAATGGCAATGAAATTGCAGGGGGAAGTATTCGTATTCATACGCGTGAGATGCAGGAGAAGATGTTTCGTCTATTAAAGATTGAACCGGATGAGGCAGAACGTAAATTTGGATTTCTGATGGAAGCGTTCCAGTATGGGGCGCCTCCGCACGGGGGAATTGCCTTTGGATTCGACCGGCTGGTCATGCTGATTGCGGATACGCCGTCCATTCGGGATGTGATTGCGTTTCCCAAAACGGCCAGTGCGGTGGGGTTAATGGAAAATACCCCATCCGAAGTGGATCCGCAGCAACTCAAAGAATTGGGGATTTCCATTGAAAATAAATAATTTTGCTTTTCCAATTGTCTCTTGACAAAAAAATTAATCTTTAGTATCTTAACTTAACTAAATCAAGAAATTAAGAGGAGGCTTGTTATGAAAAACTCGAAAAAAGTGGTAGCGCTTCTACTTTCGGCAAGTATGGCGTTGTCCTTACTGTTGAGTACCGGTTGTGCCCGTCATCCCAATGAGGAACAGATTCGTGTTCTGGAAGAAACCCGTGCTGCCGCTCTCGCCGCTGAAAAACAACTGGAAGAAAAGCGTCAGGAACGCATGAAGCTTGAAAAACAGCTGGAAGAAAAAAAGCAAATGCTGGAAAAAGCCAAGAAAGAACGTGATGAAGTGAAGAAACGCATTGAAGCCACGAAAAGTGAATAATTAAGGTGAGAGGAGGCAAAAAATGAAAAATAAAGTTGCTTTAATTGCAATACTGGTCCTTTCCGTATTTGCATTTAACCTGTTTGCCCAACAGTACAGCTATGATTATAAGACCATGAGCATGGATGAGTATAAGGCGGAATTGGCCAAATGGCAGCAGCGGGAAGCGGATGCCAAGGCAGCAATCGCTGAGGAAGAGGCCAAAATTGCGAAATTGAAAGAAGAGATTGCGGCCGTGGAAAAGGAAATCGATGCAGTTTATAACGAAATTTACGCGTTACTGGAAACCGACGAAGCCGGTTATAAGGCTTTCCTGGAACAGCTCAAATCCTTCGAAAATGATCTGCAGGCCTTTACGGCGCTGTCCCCCGAAGAAATTTATGAAAAACGTTCCGAGCTGGATGCGTTTAAAGCTCGCCTGGAAGAGCTGAAAAAAGATAAACGTAGTCTGGGTGTGGAAGCAAATGAAACCCTGAGCCGGATTGAAAACCTTATTGCCCAGGCGGAAAAGAAGGCTCAGCCGGCAGCGGCCGGACGCTACGAGGTTCAGCGTGGGGATTATCTGTGGAAAATCGCCAAACGTCCCGATGTGTACGGCGATCCGTATGCATGGATCCGAATTTACACGGCCAATAAGGATCAAATTAAAAATCCGGATTTAATTTATCCCCGTCAGGTATTCCGGATTCCCAAAGTGGCCGGCCCCAATGAATACTGGGTGGAGCGAGGGGATTACCTGAGCAAGATTGCTGGACTGGCCAATGTCTATGGAAATCCCTTTAATTGGCAGAAAATTTACGAAGCCAACCGCGATGTGATCTCGGATCCGAATCTGATTTATCCGTACATGATTCTGGTGATTCCCCGTTAATTAAATCGAAGCATGAAGCGGCATAAAAATAAAAGGCTCTTGGGTTCTACCAAGAGCCTTTTTAATTTTTATTCGCACCTAAATTTATAGGAGGACATCGAGGAGAAGTTGGAAAAGGTATTCAAGCTGGAAAAAGTCGATCCCCTGATATTGTTAGGATATCAGGATCAAAATTTAAAGATTATAGAGAGGCATTTTCCGGTTCAAATCATTGCGCGTGGGAATCAAATCAAATTAATCGGACCGGATGCGGAAGTGGAGCAGGTCGAAAATGTGTTGTCCGAACTGGTATTTCTGGCCAATCGCAATAAAACGGTCACCCCAGAAGATGTCGAGACCGTGGTGCACGTTGTTAAAGCCCATACCCCGGTGATTGAAGGCACCGTAGAAGCGGAAAAAACGGTAAGCCGATCGCGGGAACTGGATGAGGTTATCTTGTTTACCAAAAGGGGCTTTGTTAAACCCCGCACACCGGGACAGCGGCGCATTGTGGAGGCCATTCGCGACTACGACATCGTGGTGGTGATTGGTCCTGCAGGCACCGGAAAAACGTACCTGGCCGTGGCTCTGGCCGTGGCCGCGTTGAAAAATAAGGAAGTCAACAAAATTGTGCTGGCCCGTCCCGCCGTGGAAGCCGGAGAAAGTCTGGGATACCTGCCCGGTGATTTTCGGGAGAAGATTGATCCGTACCTGCGGCCACTATATGATGCCCTGGAAGAAATGTTACCCCGCGAATTGATCCGAAAATACATGGAGCAGGGGGTAATCGAGGTCATTCCGCTGGCCTATATGCGGGGACGAACCTTGAACAATGCCTTTGTGATTTTAGATGAGGCCCAGAATGCCACCTCTCTTCAAATGAAAATGTTTTTGACCCGATTGGGCATCAATTCCCGTGCCATCATTAATGGCGATATTACCCAAATCGATTTACCGGATAAAAACAACTCTGGCTTGCTGGAAATTCAGGAAGTATTGAAGGATGTGGAAGGCATTGCTTTTATTTATCTGGACCGACAGGATGTGGTTCGCCACCGGCTGGTGCGCGATATCATCCATGCTTATGATGCATATAAAAAATGAAGGAGAACCTTATGGGCAACTCGCGAGAAGTCGTTATCGTATCTGCCGTTCGAACACCTATTGGAAGCTTTAATGGAGCGCTGGCATCGTTAACGGCTCCCCAGCTCGGTAGTCTGGTAATTAAGGAAGCGCTGAAGCGGGCGGGATTGAAAAACGAGGATGTCGATGCGGTAATTATGGGAAACGTATTGACAGCGGGTGTTGGACAGGCGCCTGCCAGACAGGCCGCTATTTTTGCCGGTTTGCCGACCAGCGTGGATTGTATGACCATTAACAAAGTGTGTGGTTCCGGACTCAAAGCCGTGATGCTGGCCCGAAACGAAATTGCACTGAATGAAGCCGATGTGGTGGTGGCCGGCGGCATGGAGAGCATGAGCAACGCTCCTTATTTATTATCAAAAGCGCGTTTTGGGTATCGGATGGGACATGGGCAGTTGATCGACAGCATGATAAACGATGGATTGTGGGACGTTTACAATAACTTTCACATGGGCAATGCGGCCGAACTCTGTGCCCGTGAATGTCAGGTCCCCCGTGAGGCCCAGGATGAATTCGCCGTTCTGAGTTACAGGCGGGCTTTAGAAGCGCAGGAGAAAGGGTATTTCAAAGAAGAAATCGTTCCGGTGACGGTCAAAGAAAAGAAAGGGGAACGGATTGTGGAACAGGACGAGGAACCGGGAAAAGTGAAGTTCGAGAAAATTCCCAATCTCCGCCCTGCATTTGAGGAGCAGGGTACCATTACCGCAGCCAATGCATCGAAGATTAATGATGGGGCTGCGGCAGTGGTTGTGATGTCTGCCGAGGCGGCAGAGAGACACGGAATCCAGCCAATGGCCCGAATCGTTGCGCAGGCAACTGCATCAAAAGATCCGGAATGGTTTACCACCGCACCGGCGGATGCCATTGAAAAGGTACTGAAGAAGGCCAATTTAACCAAGGACGACATTGACCTTTATGAGATTAATGAAGCGTTTGCGGTGGTCACGCTGGCGGTGAATAAAATTCTGGGTCTGGATGTCAATAAGGTGAACATTGCGGGAGGTGCGGTGGCATTGGGACATCCCATTGGTGCCAGTGGGGCACGCATTTTGACAACCTTGCTTTATAATTTAAAGCGCACTGGCGGAAAACGGGGACTGGCTTCACTGTGTATCGGTGGTGGCGAGGCTGTGGCTGTGATTGTTGAAATGTTATAGGAAGTTTACCGCTGAATATACCTGGAAAAAAACCACACTTTGCCGGGATGTTCCCACGGGGAACATCCCGGCAATTTTTTGTGGGGGATGTGGGGACGGGAAGGTTGGTGTCATTGATGGTATTAATCAAAAGTTTACATAAGTCAACAAAAAATGAAGAGTTACAGCACCAGAAAAATGGGTGAAATTGACGGAGCGCACTTTTTAAAAATTTTTCTCGATGTATTTTTCACAAATTGCAGTTGGAAAATGGAGTATGGTCCATGATTTCGAGACGACACGCGCGACGCATCGCTCTCCAGATTTTGTTCGCCAATGAATTTTTGAAAGAAGATGTTCAAACCGTCTCTCGGCGGGTACTGGAGAGTCTGGAAGAAAAGCCCAGTAATTTTACCATGGAACTGGTAGAAAAGACTGCCCGCAACAAGGATGAGCTCGACCGCCTGATTGAAGAGCACCTGAAGAACTGGGATCTGAGCCGAATTGCGGTGCTGGATCGAGTGCTGATTCGAATGGCACTGGCCGAAATGCTGTATTTCCCGGATATTCCTGTAGAGGTGACCATAAATGAAGCGTTGGAAATTGGAAAAGATTTTTGTAATTTAAAGAGTCGGCGGTTTATTAATGGAATTCTGGATTCGATTTATAAGGATCTTCGAAAACGCAATGTGCTCATCAAAAAATTAGAGGCCGACGCCAAGCACCGATCCGGTAGCGAGGTGAAAAAAGGAAACCTGATGTGAAAATCGCGGTCATTTCCGATATCCATGCCAATCTGGAAGCCCTGACCACCGTTTTATCCTATTTACAGCAACAACATATTCAGCGAATATTTTGCCTGGGGGATGTTGTGGGTTATGGCCCCCGTCCCAATGAATGTGTGGAACAGATCCGCCAGACTTGCGAAGTCTGTTTAATGGGGAACCACGACCATGCCGTGGTGGGACTAACCGATATTACCTATTTTAATCAATATGCCCAGGAAAGTGTGCTCTGGACGCGAAAACAACTGACAAAGTCCAATTTTCAATTTCTCAAGCAACTCAAATTTTATCACGAAGAGAATGACATTCTTTTCGTGCATAGCACCCCTTTAAATCCGGAAGAATGGGATTACATTTTCTCGGAGCGGGAAGCGCGTTATCACCTGGATCGCGTGCCGCATCGCCTGGTATTTATTGGCCATTCCCATTTACCCATGGTGTTTTCATATCAGGATGGAAAACGGTATCAGGATCGTATGGTGCTGGATTTGAAGGCGGATCGTTACATTGTGAACGTGGGCAGTGTTGGGCAACCACGGGATGGCGATCCGCGCGCATGTTTTGTGCTTTACGATTTAGACCATCAGGTTCTGGAGTACATCCGCCTGGAGTACGATGTGCAAAAAACCTATCAGGAAATTATTGATCGCAATTTGCCCACCTTTTTGGCCATCCGGTTGTTGTCTGGATTCTAACCTCAACCTTTCTATTTAAATCTTTGCAAAATATGGCCAGAATTGATATTTTTAAGGCTGAACTTTTTGTTTCTAAAAAAGTAATATGAAAGAAATTTAAATCCATTTTTAATTCGAGGTGATTGACCGATGTTGAGTCAGGTGATCAGCAAAATTGTTGGTACCAAGAACGAACGTGAAATTAAGAAGCTCATTCCCATCGTTCAGCAGATCAATCAATACTATGAAGAATTTCAGAAGTTAAGCGACGAAGAGTTGCAGCGTAAGACGGAGGAATTCAAAGAACGGTTGAAGGCCGGGGAAACGCTGGACGATATCTTGCCCGAGGCTTACGCGGTGGTTAAGGATGCCTGCCGACGAATGGTGGGCAAAAAATGGATGGTAACTGGCCAGGAAATTGAGTGGGACATGATCCCATTCGATGTGCAGTTGATGGGTGCCATCGTGTTGCATCAGGGTAAGATTGCGGAAATGGCCACGGGCGAAGGAAAAACGCTGGTGGCCACCATGCCGCTTTATCTCAACGCCCTGGAAGGAAAGGGTGCCCATCTGGTAACGGTAAATGACTACCTGGCCCAGCGCGATGCGGAGTGGATGGGAGAAATCTTTAAATTTTTAGGGCTTTCGGTGGGGGTCATTCTAAGTCAGATGGATTCCAAACAGCGAAGAGAAGCCTACAGCGCAGATATTACCTATGGCACCAACAACGAGTTTGGTTTCGACTACTTGCGCGATAACATGGCTGTGAGTCCTGATGATATCGTACAGGTCAAAGGCCATAATTACGCCATCATCGATGAAGTGGACAGCGTGCTGATTGACGAAGCCCGTACGCCGCTGATTATTTCCGGCCCGGTGGAACATTCCACCCATGCTTATCACGAAGTAAAACCCATGGTGGAGCGGCTGGTTCGGTTGCAAACGCGATATGTGAACTCCATGATCGCGGAAGCGGAAAAGCTTCTGGAAGAAGGGAAGGAATACGAAGCCGGGGTGAAACTGTTAATTGCCCAGCGGGGTGCCCCCAAGAATCGCCGCTTACAGAAGTTATATCAGCAGCCGGGAATCAAAAAGCTGGTGTTTGACATTGAAAGCGCTTTCATGCGGGATAAGAAGCTTCATGAAATCGATGAAGAGCTGTATTACACCATCGATGAAAAGCGCAACATCGTTGATTTAACGGATAAGGGACGCAATGAACTGTCTCCATCCAATCCCGAAGAGTTTATCCTTCCGGATTTGGCCGAAGAATTTAGCCGCATTGAAGGGGACGAATCCCTTTCCCCAATGGAAAAAATGGAGCAGAAGAACAAAATCCAGCTGGAATATGCCCGCAAGAATGAGAAAATCCACAACATCACCCAATTGTTGAAAGCCTATTCGCTGTTTGAGAGGGATGTGGATTACGTAGTCTCCGATGGCAAGGTGTTGATTGTGGACGAGTTCACCGGCCGGATCATGTACGGGCGCCGTTACAGCGATGGATTGCATCAGGCGTTAGAGGCCAAGGAAAATGTGAAGATTGAACGGGAAACCCAGACGCTGGCCACAATTACCCTGCAAAATTATTTCCGATTATACAAAAAACTGGCAGGGATGACCGGAACTGCAGAAACGGAAGCCCAGGAATTCTGGGATATTTACAAACTGGATGTGGTGGTGATTCCCACCAACAAACCGGTGCGGCGAATCGATTACGAGGATGTGATTTACCGTACGAAGCGGGAGAAATTTAATGCGGTGATTGAAGAAATTGAACGGCTGCACAAACTGGGTCGGCCGGTACTGGTGGGTACCATTTCGGTGGAGACCTCGGAAACATTGAGCCGTATGTTAAAGCGGCGGGGAATCCCTCATCACGTGCTGAACGCCAAACATCATAAGCAGGAGGCGGAGATCATTGCCAAGGCCGGCCAACTGGGTGCCGTCACCATCGCCACCAACATGGCCGGGCGGGGTACGGACATCAAACTGGGCAAAGGCGTCATTGAATGCAATCGGGAGTGTTTTAAGGATGACGACGAAAAGATGACCGGCCTGGTCATTCGCCACAAGAATTTTAAAAATTGTAAACTGGATACGCCCTGTGGATTGCACATCATTGGTACAGAACGACACGAAGCCCGACGCATCGATCGCCAGTTGCGGGGCCGTGCGGGACGCCAGGGGGATCCCGGTGCCAGCCGATTTTTCCTCAGTCTGGAAGACGACCTCATGCGATTGTTTGGTTCCGATCGGATGATCAAGGTGATGGATCGTCTGGGAGCGAAAGAGGGCGAGGCCATCACCCATCCCATGGTCACCCGGGCCATCGAAAAGGCGCAGAAGCGCGTCGAGATGCAGAACTATAGCATTCGCAAGCACCTGCTGGAATACGATGATGTAATGAACAAGCAGCGGGAAGTCATCTATGCCCGACGACGGAAGGCATTGATGGGTGAGAATACCCGCGAAGATCTGGAACAGATCATGGAAGAATTCCTGGATGCGCAGTTTGAAAATTACATTGAGGGTCGAAAGCATCCGGAGGACTGGGACATCGACGCGTTGAGCGATGTGGTCTTCCGGACGTTGCTGGTGGATTTAAAGTCGCTGGGTGACCGGATCTACACCATGACGCCTGATGAAATTCGGGAGTACATCAAGGAAGAAGCATTTAAGATTTACGATTACAAGGAACAAAAAGTCGGACGGAAGATTGTTCAGGATTTTGAGAAATACATTATTTTGCGGGTGATTGATGACAACTGGAAAGATCACCTGCACCAGATGGATTTGTTAAAAGAAGGGATTGGCCTCCGGGCGTATGGCCAGAAAGATCCGCTGGTGGAATACAAGCAGGAAGCCTACCACATGTTCCTGGATCTGATCGACACCATCAACCAGAAAACGCTGGAATTGCTGTGGCGAACGGAATTTGTTGAGGCACCGCCGGCCTACAAGGGAGCACCACCGCGCATCATGCTGGTACACAACGATGCAACCAACATGGGGTTGTTGTCTCAGAAAGAAACTGCCACCGAGAAAGCAGCCAGAGAGCGCAGCAGCAAACCACGCCCGGTAAAAGTAGAGACCAAAGTGGGACGAAATGATCCCTGTCCCTGCGGCAGCGGTAAAAAATACAAGAAATGTCACGGACGGGGACTCTGAAATTTAATCCATTATTTTGTGGTAATTCAGGCAGCAGCGGGCATGTCCCGTTGCCGCATTTTTATCCCGGGTGATGCATTAAACCCAGACAATGCGATAAACCTCGAATCACGTGAATGAAGTCAGAAAATATCTGCAAAATCACTAATAAACCCTGGAACACATTTTCATCCAGACATCATCAAACGGATTTTATTATTTTTATTCGTGTTAATTCGTGTCATTCGTAGACTACTGCATAATCTGGGATTATTTTTATTTGTGTTCATTCGTGTTATTCGTGGTTTGATGCATAATCCGAGATATTACGAAAAATCCATTATCTCGTAAGTTATTCAAAAAATCGACCCTCCCACTGAAAATATATTAACAAATTTTAATGTTCACCCGATAAATATTTTACATATGTGGTTTATTACGGTCTCTTAAAACTTTACTAAAAACAACAGGGAGGTGTAGATATATGAAAAGGATTTTGGTGGTTTTAATAACCCTGGTTTTTGGGGTCACGGGCGTCTTCGCCCAGAATTATTTCGGTGCGCCACCTGGCATTAGCTTACCAGCACAGGCATTCACAAAGGATCCGATTTTCCAGCAATTGCAGATCACGGAAAGCGATTCGTCAACGGAGCTATCGGTTGTGACCTTTACTTCGTTTGACCTGGTGGTGTTCAGCTATTTCGACAGTTCCTATTTTTATGTTTACAATCATAAAGGGGTAGTCATCGACAGCGTGTTTCTGAATCGCGATGAAACCCATACGTTTGTTACGGGTGAGGGACTCTACCTGGTGCGGGGAAATCACCGGTTTTCATTATTGGTTGGAGATCCCGTAACCAATTACGTTCAGGGATATTTTGCTGTTGATGCCTATGGTCGCCCGCTTTCCACTCACATAAATACCTATTTCCCGCGAATCTACACCGGTGAAGAGCGGTTGATCATTTTTGCATATGAAGACAGCACCATCTTTCGGGTAGTGACTGCAGATTCCTTTGAGCGAGCAAAGGGTCTTTTAAATCGCGGTGAACATCATGAAATAGACCCCGTTGACCTTCAAAATCAATTTGTGTTCATTCGGTCGAATAAACCGGTTTCCGTGCTAACGTATGCAGATCAGGGATATCACGTTCCGGCGGCCAATGGAACGTTCAAAGGAAAATTGTTTTATGGATATTCCGCGTTTTTGTCTGGCTGGACAAATAGCATTATTGTCATCGCCTATTCCGATTCTACGCGCATAGTTGTCCGCAATAGCATCACGTTTGATACTTTAGCTGTGGATACGTTAAATACAGGCGAGTTGTTTAAGTATTATGTTACGGCACCACTTTACTGGGAAGTGCAGGCTTCCCGGCCGGTTACGGTGATGAATGCTCCCTATGCTTATTACAATGGAGCTTACTACCATATGGTGCGCCATATCGATTCCACGGGAACCGGTGTGGGGAATCTCTTTTTCTGTCCGGTGATGGCTGGAGCACGGTTGGCCATATTTTCGCATGAGAATGATAATGTGGTAACCGTTGTGAATGAATTCAACAAGGATACCCTGGGAGTATATGAGTTGAATCGAGGAGGGGTGGCGATTGCGTGGCCCCCTTATGCGTTGCTCAGGGTCACGGGCACCAAAAAATTGTCGGCAATTTCCTGGCTGGGGGACATGAATGGGACGTTTGGTGCGGATTTTGCCCCGCTTTATTTTTATACTGGAAAGGAATTACCGGATATTGCCGTGTATGATGATCGCCTGCAATTTCAGGCGGTCGATTCGGTGATGAGTCCGGGTAACACCGTGGAATTAAAAGCCTGGGTGTACAATGTGGGATTGGAAGTGGCCGAAAACATCCAGGTTCAGTTTTTTGATGGCCCGCCTGAAATTGACAAACCCCTGACGTCACCGATCACGATTCCCGTTCTGAAGCCGGGCGATTCGGTGCTGGTTCAGGCCCAGGGCGTGATACCGGAGCGTCCAGAATATCACTGGATTTATGTACAAACTGAACTGGTTGCCGGGGACGAGCGGTCGTATTCCAACAACGTGGCCCGTCATCCGTTAATTCCCAATAACGATCTAAATGGTACGCTGGCTGTTCGCTGGTCCGCGCCCCCCATCATTCGTTTTGAGAATGGGCAACCGGATATTCAGCAGTTCGAACTGGAGGTGGAAATCACCAACAATAGTTATCTCGATATTAGTCCCATTTCGTTGAAATTGGTACTCCCTTCTGGGTGGACAAATGTGGATTCGCTACCGGATTTGGTGACCTTTGGGCTTTTGAGTGGCGAGACGACAAAATATCGCTGGAAAATTCAGGTGGATTCATTACCCGAATCGAATCATGCCTACTACTTTTCGCTGGATCTGGATGGATACTACTGGGAATCGAAAACGGTGAATGGGATTGTTCACGTTGGTCAGGTGACCTCGGTGCCAGATGGGGATTTTTCCAACACAATTACCCGTTTTGAATTGCTGCCCGCCTATCCCAATCCGTTTAATCCGGAAACGGTGATCCCGATTCGCGTGCCGGAACGGGAGCGTGTTGTGCTGGAGGTGTATAACATTCTGGGACAGCGCGTGGCCACCTTGTTAAATCGGGAGTTGCCGCGGGGAGAATATCGATTTCGGTTTCGGGCCGATCAATTGGGTAGTGGAATTTATTTCATCCATATGCGGGCAGGCTCCTTCCGCGATATCCGCAAAATCATTTTAATGAAGTAATTCCTGTTTGGGTCGACTTCCCCATGAAAAACAATCAGGGTAGCCGCAGGCTTTCAGCCTGCGGTTGCCAGGTTGTAGCCCGACTCTCCAGAGTCGGTAGCGTCCTCCACCCGCCTTGCCGGGGGAGCACGCTTGTTTGGTTACCGATGTGTTTGGTTCCATTGATCATGGCCACGGTAACCGCAGGCTTTTAGCCTGCGGTGATTTGTTAATCCCGGATTATGCAATAGCCTACGAATGACGCGAATTAAAACGAATAAAAATAATAAAATTCGTTTGATGATATCTGGAAAAAAATATGTTCCAGGGTTTAATTCTTGCTTTAATGTAAAGCTAATTTACCTTACAACCCGCGGGCATAAAACCCGCGACTACCATTGCCTGCTGCTTACGGAAAAAACCATCCAATGCATGTCTACAACAACTGCCAACTGCATACTGCATACTGCCAACTGAAATATGGGCATAAAGCCCACAACTACCATTTCCAATTGCCTATTGCCCACTGCCTACTGCCAACTGGACACTGGTAAAGGGTCAGCTGTCCACTGCCAACTGGGTATTGAAAGAAAGGCCGCAGGTGTTGTTTATAAAATGGCCAATGATTTTTCGGGAATGAGTTGATTGGTCTGAAATTCCTCGTGGAGCCGCTGGACCACCATGTGCAAATTTTTTCCCGAATGCACCCAGCCACGCTGTCGCATGTAGCTTGGGCCAGAATCGATCACATCGAAAACCTTCAACAAATAGGGTTCCACCCCCAGTTCGGCGGCCAAGGGTTGAAGTTCACGAACCAGGCGAATCAGATCCTTTTTTAAGGAGACAACCTGATTCTTTTCCACGTCGATGATCTTGGCCTGTAGCCCGTAACGAGTGGCTCGCCACTTGTTTTCGTACAATTTCCAGCGTTCGTATTCGATGGGATGGGGATCGGCTTCGAATTGCTGCTCGAATTTTTTAAACAGGGTGTAAATCAGGGCCGATGCGGCCAGCGTTTCGGTCAGTGTGGGCATGGCATCGCAAATTCGCACCTCGATGGTACCAAAGCCGGGATGTGGTCGAATATCCCACCAGATATCCCGGAAGGAGTCAATCGAACGGGTGTCCAGCAGATTTTGAACGAACTCCCGATACCGCTGCCAGTCTGGAAAATAGTAGGGGATCCCCGCATTGGGCAGCTCCTCAAAGATTTTGATTCGCGAAGAGGCCAGACCGGTGTCGTACATCATCCAGTAAGGCGAACTGGCCGAAATCGCGATTAGATGGGGCAGGTAGGGCAGCAGGGCGTTGGTAATGTACAGGCTTTTGTCCGCATCGTCCACCCCGATGTGGACGTGTATGCCAAAAATCAGAAATTGTCGGACAGGCCATTGAATTCGTTGAAGCAAATTGAGGTATCGGGGATTACTGGTGATTTTCTGTTTGCGCCAGCTGCTGAACGGATGGGTACCGGACAGGTTGATGAAGACCCCGTGGTGACGGGCCACTTCCTGTAATTGATGAAGCTTTTCCCGGATGTCTTCTTCCAGCTCTTCAAAGGAATGGCAAATGCGGGTGTTGATTTCCACGGTGCATTCAAACAGTTCCGGTTTGAAATATTCTTCGGGGAGTTCTTTTAAAATTTGCGGTGCGCGGGAAACCAGATCCCCGGTATTCGGATCAATCAGCTGGACTTCGATTTCCAGACCGATGGTGTTGCGGCTCGATGCATTGAAATCAATCATTTGCTTCACAGTTTAATAAAAATCAAATTAAACATAATAATAATTAAAAATAGTGAATAAGGCAAGTTGAATCCGGCCGTTTCTCAATATTTTTTGAGCTCGTCGTTCACCATGTTCAGCATGATTGATTTTGCGCGATTGGGCAGGAAAGCGCTTTTGAATCCGTCGATGATGATCGATTTGATGTCCTCCAGGGTAAAATCCAGATGCTTTGCGGCCAGATACAACTCTTTCGTCACGGTGGTATCGGAGATTAGTCGATTATCTGTATTGATGCAGACACGCAATCCGTAATCATAATAAAAACGAAGCGGGTGAGTTTCCAGAGAACTGGCGGCTCCGGTTTGGACGTTGCTGGTCAAACAAATTTCCAGCGGGATGCGGTGATCGTTGACGTAATTCAGCAGGTCGCCGTCTTCGTACAGGCGGGTGCCATGGCCAATCCGATGAGCCCCGCAATAGTGTATGGCCTGGTGAATACTTTCCGGGCCAAATGCTTCGCCTGCATGCGCCGTGGTATTGATGTTATTTTTACGGATTAGAAAGAAGGCTTCTTTATGGTGTTTGGCCGGATAGTTTTCTTCCTGTCCCGCCAGATCGAAAGCCACCACGCCCCGGTTCTTGTAAGCTACCGCCAGCTCGGCCAGCAGCAAGGAGGTTTCGGGATTGATATTGCGCATACCGCAGATAATCACCCCGGTTTTGATGTTGAATTTCTTTTCGGCAGCCTGCAATCCTTCAATTACCGCATCCACAATTGTGGTCAACTTAAGTCCCTTTTTTGTGTGAAGAATGGGCGAATAGCGTACTTCCATATACCAGACGTTTTCTGCAGCCGCATCTTCGGCCAGTTCATACGCCACCCGATATAGCGCTTCCGGTTCCTGCAACACCGACAGAGTGATTTCAAAACCGCGCAGGTATTCCGCAAGATTTTTACAATTTTTCCCACTCATCACGATTTTGGCCAATTTTTTGGGATCTGTGGAAGGCAATTCCACGTTCTGCTTCCTGGCCAGATCAATCAGGGTGTCGATACGCAACGAGCCATCCAGATGCACGTGCAGATCCGTTTTGGGCAACTTTTCCAGAATTTCGTATGGAATTTCCATGGGCCGTTATCCTTTCGTGTTCGCTTTTAACGAATAACCCGCAAGCAGTTACTTAAGTTCCAGCTTCGGTTTTTCGGTGGTATCGGGTAAAGCGATTTTTTTCGCCGCCCGTGAGGTATCGGCTGTGAGTTTTGTTCCCAGGGTGTCCGGTGTTTGTTTGCTGGTATCCGCCGGGAGTGGGGCAGGCAGGAGGGTATCCGCCTGAGCGGGAGTGATCAGGGTATCCATGGGAGCCGGGGCAGCTTCGGGAACGGCCTGCAGGGTGTCCGCCGCGACCGGGGCGCCTGCGGCCTGATACTGAGCCCGCAGCTCCAGCCGTTGCCGCAAGTCTTCGATGGCCTGCTCGGCCCGGAGACGCCACTCCGTGTTCGGGTAATTGTTAATGGTTTTCTCATAAGCTTCGATGGCGTGCTGGTAATCCTTCAGTCGTTCGTACAGTGTGCCAATCTTAAATTGTGCGTACCCTTTTGCCTCTTTGTCATCACTGTTAGGGTAGTCGATGGCTTTCTGATAGTACTCAATGGCCCGTTCAAAGTCCTGAGCGCTTTCCCCGGTTAATTGCTGGGAAATGCCCGCCGAGTTTTCGTAAAATTCCGCAATGGCATTGTAGATCTGGGGAATTCTCGAGGGAATGATGTTTTCCCGTAGCAGGTTGTACAGTAGATCGAATTGCTTTTCGTATTGTTCGAAGGCGCCATAGCATTTGCTTAAGCCAATCACGGCATCGATGTATTCCCGGCTGGTGGGATAATTCTGGTAGATTAAACTGTAAGCAATGAACGCATTTTCATAATCGCCTGCTTCATAGAATTGATTCCCGTACTGCAATAAATCGGCGGCGGTGGCACCTTCCTGTTGAAATCCTTCCTGAGTGGTTTTTTTGGTGCAGAAAAGCAGAAAACTGATCAGGACAAGCAAGAAAACGGGTATTTTAAACAGGCGCATTCTAACCTCCTTAAATATGGGCTCATATTTACGAAATTCTTTTGAGGAGTGCGGTGCATTCATTCCAGGCTCGATCTACGATTTCATCTTTATTATATGCCAGGGGAAGGCCATCCTTTACCACCCAATTTCCGTCGACAATAACGTGAACCACGTTTTGGGTTTGTGCTGAATAGACAATTTGAGAATAAATATTATCGGCCGGTACCACCTGAACTTTATTGAGATCCAGGATGGTCAGATCGGCCAGTTTGCCAACCTCGATGCTACCGATTTTGTCCGCCATTCCCAGCGTGCGCGCCCCATTGATGGTGACCATGTCAAAAACATCCTGAGCGGTGATGGAGGTTACGCCAAAACGCGGTTTGTGGATCAGTGCCGCCAGTCGCATGTCAATAAAAATGTCCAGATTATTGTTACAGGGGGCACCGTCGGATCCAAGCGATACGTTAATTCCCTTGTGTAACATTCGGGGAATCGGAGCGAATCCGGAACCCAATTTCAGATTTGCAGAAGGGCAGTGCAGCACGTTGATCTGGTACTCCCTGAGATACTCCATTTCCCGCTCCGAGACCCAGATGCAATGGGCCAGACACAGTCGGGAGGAAGCCAGTCCCTTTTCCACGAAAAATTCCACATTATCGTAGCCGGTCTGTTTTTTTACCAGAGCCACTTCTTTTTGATTTTCGGATGCGTGGGAGTGGATGAGCAGTTTGTGGCTTTCCGACAGGGCTTTAATGCCTTCCCATAAAGCGTCGCTGCAGGAGGGGACGAATCGGGGCGCCAGGGCGTACTGGATGCGTCCATTGGCTGCACCGTGCCAGCGCTGGATCAGTTCTTCGGTGGATTTCAGTGCGTCGTCTGTGCTTTCTTTGTAGGGCTGATCTCCATAATCCATCATCACCTTGCCACTGAATCCTCGAATACCGCTGCGCACCATCTCCTCGAAAACCACGTCCATGTGCCGCCCATTGCCCATGTCCAGAATGCTGGTTACCCCGCTGCGCAGCATTTCGTATAATCCCAGCTGGGCGGAGACACGCAGAGAGGCCTCCGTGTGGGCCATTTCCATGGGCCAGATGTGAAGGCTGAGCCAGTCCAGTAGTTCCAGGTCATCTGCCAGATTGCGGAACAGTGTCTGGCACAGGTGGACGTGGGTCTGGATGAGTCCCGGAATCACCGTCAATCCACTTAAATCCAGTTCTTCCACGCCGGGATTTTCCAGTTGTCTGCCCAAGGATTCAATGCGGTTATCTTTTATAAGGATGTCTCCCTCAAAGATATCGCGGTTGGGGTTCTGGGTTACAATCGTGGCATTCTTCAGCAGTATATTCATTCACCAACCTTTTTCGCTACAGTTCCGTCTTTCAAAACTTTGCAAATTTAGTTTTATCAAGGAATTGAAGCAAGCAAAATTCCTGGCGGCCGTCGGATTTTCCAATTTTCTGGAATTCCTGAATATCGGCATTGGGCAGTCGGCAATTAACAGTAGTCAGTGGGCAGTTTGCAGTATGCAGTTGGCAGTTGTTGTAGCCACGCATTGGATGGTTTTTTCCATATGCAGCAGATAATGGTAGTCGTTGGCTTTGTATCGGTATCCAGTTAGCAGTAAGCAGTAGGCGATTGGCAATGGTAGTCGCGGGCTTTATGCCCATATCTCAGTTGGCAGTTTGCAGTATGCAGTTGGCAGTTGTCGTAGCCATGCATTGGATGGTTTTTTTCCGTAAGCAGCAGGCAATGTTTGTCGTGGGCTTTGCACAAGTATCCACTTAGCAGTGGGCAATTGGAAATGGTAGTCGCGGGCTTTATGCCCGCGGGGTGTAAGGTAAATTAGCTTTACATTAGAGCAAGAATAAACCCTGGAACATATTTTTTTCCAGATATCATCAAATGGATTTTGTTATTTTTATTCGTTTTAATTCGTGTAATTCGTAGGCTATTGCATAATCCGGGATTAACAAATCACTGCAGGCTAAAAGCCTGCGGCTACCGTGGCTATAATCAATGGTACGATACACACCGTTAACCAAACAAGCGTCCTCCCCCCGGCAAGGCGGGTGGAGGACGCTACCGACTCTGGAGAGTCGGGCTACAACCTGGCATCCGCAGGCTAAATGCCTGCGGCTACCGTGGGTTGTGGTAATCAAACAAGCATGCCTCTGCAGGGCGGGTACGTCACGGATGCCGGGAATTGAGAATTATTAACGGAACCCATCATCCCCGTAATCAGGAAATGCATTTTACCTTTGCAAGAAATTTCACGATTGCCTATATTGCCAGGCGATTCCAGTACCGATAATTACGGGTGTTGGGGACATTGATGAACCGTTGGGCCATCCGATTGAAAGAATGGGTAATAAACGCTTCCAATTTGCCGAATACTAATCGCAGTGGATACCACAGGGAATCCTGTCGCCGTCAAAAGGGTATAAAGATAACATTGACTTAAAGTAGAAGGAGGCAATCATGGCTGTAAAAGTTGCAATTAACGGGTTTGGACGGATTGGACGGCTGGTCTTCAAGGCCATGCAAAATGATCCCGAGATTGATGTGGTAGCCATTAATGATTTAACCGATGCGGTAACCCTGGCGCACCTGCTGAAGTACGATTCCGTGCATGGGCGTTATCCCGTGCCTGTAAAAGCGGAAGGGGATTATCTAATTGCCGGCGACCGAAAGATTCGCATTTATGCAGAAAAGGATCCGGCGAAGTTGCCCTGGAGCGATCTGGGCGTGGACATTGTGATCGAATCCACCGGAGTGTTCCGCAGTCGTGCGCAATTAAATTTGCACCTGCAGGCGGGTGCCAAAAAGGTGGTGCTCACCGCGCCGGCAAAGGATGAACTGGACAATACCGTGGTCATGGGCGTAAACGATGACACCCTCAAGCCCGATCACTTACTGGTATCCAATGCCTCCTGTACAACCAATTGCCTGGCCCCGGTGGCAAAAGTGTTGCACCAGAAGTTTGGGATTCGTCGGGGATGGATGACCACCATTCACGCCTACACCAACGACCAGCGGTTACTGGATTTACCGCACAAGGATTTGCGTCGTGCGCGTGCGGCTGCCC
This sequence comes from Calditrichota bacterium, assembly GCA_013150955.1. Taxonomy (GTDB): domain Bacteria; phylum Calditrichota; class Calditrichia; order RBG-13-44-9; family J042; genus JAADJD01. The sequence goes on from JAADJD010000005.1 coordinate 54,925, forward strand.
TCAATATTGTCCCCACCACCACGGGAGCAGCAAAGGCTGTGGGATTGGTCATTCCCGAGTTGAAGGGGAAGCTGGATGGCATTGCTGTTCGAGTGCCGGTATCCGATGGTTCCATGGTTGACCTGGTGGCCGAGCTGGATACGTCGGTCACTGCAGAAGAAATCAACGCGGCCATGAAAGCCGCAGCTGAGGGCGAATTGAAAGGATATCTGGAATACAGCGAGGATCCCCTGGTGTCTACCGATATCATCGGAAATCCCGCATCCAGCATCTTCGATGCCCAGTCCACCAAGATCATCGATGGTAATTTTGTGAAAGTCATTTCCTGGTACGATAACGAATGGGGCTATTCTAACCGTACGGTGGACTTGCTCAAGAAAATGATGTCCCTGTAAATCTAAATCCCCCGGCAACCGTCGGGGGATTTTTCTTTCGCCTGGACTCGGGTGCATCCTCTAAAGGAATTGGTTTTCTGCCTGATTCAGACCGGAGTGAGGCACCCGTGTTGGCGTTCAGACGTCTGTTCAAGGTGTTTCCGGAAGGATGTAAAATTCTGGTTGAAGATCGGAGGGACTGAAGATGGCCAAATTAACCATTGATGATCTGGAGTTAAAAGGAAAGACTGTGCTGGTTCGGGTGGATTTTAATGTACCTCTGGACGATCAATTCCGCGTAACGGATGACTTCCGTATTCGTTCGGCGCTGCCCACCATTCAAAAAATCATCCGGGAAGGAGGTCGCGCTGTGCTCTGTTCCCATCTGGGGCGTCCCAAAGGGCAGCGAAACGAGAAGTATTCTCTGAAACCTGTGGCCGATCGTTTGGCAGAGTTGCTGGGACAGAATGTTCATTTTGCACCCGATTGCATTGGCCCCGAGGTGGATCGCCTGAAACAGCAACTCAAAGATGGAGAGGTATTGCTGCTGGAGAATCTGCGGTTTCATCCGGGGGAAGAAGCCAACGATCCCGAATTTGCCCGCCAGCTGGCCAGCTATTGTGATGTATATGTGAATGATGCCTTTGGGACGGCGCATCGGGCGCATGCCTCGACTGTGGGGGTGACCCGCTATTTTGATTGCTGTGCCGCCGGATACCTGATGCAAAAGGAACTGGAATATCTGGGAAAGGCGCTGGAAAATCCAGAGCGGCCATTCGTTACCATCCTGGGTGGGGCGAAAATTTCCGGCAAAATCGATGTCATCCTCAATCTGCTGGATAAAACCGATGTGCTGCTCATCGGTGGAGGCATGATTTTCACCTTTTTTAAGGCTCAGGGATTGGAAATCGGAAAATCCATTCTGGAGGAAGATCGCCTGGAGATGGCACGGGATATTCTGGATCGCGCTTCCCGCAGTCGTACCCGTTTGGAATTGCCGGTGGATGTCGTGGTGGCGGACAGGGTGGAAGCGGGGGCTTCCACCACGGTGGTGGACGTCAACGCCATGCCTTCGGATGGCATTGGTGTGGACATCGGGCCACGAACCATTGAGAAATATAAAGAATTTCTGGCAACCGCCCGCACGGTGGTCTGGAATGGCCCCATGGGCGTTTTCGAAATCCCGGATTTTGCCAGAGGTACCGAAGCCATTGCCCGCTACCTGGCGGAGATTACCGAGAAAGGGGCGATTACCATCGTGGGAGGCGGTGATTCCGCCGCTGCGGTGAAGCAGTTTGGCCTGTCGGATAAACTCTCACACGTGTCCACTGGCGGCGGGGCATCGCTGGAGTTCCTGGAAGGGAAAACCCTGCCTGGTGTGGCAGCCTTAACGGATAAATAATTCCGTCGCCGTTTGTTTCCAGCAAAAACGTTCCGGTGGCGATTGGCGGCCGGAACGTGGGAAGGATTGGTGGGGTGAAGTTGCACTGTGAGCACCATCATGCGTGGAGAAGGGACTTCTTTTTATTTTTGAAACTTGGGATGACTTGCGTTTCACGGATAAAAAAGAGGGGTGATCATGAGAAAGAAAATGATTGCGGGTAACTGGAAAATGCATAAAACCAACGCCGAGGCGGTACGTCTGGTAACGCAGCTCAGGCGGATGCTGGAAAAGAAACCCGCCCGGAAAACCGAGGTGGTGGTCTGTCCGCCATTTACCGCGCTGGTTCCCGTTGCGGAACTGTTAAAAGGCAGTAAAATCCAGCTGGGTGCCCAGAACATTTTCTGGGAAGAAGAAGGAGCCTTTACCGGCGAGGTTTCCGCCCGAATGGTAAAAAGTGCCGGGGCAAAATACGTGATCATTGGACATTCGGAACGTCGCCGGTATTTCAAGGAAGATGAAAACATCATCAACAAAAAAATTCGACTGGCACTAAAGAACAAGCTTCGGGTGATTCATTGTGTGGGAGAAACCCTGGAAGAACGGGAACACAACCTGACCCAGGACATCATCATCAATCAACTGGAATGGGGCCTGAAGGGATTTACAGCCGATGATTTCAAGAGGATTGTCATTGCCTACGAGCCGGTCTGGGCCATTGGCACCGGTAAAACGGCCACTCCGGAGCAGGCGCAGGAAGTGCATGCCTTTATCCGCGAGATTTTGAATACGTTGTATGGTAGCCAGGTGGGTACGCGCATCACCATTCTTTACGGGGGAAGTGTGAAGCCGGAAAATGCGGCGGGATTATTGTCACAGCCGGATGTGGATGGTGCGCTGGTTGGTGGCGCCTGTTTGAATGCCAGAAGCTTTTTTCAGATCATTCAGGCCAGTGAGGGGGCCTGAGCAATTGCAAACTTAAACCCGGATTTTACATTCGCCTGCGAATTACAAGAATTCACACGAACCAAAAGAATGAAATGCATTTGATGCAATCAGGATGAAAATGGGGTCCAGGGTTTGGTAGGTGGTTTGTTAATCCCAAATTATGCTTTGAACCTCAATTGACGCGAATGAACACAAATAAACCCAGATTATGCATAAGACCACGAATTGCACGAATTCACACAAATAAAATTAACCTGTTGTTCTAATTGGACAACCCAAACCGTTAAAACGGTTCTGTAAATTATTGTTACTTTAGGAGTTGTCCACCCAGATAAATCTGGGTGTTAATGAATGATAATTTCGATTAACTCCTGGCTACTCCTGGCTTTAGCCAGGAGAAATAGATGAAGTAACCGATTGATTCGTGAATTCATGCATCATTTGAGTTCAAGGAAACCATCCGCTTCTTTGGTCGCTTTTCAAAAAATTCTCAACGATTTTCCCCTCAAATTTTTCTGCCAGAAAAATATTTTGTATTTTTAAACATGCCGATTAAATTTCAGGATCGAAATTGGCATAATTTGTGCAAATCTATAAAAGAAAAACGAGGGGCCTGATGGACTTTCGCCGATTGGGATTGAAATACCGTTTCATCGTTATCACCATTGCCGTGGTGGTACTGGTAACCCTGGCGGGTAGCCTGACCCTCCACGGGATATATCGCGCGGGTGGCAATGTGTACCGCCCGGAATATTTGATGGCAGTGGCCGCTTTTTATATCTTCATTGGGATCATCGGGGTGTTGCTGGTTTCCAAATACATGATCCAGCCGGTCGTGCATCTCACCCAGAAGGTGTACGAGGTGCGCAATGGGAACCTGGACATCGAGTTTTCCAACCATCAGAATCACGTGTGGATGGATGAAATGGATCAATTGTACGAGGGATTTGCCCACATGGTGCGCCATCTGCGGCAGACCATCGAAGAGTTGACCAAGGCAAAGGAACGGGCCGAAACCGTTTCCCGCGAACTTTACAAAAGTAAAAAACGCCTGGAGGCGGTATTTAACAGCCTGTCTGACGGCATCATGATTATTGACAAGAACTTTCGGATTGTGACGGCCAATCCGGTTATCCTGAAACTGATGGGCCGCACGGAGGAAGAAATCAAAGGAAAACACTGTTTTGAGATGTGCAACGGTAGCCTGCGGCGTTGCCAGTTCTGTCGGGCGACGGATACGTTCCGCTTTGGCGAGCACGAGATTACCTATTGCACCAAACCCGATCCATCGGGGAAGGGCGACCGCATTCTGGAAGTCCACGATTTTCCCATGTTCGATGAAAATGGCGAGATTGTGCAAATCATTGAGTATGTCAAGGATGTAACCGATGCCATGCAAATGCAGGCCAAGCTGGAAAGTTCGCGGCGGCTGGCGGAGATTGGGGAAATGGCCGCCAAAGTGGCGCATGAGGTGCGCAATCCACTGAACGCCATCAAAGGCGCGACCCATTATTTGCGGGGGGAGATTCAGGAGGAATCGGTGGCTATGTATCTGGATTTGATCGAGGAACAGGTGGATCGAGTAAATCGGGTGGCCACGGATTTACTGGGATTGGCGCGTCCCCTGGAACCGGTTTTTCATCCGGGCAATCTGGAGAAAGTGATTCGACAGGCCTTGTGGGATACCCAGCAGGCACTGGACGATAAGCAGATTCGGGTGAAAACGCATATCCATCCCAATATCCCCGAAATTCCCCTGGATGAAAATCAGATTGAGCAGGCGCTGGTAAATTTAATTTTAAATGCGGTGGATGCCATGGAAGAAGGGGGGCAGTTGACCATCGAACTGAAGTCCCTTTGTGGAGGAAACGGCATGCGGGGGGAACATTTGCAGCTGGTGATTGCCGATACCGGTTGTGGCATCCCCGCCGAAACGCGTGAACAGATTTTCCAGCCGTTTTTTACCACCAAAATAAAGGGAACCGGTCTGGGACTTACCATTGTGAAGAAAATTGTGGAACACCATCAGGGACAAATTGAAATTGAAAGCGAGGAAAATCAGGGAACCCGGGTGATCATTCGGTTGCCGTTAAACATCCGTCACCATGAAGCCAAAATTTACAATTTTAGTAGTTGATGACGAAGAGCCCATCCTTCGGGTCATGGAAGCCAATCTGGTGCGGGAGGGTTACGAGGTAAAAACCGCCCGCGACGCGACCACAGCACTTCAGATCCTGCAACAGGATCAGGTGAGCACGGTGATTGTAGACTACCTGATGCCGGGGATGAATGGCATTGAAATGATTCAGCGCATGAAGGAGATGCAGCTGGATGTGCCCGTCATTGTGGTCACCGCGTACGGTACGATTGAACAGGCCGTACAGGCCATGAAGCTGGGGGCATTTAATTATCTGACCAAGCCCATCAATTACGATGAGTTGATTTCCATTGTTAAAAAGGCAGTGGAGCAGCATGCGCTGGCGCTGGAGGTGCAGCGGTTGCGACAGGAGATTACCTCGCAGTACGGATTCGATCAGATTGTGGGGCAAAATCAAAAGATGCAGGAGATCTTCTCGCTGGTGCGGGATGTGGCAGAAACCGATGCCACGGTGCTGATCCGCGGTGAAACCGGTACCGGAAAAGAGCTCATTGCCCGGGCACTGCATTTCAATAGTCCACGGAAAAATAAACCTTTCGTGCGGGTGAATTGTCCCGCCATTGCAGAAACCTTGCTGGAGAGCGAGCTATTTGGCCACGAAAAAGGCGCGTTCACCGGGGCGATCAAGACGCGCATCGGACGCTTTGAGCAGGCCGATGGTGGCACCATATTTCTGGATGAAGTGGGCGATTTGCCCCTTCGCATCCAGTCGAAATTGTTGCGGGTGCTGCAGGAAAAGGAGTTTGAACGGGTTGGGGGCAATAAAACCATCAAGGTGGATGTGCGCATCATTTCCGCCACCAATAAGGATCTGGAGGCAGAAGTGCAGGCCGGAAATTTTCGCCAGGATTTGTTTTACCGGCTGAATGTGGTGCCCATTGTGGTGCCGCCATTACGTGAGCGACCGGATGACATCCCCCTGCTGGCCATGCATTTTTTGAAAAAATATGCCCGCCGATTCAACAAACCGGTTCATGAGATTTCTCCAGAAGGCATGGCGCTGCTGGTGGAACAGCCCTGGCCGGGAAATGTACGCCAGCTGGAAAATGTGATTGAACGGGCCATTATTCTGGAGAAAAGTGAACAACTACAACGGGATACCCTGCTCCGCTGCCTGGAATATAAACCCACCAATCTCTATTCCTTTCCCATCAATGCCCGTAAGCCCTTGAAAGAATTAAAAGAACAGCTGATTGAAAATTTCGAGAAGGAATACATCATCACCCTGTTGAAAGAGTTCAAGGGAAATATCAGCGCGGCTGCACGGGCATCGGGGATTCACTACAAAAATTTTTACGAGAAAATGCGCAAGTACAATATCCGCCGGGGGGATTATCAGGAGGAATGACCCCGGTCGATTTGCCCATCGGTCGAACAATGAATCTTTATCCACCAATCAGAAACTCCCTTCGCAGGGCATGCTGAGGTGTTTGCAATTATGCCAGATTATGCATTAGCCTACGAATTACACGAATTAACACCAATAAAAATAATAAAATGCACTGGATTCTATCTGGATGAAAATGTTTTCCATGAAAATGTTTTCCCGGATATATTCGCTATTTTATTGATTTTTTTCGAATTCATTCGCGTGATTCGTGGTTTAACGCTCTATTTGGGATTATGCCCACCTGCAAAGACGATGATTCTTTCCGTTCCAATTGAAGGATTTGAGCGACATTATGGTATTTAGGTTATAACGCCGGTGCCATAATTATGGTAAAAATACCATAACTGTTGGATCGATGGAAACCCGCCTGAATGATCCGTTTTACTTGCAAATTCTATAAAATTTCAGGGGAATCCGTTTATAGAGTGAAATATTTCACGAATGTGAAAATTCTGGAACGCCGTTTGCACATCACCGGGGCCAGGAGGAAAGGATGAATCTGGTCGTCAGTAAAAAACTGGATTGTCGCTGGATGTACACCCCTCTGGCGGTGGTGCATCTGTATTTTGCTTTTCGGGAAATGCGTTCGGGAGAAATCATTGAATTGCTCATCAACAACGAGGAGAGTCATGCGGACGTGCAGAGCTGGAGCCGCATGACCGGAAATCCCATTCTGCAGGTGCGCGACAAACAGGAGCACCTGAGCCTATTTGTTCAAAAAAAATAATGGAGGAAGCAATGGCAGATATCCCAATTGCGGAAACCCTGGATTGTAGCGGCCTGCTGTGTCCCATGCCGGTCGTCAAAACCAACAAGGCCATAAAAAATCTGAAAGTGGGGGAAGTACTGGAAATGATCGCCACCGATCCCGGATCCATTCCCGATATGGAGGCATGGGCCAAGCAAACCGGTCATGAGCTTCTGGAGGCAAAAGAAGAAGGGGGCAAGTACCGCTTTTTGATTAAGAAGACCCACTGATCGGGAAGGATGTGCCTCGGCAGGCAGGCCGTTTTCTGGAGAACGCAGGTTTACAAAAAGGGAAAGTTGACGGTTCAAAAGTAACAAACCAATCAATTGAGAGGGGGCCAAAATGTCGGAGAAAAACGGACGTCGTCGTTTAGCGATAATTGCCAGCAAGGGGACGCTGGACTGGGCATACCCGCCCTTTATTCTGGCCACAGCTGCAGGGGCCATGAACTGGGAGGTGGCCATTTTCTTTACGTTTTACGGGTTGCCCCTGCTGAAGAAGAAGCTGGATGCTTCGGTCAGTCCACTGGGGAATCCCGCCATGCCCATGAAGATGCCCTTTGGGCCGCTGGAAAAAATTGATTTGCCGATTCCCAATCTGATCATGAGCAATGTGCCTGGATTCCAGCAGATGGCCACTGCATTGATGAAGAAAACCTTCAAGAAAAAAGGGGTGGCCAGCATTGAGGAATTGCGCGATATGGCCGTGGAAATGGACGTGCGGCTCATTGGCTGTCAGATGACCATGGACGTCTTTGGGTTCAAAAAGGAAGATTTTATTGACGAGGCCGAAATTGGTGGAGCGGCCACATTTCTGGAATTTGCCGCCGACGCCAATGTTACCCTGTTTATTTGAAACAAAGCACAATGGTCAATAAATGAAAGGGGCGTTTGTGGACAGGAAAAAACCATTGCGTTTAATCGATGCCGGAACCATTCCGTATCTGGAATCTCAGACTATTTATCACGCCGTGGCCCATGCCATGACCCCGGAAACGCCGGACACTGCCATCCTGGTCAGTCCCCAAACTCCGTACGTTTGCGTGGGATTCCATCAGGAGGTAGATCGTGAAGTGGATCTGGAATATTGTCAGGCGCATCAGATTCCGGTTACCCGTCGTGAGGTAGGCGGTGGGGCGGTGCTTCTGGATGCCAATCAAATTTTTACTCAATGGGTGTTTCAGCCCGATCATGTTCCCCTGAAAGTGGTGGATCGGTTTCGGTTGCATGCGGAACCCATCATGGCCACTTATCGGGATTTTGGGGTGGAAGCCAATTTCCGGCCCATTAATGACATTCACGTAAGCGGGAAAAAGATTGGGGGCATGGGGGCAGCAGCCATTGGCAATGCAGAGGTCGTGGTCAGCTCGCTGATGCTGGATTTCGATACCCGGACCATGGCCCGGGTGTTGAAAGTACCCAACGAGAAGTTCCGGGATAAGGTCTTTCAGGGACTGGAAAACTACATGACCACCCTGAAAAAAGAGCTGGGGCAGATGCCGGATCGGGACGAAGTGAAACAACACTACGTCCGGCATCTGGAAGAGGTTTTGCAGCGGCCGGTCGAGTGGGGTGAGTTGACTCCTGGCGAAAAGGAGGTCATGGCCCAGTTAAATGCCCGCTTTGCCACCCGGGAATGGTTGTACCAGAAAGGTGGGCTGGTTCGAGGCGCCGTGAAGATCCACAGCGGTGTATGGGTGGGGGAAACGGCTTACAAGGCACCCGGTGGCCTGATTCGCATCACGCTCCGCATCCGGGAAAATACCATCGATGACCTGGCCATTTCCGGGGACTTCACGTTTTATCCGCAACATCAGCTGGCGGCCTTCGAGGCCTTTTTGAAGGGCCATTCTCTGGAACCCGCCACCCTGCGGCGTACCATCGAGGCATTCTACCAGGAAACGGGCGTGCAAACACCGGGCATCGAAGTTGACCACTGGCTGACGGTTTTTGGTCAGCTGGCGGATGCGGTGGCAAAACACAGTTGAGTCCGTGAATGCATGGGAGAACAAAATACTGGGACTCCGAGAACTCAGCGAGATGTACCTGCAGGAAGCCGGAAAGTGGGTGTTGCTGGAAATTCTGGAAACCGATGCGCGCGGTCAGGCCAGTCGGGTCCGGGTGGTGAAATTGAGTCCCCGTAAGGATGATTTGCTGGACTACATGATGGAACACGACGAAGACTGGGATTGGCACAAACAATTCGTTATCGTCCACGCCGATCCCAAACTCTGTACGTTGCTGTAAAACAAAGCACCAGGGCAATCGGCCAATTCATTAGATGGCAGATGAGGACAATCGATTGGAATTAAAATAAGCGAGGGAAATGGATATGGAAGATCTGGAAGGCAAAAAGATTCTGGTAATTCAAACCCACGGAGTGGATACGCCCACGCGGACGTATTCGCCGGTGTATTATGCCATTGCCGCGGCAGCCATGGAGATGGATGTGATGATCTGGTTTACCATGAACGGTACCAATCAGTTGCGGAAAGGCGAGGCGGAAAAAATCGAATTGAAACCCGGCAGCGGGGTAACCCTGAAGACCTTGCTGGATCAGGCCCTGGACGCCGGGGTGAAATTATCCGTGTGCCAGCAAAGCATGGATCTGTGGGACATGAAGCCCGAAGACCTGATCGATGGGGTAAAGATCCTGGGAGCCACCAGCATCATCGATCTGGCCCTGGAGGCCGATCACGTGATGTATTTCTAAATCAAAAAATTGGCACATTTGAGATTCAAATGAAGATGGGAAAACCGGGGAAATTAGAAAAGATTTCTTTGAGCTGGCCGGGAAGCCATAGCCGGGAATGTAAGCGATTGAGCACAATTTGAAAATTAAGTGAAGGAGTGCTGCTATGTCAGACGTTGGGGAAGTTCGTGGATGCAGGATACCGAAGGACCTGTACTATTCGGTGGACGACCATACCTGGGTTCGCCTGAATGAGGATGGCACCGTCACCGTGGGTATGACCGATGTGGCCCAGAATCTGGCCGGGCCGGTGCTGCATGCCAAGGTGAAGAAGGTGGGGTTGACCCGTGCCCGGGGAAAACCCATCGGCACCGTGGAAAGTGCCAAGTGGGTGGGGCCTATCAAAACACCGGTATCTGGAGAAATTGTGGAGGTGAACGAGAAATTGGCGGAAGACCCTCAATTGCTGAATCGCGATCCCTATGGTGAAGGCTGGGTGGTCAAAATGAAACCCACCAACTGGGACGAGGAGGTGAAGGACCTGGTCACCGGAGAAGAAGCGGTGGAAAAGTATCGGGAAAAGGTTGAACGGGAAGATATTAAAGCGTGTGACCATATCGAATAGCGACGGTGAATGTTGCTGGATGCGGGTTGTGTGTACAACGTGACGGGGACGGGCAGAAAAAGGGTTGAGGACATGACATGCGTCAGGGCAAAGGGAATCCGCACCTGTTGACAGGGCAGGATTCTTTGCCCAAATCCATTGCAACGATGTAGCGTAAGGAGAGGGCTCATGAATTTTGACATCAATTCAACGCCACTGGATTTAACCGGGGAAAAATACAGGGATGTTCCTTACGAGGAAAAGGAACGCTTGTTTAACGAGATCAAAGCCGATGTCCGTTTTCACGATGTGCTGTATGGGTGTTATGAATGCGGGGTGTGTGTGGCGGCCTGTCCATCCGCCCGGTTCTACGACTTCAGTCCACGGGTCATTGCCCAGGCTGTGGCGCGGGAGGATGTGGAGCTGGTCTACACCCTGATGAACGATAGCATCTGGGACTGTTCGCAATGCTTTTCCTGCGATCGCTGTCCGCGGGGGAATTCGCCTGGTGGACTGATTACCCTGATGCGCGAGGTGGCGGTCAAAAACGGTCTGGAAACCGCCAAGGAAGCGCTGGAAGGCTACGGTCGCATTATTTACAAGATTATGTCCACGGGAACTCAGGTATCGCCCGATATGCTCCAGCCCAATGCCTTTCCGGACTGGGGACACCATGTGAATGAAATTGCGGAAAATCTGGATCTCTGGCGTCGTGCCCTGCCACCGGAAACCCTGCACACCGTGGAAACCGGCTGGAGTGTGAGCGAAAAAACCATCATCGAACTTTACCTGATCTGGCACATGACCGGCGTAATGGACATGATCAAAGAAATCGATGAAGGCCTGTTCATGATTTTACAGGACGTAATGGAAGAACGCCTGGAGGATGCCGGTTACGATGTTTTGTTCGATGAATAAAGGCGGTTGGACGCCAATCCACAGTCGAACTAAGTAAGGAGAACCATTATGGGACAGCAAGTTATCCCGGTGGAAGAACTGATTAAATCCAAGAAAAAACCCGGTTTTAAATACACCCCCGAGGAAGCCCCCACGGAGGATTATCGAGACATCCTGTTTCAGCTGGAAAAAGAAGGCGAGCTGGAGGTCATTCGGGTTCCCGAGCCGTACGTGGAGGTAACCACCAAGTATGGTCGCAAAAAGAAAATTCCCCTGGAGCATACCTGGCATCATAAGAGTTGCGGTCAGTGTGGGCACATTCCGGGATATTCCACATCGATTTTCTGGTTGAACCGCCAGTTTGGATTCGACTATGTGGATCCCAGCGACCAGACCTCCTGTACAGCCTGGAACTACTACGCTTCGGCGACATCGAATGCGGAAGCCCAGGCGGCCGTGGCGGTTCGCAATTTTGCTGCAGCAGCGGAAACCGGCCGCTTCCCTCTGATCCACTGTGGTACCAGCTTCGGGCACTATAAAGAAGTGCGCCACGAACTGCTTCACCATCATGATCTGCGCCGCAAGGTGCGTGAGATTATGGAACGTCTGGGCAAAAAACTGGTCTTCCCGGAAGAAATTGTACATTACAGTGAGTGGGTTTATGCCATTCGCGATAAAATTGCCGAGCGCCAGGTGATCGACATGAAACACATCGTGGCCTCGGTTCATCCCGCCTGTCATTATCACAAACTGGTGGAAGAGGATGCCATTTACGATCCCGAAATTTACGGGGCTCAGCGAACGGCCGTCGTGACCGGCACGCTAAAAGCCCTGGGAATCCAGATCGGGGAATATTCCAGCTGGTACGATTGCTGCGGATTCGGATTCCGCCATATTCTGGTGTCGCGGGACTTTTCTCGTTCCTTTGCAGTGCAGCGGAAAATCGAAGTCATGAAGGAAGAAGCCAACCCCGATGTTGTCGTTACCCACGACACGGGATGCGTCACCACCCTGGATCAAAGCCAGTTTGCCGGAAAGGCACATGGCAAGAAGGTGGGCATCCCGGTCATGTCCGATTCCCAGATTGCTGCGCTGGCCATGGGGGCGCATCCCTACAAAGTGTTGCAGCTACACTGGCACAACACCGAAAACCGGCCGTTCCTGGAAAAACTGGGCATTGACCCCGATGAAAAGTGGCGGGAATTCGAGGAAGCCCTGGAAAAATTGAAACGTGGTGAAAAACAATACTTAACCTGGGAGGATGCAGATGCCTAATCAAGACATTCTCGTGATTGGAGGAGGCCCCGCAGGTCTGGAGGCCGCTCGTTCGATTGGAGACCTGGGATACAAAGCCATTTTAATCGAAAAACGGGATCGTCTGGGAGGTACACCGGACGAAGCCAGTTATGCCGCCTTAACCCCGGACCTTCGCAGTGCTGAGGAAGCCATGAACGCCATGATCCAGGCGGTGGAGAATAATCCCAATGTAGACGTTCGACTGGGTACAACGGTGGTGGCTGCGGAGGGCAGTGTGGGAGACTTTAAAGTGACCATTCAAAATGGAAAGGGAAAAGAAACCCTGAACGTGGGAGCGGTGATCATTGCCACCGGCTTTCAACATTTCGATCCCGGTCGGGAAACCCAAAAATACGGGTACTATGAATATGAAGACGTCATTACGCTGGTGGATTGCGAAAAGATGCTTAAAGCCCACCGTTTTGTGCGCCCTTCTGATGGGAAAAAGCCGGAGCGAGTATGCTTCATTCAGTGCGTGGGTTCCCGCGATCGCCGCATCGGGAATGAGTACTGTTCAAAAGTGTGTTGTGGAATCGCTTCCAAGGAGGCCATTGAAATTCGCCAGCTGGTGCCCGATTGCAAGGTGTTCATTTTTTACATCGACATGCGTATGTACGCATACTGGGAACCCGATCTGTACTGGAAGGCGCAGGAAGAACACAAGGTGAACTACGTTAAAGGCATTGCCACGGAAATCGTCAAAAAAGGGGACAAATTGCTGGTGAAGGGAGAAGACACAACCCTGCGGCGTCCGTTTGAGATTCCCATGGACATTGTGATTCTCTCTGTGGGAATGGAGCCCAGTCAGGGAACCCGCGAAATGGCAAAGATCTTCGGGCTGAAGCAGAATAAATATCAGTTCATCGAGGCAGTCGGTGCCCCCATGGACACGGTGAGCACGTCGGTGCCCGGTGTGTTTGCAGCTGGTGCCTGTACGGGGCCTGCGGATTTAGAGGATTCCATCTCCGCTGCCGGTCTGGCGGCCATGCGCGCCATTAAGGCCGTGCGGGAAAACGGTACCAAAAAAGCCAGCTAAAAGGAAAGCCAATGGCGCTGTTCATCGACAAACAATCTACCAAGGAATTTATGCTGGAGACGCTTTCCCGGATTACCCTGGAAGAACTGGAGCAAATCCAGGCAGACCTGCATTTGAAGAGTCAATGCGTGCAGGAAATGGTTCGGCAGGCATCGGGAGGGCGTTTTTCCGATGGCACCTTGCGGCAGCTGTTGCGGTGCGTATTTGCAACCCGGCGGCGCGCCAATAAAATTGCGGACCGGTACCCGGCGGACTATTTTGCCAGACACATCCAGAGCTTGCTGGATCCAGGCAAACCGGTGGAATGGCGTTTTCAGGAATTCTTTCACGCCTTCCCGGACATTGAGGCCAGCCAGCGCTATGATCTGGCCAGCGAGATCCTCTTTTTTTCCCATCCCGATCAATACTGGATGTGGACCCGCTGGATGTGGGATCCCCGCACCCGAACCGGTTCGCTGCCCCTGGTGCTAATGGAACAGGTTTCCCTGGAAGGCAACTCCGAGGGAGAAATTTACCGGAAGGTGGGAGAAGCCGTCCGTCACCTTCAGGAAATCGGGCGGACGCGCGAAATCCCTTCCTTTCTGCAAACCGCGTATGGGGTGTACACCTATCTGGCCTGTGTTTATGTGATTTACAGTTACACCGTGCTGCGAATGCGCATGACACAGGAGTTCAACAAGGTGATGCCGAAATTACCCGAATTTATTCGAAGGCTGCTTGGCATTTATAGATTGGAGGAATTGAAACATGCCAGTTGATCCCAAACAAATTCGCGCCAAAGACAAAGTGGTTGTCGATGGCATTGAGCTGACCAGCGAATGGAACCGCATGTTCGATCAGCGTCCGGTTTTTGATTATGACGTGGATGTTCTGGATAAAATCGCCAGCATTCCCGGAGCCGAGTCCATTGCCTGGTGTTATCAGTGTGCCCAGTGTGTGCCTGTGTGTCCGGTAAATGAGGTCGGGGATTACGGCCCGCGGAAGATTTACCGGCGATTGCAATTTGGAATCGATCTGCTTACGGATGATGAATTGTGGAAGTGCACCACCTGCATGAATTGTTTGCGGGTATGCCCGAAGGATGTGAATATGATTGACATCATGCCGGCCGTCCGCGAAGAGGCCGTGATGGAAGGCCACGTGCCGGCCGAACTGCAAGAAGTGTTCGAAAACACGTTTGAATATGGCAATCCCCTGGGTGAATCGCCCCGCAAGCGGGCGGATTGGGTGAAGGACGCCGGCGTGCCGGTGCCAATCATGAAGGAGAAAAAAGAGGCGGATATTTTGTGGTTCGTGGAGTGTTACCCATCCTATCATCCCCGTGGGAAAGAAACCAGTGTAGCACTGGCCAAAGTATTGAATGCGCTGGGAGTCGATTTTGCCATTCTGGGGGTTGAGGAAAAGTGCAGCTGCGACTCGCAGCGACTGGCAGGCGAGCGGGGATTGTTCGAAGAATTTGCCGAAGAAAACATCAAAACTTTCAGCAAATACAAATTTAACAGGATTCTGGTGACCGATCCGCATGCGCT
Source organism: Calditrichota bacterium (assembly GCA_013150955.1). Taxonomy (GTDB): domain Bacteria; phylum Calditrichota; class Calditrichia; order RBG-13-44-9; family J042; genus JAADJD01. Next base: position 69,977 of record JAADJD010000005.1, read on the forward strand.
AAATGCCTTTAAAACGGAATACCCCAAACTGGGCGGAGAATACGATGTGGTGCATTACACCACCTTTCTGGCACCAATGATGGATCGGCTGGAATTGAAGAACCGGTTGAATTATAAAGTGACCTTTCATGATCCCTGCTACCTGGGACGCCATCACGGGGAATTTGATGCACCGCGGCAGATCATTAATAGCCTGCCGGGAGTGGAGCTGGTGGAGATGTGGCGTTGCCGGCAGAATAGCTTCTGCTGCGGAGGCGGGGGCGGTGGCATGTGGCTGGATGGCTTCATGGCCGATCACGTCAAGGAACGGCTTTCGGAAAATCGGGTTCGCGAAGCTGTGGAGACCGGTGCCGAGGTGCTGGTGGTGTGCTGTCCCTACGAAATTTCCCGGTTCGAAGATGCGGTCAAATCTACCGGCAATGAGGGCAAACTGATCGTCAAGGATATCATTGAACTGGTGGTGGAGGCGATGGGCGTGTAGCCGCCGGGGGTATCCGGAACCCGTGGTGAAGGACAACGAAGAAAGATCTCACGGTGCCGGAAACACGGGGGCAGGAAGACGGGGATCCCGCGGTTTCTGGCGATACGACGGGCGATTGGGTTGATCGGTAAGAAGATGAAAAATTAAAAATAAATCACAGCGTGAACGTTTAAGCGGCAAGGAGGTGTGGTATGAACATCATTGTGCCACTTCGGCAGGTACCGGATCTGGTAGAAGACCTGGAGATCGATGCTTCCGGGAAGGATCTGGATCGTGAATGGTTAAAATACAAAATCAATGAATTCGATGACCATGCGCTGGAAGAAGCATTGCTTTTGAAGGAAGACGTGGGCGGAACGGTTACCGCAATGGCTCTGGATGGGGATGATGTGGACAAGCTGTTATTTACGGCGGCTGCTAAAGGGGCGGATAAACTGATTAAGGTGACCGGCGATTTTCCCCAACCGCTTTCCAGCCATGCCATTGCCAGAGCCCTGGCCAGTGCCATTCAGGGAATGGATTATCAGCTCATCCTCATCGGCGTGCAGGCCGTGGATGAGCTGGACGGCCAGGTGGGGGTGTTGCTGGCCCATTATCTGGGTGTTCCCCACGTATCGGTGGTGACCGGGGTTCAGGTAACCAATGGAAAGGCGGTGGTGCATAAGGAATATGCCGGTGGTGTGATGGGCGAGTTTGAGGTCACCTTACCGGCGGTGCTGGGGATTCAGGCGGCACGCCAGACCCCGCGATATGCACCGGTCAGCCGGGTGCGCATGGCCATGCGGAAATCGACCATTGAGGAGGTGAGCGCCAGCGATACCGCAGCGGGTGGGACGCCGGAAATTCGGAAACTATTCAAACCCGAAAAAGGTGCCGGCGCGCAGATGCTGGACGGTTCACCCGAAGAAGTGGCCGAAAAAATTGTGAGCATATTAAAAGAGAAGGGGATTGTGTAATGAGCGACGTTCTGGTTTTTGCCGAACATTTACAGGGAAATTTTACGGATTCCACGTTTGAGTTGTTGGGAAAAGGCCGGGAACTGGCCGCTGCCACCGGTGACCATCTGGTCGCCGCGCTGTTGGGTAACGGGGTCGATGACATGGTTCATCAGCTGGGTGCGGCTGATAAGGTGGTGGCAGTGGAGCACGATCAACTGGCGGAATTCAATCCCGAAGCCCATACCCTGGCTCTGAAAGCCGTGGTGCAGGCCGTAAATCCCGCCATCATTTTAATCCCTTATACCTCCATGGGAATGGATCTGGCCTCTGCCCTGTCTGCCGATCTGGACATCCCGCTGGCATCTTATGTTGCGGATGTTCGGGTGGAGGATGGAAAACTGGTTACCGTGAGCCAGATGTATGGCGGTAAAGTGAATGTGGAATCGGAAATTGCGGGAAATCAGAAGATCGTGTCCGTACTGGCAGGCGCTTTCCCCGCCGATGCCGGTAAAAAAGAGGGCAGTCCGGCCGTGGAAAAACTGGATCCCCCTGCCGAGCTGAGCAATTTGCGGGTATCGTTTAAACAGCTGATTGAACCGGAGGGCGGGGATGTGGACATCACCCAGCAGGACGTGCTGGTGAGCATTGGACGTGGGATTCAGAGCGAGGAAAACATTCCCATGGTCGAGGAACTGGCACAAAAGCTGGGTGGTGCCGTGTCAGCCTCTCGTCCCATTATTGACAATAAATGGCTACCCAAGAGTCGCCAGGTGGGCAAATCCGGCCTGAAGGTGAAACCCAAATTATACCTGGCCCTGGGAATTTCGGGAGCACCGGAGCATATCGAAGGAATGAAGGATGCAGAGTTGATCATCGCCATCAATTCCGATCCCAACGCCCCCATTTTTGAATACGCCCATTACGGGGTGGTGGGCGACCTGTTCGATATTGTGCCGGTGCTGAAGGAGAAACTGGGGTAGGCAAAAACCATCCTCCCCACCATCGCAACCCGAATCCGGGGTGTCCGTCCATGGTGTCGGGATGGCGGGTTACCATCCGGTATCCCGACCTTTCCCGGCAGAACAGGAGGGGAACCCATTCGGGGCAACAGGCTGGCAAGAAACGTTGTCCTGCCAGCAGGGAAATCATAAGCCATGCTGAGGAATGGTCATCCACAATACCATTGACGGGTCATTTAAATTGGAGGAGCGCCCATGCCTGAGTTGATACCCACCCGCGAAATCTTTCGACATTTCCCCACGTGGGCTCAGTTGCTGTTTTATGCCATTGCTTTTGGCGGCACGCTGATCTTTTTCTACGGTGTGTATTCCCGCATTCAGAAATATCGTCAGGGTCGCCCGGAAAACCGATTCGACAATTTGCCCGGACGATTTGTCCAGGCCCTGACCACCGTTTTGCGAAATAAAACTATTTATCGGGGGGATCCCTTTGCCGGATTTGCCCACAGTCTCATCCTGTGGGGCTTCATTGTCCTGTTCATTGGAACGGTGATTGTGTTCATCGATCACGACATCCTGCGGCTGCTGGGGTACCGCTTGCTTCAGGGAACGTTCTATCTGTGGTTTTCTCTGATTCTGGATATTTTTGGGGTATTATTTCTGGTTGGATTGGTGCTCATGTGGTTTCGTCGCACCCTGGTCATGCCTTTTAAGCTGGACTACAGCCGGGTGGATCGCAAAGAAGAAGAATACGATCGCCGGGGGTATGCCACCGATGATGCGGTTTTTCTGGGCCTGCTGTTTTTTATCGGAGTTAGTGGTTTCCTGATAGAAGGTTTCCGCATTTATGCCGATCAACCGGAGTGGGCCAGATGGTCTCCGGTGGGCTGGTTGACGGCGGAATTTCTCAGTTTTATGCGCCTGAGTCCGGCCACCATCAATTTCTGGCATGCCACCACCTGGTGGACGCACGCAGTGGCAGTGATGATTTTTCTGGCCTACATTCCGTTTTCCAAAGCCATGCACATGTTCACCGATTTTGCCAATCTAATGTTTCGGGATGAAAACGTGCCCCGGCGGTTGCCCGGTATCACCGAGGCGCAAATGAAAGAAGGCATGGGCTACAAAAAAATTACCGATTTTACCTGGAAGGAATTGCTGGACCTGGATGCCTGCACCAAGTGTGGGCGTTGCCACGAAGCCTGCCCGGCCCGAAGTGCAGGACAACCCCTTTCCCCGCGGGATTTGATCCTGGATCTGCGCACCTTTGCCGATGCGACCTTCGGCACCAGCGAATGGTTTACTCAGAAGGTTAACGGGTGGGATACCCGCACCGCCGTCGTCGCCGGAGATGTGATTAAAGCCGAAACCCTGTGGTCCTGTACCACCTGCATGGCCTGTGTGGAGAGTTGTCCCGTGGGCATCGAACATCTGCTTCACATCGTGCAGATGCGCCGCACGCTGGTGGACGAAGGTAACATGGATGATTCCCTGCAGGAAGCCCTGATGAACATCGGCGATTATGGTAATTCCTTCGGGCAACCTGAACGCGCCCGCGGTAAATGGACTCAGGGACTGGATTTTAAAATTAAGGATGCCCGCAAAGAGGAAGTGGAATATTTGTGGTTCGTTGGAGATTATGCCTCATTCGATCCCCGTATTCAGGAAAATTCCAGAACCGTGGCCCGTATTTTCAATAAATTGGGCATCGATTTTGGCATCCTGTATGACGGGGAGAAAAACGCGGGCAATGATGTGCGTCGGGTGGGAGAAGAAGGGTTGTATGAAATGCTGGTGGAAGACAATATGGCCGTTTTGCAAAAAGCCAGATTTAAAAAGATTGTGACCACCGATCCGCATTCCTACAACACCCTGAAGAATGAATATCCCGAATTTGGGCTGGAAGCGCCCGTTTTTCACTACACGCAGGTGCTGGCCCAGTTGATTGACGAGGGAAAATTGCGGTTTAATAAGAAGTTGAATTACAAAGTCACCTACCACGATCCCTGCTACCTGGGACGCTATAATCGGGAAACCGAAGCACCGCGGAAGATTTTGCAGGCATTGGGGGTGGAATTTAAGGAAATGCCCCGTTGTGGTACCAATACCTTCTGTTGTGGGGCCGGGGGTGGTCGCATCTGGATGGATGATTCCAATATCCAGGAACGCCCCAGCGAGCAACGGATTAGAGAAGCCCTGGCGCTGGGAGAGCTGGATTATTTCGTTGTAGCCTGTCCCAAGGATTATGCCATGTATTCCGATGCGGTGAAGACCTCGGGAAATGAGGGGAAGATTGAGGTAAAGGACATTATTCAACTGGTGGAGGAAGCGTTGAGTTAAACCCGGATTGTGCATGAGAACCCCAAATGACACGAATGAACACAAATAAACCCAGATTATGCAGTAGACCACGAATTACACGAATTAACACAAATAAAACCAATAAAATGTATTAGATTATGTATGGATGAAAATGTGGTCTAGGGTTTATTCACGATTTTGTAGATATTTTTTGGTTTCATTCGTGTGATTCGCGGTTTAGTGCATGATTTGGGATAATAAACAGGCGGATCACCACCCCACAAAATCCCCCCAAATCCGCAATCCGCAATCCCAAATCCGAAATCCGACATCCGCAATCCGAAATCCAGCATCGTTTCCGGTTGCCCTACAGGCAACGTGGGCAGTTAGGGTGGTGACGTATGGACCCCCACGCGCTGCGTGGGGCTACCCTCTTTTTGCCCTTCGGGCAAATGGTCTCCAGAGAAAATCCCGCAAAATCATTTCACCCGGATGACACCCACTACCATGAACCCGAACCACCACCACGCAAAATCCCCCCAAATCCGACATCCGACATCCGCAATCCGAAATCCACCATCCTTTCCGCCCCGAAGGGGCAGCATATGGTAACCCGGGGCACCGCCCCGGGAGTCAGAGAAGCTTACCAGGAAGAACCCCTGCGCCCTTTAAGGGCACAATAAACCCAGATTATGCGATAGCCTACGAATTACACGAATTAACACAAATAAAACCAATAAAATGCATTGGATTGTGTATGATTGGATTGTGTATGGATGAAAATGTGGTCCAGGGTTTCTTCGCAATTTTGTAGATATTTTTGGTTTTATTCGTGTGATTCGCGGTTTAATGCATGATTTGGGATAATAAACAGGCGAACCACCACCCCACAAAATCCCCCCAAATCCACAATCCGAAATCCGCAATCCGAAATCCGAAATTTTCCGGTTGCCCTACAGGCAACGTGGGGAGTTAGGGTGGTGCCGTGTGGTCCCCACGCGCTGCGTGGGGCTACCCTCTTTTTGCCCTTCGGGCAAATGGCCTCCCACGGAAAATCCCGCAAATTCATTTCACCCGGATGACGTCCACTACCCTGAACCCAAACCATCACCACGCAAACTCACCCATCACCCCCCAAATCCGCAATCCGCAATCCGAAATTCGAAATCCGCAATCCGAAATCCACCATCCTTTCCGCCCCGAAGGGGCAGCATATGGTAACCCGGGGCACCGCCCCGGGATCAGAGAAGCTCACCAGAAGAACCCCTGCGCCCTGTAAGGGCACAATAAACCCAGATTATGCGATAGCCTACGAATTACACGAATTAACACAAATAAAACCAATAAAATGCATTGGAAATAAAATGCATTGGATTGTGTATGGATGAAAATGTGGTCCAGGGTTTCTTCGCAATTTTGTAGATATTTTTTGGTTTTATTCGTGTGATTCGCGGTTTAATGCATGATTTGGGATAATAAACAGGCGGATCACCACCCCACAAAATCCCCCCAAATCCCAAATCCGAAATCCGACATCGGCAATCCGAAATCCAGCATCATTTCCGGTTGCCCTGCAGGCAACGTGAGGGGGTAAGGGTGGCGCCATGTGGTCCCCACGCGCTGCGTGGGGCTACCCTCTTTTTGCCCTTCGGGCAAATGGCCTCCACGGAAAATCACGCAAATTCATTTCACACGGATGACACCCACCACCGTGAACCCGAACCACCACCCCGCAAAATCCCCCCAAATCCGAAATCCGCAATCCGAAATTCGAAATCCGCAATCCGAAATCCACCATCCGCAATCCGATATCCACCACCTTTCCGCCCCGAAGGGGCAGCATATGGTAACCCGGGGCACCGCCCCGGGAGTCAGAGAAGCTCACCAGAAGAATCCATGCGCCCTGTAAGGGCACAATAAACCCAGATTATGCGATAGCCTACGAATTACACGAATTAACACAAATAAAACCAATAAAATGCATTGGACAATAAAATGCATTGGATTGTGTATGGATGAAAATGTGGTCCAGGGTTTCTTCGCAATTTTGTAGATATTTTTGGGTTTCATTCGTGTGATTCGCGGTTTATTGCATTGTTTGGGATAAAAAACAGGTGGGCAACCACCCCACAAAATCCCCCCAAATCCGCAATCCGCCATCCGAAATCCGAAATCCGAAATCCAGCATCGTTTCCGGTTGCCCTACAGGCAACGTGGGGAGTTAGGGTGGCGCCATGGGGTCCCCACGCGCTGCGTGGGGCTACCCTCTTTTTGCCCTTCGGGCAAATGGCCTCCACGGAAAATCCCGCAAATTCATTTCACCCGGACGACGCCCACTACCGTGAACCCAAACCATCAACACGCAAACTCACCCCTCACCCCCCAAATCCGCAATCCGCAATCCGACATCCGAAATCCGAAATCCGCAATCCCCAACCTAATCCCCCTCCGCCAATCTTTCTTCCGCAATCTTCTGGAACACCTTTCGGTTGGGCTTAATCATGTATTCGGTCTTTTCGGGCCAGGGGAAAAAGTGGTCTGGAATTTTAAATCCAGGCAAAAACGCCCGGAGCAGTTGACGCATCCGGTCCGCATCCAATTCGGGGGCGTCCTCGTTCATTTCCAGAAAGGCAACCGGGCGCTGCCCGTATTCAGCATGCGGCACCGGCACCACCAGCGCCTGTTTGACACCTGGCAACCGCAGCAACATGGCTTCTATTTCTTCCGGCTGAATATTTTCCCCTCCCGAAATGAACATGTTATCCTTACGTCCCACCACCTTTAAATATCCATCAATCGTCCAGCGGCCAATATCCCCGGTGTGGAACCAGCCCAACTCGTCCACCGGACGATCCAGTTGCCCCTCTTTCCAGTATCCTTTAAACAGGGTCGGGCCTTTTACCAGAATTTCGCCATCGGCAGCGATGTGCACTTCCCGGTATGGCAGTGGCTTTCCCGCAGTTAACAATTGCTGCAGGGTATCCCCCGGACGCGTGGTGGTTATCTGCGAACCCATCTCCGTGGACCCATAGGTGGTAAACAGCGGGGGCCGAAGATCCAGAGCCTGCTGGATGAGGTGCGGCGGTATGGGACCGCCACCTGTCAATATGCATTTAAGCGACGAACGATAGCCCGGCCCGGGAATCTCCTGCAGAAAACGTTGCAACTGGGTGGCCACCACGGAAAGGTGAGTAATTTGATGGCGCTCGATGATTTCCGGGGTAATGGCGCGGTTTTCCGGGATGACAATGGCTCCACCCCCCAGCAAGGCCCGAAAAATAATAGCCAATCCCCCTACATGAAACAACGGCAGGCTGAGCAGCCAGCGATCACCCACTTTGAAGGGGATGTTCTGATTGGCTCCGCGAGCATTGTAATAATGGTTCGCCCAGGTGTGACAGGCCGCTCGCGGTTCACCGGTGGTGCCGGAGGTGAAAATAAGCGTCAGTTCTGGATCCGGATGATGCCACGCGCCCTCCACAATCGGTTGTTTTCGAGAAGCAAATAACGATTCCAGCTCCATCAGGGGAATTGTCCAGTCTGGTGGCAGTGCCGATGCCAGTTCGGCTTCAACGATCAGCGCGTGGGCCTGCACGGTGGCCAGATGCATGCGCAAGTTTTCGATGGGGAGCTTTGGATTCAATGGCGCGGTTAGAATCTCCCGATACCAGCAGGCCATCAGCAGAACCACCAGCTCCCAGCGATTGCGGCACCAGATGGCCAGACGTTTACCCGGGCCAAGATCCATTTCCTGTAACCGATCGGCAATTTCCCGGATCATCCGTTCGTATTCCGCAAAGGAGATGATCCGGTCAGGCGTTACCAGCGCCGGGGCCTCAGGCATCTGGCGTGCCCGTTGTTGTAACATGGGAACCATCCCTGATAGATGCAATTTCAACGCCCCCTTCATATACCGCTCCTGATTAATGTGAGCATATTTCGATTAACCTGGTATTGATGGTCGATTACCTCCGTTAAGAAAAACGCGCCGCCCCTGGGCCTGAGAGAGGTTTCCAGAATGTCCTGCTTAAAATACAAAAAGGTGCTCAGCCCCTGCGGGGACAAATCGTCGATCCAGGCACTGGCCAGTTGTACCAGCGTGGCCAGGGTATACCCGGTGTAAAAAGAGCAGCTCAGGATAGGGCGAATGCCCCGTTGTTGTACCCGTTTGATGAGCTGGTAGGTGGTGCTGAGTTCCCCAAAAAACTCCGGTTTAAAAACGATCGCCTGCACACCGGGCAACAGCATTTTTTCCACATCCCGGGCCTCCCCGATGGATTCATCCAGGGCCACCGGGATACCAGTTGCCTCGTAAAATTGGGGGACCATCCGGGGATCTCTCAGGGGTTCTTCGATGTACTCGATGTTCAACGGGGCCACGGCTTTTCCGAAGGCAATGGCCGCCTCCAGCTCCCAGCGGCGATTGGCATCCAGCCGCAGCTGAATCTGATCCCCCAGCGCCGATCGAATGTCCTCCAGCAGGCGAATTTCCTGTCGGAACGGTTTTCGGCCAACCTTGATTTTAATTGCCGGATATCCTTCTTCCCGGAACGTCATGCAGCGAAAAACCGCCTGTTCATTCAGATCGTTCAACAGGGCGTTTGTCGGTATCCGCAGGTGGGGTTTTCCGTTCCAGATGTGCGACAGCGGTGTGTCGTGTTGCTGGCACAACAGGTGGAGAAATGCCTGATCCAGTGCAAATCGAATGAGAGGCGAAACGGGCACTTTCCATTTCCAGTGAATGGGAAACATATCGCTGGTGCGCTGGAAAAGGTTGATATCCCCGCTGTGGATCATCTGCAGCGTCAGCAAAAGCTCCAGGCGAATCTGATAGCCAATCTGGGGATGAAAGCCAGGCAGATAGGAGACTTCTCCCAGCCCCCGTCGACCCTCGGCATCCTCCAGTTCAATAAAAAATCCATGACGAACTCGCATCCGTTTAACCGAATATTGCAATTGCCGCAGCAAAGGCAGTCGATACGCATATAGCCGCACGTGTTGAATGGTGGAGCGAGCGATAAACGCCTGTGATCGTGTTGAATGGGACGATGGCATCCGTTACCACCCTTTTCCTATTCTTTGAATGGACTGAGGGCTACCGGGCACCGGGAAGATCCTGATTCCCATTCTCAGAAATCACCGCAACCAGTGATTCGCTTCTTTTAAACGGCGGTTATCCGGGTAAAATGCCTGTTCCCGGAACCCTGCCTGAGCGGGTTGTTTCCCGGTGACTCGATTGATTGGGCACCTCCTGGATTGGCATAAGGGCCAATCCACACATTGTATGTCAATCCGTTCCGTTTTTATGCCAGGTGAACCGTCTTGAAGGTGAAAAAGATTTTTTCATCATCCCGGCAGAATCCATCCAATGGAAAACAGGAGACTGTATATGAATACCATTTTTCCAGTGCGTGCAAGGGTTTGATTGAGCACTGCGGGATCATTGAAGTTAAAAACGGTCTTGATTTCACCAATTGCCGGGATGAGGATGAGAATAGCCAGGATACTGAAGTAATGGGTGTGCAGGGTCATGGACAGATACACGGGCAGGAAAGCCGCAACCAGGATGCAGAACACATATTCCCACTGGGCAAAATGTTTGCCGAAGCGAACCGCCAGGGTTTTCTTACCCACTTCTCGATCGGTGTCGATGTCGCGCAGATTGTTCACCGTGAGCAGGGCGGTGGAGAGGAGTCCGGGCGCCAGGCCTGCAATGGCCACCTCCGGGGTTAGCGTTAGCGCCTGCACGTAATACGTCCCCCCGACAGCCACCGGGCCAAAGAAAATGAGCACGAAAATATCCCCCAGCCCGTTGTAGCCCAGTGGGTACGGGCCACCGGTGTACAGAATACCGAACAGTATGGAAAGTAGCCCGATGATCAGGATGGGAATGCCCCCGCGCCAGATGAGATAGGTGCCAATGACAAAGGCCAGGAAAAAGGTGAATACAAAGGCGCGTTTCATGGTGGTCGGGGCGATCAGTCCAGCCTGAGTCACCCGCAATGGGCCCAGCCGTCCCTGTTGATCCGCCCCTTTCAGATAATCGTAATAATCATTGGCCAGGTTGGTGCCAATCTGAATAAGAACGGCACCCACCAGTGCGGCCAGTGCGGCCAGCCAGTGGAATTTCCCGTCGGCATAGGCCATTGCGGTTCCCATCAATACCGGGGCAACGGATGCCCACAGCGTTTTGGGACGTGCCGCCAGCCACCAGACTTTCCAGCGGGGTAACGCCGTTTGTGTATTCACCATTTCCATCGGTCTTCCTGGATCGATTCAAACATACCTCCCGGGGGCTTTCACCACCCGGGAGGATAATTTATCATTCAAAAAGGAATTACCCAACAGGTAGCGGTAGATTTTTTCTTTATCGCATCAGGGACGCCGGGGGAACCGGGAAAAATCGGGTTTGCGCTTTTCCAGAAAAGCATTCCGGCCTTCCTGTCCTTCTTCCGTCTGATAAAAGAGCATGGTGGCACATCCTGCCAGTTCCTGCAATCCCGCCTGCCCATCGCAATCGGCATTCAGCGCCGCCTTCAAGCAGCGAATGGCGGTAGGGGAGTTGGCCAAAATTTCTTTGGCCCATTTGATGGTTTCTTCTTCCAGCTTTTCCAGAGGCACCACGGTATTTACCAGTCCCATTTCCAGCGCTTCCTGAGCGGTATACTGGCGGCACAGGAACCAGATTTCCCGCGCCTTTTTCTGGCCCACCACGCGTGCCAGGTAGCTGGCACCGTACCCTCCATCGAAGGAGCCGACCCGCGGGCCGGTCTGGCCAAAAATGGCATTGTCAGCAGCGATGGTCAGATCGCACAGCAGGTGCAGGACATGTCCCCCGCCAATGGCATACCCGGCAACCATGGCGATAACCGGTTTCGGGCAGGTGCGAATTTGCCGCTGAAAATCCAGCACATTTAACCGGTGAATGCCTTTCTCATCCACATAACCGGCATCGCCGCGGACTTTTTGATCCCCACCGGAACAAAAGGCCTTGGTGCCTTTCCCGGTCAGAATGATCACCCCAATTTGCTCATCATCGCGGGCATCGGCCAGCGCCTGGGACATTTCCATTACCGTCAGTGGACGAAACGCATTGCGCACTTCCGGGCGATTGATGGTGATCTTGGCGATTCCCTCTGCCTTGTGATACTCGATGTCGGTAAATTTTCCGGCTTCTACCCAATTCACAGTACTCATGTGTTCCTCCTATGATTGCTTATGTGTTTGTTGTATGATTTTATTCGAGGGGGTGGTGTAAAAAGTCCAGGATTGCCTGTACAAAGGCGTCGGGATTTTCTCGGTGTATGTTGTGTCCACATCCAGCAATGACCTTTACGCTGCATTTAGGTGCCATCCTGACCATTTCCTCCGAAATGGCTCTAAATTTAGGGTCTTTTTCGCCGGTCAACAATAATAAAGGTTTTTTCAATGTGGGGAGGTGTTCCCACAGGGAAGGCTGCACCCCGGTGCCCATGCCCCGTAACACGTGAGCCAGCCATTCCGGACGGTTGTTCAGGCGCTGGCGGAAAAGGGCATCGAATGATGGATGGTGTTTCAGCGTGCGGAAGAGGGGCTGGTTGTACCATTTTTCCAGAAAGCGAGGGAAGGGTTCCCGTTCCAGCTGGCGGGCCCAGTGCTCATCCCACTGGCGGCGCTGGTGCCGTTCCGATGCGGTTCGCAGCCCCGGGGAGGCCGATTCCAGGACGATGGCCCGAAACAGATCGGGATAATGCACGGCCAGGTACAGTGCCAGACGCCCGCCCAGGGAGTATCCGATCAACACCACCGGGCTTTCAGAAGCGGTGCCAATCCATTGAGCCAGGGCCGCTGCCACACGGGGCATGGTAAAACAACGAGCATGGCCCGCTGGTGTGACCTCGGTTTTCCCGTGACCGGGTAAATCCACCGCCAGCGTGCGGTACCTTTCGGGAAGGCGTTTGATCACATCTTCCCAGTCCAGATGACTTCCCAGAAAGCCATGAAAGAAGACCAGTGTGGGGTGGTGCGATCGTCCCTTTTCTCGAATGAAGAATCGATATCCACAGGGCGGTTGTTCGATAAGGGTGACGGATTCGGTTGCCATGCTTATTCCGTGTTTTTACCGCTCCTTTTCCAGCTGTTCGATGAATTGCCGGACGCGTTCCTGCAGCTGGCGGTAATCGGTGTGTTGGGTCTCCACCTCGATGATGCAGGAATTCTTGCTTTGCAGCGCATCGGTGTATGCCTGTTCAAATGCGGCCGGGGTGGTGGGCTTTTGATAGTCCAATCCAAAGAATTCGGCCAGTTTTTGAAAGGTTAATTCATGGGGCGTCAGGAAAAAGCGTTCGAACACATCCGGGAACTGTGCAATGGGCAGGAATTGAAAGATCCCCCCACCGTGATTGTTGATAACGACCAAGATGATCGGATGGGGGAGGCGAACCAGCAGGGCTAACGCGTTCATGTCGTGGATCAGCGCCAGATCTCCCAGAAGGAGCGTAACCGGCCGACGGGCTCCAGCGGCGTATCCCGTGGCGGTGGCGATCAGGCCATCGATGCCACTGGCGCCGCGGTTCCCCTCTACGGGCAGGCACTTTCCTGCCGGTGGGGCGAACATGTCCAGGTCGCGGATGGGCATGCTGTTTCCCACGAACAGGGCGTGTTCCGGGGGAATTCGTTCGGCAATCACACGGGCTACTGCCACTTCGCTCAGGGTGTCGGTCGCAAGGGATTTTTGCAGAAATTGATCAATGGTCTGCGAATGGTTTTTCAGCCAATCCAGTATTGGGGACGGCCGTACCGGGATTTCCGTCTGAAACAGCCGGTCAACAAAGAGCTCGATGGAGGCCTGTAGCCGCAGGGTGATTCGATGGGCAGGATCCTGCCGTTCCGGCCCGGCTGCAACGTGAATGTATTGCTGTGGCGGATATGCCTCCAGCCACTGCAGGAAACGCCTGGAGGTCACCGGTCGACCAATATGAAGAATGGTGTCGATCCTCAGCTTCCGTTGCAGCGGTCGGGAATGAAGCAGCTGGTCAAAATAAAAGATGATGGGCCATTGATTGCCAGCCAGTCGGTAACCGGATCGGATGTCTGCAAAAACCGGCCAGTTCAGGCGCGTGATGAGTTTGCTCAGGGCAGGATTGGGATTGGGATGTCCCGTCCAGCCCAGCACCACCAGTCCCCGTCGCGCCCGAAGCAAAGCCGTTTTCACCTGCCGAATGTCGTCATCCGACGGCACCGGAGGCGCGGGGCGATAACGCGTGTACGGTTGCTCTCCGGTTTCCCACTGCAGAAGGGGACGCAAGTACCGCGCCGGAATTTTCTGAGGTGTGGGAGCCAGAGGTTCCCGAAACATGCAGTTCAGGTGAACGGGGCCCGGGTGGTGTCCCACCGCACGGTACCAGAGCTGATCCACCGTGGTCAGGACCACCGTTGGAGGAATGTGCAAATCCGGAGCCGGCAGGTCGAATGACCAGCGAACGTAATGGGAATACAGTCCGGGCTGTAAAATGGTTTGATTGGCCCCGGTTTCCCGAAGCTCCGGAGGACGATCCGCGGTAAGGACGATGAGGGGAATTCCCTCCTGTGAGGCTTCGATAATGGCCGGCAGGTAGTTGGCCGTTGCGGTGCCGGAGGTGCAAATCAAGGCCGCTGGTTTGCCGGTCGCCCGCGCGTATCCCAGCGCGTGAAAAGCCGCTCCTCGTTCGTCGTAGGCAATAAGGTGACGTACCCGTGCATTTCGGGCCACTGCCACCGTCAAAGGAGTGGAACGGGAGCCCGGAGAGATGATGAAATAGTCCACACCCAGACGCCGGAGTTCTTCAACAATCAGACTGCCCCAAATGGTGTTAATGTTTGCCCGATCAATCACCTCGGCTCCTTTTTCGGTTCCCCGCGAAGGGTTAAAAATAGAGCATGACGGGAAAAATCAAAAGGGTTTTTCCAAAACGGATAGTTTGCCTGCGCGATCTCTGGTAGTAAGAATACCGGACAATTCTGCCCGTCTCCTGACCGATTCATCCTGTTGGTGGGTGTCTACCTTGGGGAAAATCATTTGCGGGATACTTCCCGGGGGAAAGAACACCGGGCCGCGGTTACTGTTTCCCGTTCATCCGCTGGACGATGGTCAGGAAATTGCTGATCTTGTTTTCGATTTCCTCCCATTCGTTCTCTGCGGTGGAGCCCTCAACGATTCCCGCCCCGGAGTACAGGTGCAGCCGGTGATCTTCGATGAGGCCCGTCCGGATGGCCACCGCAAATTCCGCTTCGTTCTGGCTGATCCATCCCACGGGTGCGGCGTACCAGCCGCGCTGGAAGGGCTCCAGATTTTCAATTTCCATTTCTGAGTTCAGGGTGGGATATCCTCCCACAGCGGGTGTGGGATGCAACCGGGAAATGATCTGGGCATCGGATACGTCGGGACGCAATTGACCGCGCAGTTTTTTGCACAGGTGTTGCACCCGGGTAAGTTTTAAGATGGAGATTTCGGGATCTACCTCATACCTTTCGCAGACGCTGGACAGCACCTCCTTAATGCTTTGTACCACGTAGTCGTGTTCCCGTAAGTCTTTGGAGGAGTTGAGGAGGGTTTCGGCCAGTTGGCGGTCTTCGGCTTCGGTGGTGCCCCGGGGACGGGTTCCGGCGACTGCTTCGGTTTCGATGATGCGTCCCACCCGGCGGTAGAGCCGTTCCGGTGAAGCACCCAGGAAGGCCGATCCCGATACCGGTTGCAGGCAGAAGTGGTACGTTTCCGGCGAGGCCTGCGACAGGCGTTTGAGGATTTCCAGCGGGTGCAGATCCTCTTCGAACTCGAAAGTCGAGCGTCTGGCGAGCACAATCTTCTCAAAGCTGCCGGAACGAATCTTCTGCAGGGCCCGGGCAATCATTCGATTCCACCCCTCGTAACCGGGAGCATCCAGCCGGCGCCGGTAGCGGGGGACGGTGAAATCGATGTCGCTGTCGTTCCACACCACCGTTTCCAGAAAATCCAGCAGCTTTTCGATTTGTAGCGGCAGCGGCTCGCCGGGATGCAATTTTAGATTTAATGCCAGAAAATATTGATCGTTTTCCCGGAAAACCTCCAGCTGCGGCAGTACAAACCAGTAGGCGCCAAAATCTGCCCAGAAAGGATCTTCGTTCAGGCGGGGGCTGAATTGAAATCCTCCCACATAGCGCATGCGGGGAAATTCCGCATCAAAGTGAGATTGAATTTGACGAAAAATGTGGGTGAAGCCTTCTCGAATGCGCCCCTGAATCACATCGGCCTGGCCAATGCCGGCCAGCTCAAATTGACCATCGCGATTACCCCAGTAGATGCAGGTGGACTGCCGTTGGTGCATGAGCCAGTTCAGCGGCTGCAGCGGTTCCAGCGGTAGCGTCACGCGATGAATGATGGGGCGGGTGATGTGTGTGGTTTGTCGCGAAAGTTGTTCCAGAAAGGTTTGAACCCGATGCTGCAGGACTTCCGTTGCCAGTGGCAGACGAATCCGAGACTCCTGTTTAGTTCCTATCATGCCCTTTACCGTTTGTTTTCTCCCGTGCCGTTATGTATGCTTCCTCATCCATCAAACCGGAATAATGTGGATGCTCTCGTTTCACGCCTCCTGACTCAAAATCGGTGCTGCCGTAATTAAAAGATTGAAATATTAATGAACGCTTTAATTCCCCTCGTATTTTCGGGAAGTCCAACCGCTCCATCGAACGCTTCTGTCCTTTCTTTTTTGAATAAATCGGTGAGGAATCCCACCGTTGATCCCTCCCCATACGGTTTTATCCGGCAATCTCTTACCCGGTGCATCCGTTGGAGGAGCGGGACGTTCATTTTATTTCTCATCATGACCAATTTTTCAGTGTCCCGAATATGGTTTTGCGACGAATCCTGCTTTTCCTTCATCCATGTGAGTTGCCGGCTGTCTTTACCCGGCATCATCTGTCCGTTCCACCCAATCGAATCCACGTAAGGTAGACGCATCTTTGAATGTGTCCTTACATTCAGTTGATTTCATTCACCTGTGATGCCTGAAATGCCCGCATTTTCACCGTCGTTAAAACATCCCACGCACATTCTGATCCGCCAGTGTGACTGAATTGGAAAATTTGAATATCCATTCGTACAGGTTCTTTTCAGATTGCAACATTTGCGATCACATCAACTTGTCGCCATAGTAAATGGTGGCCACACCAAAGGTTAAGGATTTGTAGCCAACGCGACTGAATCCCGCCTCGGTCATCAATTGCGCAAACGACTCTCCGTAGGGAAAGGATTCGACCGTTTTGTTTAAATATTGATAAGCGTAGTGATCTCCAGAAATCCATCCCCCGATTCGCGGCAAAATATTCCGAAAATAAAACAGATATGCGTTCCGGACGATGGGTGATCGGGGCAGGGAGAATTCCAGTACCAGCGCACGCCCTCCAGGCTTCAAGACCCGGTACATTTCCCTCAGGCTCTGGGGGACATTTTCCACGTTCCGGATCCCAAACGCAATGGTCACCACGTGAAATTGATTGTCCGGAAACGGAATCCGGGTCGCATCTCCCACCTTCAATTCCACCACCTGATCCAGTTGATGTTCACGGATTTTTTGCTGGCCGATCTCCAGCATCCGTTCAGCAAGATCGATACCCACGGCCCGGAAAACCCGTGCACTTTTTTGAAACAGATAAATGATGACGTCGGCCGTTCCGGTGGCCAGATCCAGCACCTCCAGGCATTCCCCCTCCGGAAGAAAGCGGGCCAGTTTTTTCCGCCAGACCACATCCTGACCAAAGGAAAGCAAGCGGTTGAGTAGATCGTAGCGCTGGGCAATGCGGTCGAACATGCGCCACAATTCGTTCCGGGGGACTTCCGGTGTGGGGGAGGGTGAATATACCGATTGATCTAATTTTTCCATGGTTGCCATCTGTTGATCACCACCGTATGGCTTCGTCACCAAAATGCCCGGTTGTCAAACATCCCGTGCAATGTTCCGTTCCTTCACAAAGGACAAAATTTATGGAATTTAAAGCAATTCATCAAATGAATTATTTTTAAATCCGGGAACCTGAAAAAATAGGGCGTTGTAAATAAAAATTTATTTGATTGGGAAAATGATTTTCCTTACAAAAGGGGCGAATGGGAATCGGTTACCCGCTGATGCCCAACTTGCTGAATTCAAGTTGTATTAACCCGGATTATGCCTTCGCCTACGAATGACACGGATGAACACCAATAGAAATAATAAACCCAAATAATGCATTAAACCGCGAATCACACGAATGAAGCCAGAAAATTTTTGCAAAATCGCGAATAAACCCTGGAACACATTTTCATCCAGATATCATCCAGTGGATTTTATTGTCTATATTCGTTTTAATTCGTGTCATTCGTAGGCTATTACCTAAACCGGGATAAAATGCACTGGATTCCATCGGAATGAAAATGTTTTCCCGGAAATATTCGCTATTTTGTTGATTCTTTTCGAATGCATTCGCGTGATTCGTGGGTTAACGCTTTATTTGGGATTAAGAATTTCTCCAGAAGACAATGCTGCTGGTAAGTAGCGCCACTGCCAGACTGTAATCCAGTGCCGAGACGCCCATCAGGAAATGAAGATCGCCTTCTGCCATGCGGGAAAGCGAGACACCCAGGGTAATCATGGCCGCCAGTTCAAAATAGAAGCGAGTGCGGTATGCCTGCCAGAAGCGTGGCCGCGACAGTTGATCGATGCGGGCCAGATTTTTACGGCAAACCGGCATAAATAAAAAGCGCGATTTAATCAGCCCGACCAGTATCCCAATTCCGATGGCAAGGGCCGGCACCTTCCAGTGGGGCTGGATGGCGTACGCCTGAAAAAGCAAATCGGTGGCCTTCAGAAGTAGCACAATGCCACCAATGTACCAGACCACCGCAGCCAGAATTTTTAATGTATTTTTAGAGACCATCATGACGTTCTTCCCATTTTTCATTCCGTCAGAGCAAATCGAGTCCCATCTAAAAGAGGCAAAATATGATAAAAAAGCCTTCCGCAGACAACTGAATTCTCACTTCTGTGGATGATTCGGAAGGGCTCAATTTTCTGCGGAAACCATCGATCCTGTTAAATGAAGCAAAAACAGGGATTCCGTTTAAGAAGCAACGATGGTCAAAGAGAGCGAAACCTATCGGCTGGGCACGGCATTGTTCGGGTATTTTATTATTGTTACCCTGATTATGACGCTACTTCCGTTCCGATTTCACCTGCCCACCCGGATCGAAATTCTTTTCCACACCAATGTGCGGGATTTTCTGCTGAATGTGTTCCTGTTTGTGCCCCTTGGATTTTTGTATCAGTTGAGCCGCCCCAAAAACGCTCCCCTGCGAACGGGAGATGTGTTGCTGTTTGGTCTGGCACTCAGTGCCGCCATCGAGATGGCCCAGCTGTTTTTAGCCGGCCGGTACACCAGCGTGATTGATGTGGTTACCAACGGTGCTGGAGCCTGGCTGGGGGCATGGGTGTATCGATTTCTCCGGCAGCATCTTCGGCAGCAGGCAGTGGGATTGATGGCCCTGGAGTTGCCGCTGGTGAGCCTGGTCTATTTGCTTATCCCGCTGCAATGGTTAAGTGGCATGGCCACCGGCAGGGAATTGAATCGCCTGTGGTTGCTCCTGCTGAACGGTTTTATTGGTGCCAGAGTGTTCGTTGCCATTTATCAGAATCGCCTGAAAGACCTACCTTCCGTAACGCCGGTTGCCGTTACCCTGGCCGCGGTGGTCTGGTTCATTACCGCCAACCTGCCGGCCCTGCTGAACTTCCCTCTGCGAATCCTGATATTTGCAACGGCCATCGGGGTAATGGTCTACGGACAGGTGCGTCAACCGGTTCGCATCCATCCTGAGGATCGCCGCTTCGAAATCCCGACCCTGCGGAAAATCATCCCTCTGTTTGCCCTGTACCTGGTGTTGCTGGTATACTGGCCACCGGTCATTCAAAAATTTCAATGGGACTGGATGATACCTGCCGGCCTGTTCAGCGATGATCCACCCATGCCAGTGGTGCTGGGATTTATTGAGTATCTGGCCGCCTGCACATTGATGGGATACATGGTAGCGGAATGGCGGGGGCGTTTACACCGGGGAACGGGATGGGCATTCATCCGCCAGTATGTGTTTATTGGACTGGTGGTACTGGCTCTGGAAATCCTGCGCGGCCTGCATCCCCAGCATGCGGCCAGTGTGTTGCGCTTTTTCCTGGCTGCTGCGGCCGGAATCTACGGTTCCATTATCTACCGCCTGCAGGTAAATACCATTCGAAAAATCCTGTCCACGCGGTCTTTTTCTCCTTCCGCAAATTTGCATTAAACCCGGATTATGCAGTAGCCTGCGAATGACACGAATTCGCGCGAACAAAAATAATTCACCCCAAATTATGCGATAGCCTACGAATTACACGAATTAACACCAAAAAAAATAATAAAATACACTTGATTCTATCTGGATGAAAATGTTCTCTTGGATATATTCGCTATTTTGTTGATTTTATTCGAATTCATTCGCATGATTCGTGGTTTAACGCTTTATTTGAGTTCAATTTTATCGGCATGAAAATAGGTTCCGGAGTTTATCCCAGATTATGTATTAAACCACGAATTGCACGAATGAACACAAATAAAATTAATAAAATAAATTGGGTAGTATCTGGATGAAAAATGGTTTTCGTGATTTATTCGCTATTTTGTGGATGTGTTTTGGTTTCATTCGTGTGATTCGCGGTTAAATGCATTTTTGGGATTTATTGTTTTTGGTTCCATTCGCCTGATTCGCGGTTTAAAGCGTTATTTGGGATTATTCGCGATTGGGTTGATATTTTTGGGATGGATTCACGCGATTTGTGGTTTCGTGCGTAATTTGGGTTAAAGGTTACCCTTTTCCGATCGAACATGGTTCATGTCCTCAAATAAACAAGAAGGTCAGGGATAATTACCGATCATGAATTCCTATAAATGGATCATGCGGATTTTGTACGGGGTGACCCTTTTATTGTACCTTTATTTTCTGGTGGATGGTTGGGCCTTTTACACAACCCCGTATGCGGAACGGCCATTTCACGAACAGTACCGCTATCTCAGGCCAGCGGGATTTCAGGGACATGGGTTTGGCATTGTTGGCAGCGCTATGATGATTTTTATGCTGTTGTATTCGGCACGGAAACGCTGGCGGTTTATGCGCCACTGGGGCCTGTTACGCCACTGGCTGGATGTGCACATTTATTTTGGTATCTTCGGGCCCCTGTTTGTCATTCTACACTCGGCATTTAAGGTGCAGGGATTGATCGCCGTAAGCTTCTGGTCGATGATTCTGGTGATGTGCAGCGGTATTCTGGGACGCTACCTGTATTTGAAAATTCCCAGAGACGTTACCGGGGAGGAACTCAGCCTGAGACAATTGCAGGAACAGGAAAAGGAACTGGTACAGGCACTGGCAGAACGCTACCGGCTGGATACGTCCGTTCAGGAGCGGATTCAGGCACTGGCCGATATGCGCCGGCTGGAGAGTCTGCCACTGCTCATTTTGTTGTTTACCCTTTTCTTTCAGGATATCGTGCGTCCATTCCGCATGCGCCGGTTTCGCCAAATGCTGCGCCGACAATCGGGGTTGTCCGCAAAAGAGGCAAAGACCATGTCGCAATTAGTGCAACAAAAAATTACCCTGCATCAAAAGGTGGTATTGATCAATAAAATACATCGCCTGTTTCATTACTGGCATGTTTTTCATAAGCCCTTTGCGATTATCATGTATTTGATTATGTTCGTTCATGTGGGCATATCGGTCTGGCTGGGTTACACCTGGATTTTTTAAGGTCAGGGTCATGATGAACTCCATTTGGTACTTCTGGATTGGCCTTGTGGGAATGTTGCTATACGGTAGTGTTCCCGCATGGGGACAGCTATCTCCAGGAAAACTCAGCCGGGTGCATCAGCAACTGGAAGGACTCAGGAATTGTACCCGCTGCCACGAAGTTGGTAAAAAGCTCAGTCCCCAAAAATGCCTGGATTGCCATCGATTGCTCCGCCAGCGGATTGAAGCTGGAAAAGGCCTGCACGCCCATCCCGAATATCGCTCGTGTGAACGATGCCACGTGGATCACCAGGGATTGGATTTTCCCCTGATTCACTGGAAGGACGGGATGGAACGATTGGATCATACGTTAACGGGGTTTCCGCTGGAGGGCAAACATGCCCGCCTGAAATGTCGGGAATGCCACCAACCCAAATACATTCAGAATCCTGAAATATTTGAACAGGCGGGGAAAGATTTACGCCGAACGTTTCTGGGACTGACAGCCGACTGTTCCCAATGTCACACCGATGTCCATCGGGGAGAGCTGGGGAACGATTGTTCCCGCTGCCACGATCCACGCGCCTGGTCGCCGGCACCGGGATTCGACCATCAGCAGACGCGCTTTCCACTAACGGGAAAGCATCAGCAGGTGGACTGTGCCCGCTGTCATCCCACAGAGGAAGCCGAGCCATCTTTGACATCCGGGAAATATCGGAAATTTGTGGGATTGGCATTTGCCAGTTGTGGCGATTGCCATCGGGATGTGCACCGGGGGAAGCTGGGCAGCCAGTGCGCATCCTGCCATTCCACCCGTGGGTGGAATCAGGTTGCCCTGGCCCGGTTTGATCACGACCAAACGGGATTTCCGTTAAAAGGCAAACACCGTGAGTTGTCCTGCCAGCAGTGCCATCCGCCGGGGAAATCGTTTGCGGGATTGCCCCATCAATTTTGCGCGGACTGTCATGACAATCCCCACCGCGGGGAGATGTCGCCAACCCGGTTGCGCTGGGACTGTTCCCGCTGCCATACGGAATCGTCCTTTCAAACCAGCCAGTTCAGCGTAGAGGATCATCAGGCTACCCGTTTCCCCCTGGAAGGGGCCCATCTGGCCGTTCCCTGCCGGGTCTGTCACTCGCTGGTGGAACGGGAGAATCGCCGGCAAACGGTGCAATTCCGGTTTGAACCGCTGGATTGCCAGGGCTGTCACTCCCATCCGCATGGACAAACCATTCCCGCCCGTTTCCAGGGGAAGGATTGTAAGGCCTGTCACGGTGTGGTGGACTGGCACGTGACGACATTTGACCATGCGAAAACCAATTTTCCACTGGAGGGACGGCATCAATCGGTTCCCTGTGGTGCCTGTCATCGGAGCCTCATGTCAGAAGATGGGCGCGGACACGTCCCGCTGGCGGGGATTTCGTCACGGTGCCAGGATTGCCATCCCGATGTGCATCAACGCCAGTTTGCCGAGCGCGCGATTAACGAGAAGGAAGGTGCCTTGCAGACCGATTGTCGTCGCTGCCACACACCGGAAGACTGGACGGCGCGCCTGTTCGATCACAATCGGGATTCGCGATTTCCTCTGGAAGGTGCGCACCTGCGGGTGGCGTGTCAGGCCTGTCATCCTCAGGAGCGGGAAGGTAACGTGATTTTCACGCGCTATCGACCAATGGACGTGGCCTGCCGTGCCTGTCACGGATCATCACTAAACAAAGAAGCGCAGGAATCAACCGGGAAGGGAAGTTCATGATCCAAAAACGAGGTTGCCCGGATTTTGTTTCCGTTGGTGACGAAAGCATCGATCATTTTAACCCAGATTATGCAATAGCCTACGAATTACACGAATTAAAACGAATAAAAATAATAAAATCCATTTGATGATATCTGGATGAAAATGTGTTTTGTGTTTTATTCACGATTTTGCAGATATTTTTTGGTTTCATTCGTGTGATTCGCGGTTTAATGCATTATTTGGGTTTAAATAAGATCTGAATTTTTTGAGGAAAATATGTGGGTGAGCAAAACTCCATGATAGCAAACAGGAAATTTTTCTGAAGGGATTCTTATTGAGGAAAATTACCGGATTAAACCGTCGTTCAGTTAAACGGTTTCGGAGCGTATTCACAAAAAGGGACAGGACATGCAATATCGCATGGCGAACGGGAAATGGATGGTGTTGCTGGGTATCCTTGTCGGATTCATAACCGGCCTGGCGCAGGATCATCCGCACCAGGTGTTGAAGCGCGACTGTGGTAGCTGCCATACGCCGCAAGGCTGGAAGACCATCGTGTTTGATCATCAGCAGACAGCCTTTCCGTTGAGCGGACGTCATACCCAGGTGGCCTGTGTGGATTGCCACCGGGTGACCAATTTCAGTCAGGTCAATCGCGAATGTTCTCGATGTCATCTGGATGTGCACCAGGGGGGATTGGGTCAGGATTGCGAGCGGTGCCATTCCGCTGTGGGCTGGCAGATTTTTGACGCCATGGAAGTGCACCAGAACACCAATTTCCCGCTGCTGGGAGCCCACGAAAAACTGGATTGCAAAAGCTGCCATCGTCGGGAGGTGCTGTCGGAGTATCGTCTGCTTTCTTCCGAATGTCAGGATTGCCATTTAACCGATTTCCGTCAGGCGGTCAATCCGGTACACACTGAGCTGGGGTTTGGTTTGAATTGCGAAAATTGCCACGTGTTATTCTCCTGGCGACCCGCTTCCTTTCGGGAACACGATGCGTATTTTCCCATATTTTCCGGTTCCCACGCGGGGGAATGGAGCCAGTGTGCCACCTGCCACATTCAGGAAGGGGATTACAAAGTCTTCAGTTGCCTGACCTGTCACGAGCATTCTCAGAGCCGCACCGATAGCGAACACGATGAGGTCAGCGGGTATGTGTACGACAGTCAGGCCTGCTATGCGTGTCATCCCACAGGGGAAGGGGAGGATTGATGATGAAGGGGATTTTGTATGGATGGATGATCCTGTTTTTGTGGGTGACCCTACATGCCCGGTCTGCGGATACGATGCGAGTGCAGTACCAGACGCCGAATCTGGTGTATGTCAATCAGGGACGGGCACAGGGGTTGGCCTTGGGCGATACCTTACGGGTGATCCGAAATGGCCAGACCATTGCTCGCCTGGTGGTTCAGTATGTGTCATCCCGTTCGGCGGCCTGTCGGGTTGTGCAGGCGGATGCAGCGATTCGGGTGGGAGATCAAGTGGAACGGGTGGAGCCCGCCACGGCGATTGCGGAGTCCCCCACGGAGGAATCGCCCCGGATGACGGATACGTCATTCGTCCGCCCGACGCCTCCAGAGCGCGTTCATCCCGAATCCGCCGTCCGTGAACAGAAAGCCGCCATCCGCGGTCATCTGGCCATTCAATTTTTTGGGGTGGACGATTTTTCCAGCAACAATCGCGATTATGGAGTACCCAACCTCTCTCTTCGGCTGCGGGCACAAAATCTCTGGCGACGGGGAATGCACATCCACATTCGATTACGATCCCGCTATTACCAGCGGAATCAGCTGATACCGGGTGTGGTTCCACAGCAGGAATGGCGCAATCGTTTGTATGAAATGGCATTCATCTATGAACCATCCGGTGCTCGCCTGCATTATCGATTTGGCCGCTTGCTTACGGAGGTAATAAACGGAGTGGGGTATCTGGATGGACTGTTGTTGCAGGGGAATTTAGGTTCCCATCTGGCAATCGGGGGATTTAGCGGCACCCAGCCAGACTGGCGCACTTCGGCATTCCAGACGGATGTGACCAAGCATGGACTGTACCTGCGGTATCGACGGGAAGCGGGAGCCGTTCGGTATTCCGGTACCGCGGCCATTACGGGAGAATACCGGGGTGGGAAGGTCAGTCGCGAATTCCTGTACATCCAGAACCGCATCAATTTGTTGACTCATCTGTACATTTATCAAAGTGCGGAGGTGGAATGGAATCGCGGCTGGCGACGGCAGCGCAGCGGAACCACCCTGGCGTTAACCAGCTTTTATGCCATGATCCGCTACCAGCCATTTCCCTGGATCAGCACCACCTTAAGTGTGGACAATCGACAGAATTACTGGACATACGAGATCGTCTCCCTGGCCGATAGTTTGTTTAATCGTAACCAGCGGCAGGGGATACGCGGCTACCTGCAATTGCGATTGCCTTCTTACTGGAATGTGCAGCTGAATGTTGGGGTGAATCGCCGGGTGACCGATACGCAACCCACGTATAACTTCGGGGGCGTATTGTCCAAACGGCACCTTTTTCTGCGACGATCGTTCTTGTCCCTGCGATTTTTTGGGTTTACCAGTGATCTAACCTCAGGCCAATATGTCAACCTGATGTTTCGCCAGTATCTGGGGGTGCAGCATTATGTGGCGCTGGCTGCAGGTGGGTACACCTACACCTTTGGTGGAGACTGGCGGCGAAATCAGATGATTTTTCGGTTGACCGGGCACCTTGCTGTGGGAGTGAAATTTTATCTACGCGGATATCTGGAAAGACAGGAGGGAAGCGACTTCCGGGGTATTCGTGGGTTGATGGAGGTGGGGTATCAGTTTTGAACTTAAATCATGCCTTAAACCGCGAATCAGGCGAATGGAACCAAAAATATCGATAAAATCGCGAATAAATTTCGAATCAAATTTTCATCCAGATATAATCCAATGGTTTTTATTAATTTTGTTCGTGTTAATTCGTGGTCTGCTGCATCATCTGGGTTGAAATGATCTTCCGCCTGGAGGCAATGTTTGATTTCCGAAGGAGAAAAGAATGGAAAGCGGGATTATCTGGTTTCTTACGGCGTTAATCAGTGTGCTGATTGTTCTCCCGTATTATTTGAAATTTCGCAAGAGTCAGCGGGAGCACCTGCAACGGAAGAAAGAAGCGCAGGCACTGGGACTGGATCGACCGCATGCCCAGTATCCGTTCATCGACGTGAACCATTGCATTGGATGCGGTTCCTGCGTGGAGGCCTGTCCCGAAGGGGATGTGCTGGGGGTGGTGTGGGGCAAGGCCACGGTGATTAACGCCATGCGCTGTGTGGGACACGGCTTCTGCGAGCAGGTCTGTCCGGTGGGTGCCATTGAAGTCGGGCTGGGAGATATCAAGCAGCGAACGGATATTCCGGTTCTGAGCGAGCACTTCGAGACCAACATTCCGGGTATTTACATTGTGGGAGAATTAAGCGGTTTTTCCCTGATCCGCAATGCGATTATTCAGGGGAATCAGGCCGTTACCCACATTGCCGGGACGTCCCGTCGTTCCACCGATCCAGAGGTGCTGGATGTGTTGATCGTTGGGGCAGGCCCGGCGGGTGTCAGCGCCGCGTTGACGGCCATTCAGCATGGTTTATCGTATGTAATCTTGGAACAACACGATCTGGGCGGTACCATTCTGAAATATCCCCGGCGAAAATTGGTGATGACCCGACCGGTAGAAATCCCCCTTTACGGCATGCTGGAAAAAACCGAAATTGAGAAGGAAGAGTTGCTGGAAATCTGGTATCGCATTCAACGGGAGTTTCGGCTGAAGTTGCGCACCGGGGAACGGGTGGTGGATATCCAGCGGCAGGAAGATGGCAGTTTCCGGATCATTTCCACCGGGGGCGAATACCGGGCGTTGCATGTGGTGCTGGCTCTGGGACGCCGTGGTACTCCCCGAAAACTTGGCGTTCCTGGAGAAGCTTTGCCAAAAGTCCTCTACCAATTGATCGATGCCCAGTCCTATCAACATATGAAATTGCTGGTGGTTGGGGGTGGAGACAGCGCTGTGGAAGCCGCCATTGGTCTGGCGCGGCAAAAAGGCAATACGGTTCACATTTCGTACCGCAAACCCCGGTTTTTCCGGATCAAGCAGAAGAATCAGGAACGCATCCAGCAGTTGATCCGGCAGAAGAAAATTTTTCCACTATTTAATTCCCGGATCGTCGAAATTACCCCCAACACGGTGATCCTGGAACAGGAGGGTCAGCGATTGGAGCTACCCAATGACTTTGTGTTTATTTTCATCGGTGGTGAGCCCCCGTTTGATTTCCTGAAAAAAATCGGCATTCAATTTGGGCCGGAGGTTGCGGTGGACGGTACACCGGGTTCCTCATGAACCCAGATGATGCAATAGCCTATGAATTACACGAATGAACACAAATAAAGCCAATAAATTACATTGGATTGTGTCTGTATGAAAATGTGTTCCAGGGTTTATTCGCGATTTTGCAGATATTTTTTGGTTTCATTCGCGTGATTCGTGTTTTATCGCATTATTTGGGATAAAAATGATTCCACATGACGGATCATGTAGGCCTGTCCGGTAGGGTCACCGTATCAACATCATTTTATGGCTCTGAACAAAAGTCCCGGCCTGAAGGCGGTAAAGATAAATCCCGCTGGGTAGCAGGGAAGCGTTCCAGTTAATTGTGTACTCTCCCGCTGCCTGTCGCGCATTTATCAGAGTGGCCACCCGTTTGCCCAGCACGTTGAATACCTCAATTTTTACCAACGAACGGGTGGGTATGCCGTAACGAATGGTGGTCTGTGGATTGAACGGGTTAGGGTAGTTCTGCTGTAGAAAAAAATGGTCGGGGATGGCTGATCCCGGTTGATGGCTAATGCCCGTCGGGATGCCAGCAACGATCAACAGCATTGCGCTGTCCGTTTGCACCAATTCCAGATGTAACCCCGTATCGGGGAATGAGGGAAGCAGCGTGTCGGCAAATGCACCGGTGGAATTGTGGTATTTGATAATTTCAAATGTATCGTTTAAAGCAGGCTGAAAGGTGCTGGATACCTGCACCTCCAGCGTTCCGTTGAAATGGATGGTGCCTTCAACAACCAGCTGGTCATATTCCGTGGCGGGCGTGGGACCATTCAAATCCATTTGCAACCGTGTCGAGGGGTAGAAATCGACTGCCGTGTAGGGGATTAACGTAAGTGTACCGGTTGCTTCCCCGGCAGGCTTTATTTTTCCGAATATTCTGAACAGATTATTCGCTGTTTGCTTTATAGTGCCCGCGCTGTTCAGTTCCGCGTTGTGATACCAGGTGATGACCCGTTTGGTGTTCAAATGCGTTTTTTCTCCCATATTCCAGATGCCGTAACAATTCACGTTCAGGCGGAAATCAATGGTGCCTGTTTCCTGGTTGATGATGCCATAGTTGAGAAAGTCACGCGGGGTAAAGATGAGCGTTTCCGATAGTGGTACGCTGATTTGCATCACACCGGTACTGTCATTGATAACGTTGGAGAAACTGAAGGGATAAAGGGAAGGCGAAAGTTCCATCTCGCCGCGATTGATGATGAACGCATCGGAGCTGCCGCCCAATTGCCCGTTGGCAGTAAATACGGTTTTGCCCAGCAAATATAACGTATCCAGACTGGTGTTTAGCTCACCGTCCACCAGAAAAACCGCCGATTCGTCTACAATGAAGGTCTGGTTGCTGGCGATAGTTTTCCCTACTGGAGCCACCGTTACGGAGTCGCTTACTATAATTGTTCCGGGTCCGTCGATGAATGTGCTGTTTAGATACAGTTTGGAGAAGCGATTGGTGTTGTAAACATAAATTCTATTACTGTTTATGGTGGATTGCAGGTAGACGGTGCCATTGCCCGTGACGGTTAGGTTTGAAATACTGACCGACGCGGTTTTAATATACAACGATCCGCTATCGGCAATATCTACAGTGCCAGAAAGCACACCTGACGTGGCTCTAATATCGAATTTTCCATTCTGAATATAAATGTGACCAAAGTTTTCAAATTTATTATCAAAACCGTTGGTAAAGGTTACCGGTTCAGGAAACGTTTTGGTTACGATCCCGGATGCCTCGTTGCGAAAGCTGGCGGAGTTATTTAACGCCCCGAAATATTCTGTAGAAATCTCTAAGGCACCGTAATTCACCCAGCCGGCTCCGCTCCGATCGGGGCAGGTAATTTGCCCGCCTTCCCATCGCGATACGCCCCGTGTTTCCAGGCGGGCAGAATCCCGGAATGTTTTGCTTGCGGACCCCGTTATTTTAGTAAAGGAACTGTCCGGTAAGTGGACAATTAAATTCCCACCAAATCCGTCGCCCCACATGTGCAGAGAATCCGTGATGGTGTAGGTTTGCCAGATGTCCCCCGTATACAAAATGGCATTTTGACCGGAGGTGGTAATTAAAAATCGAACCACTCGATTGGGGTAGGAATAGCCGAGATAAACACCCGAGGGGCCAGAGGTGTTTCTGGGCCATAACTGGACGGTATCCAGAGAATCCGGAACGTTACCCGTATCCGGGTCAGAGTCCCAGTTGAGCGGATTGCTGTAATTGTTGGTATTGGCAACAGGCACCCAGCGGAAAAATATCCCTTCCTGAGTGAAGGCATCAACTTTAAGCATGGAAGTGCACAATAAAGCCACTATGATGAATCGGGATGCTCTCATGGCTTTTCCTTTCATTGATGATTTTCAGGAAAACAATGGATTTTAGCGGATTTTCAGCGATATTGCTGGTGATCCGTCAAGTAACATAAGCCAAAGATGCTCGAATGGCTATAGCACAACTGTGTCATTTTTCCGGGAACGCATTGATGGTTTAAACCCGGATTATGCATAAGAACCACGGATGACACGAATGAACACCAACTAAAATGATAAAGTGCACTTGATGCTATCTGGATGAAAATGTCTTCCTGGATATATCCGCTATTTTGTTGATATGATTCGAATTCATTCGCGTGATTCGCAGGTTAATCCATGATTTGGGTTAAAGGAGCTTTTCCTTGAGCGCTTTGGCAACTGCTTCGGATTTGGAGTGCACCTGCAATTTTTCGTAAATGTGGCGTAAATGGTTCCGGACGGTGTCGAAGCTGATAAACAGTTTTTGTGCAATTTGCTTGTAACTGAGGCCTTCCACCAGAGCGTTTAACACTTCGCGTTCTCGAGGGGTAAGATGGGTGGGGTTATTGGCAGGACCGGGTGCAAATTCCCGGAACATGGTCATCACCTTGCGGGCAATAATGGGGGTCATGGGAATACCCCCGCTGGCCACCTGCTTAATGGCATCCAGGATTTGCTCCGGGGTAGATTGTTTCAGCAAATACCCCGAAGCCTCTGCACAAATGGCCCGGAACACGTTGGCATCATTATCGTAAACGGTGAGCATGAGCACCTGACAGTCGGGGTGAATGGCCTTAATGCGTTGCACGCCTTCGATGCCGGAAATCCCTGGCAGGCCGATGTCCATCAGCACCACACGGGGACAAATTTTACCCAACTCAATATCGCGAATTAACGGTTCACAGCGCTCGTAAACCACTTCACACTCGATTTGTGGGTCCGCTTCAAGAATTAATTGCAGACCGTTTCTAAAATCTGCATGGTCTTCCACGATGCTGACGGTTATTGTTTTCATAGGGAGTAATGTATCCTATTGGGTTACTGGTGCCATGACACACCTATGTTATTTTTACGTGCAGATGCAATCGGGTGCCGCTGTGCGGATGGGACTCTATGGTAAGATGGGCGCCGATGTGGTTCGCGCGTGTTTTCAAATTGTGCATGCCATGGCCTGATGGCGGTGCTATGGGATCAAATCCTATTCCATTATCTTCCAGAGTGAATTTTAGCGTTTTTCGGTACTGTTCAAAGTGCAGTCGTACCTCTGTACATTGGGCGTGCTGAAGGCTGTTATTCATGCCTTCCTTTAAAATCAAATAAATAGCCCGTCGCTGATCCGGTGAAAGGATGAGCGATTTGACGTGTTCTGGCGGATGGTATGAAAACGTTATCCCCGCGGCTGAAAACAATTGAACCCCTTCGGTGCACAGGGTATTCAGTAAATCCTCTAACGGATCATGGCGGGGGTCTACTGCCCAGACAATCTGACCGATGCCTTCCATGGCTTCCCGGGAAAGATGACGAATGCGCTGAAGGATGGTGGTTGCCTCCTGCGGAGCCTGAGAAAACTGGCGTTCAACAACTTCGGCATAAAGTTGTACACTTGCCAGAGATGAGGCCAGCTCGTCGTGTAAATCCGCCGCAATGCGTGCCCGGATGGTGATGATTTCCTGTATTTTCTTCAATTGATATCGACGAATGCCCAAAATGAGGATCACCACCAGGCCAATCCCCAGCAACCGAAACCACCCGGTAGCCCAGAAAGGTGTGGCAATCGAAAGTGCAATCCGGGCAGGTGTGGCATTCCAGATGCCGTCACTGTTAGTGGCCTGCACTTCAAACAGGTAATCCCCGGGTGGAACATTGGTATAGGCCGCTAAACGTCGGTTACCGCTGTGAACCCAGTTTTCGTCCAGGCCTTTCAGGCGGTACCGGTACTGGATTTTTGAAGGATTGCTGAAATCCAGACTGGAAAATTCAAAGGAAAAGAAATTCTGACGGTGGCCAAGTGTTATCTGAGTGCCCACCGTTATTGCGATTGGCAGCTTGATGGGTTCGTTGAACAAGCGGAAGCGGTGAATCACCACAGGAGGGGTGAATGAACTGAGTGTAATCTGGTCAGGATGAAAACGGTTGAAGCCACCAATGCCTCCAAACAAAAGTTCCCCGTTGGTTCGACGTAAAAACGCTCCCATGTTGAACTCATCGGCCTGCAAGCCATCGTCCGCGGTGAAATTGGTGAAGGTTTCCTTAACGGGATCAAACCGGGAAAGTCCCCGGTTGGTGCTGAGCCACAATTTACCGGCATCGTCTTCCACAATGCCGTAAACCACGTGATTGGGCAATCCTTCGGCCTCACTCCAGAAATCAAAGTTACCCGTTGCGGGCTGGTACCGATGGAGCCCGGCATCAGAAGCAATCCACAGGGTCCGGTCCCGACTTTCAAAGATGTGAAAGAACACATCTCCACGGAGACCGCGCGAGTGATGCGGAAAACGCGGCAGTCGACGGAACACCGACTGGTTTTCCTCGAAAACGGCCACACCCCGAGCCGCCGCCACCCACAGTTCCCCGCTGGTGGTGCGCATAATCCAGCGAACATCGTTGGAGGGAATGGTCGTGCTATCAGAATTGGAGTGGGTGAAATGCCGGATGCGTTGCTGCCGGGCATGATAATAAACCAGCCCCTTGCGGGTTGCCAGCCAGATTTCGTCGTTGGTTTCGGAGTATATCGCCAGAATGGCGGCATTTTTTAATACCGCGAATGCGTTTTGTTCCGGAAACGGACGACGGAACCGGTGCTGCTGTAAATCGAATTGCCACAATCCATCTAACCGACCGACCCAGAGGGCTGCGGCATTGCGGGGCTGTACACAATAGTAGTCCGATGCGTCTTGGCCAAAATGGATGAATTGGCTGTTGGGTTCATCCCACAATTCCAGACTGTTGGCGGTGCAAATCCAGAGGCGTCCCTGAAAATCTTCGGCAAATGAGTACACCGTATTGTTAAATAAGCTCCCTGGTTTATCAGGACGGTGTTCATACCGTTGAAATTTCTGTTTTCCGGGGAACCAGACGTTTATTCCATTGCTCACAGTGCCCACCCACAGCCCCTGATCCTCCCCGGCCCGACTCTGGTACAATGCCAGCACCCGGTTGTTACTCAACGACGCCGGATTGTGTGTATCGTGGGCATATCGATGAAACGTCTGCGTGGCCCTGTCAAAGTAAACCAGTCCCCCGCCAAAATTAGCCAGCCATAATCCATTGGGTGGTGCCGGTATAATGCGCCACACAATCGGCTGGCTCAACTGCCGGGGATCACCGGGTTGGGGTGGATACGCGTGCCATGTGTCCTGATCAACACGGTGCCGGTTCAGTCCCATGTCGGTGCCTGCCCAGAGAATGCCCGGACGTTCCCAATGCAGGGAGTAAACGGTTCTTCCCTGAAAGGATGGATTTTCCGATAGTAAGCGACAGGATAACGGGAGAGTGCCCCGTGCAATTTCTGCAAGGCCTTCGCTGTAGCCCACATACAATCGGTTTCGGATGGAATCTTCTGTGATTGCAAAAACGGTCTTCCCGGTAAAAGGAGCTGCCACGATGAGGGGATTCAGAGTCGTGTCGAAGCTCAGCGAAAAAAGGTCAAACCGGAATAGGCCGGCGGAGGTACCGACCCATAACGTCTGGTGGTTGTCTTCGTAAAGTGTGCGAATATCGTTTGCACCCGGTGGTGCCTGCGGCAGACGAAAGGTTTGAAATGTCTCGGTTGAATCGTTGTAGCGGCACAGGCCATTCACCGTACCCACCCACAGTCGACCGGAATGATCCAGCAGCAGGCTCAACACGGTGCTGGCGGGTAATGAGCTGGAATCCGTTGGATGATGATAAAACACCCTGAATTCATATCCGTCGTACCGATTCAGCCCGTCCTCTGTGCCAAACCACATGAAGCCTCTGGCATCCTGAACAATGGCATACACCGTCGATTGCGACAGGCCATCCGCATGTGTCAGGTGAGAAAACCGCAGCTGTGGGGGCTGGCCGAAAAGTGTGCTGGCAAATGCGATGAGCAAAATTTGTGTGAAAAGGCTGCCGCTCATGAAAGCCCTTTGCCTGGTGATGGGGATGGGATCATCGGGAAAGCGATTCCCTTCCGTTTTTAGGGGTTTGCGGACTAATTGTGCTTAATCTATGAGTGCCATGTCTGGATTTGTGAAGTGACTTCCAGCTTCCGACATGCCATCGCGTCTGATTCTGCACATCGCATGTTACGCAATAATTGGGCGGGAATCGAGTGAAAATTAACGAAATTGACGAATGGATGAATGAAAATGCATGAATCCACCCAGCCACCAATGCACCCGAAGGGAAGCGGAAACCATCAAATCCGTTCGTTTGCTGCTGAATATCCCCAACTGTTTGTGGGAATAGAAGCGAAGGTCTGATCAATACAGGCCTTAAACCCAGATGATGCTTTAGACCGCGAATTTCACGAATGAACACGAATAAATCCAGATGATGCAATAGCCTACGAATTACACGAATGAACACAAATAAAGCCAATAAATTACATTGGATTGTGTCTGTATGAAAATATATTCCAGGGTTTATTCGCGATTTTGTAGATATTTATGATTTCATTCGTGGGATTCGCGGTTTCATGCAGAATTTCGGTGGATTCCCGCTAATAAACAGAAGAATTTCCCCTGTCTTGCAATATACCTGCTTTTGCCGTTAACTTCCCGCAGCTGGAAAAAATAATGGAGAAAACGATGGATCGGATATTCATATTTCTGGGTGGCCTGAACGCCACGATTGCCATCGCGCTGGGTGCATTTGGTGCTCATGCGTTAAAAGGCCGTTTGTCTGCCGAGCTGTTTCAAACCTTTGAAACGGGGACGCGTTATCATCTCATTCACGCCCTGGGATTGATTCTGGTCGGGATCCTGTACCACTGGCTGGAGAGGAATGGATGGATTGGCGTGGCGGGGTGGATCATGCTCCTGGGTATTGTGCTGTTTTCCGGTAGCCTTTACCTGATTACCTTTTCCGGGGTGCGCGCCTGGGGTGCCGTTGCGCCGCTGGGGGGCATTTCCTTCATGATCTCCTGGTTGTTGATTGCCATTGCCGTTATCCGCAAAGGGTAGGGGAATGGCAGCGGTCAAGAATACATAAATCCAAACAAACCGAGGCACACGTATGCTGGGACAGATACTGGGGCACATCGTTACCCATCTGGTCATCCCCTTTTCGATCTATGGGGTGTTGTGGCGCGCCCGATTTAAGACCCGGGTGGATTGGCTATTCATGGGACTCATTTCGCTGTGTTACACCGTCTATATTTACCTTTCCGGTCGCTGGGACTGGTTGGGATATCCTTTACGGAATGTCTTGCTGCTGTTTTTTGCAATTAGCCTGATCCGTTCGATATTTCAGAATCGGGCGATTCCGTTCTTTGTTCCCCGGTTGCCGGCCTGGAATTTCGTCTATTTCATTCAAACGTTTGTGATTTTGCTGTTTGGTTCTCTGGCATTTTTTGCGTTTCAGGGCACGCAACCTCCGCCGGATCGGGTTTCACTGGCGTTTCCCCTGAAACACGGTACCTTTTACGTGGCGCAGGGAGGGAACAGTGCCATTCTCAATTATCATCATTTGAGCGAATCCCCCCGTTTTGCACTGGACATTACCCGGTTACAGGATTGGGGTCGTCGGGCCAGCGGAATTTTCCCCGGCGATCCCACACATTATTACATCTATGGCGATACGGTGTTCAGTCCCTGCGATGGGGTGGTGTTTGTGGTTCAGGATAGCCTGCCGGATCTGTTTACCAATCAGGTAGATACCGCGCACATTGCCGGGAATTATGTGGGGATTCGGTTTGAGCAATATAATGTGTTTCTGGCGCACCTGCAGCCATACAGCATTCAGGTGAAGGTGGGCGATACCGTTCGCGTGGGACAACCGCTGGGACGCGTGGGCAATTCCGGGGCGACCAGTGAACCGGTATTGCATATCCACGTGGAGCAGGGGAGTCAGGCAGACATTCTCTCCCGTCCCGGTGTGCCCATCGCCTTTAACGGCCGTTTCCTGGTGCGCAACGATCGCGTGGTGATTCCGTGAAGGATGATCCGGCAGATCTGCCCGTTCGAGTCTTGGGATTCATGGGGAAACGCGCCAGGTGTGTCCACGCCCTCTGGTTAATTCCAAATTATGCTTTAGACCACGAATTGCACGAATTAACACAAATAAACCCAGATTGTGCATTAGCCTACGAATGACACGAATTAAAACGAATAAAAATAAAAATATCCATTTGATGATATCTGGATGAAATGTGTTCCAGGGTGTATTCGCAATTTTGTAGATATTTTTTGGTTTCATTCGTGTGATTCGCGGTTTAACGCATAATTTGGGATAAGAACAATAAAATCCATTGATTTAGATCTGTATGAAAATTCGCTTCGAGGTTTATTCGTGATTTTATTGATATTTTTTGTGTTCATTCGCGTGATTCGCAGTTTAATGCATTATCTGGGTTAATCAATGAAGAGCGCACATTTTTAAGAACCGTGTTGGTTGGTGAATATTTGGGATTAACTTACGGGGGACAAAACACTGGATGAAATGAAAACCATGGATAAGATGAAATATTTTACACCGGAAGAGGCGGAGCGAACGCTGCCGCTGGTGCGCCAGATTGTGCAAGATATTTTGACCGCCGGACAGCAGGCGCGTCAGTATGTGCAGACACTGGGGGAGGAGGCCGAATCGCATCCCTGGATTCAGGAAAAAATTCAGGAGATTCAGGCATACATTCAGGAGCTGGAAGACATTGGCTGCTATTTTAAGGACTGGAATTTTGAAATCGGGCTGGTGGATTTCCCGGCCATCATAAATGGGGAGCAGGTGTTCCTGTGCTGGCGTAGCGATGAAACCCACATTCGATACTACCACGGCATTCACGAGGGATACGCCGGTCGAAAACCCATTCCACCGGAATATCTCTTTGCCAGCCAGGGAGCCGATCCGAATGGGGAAAAGTGATCCAGAAGGCCGTTGAAGGTGGGATTCTGGAAATCCAGGATGTTCATACCTGTAAATACAGAGATTTGCCAGGGCCGGGTGGAGTGTGGCTGTATCTTGAAGAGCCGCCAGGCATCTAATCCTGTGATGAGATTCGATGAACCACGGTAACGCGCTGGAGTGATGCCATGGAACTCTTTTTTCGAAAGGTGGGGCAGGGGCCACCGCTGATCGTGCTGCACGGGGTTTTTGGCGCTTCCGAAAATTGGTTAACCATCGCCAGGCAACTGGGCGATGCATATACGGTTTACCTGCTGGATTTGCGCAATCATGGACGCTCTCCTCATACGGAGGAAATGACCTATCCCGCCATGGCGGGGGATGTTCTGGAATTTATTCAGAACCACCGACTGAAAGGTGCCGCCCTGATGGGGCATTCCATGGGCGGCAAAGTGGCCATGTGGCTGGCCATGCAGCATCCGCAGGTCATTTCCCGTTTGATTGTGGTGGATATTGCACCCAAAAAGTACCCGGCCTTTCACCCGGATATTCTGGAAGGATTGCAGAGTCTGGATCTGCGAAAGATCCGCCGGCGGGAAGAGGCCGATGCCCATCTGGCCCGATTCATTCCCGAAGCCCGCATTCGCCAGTTTCTGCTGAAAAATCTGATTCGGGACAAACAGCGCCAGTTTCAATGGCGCATCCATTTAAAAGCCATACTGGAAAACATGCCTCACATCCTGGATTGGCCGGAAAAACCGGGAACGTTCGAGAAACCTACCCTGTTCATTCGGGGCGAAAATTCGAACTATATTTTGTCAGAGGATTTTGCCTGCATCCGCAATCAATTTCCACGGGCGTATTTTGTGACCATTCACCAGGCAACCCACTGGGTGCATGTGGATCAACCCACCGTGTTCCTGCAGGCGGTACTGTATTTCCTGAACGCCACCCGGTGACCAATGCACGGAAGGATAAACTCGGTTCCAGATGGCGTACTTTACAGCTGAGGATTTCATGTAGTGGTGCGCCATTGAGTAGAATAATGGCTTTTGTCGATGGCGGAAAATTGGTTGTGATAAGCAGCTGATAAAACGCCAGAAGAGGGCAGAGGGAATTTGACAGAAGGCTGATTTTCGATCGGCGGTATGGTTCTGGGAAGATACGGGAGAACATACCTGGAGAAAAATTGAACTCAGATAAAACGTTAAACCGCGAATCCCGCGAATGAATTCGAAAAAAATAAACCCAGATTAAGCAATAGCCTACGAATTACACGAATTAATACCAATAAAACCAATACAATACTTTGGATTGTGTCTGGATGAAAATGTGTTCCAGGGTTTATTCGCGATTTTGTGGATATTTTTTGGTTTCATTCGCGTGATTCGCGGTTTAATGCATTATTTGGGTTTATTGGTGTTCATTCGTGTCATTCGTGGTTCTAATGCATAATCCGGGATAAAAAAATGCCTTCAAATTCCCGTCATCCGTGGATGTTGCCTGCCGCAGAACAATGGCGGGAACCTCAAACAGTTGCCCATCAACCCAGCATGTCCACGGCAATCGCCCCGATGACGCTAAACGTCCCAAAAACCGCAATGGATTTGAAATAAGTGGCCGGTGTCAGCTGGTAATACGCCTGAAGGCCATAGACGTAAATGATGATGAGCGTGGCCCCATACGCGATGAACAGAACGGTGATTAATCGGAGGGGAATGCCCACCAGGTTTTGTTCGGCCATGTTTCCCAATCGGGAGCGCCCGACAAAAACATAGCCCAGGAGAATGGTCAGGCCGATGAGGAAAAATGCCCGCTGAATGGATATACTTTCCGCCAGTTTCCAGATTTCTTCGGTGAACAACAAGGGAAAAACGAACCCCACGGCACCGATCAATTGCTGAAACAGGTCATCCAGTCCCAGCCGATCCAGATCGGGCAATACCTTCCGATGAATCTCATGCAGGTTTTTCTTCAGATTTTTTACATCCGTGTTCAGCTGGTTCATTTCGTCCAGCAATTCATCCAGTTGTTCCTGCTGCGTTTTTCGTGGGGATTTGCCTTTCTGTTCACTCATGAGAATTCCCGGGACTTATATGCCTTGTGTTTTAAAACGATTTTTTATGGTGACTGATTCTCTGGGAAACGGTTTTGCGAACGGATTTGGCGATTGTTTTTCCATTGCCCGTAAAATCCGTAAACCGGAGATCAGGACGCGTTGGCATACCGCTGCAGTACCCGGCTCATGGCCGCATCGTCAATATCCCAGTGGGAGCCGTGCCAGACCACCTTTCCACGATACAGGATGATCACCTGAGGAGATTCATGGGTTACGCCCGTTCGCCGGGCCAATTCCTGGGATACATCCCGATGTGCGATCACATCGATTTTCCAGCAGGGAAAGGCTTTTTGCTGTCGCAAAAAATCCAGAAACAGATCCCACATGTAGGAAGAAAGGGAGCATCGTGGCGAAAATTTAAACACCAGCGTGGGTTGTTGCTGGCTATCGGAGAAAATGGCATCAATCTGTTCCGGCTGTTCACAGGTCTTGATCGTCATGGCATCTCCTGCATCCATTGGATGACCGTTTCCACTCCCCGCGGTTCATTCTTTTGGTTGTGTGTTGGGTTTACGAACCGCTTCACCATGGCGCCAAATTACAAAATCCTCCCGCAAAAGAAAAGTTGATTGTGGAATCTGCAAAGGCATTGGATATACCGGGGTGGAGCGGTAAATTTGTGCCGGTATCAAACGGGAGAGAAAGGATGAAAATTGGCCTGGCATTGGGAGGCGGTGCGGCACGGGGATTGGCCCATATTGGTGTGTTGCAGGTTCTGGAGCGGGAGGGCATTCCCATTCACGTGATTGTGGGATGCAGTATTGGCGCCGTGATCGGGGGTGTTTATGCGCAGACCCGAAGTGTGGAAGCCGTGAAGGAAGTGGCCTATCAAATGTTGAAAAGCGAGGCGGTGGAGAAGATGGGACTGGATTTCATGGGCGAAGAGGGATTTCGGTTGCCAGAGGACGCGGGTCTGGAAGACATTTTTAATTATTTGAAACTGCACTTTTCGCTGATCAAGGTTTTCAATAAACCGTATTTTTTTGATCCTGAATTGGTGGACGCGCTGTTTGCGCCCATCAGCACAGCCCGCATCGAGCGTTTCCCGATCAAGTTTGCCGCCGTGGCTACCGATTTAATTGCGGCGGAAGAGGTGCTCATTCAGAAAGGGCCCCTGCGCGATGCGGTGCGGGCCAGTTCAGCCATTCCAGGGGTGTTCCCACCATTTGAAAAGGACGATCGCCTGCTGGTGGACGGCAGCAGCACCAACACCGTTCCCGCGCAGGAAGTCCGCGACCTGGGCGCCGATGTGGTCATTGCCGTGGATGTGTCCAAGGACATCCACCGGATTGGTAAACTGGACAATGCCCTGAACATCCTGTACCGGGTGGACGAAATTGCCTCCCATCTGTTAACCCGTCAACGATTGCATGCCGCGGATGTCATCATTCGACCCCACGTGGGAAATGTCGTCTGGGCGGATTTCGATCGGATCGAAGAATTGATCCAGAAGGGTCGGGATGCAGCCGAAAGCCGCCTGCCCCTGATTCAGCAAATGCTGACGGCCCCTGCCTGGAGCTGGAAACGCCGCTGGCAATCGGTGCGGCGAAAGCTAACAGGGTGGATACGTTCTACCTGATCGATGGAATGCGGTTCAACAATCGCCCGATTTGTCGGAAAAATTGCGGTTTCCAGGTAGCGGGTAGGGACATGCGGGTTTGAGAAAATCGGTTTGCATATTGACTTTTGTGAAATAATGCACTAATTTATAAGTGGAGTTTGTGAAATAATTATCAATATCTCAAGCGCGCCGGATTTGCGCCGACTATATGTACGGTCAGGTGTAGGGAAACGGAAATCGACTCCAGACACGCAAACGAATTTTGACCTTTCATTTCTCCTGCTGGCCCGGTGAGTGGGGAGGTACCGCACCGACGGCTGAGCGCCTTTCGGAATCAGGATCGCGAACGCTCCTGATCGCATTCCTGCTGTTGTGTTGATCGAAATGGCTCCACAGGTACGCAACGCTCGATGAAGCATTGATGATTATAATGTGAAATGAATAACAAATTGGGAGCGTACCATGATCCCCATCCAGCGTACCATTAAATACGAATCCGACCTGGATCACGCCTTCCGGGAAAAAATCATGTCCGTGCAGGGGTGTGAAAACATCTGGAGCTGCATTCAGTGTGGCCAGTGTTCGGCTGCCTGCCCGCTTTCCATTTACATGGATTACACCCCGCGTAAAATCATTGCCATGACCCGCGAAGGCTTCCGCGAAGAGGTTCTGTCTTCCCGAACCATCTGGTTGTGTGCCTCCTGCTACGCCTGTGCCGCATACTGTCCGCAAAATGTGAACATCACCGAAATTATGTACGCCCTCAAACGTTACGCCATCGAGGAAAAGAAATATCCGAAAAACTTTCCCATTCCCGAACTGGCAAAGGCGTTTTTTACTTATGTGAAGACCCACGGACGCAATGCGGAATTCTGGGTGGTCTTCAACGTCTGGCGGCGGGTGGCCGTCTTTAAGTTGCTGAAAATGCTGCCTCTGGGATGGAAATTGTTGACCCGTCGTCGCCTGCCATTGCGTCGGGACCGCATTCAAAACACCCGGCAATTGAAAACCATTCTGTCCAACTTAAATGGGGAGGCGTAAATGGAATATTTTTATTATCCAGGCTGCTCGTTGAAGGGCACCGGGGCCTCCTACGAAAAGAGTTTGCTGGAGGTGTTTGCCCTTCTGGGCATTCCCATGAAAGAACTGCCGGACTGGAATTGTTGTGGCGCCACCTCGTACATGTCCATCGATGAGGAAGTGGCGCTGGCCATGGCCGCCCGAAATCTGGCTATTGCCGAAGAAAACGGCCGCGACGTAATTGCCCCCTGCAGCGCCTGTTACATGGTGTTGCGCAAGACGCAGAAGTACATGAAAGAATATGCACATATCCGCCAGTCCATCCTGAATGCGCTGAAGAAGGCCGGATTGACCTATCATGGCGATCGGGTACGCATCCGCCATCCACTGGATGTGCTGGTCAACGATGTGGGCATCGCCGAGATTCGCAAACGGGTACAGCGATCGTTAAATGGGGTGCGGGTGTTTCCGTACTACGGCTGCCTGATTGTTCGTCCCAAAAACGGTTTTGACCACGCCACCTATCCCACCTCCATGGATCGGTTGCTGGAGGCGCTGGGCTGCGAGGTCATCGATCATCCGCTGAAAACCAAATGTTGTGGGGGATCGCTCACCGGTACGTTGGAAGAAGTGGGAATGCGTCTGGTGTACATTCTGCTGAAGGAGGCAAAAAAACGCGGTTCTCACGCCATCGCCACGGTTTGTCCATTGTGCCAGTTTAACCTCGATGCCTATCAGGAAAAGGTGGAAAAGATTTACAGCGAGTCCCTGGGCATTCCTGTCATGTATTTCACTCAATTGCTGGGATATGCCCTGGGGGCAGAGGATAGCCATCTGGGACTGGAACAGCATATTGTTCCCGTCCAGGAAGTGTTTGAAATGGTGAGATGAAGGAGGCAATCATGGCCGGAAGAAACGGTGACCTTCCCCGAATTGGGGTTTACGTCTGTCATTGCGGTACCAACATTGGCGGCAAGGTGAATGTTCCCGAGGTCGTGGCCTTTGCCCGAACCCTGCCCAACGTGGTGGTGGCCCGGGAGTACAAATACATGTGTTCCGATCCCGGCCAGCTGCTCATTAAAGAAGATATCCAGAAGCTGAATATCAATCGCGTGATTGTGGCCTCCTGTTCCCCTCATCTGCATGAGCACACGTTCCGGAAGGCCACTCTGGAAGGGGGGCAGAACCCCTACCTTTTTCACATGGCGAATATCCGCGAGCATGTGTCCTGGGTAACCGACGATCCCGAAAAAGCCACCGAGAAGGCCAAGGCGATCATCGAAGCGGCGGTTTACCGCATTC
This sequence comes from Calditrichota bacterium, assembly GCA_013150955.1. Lineage (GTDB taxonomy): Bacteria > Calditrichota > Calditrichia > RBG-13-44-9 > J042 > JAADJD01. Next base: position 112,835 of record JAADJD010000005.1, read on the forward strand.
AGTTTCACGAACCGCTGGAATCCAAGCAGGTTCCGGTCAATCCGGACGTGCTGATCGTGGGGGGTGGTATTGCCGGCATCACGGCGGCCCTCACGCTGGCCAACGCTGGCAAAAAGGTCTATCTGGTGGAGCGGGAATCTTCCATCGGTGGACACATGGCCAAGTTCGATAAAACCTTTCCCACGCTGGATTGCGCGTCCTGTATTTTAACCCCGAAGATGACCGCGGTGAAGGATCATCCCAACATTCAGCTAATCACCTACGCGGAAGTGCTGGAAGTGGATGGTTACGTGGGGAACTTCACCGTAAAGGTGAAAAAGAAGCCCCGCTACGTCATCGAAGATCGGTGCATCGGGTGTTACGTGTGTGTGGAAAATTGTGTGTACAAGACGCCCAAATATCCCTCGGAATTTGATGAGGGCATCGGGCTGAGGAAGCCCATTTACATTCCCTTTCCGCAGGCGGTGCCCCTGGTGGCGGTGATTGATCCGGAAACCTGCATCGAGTTTAAATCCGGCCGCTGTCCCAAGAAATGCCAGCAGGCCTGTCGCGAGGTGGTGGGACGCGATGCCATTGATTTTACCCAGAAGGAAGAAATCCTGGAAATTCAGGTCGGTGCCATCGTTCTGGCTACCGGATTTCAGACCTTCGATGCGTCCCGGATTCCCGAATACGGTTACGGGCGCTATCCCAATGTCTACACGTCCCTGGAAATTGAGCGACTGGTCAATTCCTCCGGGCCGACCGGTGGGGAGATTGTGCTCCGCGATGGCCGCAAGCCCCGTTCGGTGGGCATCATCCACTGCGTGGGCTCGCGGGATCGCAATTTCAATCCCTGGTGTTCCCGGGTGTGCTGCATGTATTCGCTGAAACTGGCGCATCTGGTTCGGGAACGCACCGGCGCCGAGGTGTACAATTTTTACATTGACATGCGTACACCGGGGAAGGGATACGAGGAGTTTTACGAAAAGCTGCTTCACGAAGGCGTCCATTTCATCCGGGGCAAGGTGGCCGAAGTCACGGACTGGACGATCAATCCCGAGGAAGCCGGCAGGCTGGTAATTCGGGTAGAGGATTCGCTCATCGGGGTGGTGCGGCGGATTCCGGTGGATATGGTGATTCTTTCCGTAGGGCTGGAGCCCCGTGCGGATGCCGAGGAGTTGCGGCGCTTGTTCAATATCTCCTGCTCCGCCGAAGGGTGGTTTCTGGAGCGCCATCCCAAGCTGGCACCGGTCTCGACCTACACGGATGGGGTCTTTATTGCCGGAGCCTGTCAGGGGCCCAAGGATATTCCGGACACGGTGGCGCAAGCCGGTGCGGCCGCTGGAGAGGTGCTGTCCCTGGTCGACCGCGGTTTTATTGAACTGGAACCCAACATTGCGGTGATCGATGCCCGGAAATGCTCCGGTTGCCACGTGTGCATCGCCCTGTGTCCCTATTCGGCCATCTCGTTTAATGAGACAGAAAATGTGGCGCAGATTAACGAGGCGCTTTGCAAGGGATGTGGCGTTTGCGTGGGCGCCTGTCCTTCCCGGGCCATTCATCAGCAACTGTTCAAGGACGAACAGATCATGGCAGAGATTGAGGGTCTGTTGATGGTGGAATGATTGAAAAACACGGTTCATGAAAGCCATGGGAGAGATAGAATGAAATCGTTCGAACCCAAAATTATCGGGTTATTTTGCAACTGGTGTACTTACCTGGCGGCCGATCTGGCGGGGGTGTCCCGCATGCAATACGCCCCCAATCTTCGCATTGTACGGGTAATGTGCTCGGGCCGGATTCACCCGGAGCACGTGCTCTGGGCGTTTGAGAATGGGGCGGATGGGGTGTTGATCGGTGGTTGCCATCCCGGAGATTGTCACTACATCGAGGGCAATTTCAAGAACCTGAGACGGTACCTCCTGCTAAAACGTCTGTTAAAGCAATTTGGTATTGATGAGCGGCGATTGCGGCTGGAATGGATCTCGGCGTCGGAAGCCGATAAGCTACGTCGGGTGGTGGATGAATTCACCGAGACGTTACGCGAGCTGGGCCCGTTTGCACAGGAAGCGCCACTTTTTCAGGCGGCAGAAAGCCCGTCGCCCATTCAAAAAAGCACCCTGGGGATGAAGGAGGAGGATTAGCCATGGCAAAGAAAAAAGTCGGATTTTACTGGTGTGCTTCCTGTGGCGGCTGCGAAGAAGCGGTGGTGGATCTGGCCGAGGATCTGCTGGCCGCGCTGGAGCAAATCGAGATTGTCTTCTGGCCGGTGGCCATGGATTTTAAACGTGAAGATGTGGAAAAAATGGCTGATGGGGAAATCTTTGCCACCTTCATTAATGGTGCTGTTCGCTTGTCCGAGCAGGAAGAAATCGTCCACCTGCTGCGGCGGAAATCGCAGGTCATTGTGGCGTTTGGGGCCTGTTCCCACATGGGTGGCATTCCCGGTCTGGCCAATGGGGTGCAGCGAGAACAAATCCTGGATTATTACTATCATTCCGGTCCCACGGTGGAAACTAACGGTTCGGTGGAACCGGATCCCGGGATCACCAAGAAGGAACATGGATTTGATCTGCCGGAGTTTTATCGGCATGTCAGGGCGCTGGATCAGGTGATTGATGTGGATTATTACATTCCCGGATGTGCTCCACCCCCGGCGATTGTGAAAGGGGCACTGGCGCAGTTGCTGGCAGAAGAGCCGCCGCCTCCGGGAACAGTGCTGGCATCCTCCCACGCCTTGTGCCACGAATGCGAACTGAACGAGACCAAACCGGCGGAAGGGATTCGGATAAAAGAATTTAAACGGCCACATCAGGTGGAAAAGATTGACCCCAATACCTGCTTGCTGGTTCAGGGATTGGTGTGTCTGGGACCGGTGACGCGTGGCGGATGCGGTGCCCTATGTGTGAAAGGCCGTATGCCCTGTACCGGATGTTTCGGCCCGTTGGATGGCGTTCAGGATTTTGGTGCGGCAGCCCTGTCCTTTGTCGCGTCGATTATCGATTCCAACGATCCGCACGAAATCGAACGCATTCTGGACGAGGGCATTCCCGATCCCCTGGGCACATTCTACCTGTACTCCTTACCCAAATCGCTGCTCTTTCAGAAATTGCTCGGTCGGAATGGTAAAAAAGTCGCGGAATCCCGACCGCGAAAGGAAAAGGTCGAAGCCTGATGTCCCCTGGAATGAGTCGCAGCGCCGTGTCGTTTCACAGATGCCGACAGCAAAAGGCATAACGATCATTCAATATATGTGCAGGATTGGGACGATGTTTGATGACAAACCTTGCCATTCACAGGAAAGATAGAGGTGCAGCCATGGGCAAACGCATTGAAATTGATCCCATTACCCGATTGGAAGGGCATGGGAAGATCGAGATCTTTCTGGATAAGAAAGGAAACGTGGAAAAGGCCTACCTGTCCATACCGGAATTGAGGGGTTTCGAGGTGTTCTGTCAGGGCAAGCCGGCGGAGATGATGCCCCAGATTACCGCCCGCATTTGCGGTGTGTGTCCCACGGCGCATCACATGGCATCCGCAAAGGCCTGCGATGACCTGTATGCGGTGGAGCCACCAGTTGCCGCAAAGAAATTGCGGGAAATGCTGTACAACATGTTCATGTTCGAAGATCATTTGCTGCATTTCTACATCCTTGGGGGACCCGATTTCATTGTTGGACCGCGCGCCGATAAAGGTCAGCGCAATGTGCTGGGGGTGATTCAGGTGGTGGGACTGGATACGGGCAAACGATTGATCGCGATGCGGCGCAAGGTTCGAGAGCTGATGACCTTTCTGGCCGGGAAGGTCATCCATCCAGTCTGGGCACTTCCCGGTGGGGTAACCAAAGGTCTGGATCGATCCAGTCAAAAGCAGTTTGTTGCGGTGGCCAGGGAAGCGGTGGATTTTGCGCGCTTCACCCTGCAGGCATTCCGCGAAATTGTGCTGGGAAACGACGAATACATGCAAATGATCACCTCGGATGCTTATACCCATCGGACGTATTATATGGGTCTGGTGGATGAGCAGAATCGGGTGAATTTTTACGATGGCGTGATTCGGGTGGTGGATCCAAATGGAAAGGAATTTCTGCGTTTTCCGGCTCAGGAATATGCCAGACATCTGGCCGAGCATGTGGAGCCCTGGACATACATTAAATTCCTGTATTTGAAAGATGTTGGCTGGAAGGGATTTGTGGATGGAGAGGCGTCGGGCGTTTATGCCGTGGCCCCGCTGGCACGTCTGAATGTTGCTGACGGCATGGCCACCCCGGAAGCGCAGGCAGCTTACGAAGAAATGTTCCGCACCCTGGGCGGGAAACCTGTGCATCACACCCTGGCCATGCACTGGGCGCGCGTGGTGGAAATCATGTACGCCGCGGAACGGTTCCTGGAGCTGGCCTCGGATGAAAGCATCCTGTCCGATACCATTCGAACCGTCCCCCAGACGGTCCCGCGGGAAGGCGTGGGAGTGGTGGAGGCCCCTCGTGGCACGTTGTTTCACCATTACTGGACGGACGAAAACGGATTGATTCAAAAAGCCAATCTGCTTGTGGCAACTCAGAATAATGCCGCACGGATTGCCATGTCCGTGGACAAGGCCGCCCGGCACTGGATTCACGATGGAAAGGTGGATGAGGGGATCCTGAACATGGTGGAAATGGCCTTTCGGGCTTACGATCCCTGCCATGCCTGTGGTACCCATTCGCTGCCGGGACATTTTGCTTTTAAAATCCGCATCCGCGATCAACGTGGAAAGGTCATCCGGGAAATTGAGAATGTTGGCCTGAACCGATCGTGAAGTTGGAATGGGACAGACAAAGGGAACGGTTAGAATCTGCCACGTGCTGCCTGCCCGACCGGCTGGCGGTTGAATGGATGGGTTGGAATTATCCCAGATTATGCATTCGCCTACGAATTAACACAAATAAAACAAATAAAGTACGTTGGATTGTATCTGGATGAAAATGTGTTCCGGGGGTTATTCACGATTTTGTAGATATTTTTGGGTTTCATTCATGTGTTTCGCGGTTTAACCCAAATTATGCTTTAGACCACGAATTGCACGAATTAACACAAATAAAAACAATAAAATCCATTGATTTAGATCTGTATTAGATCTGTATGAATATTCGCTTCAAGGTATATTCGTGATTTTATTGATATCTTTTGTGTTCATTCGCGTGTTTCGCGGTTTCATGCATTATTTGGGTTTCATGCATTATCTGGAATGATATGGGGTAAAACGTTCTGGAGAAGTCGTCATGAGCAATCCACAGCCAAATGTGGTGCTTGGACTGGGCAACACCATGCACGGAGACGATGGCATTGGAATATATGTGATCGAACGGTTGCAGGCCGATATCCTGCCCTTTGCGGATGTGTATGTGACCGAGGAAATGGGCTTGAGTCTGCTGGATTTTCTTTCTGGTTACGAGCGTGCCGTCATTGTGGACAGTGTGAAGACGGAAAAAGGATACGAGGGGCAGGTGCATCGTTTCAGCCTGCGGGATTTTGCGGCGCTGCCTTACTGTGGATGCCATCAGGTGGGTCTGCCGGAGATGGCTCTGCTGGCAAAAGAAATGGGCATTCCGTTTCCCCAAACCGTGCATATCCTGGGTATTGAAATAGAGGATCCCTATCGGGTCGCCAATACCCTTTCGCCCTCCCTGCGGCGAAAGCTACCGGATCTGGTACATCAGGTGAGATGGCACATTCTAAAGTTACTGCAATCATAAACCCAGATTATGTAGTAGCCTACGAATTACACGAATTAAAACAAATAAATAATCCCAGATTAAGCAATAGCCTACGAATGACACGAATTAACACAAATAAAACCAATACAATACTTTGGATTGTGTCTGGATGAAAATGTGTTCCAGGGTTTATTCGCGATTTTGTGGATATGCTTTATTTTCATTCGTGTGATTCGCGGTTTATTGCACTTTTTGGGTTTAATGCATTATTCGGGATAAACGGGCAATGGCACCGGCTGAAGAATCGGAGACCTCCTCTCCCGGTTGCCGGTGATGTCACTCCATAATGATCAGAATTATATGCGGCAAGAAGCATCTTCTAACTTTCCCCCATTCTGTCCAGAGGGGCACGCAGCAATGCCGGTCACTTCTTTGAAGGTAAGAATTCCGGTTGACATTTTTGGAATCCCGCCGTTACATTTCACCGTGGCAAAAATTTTGAAAAAGTTGAAACATTCGGGTTGGATCACAGCCGTTTTCATTTAAGTGGCTTTATTAAGTTGCCTGCTTAAATGGATTATGTCCGGTTCCACCGGACTTTGAAAAAGGGGGATTGCATTCCATGTTCGAGATGTTCTTTGCTGAAGCCAAACGCATCGATGTCTTTCCATTGCCCCGCACCCACCGATGCATCAATATACTGGAGGTTTGTTTCCATCGCCAGCTGGGGGAGCGTGAACTTCAATTGATTCACATGGGGCAATATTTGAAAGAAAGGGGACATGTTGTATTGTCCATTGCCGCTGCGGGAAGTCCATTGGAGCATCGGCTTCAGGAAGCGGATCTGCCCGTGGAGCCCATTGCAACGGCAGGTTTAATGGGAGTCCCCCGCACCGTCTGGCGTCTGGCCAATCTCATCCGAAATTCCCACGCTGATGTGGTGCGCGTGCATCGTCCCGGGGACCTGATTCCGGCCATTCTGGCCAAAAAACTGGCGGGCTTCGGGAAGGTGGTCTGGCAGGTGCAGCCGGGGGATATCCCCGACCTGTCCCGGGCTTACCGTTCCTGGTGGCTATCACAGGTGGATGCCATCCTGGTACCCACCCGCCAGCTGGCCAGCCAGATTCGTGAAGCATGGCCTCACGCATCCGTCCCGCTCTTCCATCTACCCCCGGGAGTCGATTTGCGCCGGTTTTATCCCAATGCCATATTGCGGGATACCTGGCGGGAATATTACGGCATTCAGCCTCATGAAGTGGTCATTGGAATGGCGGTATCGTCGGCGGAATGGCACCCGCACGTGCTGTTTCTGGAAGCGGCCGCTCTGGTGAGCCGAAAGCTGCCCGGGTTGCGATTTGTGCTGCTGCTGGAAACGGAAACCCCCTCCCACCAGCACGTCGAACGGTTGCGCACCCGGGTTTTTCAACAGGGACTGCAGGAGATGGTTGTGGTGTGTCGCCAGGAGCGGGAGCGGTACGAACAAACCAATGTGTTTGACGTGTTTATCCAGCTGGGAACCGGGGACATTTTCCCCCGGCGATTATTGGAGGCCATGGCCTGTGGAGCGGTGCCCATTGGAAGCAATTCCGGCTGTATTCCCGAAATCATCGAGCACAACCGAAACGGATTATTGGTGCCACCGGACAATGCCCCTGCCCTGGCCAATGCCATGTTCAAATTAGCCGGCGATGCCGGAAAACGCAAACGGTTGGCCCGGGAAGCCCGACAAATGGTGGAAGTCCGGTTCAATCTGATGCACCACCTGGAACAACTGGAACACATTTGCTATGAAATTTTGAAAATCTGATGCTTTTGGGAACGGAATCGGTTAATTTTGCCGCCGGATTGGGACAGGTTGAACGAATGAGTTGACAGGAAATCGAGCACCATGCCAAAGCCAAAGGAAAAGGGAGTACGTAAGGGAATGACACCGATTGCGGATCTGGTGGAAAACGTGAAGCAGGGACAGATTCAGGCCATTGCCCGGGCCATGAGTCTGGTCGAAAACGAAGCCCCGGTAGCGCGCGACATTATGGATCGATTGTATACCCGGACCGGGCGCGCATATCGGATTGGCATTACCGGTCCGCCAGGTGCGGGAAAAAGCACCCTGACCGCTCAGCTGACCCGGCGCTTCCGTCAACAGGGAAAAACCGTGGGGATTGTGGCCGTGGACCCCACCAGCCCCTTCACCGGCGGAGCGGTGCTGGGCGATCGCATCCGCATGGCCGAATTTGCCACCGATCCCGGAGTGTTCATCCGCAGCATGGCCAGTCGCGGCAGCATGGGAGGTCTGGCCCGACGAACCCAGGAAGTGGCCGACATCCTGGACGCCGCCGGAAAGGATGTGATTATTTTCGAAACCGTGGGGGTGGGACAAACCGAACTGGACATAGCCGAAGCCGCCGATACCACCATCGTGGTGCTGGTGCCAGAGAGTGGCGATGCCATTCAGGCCATGAAAGCCGGTTTAATGGAGATTGCCGATATCTTTGTGGTGAACAAAGCCGATCGGGAAGGAGCGGATCGGATTAAGATGGAACTGGAGTTGATGCTTCAACTGCGACCGGATGGGGAAGGAAAGGGATGGAAACCCCCGATCTATTTGACCGTGGCCTCCCGGGGAGAGGGAGTGGACGCATTGCTCACGGAAATTGAACGGCATTATCAGTTTTTGCACAAAAATGGCCTTCTGGAAGCCCGACGGCGGAAACGGCTGATTCACAAAGTGCAGGAGATGGTGACCGAACGATTGAAAGAAAAATTCTGGACCCGGGATCGCCGGCAAAAACTTGAAAAACGTTTGCCCGATCTGATCGAAAACAAAATCTCTCCCTATGCGCTGGCAGATGAACTGGTCGAGTGAAAGGGCCGGCCTTTTTCAAAAAGCAAGGATGGCGGAAGGGCACGGAAACTCAGCTATGGGATACGCAAAAAAAACGGCCGGGAATTACTCTTCGCGCTTTTCCTCTGCCTTCAGGAGCTCGTGCAATTCTTTGGCCTCATCTTTCAGGCGTCCACAAACCAGCATGCAAATGCCCTGTATGCTGGGATCCTGGATTTTGTAATATATCTTTAACCCTTCTTTCCGTCGGGTCAAAATCCCCTCTTTGGCCATAAGATTCAGATGTTTGCTAACATTGGCCTGATTTTGCCTCAGCGCATCCACCAGTTCGGAGACACACATTTCCCCGTGCACCATCAGCAAATTCAGTATTTGCAAACGAAGCGGTTCGCTGAGGATTTTAAACCGTTGGGCGACCCGTTCCAGCAAGAAGGGTGGTATGATCTGTTTCATGCGTAAAATTACTCCCCCTTGGCTATATTCCAATATAGCCAAATATAGAAGTGTGGCGTTAGAATTCCAAATTTTTCACGCAATTCCATATTCAGTCAGCCACTTATTGGAATGATCGTGCTGGAAAAAACGCAACGGCATTGGGATATCGGAAGAGGTGCGCCTGACGTCTATTCATGGTTTGTTAGAGCCGTGATCCCAGGGCCATCTCCCCAATATCTCCTCTGCACTTATCCCGGATTATGAATCAAACAAGAAAAAGCAATAAACCGCGAATCTCACGAATAAAACCGAAAATATACATAAAATCACAAATAAACCCAGAAACAAAACCACACCCGGATACAATCCAATGTATTTTATTTGTTTTATTTGTGTTAATTCGTGTAATTCGTAGGCGAATGTATAAGCCGGGTTAAAAAAAAACAACCTGGTGAAAGATAGATATTGACAAAAAATTCCGGCTTTTTTAATATACATGCAGTTTTCAAGGGAAGGGATAGGAAGGGACTCCCACCTTATTTCATGCAAGGTTCTTGAAAAATCAGTTTTTGGGTGTGAACCCATTTGGGGCATCGCATGGTAAATGTTTATCCACAGGGGAATACTATACCCTATTGCAGAAAGAATGGTATTCATCGGACTGGATATTGGTGGGAACCGGGTTCGGGTACGGTTTTTCGGTGGTTATGTTGTGGCCGTTTGCTGGATGGTCTGGATTTATATGCTTTATCTGAAAGGGGACCGCCTGCAGACCGGAGGATTGGGTTTTTAGTTGAAAAAAACCGATAATAAAGGAGCCCACCCATGAAGCGATATTTGATTATTTTCATCATATTCACTGCTTTGATTGCCACCCCTTTGGCGTTCCTGGATGCGCGAGAAGATAGCGGCGGATGGAATCGGACCTTTTTTGACGATCGTCGCGATTGTTTTCCACCACCCGGAGACTGCCTGGACGACATCATAGTCACGCCATAGTCCCGACATTTGCCCCACCCCGGGAAAGTGAAATACCGGGGTGGGGTTTATTCATTTTGCAAACGACACCAGATGTATTAATTGTAAAACAATAGATTTTTGTCGATGATTATGAATCAATGTAGCGTGTGGTTGATAATGAATATCGATAATGGCAGGAAGTGTCTTTTGCATTAAATATCTTTGGGGTTCGTAAATTTTGTCGTGATTATTGTTTGATCTGGAAGGCAAAGGGAAAGGACAAACGGATATATCTTTTTATAGATCCGTTGATGGATTTGATAACCGTTAGTCCGGCGGTAGAATTTTACCATAGATTTTCAAATGGCGAATGAGCAAGGTTGAGGTGTGAAAATGAACACCAACAGACCTAAAATGAATTTTTTTCAACTCAATAAACGATTGCCGTTATTATCTATTGGTTTCCTGGGTCTCCTGGTAGGTGTCATTCATTTCTTGAACCCTTCCCCTACATCTCGTTTAACATTGCCAGTTCGAACGCTGCCTTATGAACTGATCAAACATGATGAAATTGTTTTAGATGAAACGCAACACAAGATTGGGCGGATTGGATATGGCAATTTCATGGGGGAGAACTTCATTTACCTGATCGATCGCGCCAATTTGCTGTGCTTAAAATATGCAAAAGACGGTCGGTGGATTGGCGTCATTGGCCGGCGGGGACGGGGGCCAGGCGAGTATTCTGAACCCATTTCCATCTTTGCAGAAGAGGCCCGCGAACGAATCTTCATTTTTGATGTCAGCAAATTCAGCCTGATCTGTTACACGGCCAGGGGACAGTTTCATTTCGAAAAATCCTTCCGCAGTGGCTATCCTTATCCCGGAGAACTCCGGGCAATAAACGATGGCTATTTGATCACGTTCTTCCAGTACGCGGGTCGCAACCAATGGGAGGATATCCAGTACTTCCACTTTCTCAATCCTGATCTGGAGATTGTCGATGAATGGACGCTTTCGTTTCCCCCCATATATAAGCGGTTCAACCTGTATAATCTGGCTTCGGTTTACTGGAGTTTTCATCCCGTTACCCACAGGTTATATGTTGCCTTTTACGCCGTTCCGGAAGTGCATGTGTATGAGAATGGGGCACTTGGTGAGATCTGGCAATTGAGTTTAAAACGGTTTAAACAGATTGATCGTGCCGTTACAGTCGCCAACCTGGCGCAAAAAGTGAAAATTTTTTCCCAATATACGTATCTGGACGGGCTGTACCTGCTTTCCCCGGATCGATTACTGATCAGCTACCATACCGAAGAATTGCCCGAAATCGGAAAATTCAAAATATTCGAAAGCCGCAAATACCGACAATACTACTTTGCGCTGGTGGATTTAACGAATAAGCAGCTGATCCTTCCGCCCATGGATCGATTGCCGGGCAGTCTTCTGGGGGTTCGGAATGGCCAGCTTTACCTCCTTGAAACCGATGAACCGAACAATCGCCGAATCGGGGTATATGAATTGCATTTTCCGTCCTGAGAAGATCATTCTTTTTACGGCGATGGTTTTTATCGGGATGTTTGCCTGTGAGAAAGAGCCATCGCAGAAGAACAATTTGCCCCTGTTCGAATCGCATCAATACGTGTTGTTGATTCACATTTCTTCTAACGATTGTCCCTCCTGCTTTCAGCCGCTGGAATTATTGCCTGCGTTTCAGCAGGAAATTCCAGACGGTTTCTTTGATGTGGTGTTCGTGCAATCCAGGGAAGACAGTCTGCTGCCACAGGTATTATCCAGCCTGCAGCTTGGCGATTACCCGCGCATATCGGCGGAGCAGCTCCGGTTATTAGGCGTTAACTGGTCGTACACATCGCCTTATTTTTTTGTTTACGATACGCGACGGGCGCGCATCGTGATGGAGCATCGGTTACCGGAAACCCTGGAGGATTTTCAGAAGCTTCTGGCCTACTTAAGTACATTTTGGAAGTAAAGAGGTATGGCGCCGGGGGATAGGCTTAGTCAATAAAGGACTGGTGCTCTGTGTACTTCACAGGCGTAAAATTGTTGTCCAGGATCTTTTCAGTTGGGATGCAGATTTTTTCTGTGCTGATAGGAACGAGATGCTGGCACAGGGTTCACATGACTCGCTAAACCCAGATTCTGCATTAGAACCACGAATCACACGAATGAACACCAATAAAAATAAAGTACATTGGATGGTATCCGGGTGAGGTTTTGTTTCTGGGTTATTTGTGATTTTGTGGATATTTTTAGTTTTATTCGTGTGATTCGCGGTTTAATGCATTATTTGGGCTAAATTGTGCTATGTGAATGCGTGGTGAACGGGGACTATATGGAATTATAATTATAACAAAATATTATGAATTCCATTATCAATTTTCTCGATGATTTCGGCGAATTGCATAAATTCTCGTAAAGTAAACGGTTTTAGAAAGTTTCCTATACCGGTATGGGCTGCATTGGCGGTTCCATTATGTGTGCGCAGATAGATTGCCCAGGTGGTATTCGGGTAACATGTTTCACACAAATTGAAAATTGAGGAATTAAATTTTGCAGGGGCTGCCATCGCTCCTGCTCATGTTCAAATAAGGAGTGGTGAAGAAAGGTGAGAAAGAAAATTATTTGGGTCCTTCTATGCATATTGGGATTGAGTACGGCAATATGCTTTTTTAATCAATTCTACAGATCTAATGAGAATGA
>JAADJD010000043.1 GCA_013150955.1 Calditrichota bacterium
AGACTACAGCGTTTTGAAAAAAACGGCCAAAACCCTTGCATTTTCAAGCAAAAATGATCGTCTATGGAGGGTTTGCTGTCAAACTCAGGCTAAATAAGGTTCTGCGACAGACGCTTCCCCCAGAATTCCATCCAGAATACATCCGAGCAGGAAAAAAGAGGGGCTGTGTCTTTCCAGAGAAAGGTATTCCCGTCACGGGTTAAAAATGGGAGGTGCATCAGCACGGCTTCCCATACGGCGGGTGACCAGACATCCCCGATGAGAAGCGATTGCAGCTGTTGAACGTCCTTTATGGTAAACGGCTGGGGACGCAGAAATTCCAGCAGCCACAGTTTGTAAAGGGCACAAAACCGAATGGTGGTGAGCTGCTGGTGCAGCAGCTGTTGATGGTCGAAAGCCAGTGGTGGGAGGTGCTTCAGGGCAAACCAGCGCGCCTGGCGGGCGTCGTCTCCACCGGCAGGCGAAATCTTCTGGTGCCGGGGAACGAATCCCGTGAAGATTACGGAGATGGTACGGCCCCGGGGATCACGGCCGGGTTCCCCGGCAACGCCCGTCTGAACCAGAGGCAGGTTTGCCACGCCGGTCTCTTCCGCCAGTTCTCGATGCGCCGCTGCCTCCAGTGGCTCCTCAATGTCCACGTATCCGCCCGGCAATGCCCACCGATTTTGAAACGGCGGATGCTTTCGCTGGATGAGCAGGACTTCGGCGTCTGCTTCCCCTGCCTGAATTAAAATCACATCCACGGTGACCATGGGACGGGGATATGCGTACGTGTACGGCATGGCAATCTTTCCCGATAGTTGTTCACTCAGGCTTATCGTTCAGGCGAACCTCTGCACATTTTATCCGGCATACTGCCGGTTGGGGTTGCTCCGAAACAGGCAATTCGACGGTGTCCTTAACAGGGAAAAGCCCCGACATGGATGGATGTCTTACCGGAATGTCGCTCACCCGCCATTCGGGGATTCACCCGGTGAATGACCGGCCGTCAGTGCACATCCACAAACACGAAACGGGTCTTTTTCTGGTCGCGTACAAAGAAGACGATTTTCTTTGGGTTTTCCGCCAGGATGCCGTCGATTAGCTTCCGGAAGGACTGAAGGTTTTTCACCTTCTGATAATTCACCTGCAGGATGATGTCTCCGATTTCCAGTCCTCCCAATCCTGCCGGCGATGCCCGATCCACCCGATACACATAAACCCCTTCCAGATCCAGCGGCAGATCGTTTTCATACAGGACATCGCGCGTCAGTTCGCGCACCTCGATGCCGATCTGGGGGATCTGGTAGTTGGCGGCCAGATCGATGGCTGGTGGAGCGGCTTCCAGCTGGAGCGACTTCTGGATGACCTTTCCCTTGCGGAAAATTTTTAACGAGACGGTGGCGTCGTGAGGCAACTGGCGCACCAGTGCCTGGAAACGATCCAGATCTTCATCCCGCTGAATATCCAGCGCCTTTCCATCGATTTCCAGGATGATGTCCCCGATCTTTAACCCGGCCCGTTCCGCGGGAGAATCCGGGTAAATCCGGTTGAGCACCACGCCACCTTCTGCCGGAACATTCCAGTACGCTTTAAGCTCCGGCGTCAATGCCTGCATCCGGATCCCCATCCAGGCCTTTCCCCGGTGTACGGACTTCACCAGAACCGGTGGCGTTTCGATGAGCTTTTGGAACCATTCTGATGGAGCAATTTCCAGGTAGTCTTTTCGCAACTCTTCGAATTCCGATGGTGTGTGGAATCCCACATCCATCTGATTCTTCAGGGTAATGCCTACCGCCCGACCCTGCGCGTCGATAACCAGTCCACAGGAAGACAGCGCGGGAATGTAATTGTTTACCAGGTATTTCTTTTTCGGCTGCGGGATAACCGCGTTAATAATCAGGGGGGTGAAAATGGGCTGAAAGTCGTACCGTTTGCCCAGCAATTCCAGTAGGTAAATCGTATCCCCGATAGCCAGCGAATCCGTGCTGGCGAAATCAACATACGGCAGGGGTTCGGGCAGTTTTTCGGAAATCTGAATGAAGGCCACCCGGGCCATGTCGTCTTTTCCAATGAATTCGGCTGCGTATTCCTTCCCGTTGTGCAGCTTTACTTTAAAGTCCGTGGGTTCCCCGGAGAAAAAAGAAGCGCCCCCACTGGAAATGATATCCAGCGAGAGGGGATACACATCGCTGCTGACCATGATCAGTCCCCGATCGTTCACGATGATGCCAATGCGGTATTGTTTGACTTTGAAAAACGATCCAATACGGGATTGCGAGGCAATGTTCTGGTAATAGCTGACCAGGCAGATACGGGGACGAAAGTGGTTGAAAATCGATTTTGCATCGTTGCCCGGCAAGGGAGCGACAGTACCCAGAGTCAGGACGAAAAGTACAAAAGCGGTAATGGGTCGCATGGTGAAAATCCCCCTCCTCATGGTAAGTTGTCCTGTTTAATGACCGTAAAGTAGGGATATCCATTCCGGATGAGTTCCACAAAAACGGTTTTTTCTTTGATCAGTTTGGTGTACAGTTCCTGGAATGTGGCCACGTCTTTTACCAGCTCCCCGTTAATTTTTCGCAGCACATCGCCGTTGCGGATGTGCGCCTGATCCGCGGCGGCACCGGATTTTACACCGGTAACGTACACCCCGTAAAAATCGGAAAGCATCTGTATTCGGTAAACGTCCCGGTCAATGTTTTTGACGACCAGCCCCCAGGCGCGGGCTTCAAATTCCGAGCCTCGCTTGAACGGTTCTTCCACCGTCTTCACGTAAATGGTTTTGGTTTTCCCGTTTCGCCAGATTTGGAAGGGAATTTTCTCACCGATGGGCAGGTCGGCAATGATTTTCCGGATGGCCGGCAGGTCTTCTTCAAATTCGGCATGAACGGGTTGATCCCCGATTTGTTGAATCACATCCCCGGGTTTCAGACCGGCGGCCTCGGCGGGCGATCGGGGATCGACCTGGGCCAGTAAAACGCCTCGAAAATTGGGTTTGCCCAGATATTCGCGCAGATCCTTTACATCCTGAATTTCAATCCCGATCCAGGCCCGCTTGACTGTCCGACCGGCGATAATTTTATTGGCCACCTCTTTGGCCAGGTTAATGGGAATGGCAAATCCCAGATTTTCGGCCAGGAACACGCCACGGGCATTGATGCCAATGACTTCCCCCATCAGATTGATGAGCGGGCCACCGCTGTTGCCCGGATTAATCGCGGCATCGGTCTGAATCCACAGATTGTAGGGGGAAATCATGGAACCCTGATCCGGGAAGTATCGGTCGATGGAACTGATTACCCCCATGGAGACGGAACGGGATAATCCCAGCGGGCTGCCCAGTGCCAGCACAATCTGCCCCACCTGCAGGCTATCCGAATTACCCAGTGTGGCGATGGGTACCTGGAAACCCTTGTCTTTCAGCTCACCCAGATTCAACTGAAGCACCGCAATGTCCGTTGAGGGATCGGATCCCACCACCACCGCGGTAATGCGCTCCTTATTCGACAGGGTGCACCAGACTTTCTCGGCGTTCTCAACCACGTGGTGGTTGGTCAGCACGTAGCCTTCTCGGGAAAAGATGACCCCGCTGCCGGTGACGACGGTGTGTTGTTTCTCTCCGGATGTATAAATGGACACGATCGGTTCCACATGCACCAGGGCGGGTAGAACTTTGTCTCGTGCCTCGTAGAGCTGGCTCTGGAAATCGAGTTGAGCCTGCACCCAGAGGGGCAGTCCAATCACCAGCATCCCGATGAACCATCTGAATTGCCTGTTCATTCAACGTCTCCAGATTTACGTGGAATCCTAATTTAATGCCGTTTTTCTGAATTTACTATATGAAAGATTGAAGCCCGGGGATTTGAAATTCTGTAAAAATGATTATATTTTATGCTCGCAAATCGGGAGTATTGGGGAGGATGATGGAAACGTTCGAAAATGTTGCTGCACGCATCATTTTGAAAAAGGGACGGGCTAAGTCGGTCAATAATTTTCATCCCTGGGTGTTTTCCGGTGCGGTGGAACGGGTGGAGGGGGAGTTTGAACCCGGAGACATTGTGAGGATCCACTCGTTTGACGATCAGTTTCAGGCCAAAGGCTTCATCAATCCCCGATCAAAAATTTTTGCCCGTGTTTTAAGTTTTGAAGATGTGCCCATCGACCGGGACTTTTTCAGGCACCGGATTCGGCGGGCACTGGCGTTTCGGGAAAAATACCTGGCGCGTTTCAGCAATGGGTACCGGTTGATCAATTCCGATGCGGACGGATTGTCGGGGCTGATTGTGGATCGCTACCAGCATTATCTGGTGGTTCAGATTAGCTCACTGGGCATGTACCGACTCAAGTCGGTGATGATAGAGCTGTTGAAAGAACTGGTAGCGCCTGAGGGTATACTGGAGCGCAGCGAATCGGTTTCCCTGGAAGATGAGGGGTTGCAACCGGTGCGGGAGGTGCTCTGGGGAACGATCCCGGATCGTATTCAGATCGAGGAGCACGGCGTCAAGTTCTGGGTGGATGTGGTGCATGGTCAAAAAACCGGTTTTTTTCTGGATCAGCGAGAGAATCGCCTGCGGGTTGGCAAGCTGGTGCAGCCGGGGGTGGAGCTGCTGAACTGTTTTTCGTACACGGGCGGATTCAGTGTGTATGCCGCCCTGAACGGTGCCCGAACGGTTTCTGTGGATATTAGCGAAGGCGCGCTGGAACTGGCACGGGAAAATTTCCGCCTGAACGGGTTACGTCCGGAGGAGCACGAATTTGTGGTTGCCGATGTGTTTGACTACTTGCGGGAAATGTCCCGGAACTTTTCCTTCATCATTCTGGATCCCCCGGCTTTTATTAAAAAGAAGCGGCATATTCAAAAGGGTGCCCGGGGGTACAAGGATATAAATCGGCTGGCCATTCAGAAAATCCTGCCGGATGGATTGATCCTGAGCTGCTCCTGTTCACACTATATGGAATGGGATCTGTTTCAAAAAGTGCTTTTTTCGGCCGCGCGGGATGCGGAACGGGATGTCCAGATTCTGGGGAAATATAGTCATCCCGCGGATCATCCGATCGATATTTACCATCCAGAAAGTGAATATTTAAAAGCGTTTCTGCTGCGGGTGATTTAACCCCCTGAACCGCGAATGACGCGAATGAACGCAAATAAAAATACATTGGATTCTATCTGGATGAAAATCTGTTTTGGGGTTTATTTGCAGTTTTGTAGATAAGTCCTGGTTTCATTCGTGTGATTCGCGGTTTATTGCATTATCTGGGTTTGTCGCAATTCATGAAATCGTGCGTGAAAACCGGTGTTTACTTTTTTTCTTTTTTGCCGCCCCATTTGTACTGAATGCCCATCCCAAAGAAGATGAACGCGTCCCCCGTGGTGTTTAAGTAATAATTGATTTCCGGGATAACCTGAAATCGGTTCCCGATGTACAATCCCAACACCACGCTGGGAATGGTGGCGGTGGTGGCATCGCTGGAAGAATAGAATGGAAAGCCCATTGTATTGCTGGCATCGCTGATGATGAGGTGGGTTAATCGGACGCCGGCAAAGAATGGTTTGACCCCGGCCAGAATCATGGGATAGAGTCCAAACGTCTGGTAGTCATCCAGTACGAAGTAGGAGGCTCCCAGATCCAGCGATAGAGCGATGGGTTTCTTCCACAATTGATGTTTGATATCCCCGGCCAGCACAATGAAAGGGATGATGCCAGAGATTTTAAGCCCCACATCGGTGTTGGCGCCCAGGCCGTATCGGGCGAACAGATCGGTGGAACCGATGCCCACCACGGGGCCGGACTCTTCCATCAAAATCAGTCCGGCGCCACCAACGCCCATGCTGAGTTCCCCTTCTTCCAGCACTTCCGGGGTTTGAAACGTGGTGAAGGACGCACAGCCGGCAAAGAAAAACAAGAAACTGCCCAGAATGAACCATCTATTTACACGTGACAAAATGGTCATGAGAAACGGCTCCTCTGTTTAAGATCGAACGTACAGGATATAATCGGTTGCGGGTGGATGGTGTTTACTCATTCGCAACAGAAGGGCAATCTGCCCCCGGTGATAGGCCGAATGCAGAAACAGGTGTTGCAGGATGTCCCGCATGGGGTTTTCGAAGGATTGGCCTTTGCTGTTTTGATAGGCAATCGGCCGGGATAGATCCTCTTCCGAAAGGTGGCTGAAAAATTCTTCCCAATTTTGTTGAATGCGGCGTTGGGTTACCTCGCTACGCCGGGGTTCGAACGGTTCGGGATGGAGGGGCAGGTGGACGGGCTGTCCGGTCACTCGCAGGTACCAGATTTCGTGGGCTCGCAAGATGTGCATGAAAATCTCCCCGGCCCGCTCCGGAATTTCCGGTAAATGTGTCAGTGCATTGTGCACCTGTTCAATCGCCCACCATTCATAAGTCAATAGCTGCCTGAAATGATCTATCGTCATGGCTGTTCCTTTCCCAATTTTGATGAGGGGAATATAATTTTTTTCCTGACAATTTCAAATTTTATTCCTATAATTGAAATGCGTCTCGGGTCTCAACACGTTCACGATCATTTCGAGAGGTTTTACTTATGAGGATGCGACAGCCGTTGTGGCCATCCCTCTGGCTGGTGTTTTTCCTGCTGTTAAAAGGCGGGGCACAAGTTATTCCCATTGCAGAGATTCAGCAGAACGAATCCCAATATTTAAATCAACAGGTGACCATCCGCGGCGTGGTGGTGTTGGGTGCGGGCATTACCACCACCAGCTGGACGGATGCGTATGTGCAGGATACGTCCAATGCCGGGATAAATATTTACCGACCCGGATCGGTGGATCCCAAGCTGGTTCGAGGTAATCTGGTGGAAATTACCGGAACGGTTGAAAATTACCAGGGAGTGACTGAGATTACCAATTATTCGGTAACCGTGATCCGCACCAATGAGCCCCTGCCGCCTCCTGTAAAATTGACCACCCAGCAGGCGAACAATGTGGAACGGGAAGGTACCTTTGTGGAGGTGACCGGAGAGATTACCAGCCGATATGTGGCCGGATCTGGCACCAATCTGGTGGTCAATGATGGTAGCGGGGAATGTACGGTGCGGGTGTGGAATTCCACCGGTGTGGATCTCTCGGAAGCGCAGGTTGGGAAGACGGTGACCATTCGTGGCCCGCTGGATATTTACCGGGGAAACACCCAGATTTTGCTGGCATACCAGGAGGATCTGATCGTCCGGGAATCCCGTCCGGGAGACGGAACCGGCGTGGTGACGGTGGATCCCGATTCGGTTGCCAAAGGAGCCACGGATGTGTCTCTGACATTCACCATTCAGGCGGAGGATCCTTATATTCTGGAATCGATTTCCATCTGGATTCCGGAGCTGTGGGAATGGAGTTTTGACGTGAACGATGTGTCCCTGGAGGGAGCGGGACTCAGCGGCGCCCGATCAGAGATCGAGGGGCGGTCGATTGTTATTACCGGTGCCGAGGTTGGAGCGGGCCAGGAAGGTGTGGTGAGGTTGTTCCATCTGAATGCCCCGGATAGCCATGTGACCAGCGTGTTTCAGGTGAAGACGGCGGTGTGGGGCGGGGTGCTGGCGCCGATTAAAAACAGTCCCCGGATCGTTGTGGGGGAAGGCATCGTGTTAACCCCCATTTCCGAGATCCAGCTGCTGTCGGATCAATATTTGGGGAAGCAGGTGAACATCAAAGCGGTGGTAGTGTTGGGCGCGGGCATTACGACCACCGGCTGGACGGACGCCTACGTGCAGGACAATTCTGGCTATGGCATCAATGTGTTTCGCAGCGGGGAGGTGGATTCCCGACTCAAACGCGGTCGGCTGGTGATCATCAGTGGAGTGGTCGACGAATATCAGGGCGTCACCGAAATTACCGATTACACCCTGACCGTCTTGAAGGAAAACGTGCCATTGCCGCCGCCGTTGAAGTTGCAGACCCTGGAGGCCACCGATGTGAAATGGGAAGGCACCTTTGTTGAAGTGCAGGGTCGGATTACCCAGAAGTACACAGCCGGTAGCGGAGTAAACCTGAACATAGACGATGGCAGCGGGCCCTGTCTGGTGCGGGTGTGGAATTCCACGGGCATTGACCTCTCGCCTTATAATGTAGAGGATACGGTGGTCGTTCGTGGCCCCATGGATATTTACCAGGGCAATGCACAGATCTTGCTGGGGTACGAAGACGATATTTTTAAACCCGGTGAAGGGATCCGCGGCGATGGAAGCGGCTTTGCCCGGGTCGATTTGCAGAGCGTTCGCCCCGATTCCAGCGGGATTGCTTTACAGGTGGTGGTGTGGGGTGGGCCGGATGACACGTTGCACACGGTACAGGTGTATGTGCCCGTTCGGTGGGGATGGTCAAACGTGGTGGAGGATTTAGAGGTGAGCGGTTCTGGCGCCGAGGGGGCAGCTTATCGGGTTGTGCAGGAATTTGACGAACGCTTTGTGGAAGTGACGGGTGCCCAGATCACCGCCACCGATAATGTGATCCTGACGTTCCGAAATATGAGCAGCCCGCCGGATTCAGTCTACAGCTATGTCTGGGTGAAAACAGCCGTGGAAGGGGGAGTGCCGCGGTTTATCGCGGAAAGTCCCCGTATTCAGGTGGGGCGGAATCCCGTGTATCAGATCTTTGACCTGCAGTTGAATTCCGGCTACTTTCTGGAAAAACCGGTGACCGTAGAGGGGGTAATGACCATCGGGGCGGGGGTACTCCGCACCGATCGCACGGCAGCCTACCTGCAGGATGCCTCCCGCAGGGGAATTCAGATCAGCAGTCCCCAACCTCCCGACACCACCGTTTTCCGACGCTATTATCGACTGCGAGTTTCCGGGGTGGTCAGTGAATATCGCCAGACAACCCAGCTGGAGCCCATTCAGGTAACCGTTCTGGATTCGCTGGCGGACTTGCCGGAACCCTTTTATTTAAGCACCCGCAATGCCAACGATCCCCGCTGGGACGGTACCTACATTCAGGTGCATGGGGTGGTCACGGACAAGTACACCACTTCCTCATCCCCACCATTCGATTACAATGTGGTGGTGAATGATGGCAGCGGGGGCATCACGGTGCGTATCTGGGGAACCACGGGTATTGATGTGGACTTTTTTAGCGTCAACGATGCCCTGTTCGTTACCGGTGTTGGGGGCGTGTTTGTGGATCGGAATAATGTGGCCAATTATCAAATCCTGCCGGGCTACCGGGATCAAGTCGTTCGCGACGAGAACTATCGGCCATCGCTGGCCAATGTGAATTTGTGGGTGCCGCCTCACCCCTTTGTGCCTGAACGGGGAGAGAAGATTGCCATTCGGTACAATGCCAGCGCGGTGGGGAACCGGGTGACCCTGCGGATATTTGATCTGGGCGGGCGGTTGATTACCACTCTGGTGGATGAAGACGCCCGTTTGATCGAACGCACCGTTTACTGGGATGGCCGCAACGATTTGCGGGATCTGGTACCACTGGGAACGTACATCTGCCACCTGGAGGTGGTGGAACCCATTCGGAGCGAAAAGCGCACCCGGATGGTGCCCATTGTTGTTGGCACGGTGTTGAACCGCTCGCCGTAAAGTAGGAAAATCCGGAATGGCACCTGCAGGCGGCGGTTGGGTTCGAAGAAGGCAGGGCAAACCATGAAGGGTTCTTCAAACGAGGGCAAGATTTTCAGAAAAACCACGTTAAGCGATAGGCAAGCCATGAAACAGTTTTGGGTGATGATTTTAGCGGGATTTGTTTGGATGCATGCGGCGATGCTGCATGCCGGTCTGTTTAGTGATCGCTTTCCCAGTGCCCGGTTTACGGCCATGGGGGGTAGTGGTGTGGCGGTGGCCAACGATGTCTGGGCGGCTTTCTACAATCCCGCCGGATTGAGCCGGGTGGAGCGCCTGCAGGTGGGAAGCTCCTACCTGCGGTTGTTTAATGCCCCGTTCCTCACCAGCGTATTTGGTTCCGGTGTGTACCCCCTTTCCCGAAATTTCGGAACCGTCTCCCTGGGATTCGAATATTTTGGCGTCAATTACGAAGGCAATCAAATTTCCGGCGAATATACCTTTCAGTTTTCCCACGGCTTTTTCCTGTTGAAAGATATTCATTCCAGCCTAGCCATTGGGTACTCCGTAAAGGGCTATTACTGGACGCTGGGGCAATCTCTGGAATATGGCAATCTGGGCAGTGCGGCCACACTGGGACTGGATGTGGGATTGCAGGCCTCCGTCTATGGACGGACTTACATCGGGGTTTATTTGATGAATGTGAATACTCCCAAAATCGGGGCGTACACCAGGTTCGATTTGCCCCAGCGAGTGGTGGTGGGCATGGCCTACGAGCCCTACGATGGCGTGGTGACCAGTCTGGATTTGAACCGCGTTATTGGCACCGATCATGTTCAGGTCTGGGCAGGTGCCGAATTCAATCTGTTCCGCAATCTGTTCCTGCGGTTTGGCGGTACCACCAATCCCAATCGATTTAGCTTTGGATTTGGGTTGTACGTTGCCCAGATCCGCCTGGATTATGCCCTGATCACCCATAATGAACTGGGAGAAACCCATCAAATCGGATTTCAATTCGAGATGTAGCATGCGTTGGGGACTTCAAACAGTATCTTTCATTCTGAGCCGCCTGTTGCCTGCGCTTTTTCTCTGGGGGGCGATGTGGGTATCGGCGCAGGAGGCGTCGCTTCCCTACTCGCCAGAGCGACCGCTGGATATCAATCATGCCACTTTTGAGGAGATTGCCCGCCTGCCCATTCCCCGCGAGCTGGCGGAACGCATCTATTACCGGATTGAATACCAGGGGCCGCTCAAGCATATTTATCAGTTAACCCAGATCGAGGGGATGACCCCGGAGCTGTTCCTTCGGTTAAAGCGCCTGATTCGGGTGGAACCTTACCTGCCCAAAACCGAGCGCGAAGCTCGCATTGAGCGGCTGTATTACAAGCTGGATCGCTGGGAGGGGAACGAAGGCACCAGTCAGGCTCTGATCGATGCCTGGATTGAGCAGGCGCTGGAACCCCTGAATGTGAATACCATTACCTATGACCAGCTATTGAACCTGCAGGGCGTGTCACCGGTGGATGCTGCGGCCATCATTCGCTACCGGCGGGAAGTGGGTAAAATTACCGGTTTGCGAGATTTGCGCAATGCCCCTTACCTTTCGTATTTCGGATATCGCAATGCCCGCGATTTTTTAACATTCGAAGAACCGGATAAGAAACGGGAGTTTCACGGGCATCTGCTGGTACGCATTCACAACACCCCTTTTTTTACGGAGGAGGCAGAAGCAACGGCCATCATTCCTGCAGCATCCATCGAAAATAATTACCCGGATGTGTACACCCGCTTTATGGGCAGCTGGGGGCGCAACGTTAAGGTGGGATTTTCCTTCTGGCATGCGCTTTACGAGCCGGTGATATATCAGGATCTGGGGTTTGCGCGGATTCCCCGACCGAAGTTTTATCTGGGTGTGGAGAATCAGCGACTGGGCCCCATCCAGGTGCGAAAGTTGTACCTGGGCAACTACACCCTTGCGTTTGCTCAGGGCGTGGTCATGGAGAATACGGATTTCTTTTTACCCCGCAAATCGGGATTTGGATTTCGGAAGCGGTTTATCGGGCTATCTGGCGATAATTCGCGTACCCGGCAGTACAAGTTAAGCGGGATAGCCACCGAACTGCAACTGGCCAATGCCCATTTGTTTTTATTTGGATCGTTTGATTCCCGCGATGCGATTCTGAACCGCACTCCGGTAAAGCTGGATGGTCAGATTCATTACCCGGTCAATCAGTTCATCGTGCTGGATCAGCGGTTTCGTTATGCCCCTGGCGATGTGAATCGGGAACGGCTGGGGTTGAGCTGGCGCGATGCCGTGAGGGAGCTGCTTTACGGATTTCGCTTTCGGTACGATCTTTTGCCGGCCACCCGGATCGGGGTCACTTACTATGAAAGCGCCTACGATCGGTTGCTGCGTCCCGATATTTACGATATTGTGGATCCCCAGAACGCCAATCAGCTGCGCCTGGCCGATGGGGAGGTTTTTCAGGCTTACGGCGGCCCCATTTCCGATGGCCGCAATCCGTTCTGGAAAGCGGCGCGTTCCTTTCGGCGGGTTTATGGCGTGGATCTGCAGTCGGTATTTCAGAACGTTGCCATTCAAATGGAATATGCGGAGCTGGACAAAAGCTCGCCATTTACCCTCTTTCGGAAAAATCCACGGGCTTTTGTGGCTTCTGCTTACGTGCAGTACAATAGTTTTTATCTGCTGGCCCTTTTTCGGGATTATGGCCTGGGGTTCGATAATCCTTATCAGCGGTCGTTTTCCAATTATCGCCGCTACAAGCGAACCATCTTCGAACGATACTTTTACCTGCAGAACCCGCTTTATGGTCAATTATACACCAACAATCCGCAACCGCAGGCGGAAAAGGGCTGGTACTTTTACTCCCGTTATCAGGTCAATCGAAAGATGGTTTTAACTGTGGAATATGACAACTGGTTGCGCAAAGCGGACGATGCGTCTCAGTTTCGACTGGTGGGAACGCTGAATTTTCGTCCCATATTTCCCATCACCATTTCGTTAAGGCAGAAATATCAGGGGCGGGAAAAGCAGAACCGATTGACCACGGATTATTTTGAGAATTACGAATTTCGTGGCATGGTGCGTGCCCGGCTGTCCCGTTTCGATGAATTGGGCTTTATTTATTCCAGCTCGGTCACCCGGTTTCGGCCGCGGCCGCGACTGTACTATCCTCTGAAAATGGGAATCGCTTACGAACGAGTCAACACGGCGGGGAACATGGCTTCTCCCGGTGAAGCGCTGGGTGGTTTTTTTACCCACAATTTTAATCGCCATCTGAAAGTGAAGGGCTTTCTGGGGTATTATAAAGGATTTTTCTGGAACTTTGAAGATACCCAGTTTCTGGTCATGGACAGCGATCGCGGTGCCCTGCGCATGTGGTTGTCGGTCTACAGCCGAATTTCCAACCAGTTGAGCATGCGGATAAAGTACACCCGCGACTATGCGTATCCCATCACTTATTTTCATGCAAGGGATGCGGATAATGAGGAGATTCCGTCCACCGGCGGCAGGTATTATCAGGGAGACTGGATACAGCCCACACAGGATTTTTTCTACCTGGAATTCAGTTACCATTTTTGATGGAATGCTAAGCAATGAATGATGCTGTAGGGTGTTAAAGGAGCCCGATATGAATACGATGCGTTTAATTCTGCTGAATTTAATCTGGATAGGGTGCTTATGGGGGCAGGCTTATAATACTTATCCCATAGGCGATTACTGGATTTTTCCGGATGCGCGGACGCTGGGTCTGGCAGGGAGCGGATCGGTGTCCAATACGCGTGCCGGTGCCCTGATGCTGAACCCGGCGGCAATGGGTGTCTCTGCGGTGGGAGTTCAGCTGGAGTGGAGTCCCTGGCTGCGTAAACTGGAAGAACGGCGATCCTATCCCCTGTACAATCGGATCGATGATATCACCCAGCAGGCCATATATGCCCAGAATTTAAACTGGTTTGCCGACTGGCAGGGTGGAGTGGTTGTCCGCCCGGATTGGGGCGTTTTTAAGGCGCTGGCTGTGGGACGATTTATGGAACTGGATCAGAATTATGTCTACCGTGAAGAAGTGCGGAAGAACATTTTCGGGGATTCCCTGCTGGCCGAGAACCAGATTACGGTTCAGGGAAGGTTACATCGGTATTCGCTGGGAATGGCCTTTCAACTGGGTTCGGGGGTTTTCCTGGGACTCCAGGTGGGTTTCCTGAAGGGGGGACTGGAAAAGGATTCCTCCATTCAATTTTATGATAATCGGGAATTTCCGGAGGAAGGTGCTCGCACCGTCCGTCAGCTCAAAGGAACGCCCCTGGTGGTTTCCGCGGGAGGCATCTGGGTGGTAAATCCCCATGTGCGCCTGGGAGCATCGGTGCAATTGCCCTACACCGTTCGCTGGCAGTACCGGTGGATTCATCGCTATTTGAAGGTTCTTGTCACCGGGGAAGAGCGGCATGAGTATCCGTTACAGGCCACGGTGGGATTCGAATACCGGGCGCGGCAGGAGCTTCAGGCTCGCCTGAATATTGATGTGAGCTATTTCTGGTGGTCGCAAACCCGGAGTCGGGTCGCCACGCGGGGATTTGCCCGAACGTGGGATCGGTTGCAGGATGCCATTCAGCTGAAAGTGGGGATTGAGCACCTGTTTTTCAACCGGGTGCCTTTCCGGGTCGGGGTACAGTTTCGAACCGCGCCGGAGAATCGACGGCAAAGCCGCACGCTTCTGACCGCCGGAACGGGCTTCCGGGGGAAATTCTGGCAGGTGGATCTCTCCGGGGGGATCAGCCACCTCAGCTACCGCGCCAGGGACGTTTTCGATGATGCCCTGTACGGGGGCTTTCGAGCAGATTCCGTGCTGGACACGGTTGAAGAGAACTTCTTTTTTGGAGTGGTGAGTGTGCGAGTTGGGCTGCGCGCTTTCGGGAAAACGATCAGTGCGGTGCTGGAGTAACCCGCCTTAACGCGGATTTATGCATTCGCCGACGATTTACACGACTTCACACGAATCCGTAAACCTGAATTCAGCTTTAGACCGCGAATGAACGCAGATAAACCCAGATTTTGCATTAGAACCACGAATGACACGAATGAACACAAATAAAACTTTTAGAAATTGTTAGATTAGATCTGGATGAAAATTCGTTTCGAGGTTTATTCGCGATTTTGTGGGTATCTGTTAGTTTCATTCGCATGATTCGCGGTTGAGTGCATTGTTTGGATGGAAAAAATGGATCTGGAGTTATAGGGGAGCGAATTTTTGCCGCAAGAACGATTTCAGCGTCTCAAAATCCGGGAAGATCTCCGTGGTGCACCCGATGATCCAGCTGCTGATGTCTTCCACCGGAAAAGGACTGACCATGTACACCGGGATGTTGTGATAGTAGCAGAAAGTCAGTTCGCCGTGGGTGCCGGCACCTTTTAATACGTATTCGTCCCACAGGCAAATGACATAATCGATATCGTTGATCAGCGTGGTGAGATCGGTGTGGATCAGTTTGCGAACCACATGGCGGAACTTCCGGAGGTCGGTGCGTTTCCACTGGCGAAAATTGCGAAACTCCTCCGGTGTCAGGATGTGGTTTTCTTCGATGCAGGGGTTAAACACCCGGTGTCCCAGTTCTTTTTCCAGAAATTGCGTGATGGCCTCTCGCCACTGACATCCATTATCGGGGGCATATTCAATGGCCCCTGCCAGGTAAACGTACATGCCGTTACCTGAAGAATGGGTCTGGGGTTTTGGGCGTTTTGTGCGCATCAGATTGTCCGGTCAATACGTTTATGGGTTTCCAGCCATTTCAGAAGAAGCCGCCTCGGGGGCTTTCCACAACACCTGAATCCGATTCGCCTGTTGGGTCGTAATGTCTTCCTGATAAACGGCGTATTCCGGTCGCGGCCAATTCCACTCGGGGAATTTCTGGTAAATACTGCAAGCAAAATAATAGTCCACCTCGCCGCTGTTACGCGGAGATTTGCCCATCACCATTTCCCACAAATCCCGACTCTCCATGCAAAAATACACGTAAACCTCCCCGAAGGCCTGTCGCAAGCGTTCGTAGATAAACCGATACATTTGTTGCCGCAGGGGTTTGATGTAACGCATTTTACCGTCTCGACCCTTTATCTGCTCTCCCGCCAGGATGGGCGTTTTGGGAAAGCGCAGGCGGATGTTTTCTTTCAACGGCGGTGGTGTGCGGAAACTGCCCATGCTGATCCAGACGATCCGATCCGGTGAAACCACCTCCCGCAGGCGATCAATCAGCTCCGCGTACCCCTCTTTCCACTGGTGGTAGTAAATAATGGGATCGAAGTGCAGGCCAATGAAGAAACCGGCATCGTTAATCTTTTTCATCGCCTGCAACCGTTGCTCCAGTGTGGCCGCTTTGTGTTCCACGTGATGCACAATCCAATCGGGGTTCACCGACCAGGAAATGACCAGTTTCCGATAGGGCATCTCCAGCAAGTGATCCACGTGATCGGTCTTGGTTTTCATCTCCAGAAGAATATTGGGTAGCTCCGCGACGGTAGCCGCCAGTTTTTCGGAAAGCCTCAGGATGGGATCCAGGGCCAGGCTGTCGGTGAGCTCCCCGGTGCCCACCCGTAAAATGCGTGCCGGGTTCGCCGCCGATAAATTCCGCAATTCTTCCTGGATGCGTTCATAATTGGTGTAGATGGTCATGGCCGGATTGGTAACATATCCCTGTAAAAAGCAGTAACTGCATTCGATAGGGCAATTGGTGGCCTCGTTGATCACCAGATAGTTACAACACCGATACGTTTGTGACGTGTTGGTAGCGCCGGGGCAGTATTTAATGAAATCGCCTTTGTAGCGGGTCAGCCACAGGTATCGCTTTCCCTCGGTAAGCGGTACGTCGTGTACCCTTTCCAGAAACGCGTCCTCATGGGCGACTTCTTCCACCGGAAGATGAGCGTAGTAATCCAGGACTCGTCGGGTGATTTCGTCGTTGCGGGCGTCTCGATGCAAGAAAATCTTTTTGAATTTATAGGGAATTTGAATGGATGCGTTCTTCATAACGTATCCATTATAATCCCATTTTTTTCTGTCTCCCAATAAAATTTTACTTTTTATCGGGTTGCTGCCGAAAGATCCTCTACCAGACACAGATTGTTCAGCTGCTGCAGGGCTTTCGCCGAACCGATGGCAATCAGCCGATCCCCCTCCTGCACCACAGTGGAAGATGTAGGATTGTAGATGAATGTTCCATCTTTACGGAAAATGGCGATGACAATGATGTTCAGTTCCTTTCGCAGCGGGGTTTCCAGCAGGGTCTTTCCGATGAGCGGAGAATGCGGTTGTACCTGAATTTCTTCAAAATTTAAGTCCACACCGCGTTCCCGTGTCACCAGATCGATGAAGTCCACCACACCGGGTCGCAGCAGAACCTGCGCAATGCGCGTTCCCCCAATTTCATACGGTTTCACCACCCGATCCGCACCGGCTCGCTGCAGCTTGGTTGCCGTTTCTTCTTCCACTGCCCGCGCCACGATGAAAATATTAGGGTTCAGTACCTTGGCGGAAAGGGTAATAAACACGTTTTCGGCGTCGGTGGACAGCACCGCCACCAGACCCCTTGCCCGCTCAATCCGGGCTTTTAGCAGTATCTCATCCTGCGTCGCATCTCCGGCGACAAACAGAAACCCTTCTTCAATGATCTGCTCGATTTGCTGGGGATCTTTTTCAATGATGACGAATTCCTGACCGGCATTTTTCAGCTCCTCGCAAACGTGTTTACCCATTCGGCCATATCCGCAAACGATGAAATGGTTTTTCACTTCATCCAGTTTCTTGCTCATCCGGCGTCTCCTGAAAATTTGAGTTTCGATAATGAATTGAACGATCCTCCCACCGGTGTAAGCGATGGTGGCCACCCCCGCAATGATCAACAATGTGGTGAAAAGGCGCCCCGCCGGGGTCAGCGGTTTGACTTCCATGAATCCGGTGGTGGAAATGGTGATGATAGTCATGTAAAAAGAATCCAGCAGACTCCAGTGTTCCAGTAGCATGTATCCCAGCGTTCCTACCCCAATAATGACCAGCAACAGAAACACCGCAAACCGAATCTGCTGAATGGTTTTTTCGTATAAGTATTCCATTCACAAACAATCCGTTATGGGTGACTTACTTATATTCGCCCCACTTTCAGGTATGTTTAAAATTAATCAAAATTGCTGGAGAAATGAATCGACCGAAAAATTTTTCCGTAGGGAAGGAACGGTTCACGAAAAATGGAAGGCCTTGCTTTTCGTTTTTGCCGATGTCTATATTTTTGTTCTCATATGCAGGAAATCCATTCATGAAACCATCGCTGACCAAGAAGCTGCTCATTCTGACCTTCCAATTGCTTTCCTATTTTCTTTTATTCAGCGGACTTTACGGGATCAGCGCACAATTTTTGCCGAGCGGTTCTCCTTACGTGGCGTTTTTGGTGACCATGGGGATCATTTTGCTGATCCATTTCCCGTTTAACGAATGGTTGCACCGTTTCATCGATCATCAGTTTTATCGAAAAGTTTACCGGTTTCGGCGGATCATCGAGACGTTCAACCGGGAACTCAATACCATCATAGAGTACGAGCGGCTGATTAAGAAGATTGTTTACTATCTGGATAAAGCATTTGGGAGCAACCACTATGCCTTCTGGATATATAAGGAACGCACCTTCGAGTTGCAGAATTCCCCATCCGGATTGAAGGGCGTTCCCCAGCGCTTTAATTATTCACCGGGCCGCAATCGCTGCCAGGTTTTCCACCATCCGTTTCGATTTATCGATCGCGGATGTCTGGAAAGTCGGTACGGTTCCTGTCAGAAACTGGTGAGGCTTTTGCAGGCCATACCCGATTTCGAATATGTGGTTCCCCTGGCCTTGAATGGGAAGATCTGGGGCTTGCTGGCATTTCATCGGTCAATTGCCTATTACATCGAAAGTCGGGAGATTCGGGACTATCTGTGCGGTCTGTTCCAGAAAATGACCAACGTGCTGGAGAATGCGGCCATTCATTCGGAAACCAAGCGAAAGTCCCTGCAAAACGAATTGCTGCTGGAAATTTCCAAGAAGATTAGCTCCACGTTGAATTTCCGCGAGGTACTGGAGCAGATCATCGACTCCGTCTCCCGGCTGGTTTCCTACGATGCAGCGGCCATATTCATTACCGATCAGGATCGGGGAATCCTGCGTCATATGGTGACCCGGGGATACGATCGCAAATTGCTGGACAAAATGCCGCTGAAGCTGAATCAGGGTATTGCCGGGTGGGTCATTCGCACGCGCAAAAGCAGTATCATCCCGGATGTGCGCAAGGATCCCCATTATTATTCGTTGCGGAAACAAACCCGTTCGCAGCTGACCATTCCCCTTTTTAGTGGCGAGAAAGTGATTGGGGTGCTGGTGCTGGAGAGCGATCAGCCCAACCATTATACCCACGCAGATCTGGAATTGTTGACCTCGCTGGCCAGCCTGGCGTCGATTGCCATTGCCAATGCGCAGCTTTACGAGGATTCCCTGAAAAAGAAAAAGCTGGAGAGCGAATTGCTGGTGGCCTCCAGCGTGCAACAGGCGTTGCTTCCTCAAAGACCTCCGCGGGTCGAAGGTTTGCAGATCGATGTGTTGAACATTCCCAGTTTGATTGTTGGGGGAGACTTGTACGATTTGTTCCGGATAAAGGGGAATAAGCTGGGACTGGCCATCGGCGATGTTTCTGGCAAAGGGGCCCCGGGGGCTATTTTGATGGCCATGGTGTATGCCGGATTTAAAAGTCTGTTGAAAGAGATCTGGGAAGTCTCTGAGATTGTGGCCCACCTGAACAACTTCCTGGTGGAAACCACCACCGAAGGGTACTTCACCACCTTTTTCTTTGGAATTATCGATCCCGAGCTTAAGCAATTCACCTATTGTAATGCGGGGCACAATCCCCCTTTCCATTTCCGCAAGGACGGGCAGATCGACCATTTGATGGATGGCGGAACCGTGCTGGGATTTCTGCGCGATCAAAGCTACGTGCAAAAGACCATTCAACTGGAGTCTGGCGATTATCTGGTTTTTTACACGGACGGGATCACGGAATTGAAGAATTCCATGGGAGAGGAATTTGGTGAGGAGCGGTTAATCCGGCTCATTCGGGAAAATCAGGGAAAGTCCCCCCGCGAATTGAAGAACGAGGTGATGAAGGCCCTGCGCAGCTTCACCCGCCGGTCTACCTTTCAGGACGACGTGACGTTGATTATTGTGTATGTGGAGTGAAAATAGTCCCAAATAAAGCGCTAAACCACGAATCACGCGAATGAACTCGAATAATATCAACAAAATAGCGAATATATCCGGGAAAACATATTCATCCAGGTAGAATCAAGTGCATTTTATTATTTTTATTGGCGTTAATTCGCCTATTTCATAGGCTAACGCATAATCTGGGGTAATTAAGTATCTTCAAAATTCAAAATTTGAAAGATGAGAACTTTTTGGTTGTAAAACGCGTTTATTTTCGTCAATTACATAAGGATAAAAACATCAATGGCTGTCACAAACCATTCCATTCTTAATATGAGGAAGGAGGGGGCATACATCAATGATGCCCCCTTTTGCTGGTCCTATATCAATTTGTCTTTTTAATTAGTGACAACGCCTGGGCTTTTGCTTTAAGCTTTTTTGGAGATGGGATATTGATCTTCTTAATCGATTGTGTTCGAGAGACAATTTGTCGATCACTGGCTGGACCAAATGGAAGTTGGACAACAGCCTCAATTGCGAAGTCTCCTACTAGAAAGGGTTGCCAAGCGTCAGCATTTATATCATAATAAAATGAAAAACCAGATGGACTACTATCGATTGCAATTGTTGGAATTTGTGAATTCAAGATAATCCCTATGGAAACATCTCCACTAAATATCCCGTTCGTGGGAGGTTCCCATATTAAGTCAATCCTGTACCATTTAAATTGTGCTGAGATGTCTTCAGGGCCGAAATAAACGTCTAATAGATAAGTTCTGGCGGTATCTTGAACATCCATTATGAAAATAGATATGCTGCCAGGGTTTCCATACCAATTTAAATACAAATCAATACTTTTTAGAAATGCTTTTGATCTGGGGAAATTTAAAGTTGCAGCGTATCCCAATCCTCCGGAAATTTCCTGATAGAATTGGTCAAATGTTGAATAAACATCTTCGTAATCAGTAATTTCTTGTAATTTAATGATAATTGGTGACATATCTTCCACAATGTCTACATTTTTAAATCCTTCAAATAGATCGAACCGAAGACTTTTATCTATCAATGCACCAGTGATAAGAATGTCTTTATTTCCCACTGGAAGATCAAAGGTCCCCTTTGCTTCCCATCTATCCCCATTTCTAAAAATGTTTAATTTTTCCCTAATATCTGTTTCCAGTCCTTCGCCAGAAATTTCCACCTCTACAACATTTATGTTACGTCTTGAACTAGTGGGTCCTGCGATATGTCCCTCTTTATTCTCCAGCTGAATGCCCAGCTGAACTGGAACCTTCGATTCCGCTTGAATGGGATTTTTTTCTTTTGAACATCCAATCATTAGAAGGGAAAGGAATAGAAAAAGGGTTATTGTGATGGCGCTATATTTGTAAGGTTTCATCTCATCCTCCTCCTAATCGTTCAGTGGAACCACGATTTCAACCGAAACGGTGGTCGGGCCAGTGTCTTCTTTTTTACTGAGTAATGCCAGCGCAACGAGTCCCCCTCCAACCAGCGCGGCTCCACCCAGAATGTACAGCATGGTGTTCCCACCGCCGGATTTTTTCACCGGACGAACCGGACGTGCTGGCCGACGGGCAACTGGTTTTTTGGGCATTTTAGCGGGCGTTGCTTTTTTCAATTTTTTGGTGGGCGGTGCAGGTTCCCCAACCAGCTCGCGTTCAATGCCGGCTGCCAGATCGTCCATTAGCTGAAAAATCTGCCGCCCCACGTTTCCCTGAACCACTTCCGCCTTTAACACCTTGCTGGTCTCCACATCAATCAAGCGGGCATTAATGCGAATCAATCCCCCAATTTCCAGAAAGCTGCCCACCAGAATAGCATTGGCACCTACCGCTCGCCCGATTTCCACCGCTTTGCTTTGATCCACAATCCCCGCAAAACTTAAATTCATCTCTTTCAATGCGTCTTCCAGGCGACTCCGCTCCACAATGGTAAGCTTACCACTCTTGGCCAGGCGGGTGATTAACGCCTCGGGAATGGCCTTCTGGAGATAGTCATAATCTTTCTTTCCCGAGGTGTTTAAAAAGTCCATGATTGCGATGGTGATTTTATCCTTCTCGGTTACCGCACTCCACAGATAACCGGGAAGCACGATCTGCAGAAAAAAAGAAAAAAGAACAATCGTACCAATTATTTTTTTCATGAAAATGACCTCCAGGAATTTATGTCTGTGTACCCCTCTATTTGTCGGTGAATCATAGAAAAAGATTAACATTTTGAAGTGATCTATTTCTCGACCTCTTCATGGCAAAATTTTAACAATTTTAAGGTTAAACAATTTATATTTTGTATATTAATTTGTCAAGGAATTAAACGCTGGATGGGGAAAAGATTTAACAGTAAATACCTGTTTTTATTAAGGATTTTTTCATAAGCAGGCATTATTCCTGAAAGTTTATACAATGCGTATTCTGGCAATTTTTGCACATCCGGATGATGAGTCTTATGGGCCGGGAGGAACACTGGCCAAATATGCCCGGGAAGGGCACGAGGTGTTTTTGCTGACTTTTACCCGCGGTGAAGCCGGTACACTGGGAATTTGTAAAAATATGGCTCCAGATGAAAAGGCACGCATGCGGCGGCAGGAGCTGTTGTGTGCCGCAAGGGTTCTGGGTATTCGAGATGTGCAGGTGCTGACCTACCCCGATGGCCAGTTGAACACCATTTCTTATGCCGAAGGGGAATCGGTGGTCATGAAGGAAATCGACCGCGTTCGTCCCGACACGGTTATCACCTTTCATGACCGGGGCATTTCCGGTCATCCGGATCATGTGGTGGTTGCCCGCTGGTGCCGTAATGCTGTTCGGCAAAGGGATGCGGATATCCGGTTGTTTTATTTTGGATTAAGCCCGCAGCAAGCCTCACGCATTCCCAATCGACAATTGTTTCCCATTCCTCCCTCAGACATCACCCATGCCATTTCGGTTAAGGAATATTTACCGTTTAAAATAAAGGCCATACACTGCCATCAATCCCAGCTGGAACTGTGGCAGATGCTGCAATCGGTGGAAGGAGGATACGTTCACAATGCAGAGGTGGAATACTTTATGCAGGTCTGGCCACCACCGGCATATGGTGCGGTCGCGGTGGATTTGCAGGAATAAGATGGGGGAATTTGCATGAACAGATTGGATTTTCTTTACCATTACCGGGCAACCGTGGTTTCCGTGTATGATGGGGACACGCTTCGGGTGGATATCGATCTGGGGTTAAATACCTGGATCCGAAATGAGAAGGTACGGCTGGCGCGCATTGATGCCCCGGAAATTCGCGGGAAAGAACGGGCAAGAGGCCTTGCGGCCAGGGATTTTCTTCGGCAAATGGTTCTGAATCGGGAAATTATTTTACAAACCATACGGGATCGTAAGGGGAAATATGGGCGGTACCTGGGCGAGATCTGGCTGGAGCAAAATGGGCAATGGATCAATATAAATGATCAGATGGTTGCCAGGGGTTTTGCCGAATACGTGAAATAAAGACAGGAAGAGACCATGCTGGTTGATGTAAAGGAAGCCCCCACGCGCCTGGACGTCAGCAAGCTGCAGAACAAAGTCCGCCGATTGATCCAGGAACATCGCGGGGAATCGGTTAGCGAGATTAAAGAGAAGGTGTGGCGATTGCTGGAACATGCCGGGTATTCTCGTCGTTCGCCACGGGATCGGAAATTTTTGAAGCAGATGCTGGTGGAATTTCTGGTTGGCGATCGGCGGTTGAAAATCCCCAGCATCCGTAAGATTTTGATCGAGTACCGGAATGTCGATCAGTTGATTATCATGGTATTGCGCCAGTTTGGCCAGGGAACCATCGGATTGAAAGCCCTGGGAATGGAGGCCGCTTACGCTGTGCTCACCCATCCCAAGATCCGTGAAAAATACGATATCCAGATGCCCATTCACAAGCCTCGTTCGTATTATCTGGGGTCGAACCTGCTGCTGGAATTTTTGCGACTGAATGAACGCACCTTGGGGAAATATCGCCGCTTAAAATACGAGTCTTTCGAAAAGATCATGTCCGTGCAGGAAGAACTGGAGCAGGATTTCCTGAATGCTCAGATGCCCCCACGGGTGATTCGTTACCTGGAATACATCATCGATGAAGTGCATCGCCCCATCATCGTACGGTCTTCCAGCAAGCTGGAGGACAATCCCGACGCATCGTTTGCGGGCAAATATGCCAGCTATTTTCTGGCCAATGAAGGCAGCCGCGAGGAACGCCTGGCCGCGCTGGAACGGGCCATTAAAATGATCTGGCGCAGCGTGTTCAATCCCGACGCCATCATCTATCGGCTAAAGATGGGATTCTTGCGTCGGGATGAACAGATGGGCATTCTGTTGCAGAAGGTGATCGGCCGCAAATTCGATGTGGTGTACCCCGATCCGAAAACCGGAAAGACCTGTCGGCGCCGTCTGTTTGCTCCGGTATTTGCCGGTGTGGGATTCAGCCGAAATTTAATTTACATCCTGTCGCCCCGGATCCGGCAGGAAGACGGCGTGGTGCGTCTGGTGATTGGACTGGGTACCCGGGCGGTGGAACGGAATCGGGCTTACGAGGCCTCATTGTCCATTCCCGGATTCTTCCCGGAGCGAGATCCGTATCGGAAGCAAAAGATGACCCAGAGCACCATGGATTGCCTGGATCTGCAAAAAAACGAGATTGTCCATGTGCCGGCCAGCTGGGCAGCAAAATATTCGGGAAAATTTTACGAACTGGTGTATCCCTTCTTTTCAGTGCTGAAGGATGGATTCCTGCGTCCCCTTTCCAGTCAGCATGAGATTATTTTCGAGGGCACGCCGGAAAAACGGGAGTGGGACAATATTGTCATCGATTTTCATAACATCCTTTCCTATCCCAAATGGAAGGGGATTAATTTCCCTTCCGAAATGAAGAAGATGTTTCGGGCACTGGAAGATGCCTTCGGGTATCCGGTGGATATCGAATTTGCCGGCACCCTGGACGAGCAGGGGCGCTTCCGGTTTTACATTCTGCAGTCGCGGGCACAGATCTTCTCGGAAGCCCTCCAGGAGGTTAAGATTCCGCGCTACAAGCAGCAGGATGTGATCATCGAAAATAATATCTGTTTAACCACTGGAAAGACGCGAGAGGGCAGTGAATATTTAATCTTTGTGGATTCGGCAGCCTATAAAAATTTCCCGGATAAACAAACCATTGCGCGGGCCATTGGTAAGATTGTCCATCATCCCCGGGTGCAGCCAGCGGGTTGCATTGCCATCCTGCCCGGTCGAACCGGAAGCAACAATCCGGAACTGGGCGTGCCGGTGCATTTCAGCGAAATTTCCGAACTCAAGGGATTGGTGGAATATGGGGATGAGATCTTGACCACCGATATTTCCTACGGCACCCATTTCTATTCCGAAATTCGGGATGTGAATATTCAGTTCATGCCGGTTCAGAAGAACGATCCGCAGGTCTTTTTTAACGAAGCATTTTTAAAGAATGCCCCCAGCGTGACCAGAGAATTGCTGCCCGATGCCGGCGTGGAAGGGGTCATTCGGGTCATTCACCTCACCGCCGCTTTTCCCTCCCAGAAAGCCTACCTGTTTATGAATGGATTGAGTAAAAAGGGTGTTTTAATCAAACGATGAGTGCGGATAAAACTTTCACCCGGATTTTGTTGGTTCAGGCAATGAATGGGATTTAATCCGGAACATGCCATAGCCCACGAATGACACGAATGAACACAAATAAAAACAATGAACCCGTTGTGCTAATTCAGAATAAAGCAGGTGTTTAGAAAAACCGTTAAAACGGTTAAGAATCAATCGGTTACATTATCCATTTCTGCTGGCTGAAGCCAGGAGTTAATAGAAATTTTCATTCATTAACACCCAGATTTATCTGGGTGGACAACACTTATGGTAACAATAAGTTATAGAACCGTTTTAACGGTTTGGGTTGTCTAATTCGCACAACGGGTAAACAATGAAACCCATTGGATTCGATCTGGATGAAAATGTGTTTTTCGAGGTTTATTCGAGATTTCGTGGATATTCTTGGTTTCTTCATTCGCGTGATTCGTGATTCAACGCATTATTTGGGATAAAAACGAATACGGATTCATTGTGAATCTTCGATCAGGGTGATCACAATACGATTTTCCTGGTCTTCAAATTCCAGAATGGGGCCGGGAACGCGAGCGGATTTGATTTTTTCCAGCAGTTGTTCAACAGAAATGCCCTGCCGATCCATCCGTTTTTTCACCACCTCCGGGATCATAGATGCATCCAGCAGATCGATGATGGCAGGGATTTTTACGGTAAAGCGGGGAACATCATCTTCTTTGTGGTATACAGCGATTTGTAATCGTCTCATTCTGACACCCCCATAAAATAAAAATGGGTGCCGGCAAAAACCGACACCCATTTCTGAATTTCAGACCATTTTATTTCATCAACAGCATCTTGCGGCTAAAGGTCTGTTCGTTGTTGATGGTAATCCGGTAGAAGTAAAACCCGGAACCCACGGTGTTTCCAGAATTGTCTTTTCCATTCCAGACCACCGATTTGGCTCCGGCGGCAACCGGACCATCCAGCAGAGTGGCCACCCGTTCACCCAGGGCATTGTAAATTTCTACCCGTACATGAGCCGCTTCCGGCAGGAAGAAATTAATTGTGGTGGAGGGGTTGAACGGATTGGGGTAGTTGTAATGCAGCTTGTGGCCCAGCGAAGTTTCAATTTCTTTCAACTCCTCGCTGGTTAAAGAGGCCACCCTGGCGGAAGTGCTACCGTCTGAACTGGCACAAGTCATGTTATTGGCCGCCGCGTCGTAAGTCCAGCCGGTCTTGATGACATCGGTTACACAGAAGGTGTAAGTGGGATCGCTCCAGTACCAGCTGGAAACGGTTTCGCCCCAACCGTCCGATCCGGTGGTAAATTCCGCGGTACCGGAGGCTCCTTCCGTCCATTCTCCCTGCACGGTTGCATCGGCCACTGGATTTCCACTGGCATCCACAATCTGCACCCGTGCGCGCCCGCGGGTCAGGAACCAGAAGTATTCTTTAATCACTTCCATGTTGTTCACGTGCATGGTCTGCTGTGGCGGTTCCGTAACCGTGATGTAATCCACCTTGGTCACTTGATCGCTGCCGCAATCGTTCGAAACGGTCAGGGTCACGGTATAGG
This sequence comes from Calditrichota bacterium, assembly GCA_013150955.1. GTDB lineage: Bacteria > Calditrichota > Calditrichia > RBG-13-44-9 > J042 > JAADJD01. Next base: position 26,913 of record JAADJD010000043.1, read on the forward strand.
TCCCGGGGTTGTTGTACGTGTGCGTGGGATTCTGCGCAGTGGAGGTATTGCCATCCCCAAAATCCCAGTTCCAGGATGTGGGGTTGCCAGTGGATTGATCGGTGAAGTCAACCGTCAGCGGGGCATCGCCGGAAGTTGGGGAACCCACAAAATCGGCCACCGGCGTGTCATAAACGGTGATGTAATCCACCTTTGTTTCTGTGTCCGACCCACCGGGACCGGTCACCGTCAGGGAGACGGTGTAGGTTCCCGCTGCAGTGTACGTGTGGGTGGGATTCTGCTCGGTGGACGTGTTGCCATCGCCAAAATCCCAGCTCCAGCTGGTAATGTCGCCGGTGGATTGATCCGTGAAGTTCACCGTTAAGGGGGCACAGCCGGAGGTAGGAGAAGCCGTGAAATCCGCCACGGGAGCTCCCGGTCCACCACCGGTGTTAACGGCATTAAATGCGTTAACACGACCGGCACCCAGTTTACCCTGGTAAGCGCTGTTGCAGGACAGGCCGTAAATATCGTCAGCAGTGTCGAAGAGATGCTGCTTTACCTGATCGGCCGACCAGGTGGGATTCTGAGACCAGATGAGTGCCGCCACACTGAGTGCCAGAGGTGAAGCCATGGACGTTCCGCTGATGGTCGCAATGTAGTCGTTTTGCGGGTCGTCCTTTTCGTGATAGGTACTGGTGATGTTGTCGCCGGGTGCAGAGATGTCTACCCAGGCACCGTAGTTGGAGAAATCGGCCTTGCAGTCATTGGCGTCGGTAGCGGCTACGTTAATAATATCCGCGCGATTGCCCATGTAGTCCGGGTCGTCCAGATCATCGTTACCCGCGGCTTTGAAGACCAGACCGCCGCTGGCAATAAAGTAATCCAGCGCATCTCCCAGCCCACCGGTGTTGGAAGAACCCCAGCTGCAGTTGGCCAACCGGGCACCATTGTCTGCGGCGTAATACAGGGCCTCTGCCGCATAGTCCATGGAGACGTAACCCACTTCAAAGATGAAGAACCGGCCCGACCAGCCGATACGCAGGGCCATGATTTTGACCCCGTTGCCGTCGACTTCCTGGCTGCCGTTGGCCCAACCACCAGCCGGAGAGGCCACCGCGTAGCCATTGTTGTTGATGGCGGCAATAATACCGGCAACGTGCGTTCCATGACCGTTGAAGTCCCGGGGATCATTGTCGGGGTCGGTACAATCTTCTCCGGACCAGCAGCTGCTCTCGTTGGCTACAAAGTCCCAGCCAATCCAGTCGTCCACGTAGCCGTTGCCGTCATCGTCCACGCCAGGCGTTCCATTTTTCTCGGCCCAGTTAATCCACATGTTTCCACGGGCGTTTTCGGGATTGTCGTAGGACGCATTGGCTCCTCCCAGGTCTTTGTGAAAATACCGCACGCCCGTGTCCAGAACGGCGGCGATGATGTCGCTATTGCCAGTTTCGATATCCCAGGCTTCCGGCGCGTCTATGTCAGCATCGTTGGCCTGATCCAGGTGCCATTGATCGGCAAAGTTGGGATCATTCGGTACCCCATAAACCGTGTGAATGCCAATGGGCTGGGCATCGATAACACCGGGCACCTGTTTGAAAGCCTCGACCACCTTTTCCACGTCCACTTCGGTACGGAAAAACACTTTGTGCCACCCGGAAAGATCAACTACCTTCCCCCGATAAAACTTTTTCTGTGCACCTGGAAACTGTTGACGAATCCGGGTAATATCGTACAAATCCCCAATCTTGTCCAGTGCGGGGACTCCAAATTTCCCCTTCTGAAGCAGATTCTTGTCTATTTTCTTCAGAATGGATTCGTCGAACTTCACCACAATTTTATTGGGTGCATATCCCACAAAACTGGGAATATCCTTGGGCAGTTGAACCTTCGCAACCTTGACATCTGCCCCCCAGGCCAGGACAGAAAGGCTGAGTAAAACGACCAATACCCAAACAGCTTTCCTCATAAGACGTCTCCTTTAGTTTTGGTTGATGCACTGCTTCTCTTCCTTGCCCATATCGATGGGTAAAATGGACTTACCACCCCCCTTTCCATTTTCGAGTGGAACCGATTACAGGACGCGTTTAGGGAATTACTTCCCAGGACGCCTGGAAAGTAATGCGTGAGATGCGTATGAGTGAGACCCTGTGTGACGAAACCCTATATTAAAATTCAATTTTTCGTCTGTCAATAAAAAATTTTTGCTTTTGGAAAAAGGCTCACATTTTTTCAATCAACGGAAAAAATATTCCCTCTTTTGACCTCATCGTTGAAATTTAATGGACAGACTTAACCCATCCCGCAAAGGAATGATGGTGGTAAACAGGGATTGTTCCTGATACAACATCTGATTGTATTGATGCACGTATGCCGCATTTCCTTCCCGGTTTTCGGATACCACTTCGCCTTTCCACAATACATTGTCCGTGACCAGGAGTCCCCCTACTCGCAGGCGGGAGATCAGCAGGGGGAGCAATTCGGGATATTGAGATTTTTCCACATCGTTCATGATAAAATCGTACGTACCGGAAAGGGTGGGTACGATGTCCAGGGCATTTCCTTTCAGGAAGGTTACTTTATGCAGCATGCCTGCTTGATCAAAGTAGTTTTTCGCCCGATCGATGTTTTCGGCGTCGTATTCAATGCAGGTAATGTTCCCATTTTCTGGAAGGGCCAGGGCCATCCAGAGCGCCGAATAGCCGAAACCGGAGCCACACTCCAGGATGGTGTGCACATGGCCATATTCGATGAGTAGATACAGCAGGCGGCCCACCAGAGGCCCCACGATGGGAAAATCGCGGGTCTTCGCGTACTCGGCCATCTCGGCCAGCACCGGATGAGGCAGTGGAGCAAATTGGTTTAAATACTGTTCAACGTCCGGATGAACGATCATCGAAAGGATCCTCCTGCTTTCGCCCGAATGTGTTACCTTTTCACGTTGACCAACTAAAAATGAATGTCCTGAATCGTCTGGAAGAGAGAGAAAAATCCGCTTCCCAGAAACACCATGGACACAACCATGAATGCCAGCATGATGATGAAAATGATGCCGTTAATGATGAAGTAAAGACGTAGTTTGTCCAGCATGGCGATGAGTTCCCGGGGATTATTTCCCAGCACGGCATTGGAAGCCCGGTTTCCCGCCTGAAAAAGCAAAATGCCCAGCCACAGTGGTAACCAGGCAATGAGAATGCCCAGAATGGAGATGGCCGCAAAGGCCCCCTGCAAAATGTACATAATTCCCAGGAATTTCATCCAGGTGGCCATGTTCCCGGCAATGGCTTTCAGCTGGTTTAACAGGGCATCCTGCGGTGGGGGAGTGGATGCCGGGATGTCCGGTGAATATTCCATGTTCAGCCTCCTCCTTCCACATCGGCCGTTTGGATTCTCAACGGCACGGATTTCGGAAATATTAACCTAACATATTTGATGGATTTGGTGAAATATCATCATGATCTATTCGACAAATTCCCAGACCAAGATTTTAACCAGGGATTTCGTCCAGTTCCAGGACGATAAGTTGGGCGATTCGGGCATTTTCCTTAATACGCACACCGCTTTTGGGTGCTACCAGGGGAAGCAAGACGTCCTGGCGTAGTGATTTTACCAGCTGTGGGGTGAGCACGCATCCGGTTTCGATTAATCGGGGGTGCGCCTGGATTAAGCCCAGCTCTCGGTCACCCAATTGCAAGGTTTCGTTGAATTGGATCAAATACACATCGTTGCTGAGTTCCCACCAGCCGTAGGCGGCATCCGCACTTTCTTTGATGGGAGGCAGGACTTTCCATTCCGCAGGTTGAAATTCTGATCCCCCAAAATCCAGTTGTCCGCATTTCCGGGGACGAAAAATTTTGTGAACTGTGAGATCAATGGCCATGTGGCTGATTTGCTTCTTTGCGGAAATCAATTTCGGCAGGTGCGCCTGAAGATCCTGAGGATTAATGATCCGTGCCATTGTGCCCCTGAATTATGATTCATTTCTGCAACAATTTAAAATAAGCAATCGAAACGAAGAAGGGTAGCTTCAAATTCAAGAAAATTTAAAAAATCCGGTAAAAATGGGGCAATCCAAAAAGAATGTCGGATTTTCGAGAAAGGGTATTGACAAAATTTGCATTTGCATTTATATTACCAGTGACCTGCAAAGGTCATAAACCTCCCTCCCAACTCCGCAAGGGACGCGCTCGCGTCCCTTGTTTTTTTATACCTACTGAAATTTCTCTTTTTTGTTCGCTAAAAAATGATTTTTTTGTGGATCACAGTCGTGAGGGAAAAATGCCAGCAGATTTCTTCGATGACCACGAGCCAATCGAATATCCCATCGATGGGGTGCTGGATTTGCATACCTTCTCGCCAGCGGATGTAAAATCCCTGCTGCCGGAATATCTTCGGGAATGTAAAAAACGGGGGATTTTCCAGGTGCGCATCATTCATGGCAAGGGGAAGGGGATCCTGCGCCGGAGAGTGCATCGGATTCTGGAGGCACTGCCCGATGTGCTGGATTACTGGCAGGAAGAGAGTGCGGGAGGATGGGGAGCAACACTTGTCCGTCTGAAAGAAGACGATTGATCCCGGACTCCAAATTTCTGCCAATCGACCCGCGTGCTCGCCGTTGAAAGATGGGTTGGATTGGCTAATCCGCACCTCCTGGTTTCCTGTTCAGAGGAACTTCCCAATCCTGAAGTGGAATGGCGTTCTCCCCACTTTCATTCATTCCAGATGCATCTTTAACCCAAATAATGCATTAAACCGCGAATCACACGAATGAAACCCGAAAATATCTACAAAATTGCGAATAAACTCCGGAACACATTTTCATCCAGATACAATCCAAAGTATTTTATTGGCTTTATTTGTGTTAATTCATGTCATTCGTAGGCTAATGCATGATTTGGGATTATTCGTCCTGAGTATTAAATGATTTGTCCTGAAACCACCAACAGGTCTGCCGGTTGAAGGGTAAAGGTTGGAGGCCATTGGGTTAATGGTTGTTGGATCGCTTCGCAATTGATGAGAAGAATGGGTTTGACAGATGCCAGGATTTGCGAGTCCAGCGAAAGTTCCTGAGGGTGATGCCCGTCGCGGTTGATCAACAAAAGAGCAGTTTCCGGGGTTTCTTCCCGAATTTTTTGAAGAACGGTAACGGAGGGATTCGGCGAGGGTAACCGCTGGATGGCCGTTTCCTCCCGGAAAATGGGAAATTGATATTTCAACTGATTGGCCCGGGTAATGAACGGTACCAGATCGTGGGTGGGTTCTTCCCAATCTTCCGGTGAGGTGTTGACCACATCCAGCGGCTTGCGAAAACCGAATTCAAAACCCATGGGCATCATCAGTCCGGTGGAAAATACCACGGAAAAGAGATAGCGCTGTTTTACCCGCTGGACGTTTCCCTGGTATTCTTCCATCAGGCGCGGGGTGTCGTGGCTTTCGGGAAAGCTGATGCTGGGGGCTCCTTCGCGCCGGTTCCATTCGTGCTGTTCCAGTGCCCAGGGCTGGTCGTAATCCCACCATTTCACACTGTTGAAAATGTAGTCGAACCCCGCTTTCCCCAGATCAATGACCCGGGCAAATTCGCAGCCCAGAGATTCCGCAAAAAATTGAACCTGATCGTTTACCGATCGCGCCCGTCGCATGATCCGCTTCCACAGCGCCAGGGGCACCTGGTAAGCCGCATCGCAGCGAAAGCCGTCCACGCCCAGCCGCAGGTAATATTCCACCAGTTGTTCCCAGTATTGCCAGAGGTTTTCGCGATCCAGAGAGTGTTCATTATCAACTTCCACCAGATCCCCCCACACGGTGCCATCGGGTGCACTGGCGCGTTTAAATTCGCCGTGTCCGTCGCGTTTGAACCATTCGGGGTAGCGAGACACCAGTACCGAATCGAAAGCGGTGTGATTAATAACCAGATCCATAACCACCTTCAATCCCAGTCCGTGTGCTTGCTTCAGCACATCCTTAAATTGGGCAAATTGATCTTTCTTACTTCTGGGATTCAGGTATCGTCGGTCGATGGTAAAGTAATCTTTTATGCTATAGGCACTTCCCGAATAGCCACATTCCTGGATAGGGTTGATGTACAGGTGGGTAAATCCCATGCGGGCGGCCCGTTCCATATGGGGGAGCCACTGGGAAAAAGGGCCGGCCAGTCGTGGAAATAGATTGTATAAAAGAATGGGCCGTTTATGCATCCGATGGTTTCCCTTCATGTTTTCCAATAATCAGAATTCGGAATCTAAAAAAGAAAAAAGAGAAAATCTGCTGGAAAAGATAAAATATTCAGGTTGGCGTTGTTGTTTGGGCGGTTGCCCGTTAAATTTGCAGGATGAAAAATGAAAGGAGGCAGTTGTGAAACAACGGCAGCTGGGAAAAGACGGTCCCTGGTTAACCGAGATTGGGCTGGGCGCCTGGGCCATTGGAGGTCCCTGGCAATGGGGGTGGGGCCCTCAGGATGATCGGGATTCCATCGCCACCATTCAAAAGGCCCTGGATCTGGGGGTGAACTGGATCGACACGGCTCCGGTATATGGCCTGGGACATTCTGAGGAGATTGTGGCTCAGGCAATCGCCGGAAAGCGACAGCAGGTGTTCATTGCCACCAAGTGTGGATTGGTATGGGACGATCGAGGCCGGGTACGGAACAACAATCGGCCGGAGAGCATCCGGCGCGAATGTGAAGCCAGCCTGAAGCGTTTGAACACCGACTACATTGACCTGTACCAGATTCACTGGCCCGATCCAGACACCCCGGTTGAGGATAGCTGGGGGGAAATGGTGCGGTTGAAAGAAGAGGGCAAGGTGCGCTATATTGGCGTGAGCAATTTTGGGGTGGATCTGCTGGAGAAATGCGAGGCGATTCATCACGTGAATTCCCTTCAGCCGCCCTACAGCCTGGTTCATCGATTGCGTTATCCCGAAGTGGAACAGGAGATTTTGCCCTGGTGCCAACGTCATGGGGTGGGCGTTGTTGTTTACAGCCCACTGCAGAACGGTCTACTTACCGGGAAGTTTACCCGGGAAAGATTGCAACAGTTGCCGCCGGATGACTGGCGCCGAAAGAGCGAATTTTTTCAGGAACCGCTGTTCTCTCAAATTCTGGAATTTGTGGAGGCGTTAAAACCTATTGCGGAAAAATATGGAAAAACCTTGACCGAACTGGCCATTGCCTGGGTGTTGCAGAATCCCGCAGTAACGGCCGCCATTGTGGGTGCACGGAGGCCCGAACAGGTGAAAGAACAGGTGGGCGCATCGGGCTGGACGCTGGATGCCGATGACCTGGAGGCAATAGAGTCGCTCTCCCGGCAGATTTTTTCCCGTGGATAATGTGAACCTCATCTGGAAGCCTTTGAGGGCGAAACCCGATGCCAGGGAACATTTGTCCGCAGAGGGGAAATACATTATATTGATTGTATGTGAAAATTGAACGAAGGGACATCGATGGCGCTGGAAACCCAATCGGTTCATCATAAACAGATTTTTCCCTGGGGCACCCGACGGCGATTTAATGCCTATGTGGATTATTTGCGGCAGCGATATGGAAATCGGGTGCAGAAAGTTTCCGTGGATGCAGGTTTTACCTGTCCCAATCGGGATGGGACCAAGGCGTGGGGTGGTTGTACCTATTGCAACAATCGCAGTTTTGTGCCGCCCTATTGCACGCCCGGAATGAGCATTCGCGAACAGGTGGCGGCCGGTGTGGAATACCTATCCCGACGCTACCGGGCCGATCGCTTCATTGTGTACTTTCAGGCCTATTCCAATACCTATGCGCCACTAAATCATCTGAAACAATTATACGAGCAGGCTCTGGATCATCCTCAGGTCATTGGGCTGGCGATTGGCACCCGCCCGGATTGTGTTGACCCCGAAAAGATTGCCTATATTGCCAGCCTGGCCCGTCAATATTATGTCACCATCGAGTATGGGCTGGAATCCGTGTATGATGAAACATTGCAGCGGCTGAATCGGCAACAGACGTTTGCGGAGTGGGTGCAGGCGGTGGAAATGACTGCGGGCACCGGCATTCATGTGTGCACCCACGTTATTCTGGGATTGCCCGGAGAAACGCGCGAACAGATGTTGCGCATGGCGGAGATCATTTCCAATTATCCCATCGATTATTTAAAGATTCATCATTTGCATGTGGTCAAACAGACCATTCTGGCGGTTCAATATCGCCGCGATCCATTTCCGCTGCTGGGATTTCGGGAATATGTCGATCTGGTGGTGGAGTTTTTACAGCGTCTGCGGCCGGATATTAAGATTCAGCGGCTGGTGGGCGAAACGCATCCCCGGCACCTGATCGGTCCCATCTGGGGCATGCGTGCCGATGCGGTTCAACGAGAGATTGAAAAAGAACTGGCCCGACGCGATGTCTGGCAGGGGAAACGGTGGCACCCACAGGCCAACCGGCAGGCCTCTATCGGGTAACCGCATCGTTATAATCCCTCATGAAAATGTGTGGAGAAAGGATCGGATGAAAGGATTCAGTCGTTTGGTTTTTCGTGTGCTATTTCTGGGGATGGTGGTTGGCTCCCTGCTTCCAACGGGCACACCGGCGCAAACGTTCACCACAGAAGCCAGGGAGACCATTTTTCCCGGCCTGTGGGGGCAACGATTGCTGGATAGCCTGGTGGCCCATTATTCGCCCACAAAGGTTCGGGACTATGGTGAGGCACGGGATTACATGTTCACGGTTGTGGATAACTTCAACGATAGCGTGACCTGTGTTTACACGGGCTACCGAATTTTCCTGTATCATAATTCCAACACACCGCGTTCGGATGCTTACCATCGGGGGATCAACACCGAACACACCTGGCCCCGCAGCAAAGGCGCCCGGTACGAAGGGCCATTGAGCGATTTGCACCATCTGTTCCCCACCCGCATTGATGTGAATGAAGATCGATCCAATTACCCGTTTGATGAGATCCCGGACCATCTGACGGACACCTGGTACTGGAAGGATATTCAGCTCCATTCCATTCCCGATGCCAACATCGATGAATACAGTGAGCTGGATCTTTTCAGCGGGATGGGACGCTTTGAGCCGCGGGAGGATCATAAGGGAAACGTTGCCCGCGCCATGTTCTATTTTTACACGATTTATAAAAAGCTGGCCGATCAGGAAGATCCTTACTTTTTTCAAGATCAGAAGCATGTGTTGCGGCGGTGGAATATGATGGATCCGGTGGATTCTCTGGAAATTCGCCGCACCCGCATTATTGCGCGCTTCCAGGGGAATGTGAATCCGTTTGTTCTGGACACAACCCTGATCGGACGGGCCTATTTTGGGGTGACCAGCCAGATTTCCCGGGATGCGGTGGAATTGGCTCGGCAATTTGTGCTGGAACCGAATTATCCCAATCCATTTAATGGGGAAACCTGGTTTCAGTTGCGGGTACCGACCAACCAGCACATTACGGTGGCGATTTTTGACCTGCGCGGGCGGCAGGTTAAACAGTTTGCATCCCGGTTCTATTCACCGGGAGAATATCTGTTCCGCTGGGACGGAAAGGATGACCGTGGATTGCCGGCCAGCAGTGGCATTTACTTTTACGTGGCCCGCTCCGGCACCCATGCTCAGATTCGCAAAATGGTATTGTTGCGTTAGGAGCTTTAGCCCGGATTTTTTATCCCAGATTATGCTTTAGCCTACGAATGACACGAATTAAAACGAATAAACCCAGATTATACATTAGAACCACGAATTACACGAATTAACACAAATAAAACCAATAAAATACATTGGATTGTGTCTGGATGAAAATGTGTTCCATAGTTTATTCGCGCTTTTGTCGATATTTTTGGGTTTCATTCGCTTGATTCGCGGTTTAATGCAAAATTTGGGATAAAAATAATAAAATTCATTGGATGATGTCTGGATGAAAATGTGTTCCAGGGTTTATTCGCGATTTTGTAGATATTTTTTGGTTTCATTCGTGTGATTCGCGGTTTAATACATTATTTGGGTTTATTTGCATTCATTCGTGTAATTCGCGGTCCAATTCCTGATCCGGGATAATATGGGATCCCGATCGTTCTCCCCTCAGATGAAATGTCGGCAGGTCACAGGCAGTTCAGGCTTCCGTCTGAAAATGAAGCAATTGACGAGCTCGCCGCAGGGAGGTTTCCACCTGATCGGGTTTTTTTCCGCGGGCCAGGATGAATCCCAGACAACGGGGTTCCGCGGGTTGATCCGGGCGACTCAGTAAAACCACCGCCTCAATGCCCTTTACCTGCCGGGCGGCTTCCACCCCATCAATCTGCATGACCCTTGCAGGCTGTGGAGCCATCAGGGCTAACATGCCGGTGGCCTCTGGAAGCGGATCGGGAAAAAGAATGGGTTCCCCCATTAGTTCCCGCAGCATGAGTTCTTCGAAGGTCTGATTTTCGGGGAAACGCAGCAGTTGCGTACCCGGACCGTAGAGGGAAGTCGGGGAGATGTCCAGTATCCAGACGCCCCGAGCGTTAATGCGGAACCGGGCCAGAATGGGGCCCCGCGAAATCCCCAGCGCCGATACCGTTCGATCCAGCAGGCGCTCCACCAGTTGTTGGTAGGAAAATGGCAGTCGGGATGGAGAGGTGTAAAGCACCGTGGAGCATGGCAGGGCGTCTTCGTCGGCGAATCGATCCAGCATTTGCAGGATTTTAACCTCGCGATTCTGGACATATCCTTCCACCAGAATTTCCCGCCCCTCGATGTAGTCCTCCACCAGCAGGACGTATCCGTGTCTGCCAGCGCGACGGCGTTCCGGTGCACGGGAGACAATCTCCCGGATTTGCTGAAAGGCCTGCAGGAATTCCCGTTCGTTCTTACTGGGAAACACACCCCGTGTCCCCGAGAGAAACGTGGGTTTTAGAATGCACGGGTAGGGCACCAGCTGGGCCAGGCGCTCGGGATCATCCTGAATGGAAAACTGAAAGAAGCGGGGAATGGGTAGACCTGCATCCAGCAATTTCTGGCGACTCAGGTGCTTGAATCGCAGGGCTTCCAGTGTGGGGATGGGGTTGTGGGTCAGGTCCAGTGTATCCGCAATCAAGGCGGCTAACCAGACGGTTTCGTTGTCCACCCCGATGGCCGCAGCAAATGGCCGTTCGTGGTGCAGCTGGCGGGCGCTTTCGATCAGTTTGTCCAGCGCATGATAAGGTAGTTTCAGGATCGGCGGCATGGTTCGGGCCGGAAAGGTCTCTGGAGCGTCCGAGGCAAACAGCAGATCCACGTCAATTTTCCGGGCCGCGGCTTCGAAGGCGTCCGTCCAACGATAAGCCGGGGGAAGTAAAATTAAAATGCGGGGTTTTTCCTTCATGGCGTTTCACCCGGATTTTTCGCTTTATTTGTCCCGCCGGCAAAACCGTGCTCCGGTTCTACTTTACCCGGAACACGGATTCCTTTCTACGGGCCGTTTCGTTAAGAGGGGTTGTTCAAAATTATTGGACCGTTCCTCGCTCCGGATGCCGGTTTCCGAACACAGCGCCTGATTTTACGGGATCCCGGCCTTCCACCCGTCCACTCGATTCGGGATGATCAACGCGTGCCCGCTCCCGGAAACGGGTCATCCCGATCATTAGCTTCCCTTACCACTCTGTGCCGGTACCCATCAGTCAGTCTGGGCTTTCTTGCGAGCCAGCAATTCTTCCAGCCGGACCGGTCGGTGGGCCTCCACCCACTTCTGATAATCTCCGTCGTAGCCCACTCTCTGCTGATATTCTTTGATGCGTTTTAAAAGCGATTCGATCTGTTCAACCGGTAACAGATTTTTTTCTTTAACGAAGGCTTCGATTTCAGGCGTCAGCGGCTGGCCTTCGGTAATGCCACTTTCCACCAGACGCTGGTAGTCCGTTTCGTGCCACTTTAAAAATTCATCCATCACGTAAAGCACCACCCGCCGGGCGTGCAGTTCCGATTCCCGAATATTTCCCTTGCCGGTTACCGTATTCCCCAGGGCGAATACATTGTCATAATGTTCCACCTTGCCCGTGTCCGGATCTTTCACCTCGAACAATTCCCCTTTGGAAGGGATGCCCGGAATGGGTTCCGGAATGCTGCCGATGGAGGAGATCACCAGCGGGGCCCGAACTTCGAATTCCGTTCCCGGCAGGGGAACAACTTTGCCATCTTCGATTTTGGTCTTCTGAAACACCAGTCCCACCAGGCGGTCATTTTCGACAATCTTGTCCACGGGGCGGCTGCATTCCTGAAACTTGAACAGGTATTTGTCCATGGCGTTTTTCAGGATGCGTTTTCGAACCTGATACACCTTTTCCCGCTGTTCCGGAGTGGCATTTGGGGGCATGGGGGCGATGGGCATGTCGATATTGCGGCGGCGATAGTACAGGGTGGCCCCTTTCAGTCCCAATTCTTCCCACCGGACGCCCAGCCGTTCCAGTACCCGGGGAATGCCTTCTTTTTCCAGGGTAAACAGGTCCACTTCGTGCCCTTTTCGCGCAAGGGCTTCGATGGTGGTCTCCAGCATCAGGATTTTCGCCACGTCGATGGAGGCCAGTCCGCCCCCCACAATGATGGCCCCGTCATGAATTTCGCACCGGGGTCCCGAATAGTCCGGTTCGTGCTTGTGGTTAAACCATTCCACAAACGGATTCTGGTAATACAACCCCTTGCCCACGTAGGCGTCAATGCCCTCCACCGGCAGCGGACGATCGCGCCAGGCCCCGATGGCCAGCAATATGGCACTAAATCCCCAGTTGTTGACCACGTCGTTGAAATCAATATCGCGTCCCAGGCGGGTTTTGGGAACAAATTGTATGTACGGATGCGATAACTTCTGGTCGATCTTCCGCTCTTCTTTGTCCCGCAGTTTAATATGCCATTTGGGAAGGCCATCTTCGATTTTTCCGTAGGGCAACGCCTTCTGGTCAAAAACCACGGTAAAAATGCCGCGTCGGGAAAGCTGAAAGGCTGCCTCTGCACCGGCACAGGCCCCTCCAAATACCGCAACAAAATGTCCCGGATGTAGTTTCATTGTCTATTCTCCATTTTAGTGATTGTCCTGGCCCCTCGGGCACGTTCCAATTTCGTTAAAAAACAAGCATCTAAATATAAATTCAAAATAGCGGCGTTTCAATGAAAGGTTGAATGAGTTTGGGGTACGGCAAATGGGGGACGATCCACTTCAGGCCACCTGGATGCCGGCCTTCTGGTAAATTTCCCGCAGGAACCGACCGGTGTGGGATGTGGGGTGATGGGCAATCTCCAGCGGCGTACCGGTTGCCACCACTTCTCCGCCCCGATCTCCGCCTTCCGGTCCCAGATCGATGATATAATCGGCCTGTTTGATCACGTCCAGATTGTGTTCAATGATAATAATGGATGCGCCCCGTTCAATCAACTGATCGAATGCCCGCAGCAGTTTGGCGATGTCGTCAAAATGAAGGCCGGTTGTGGGTTCATCGAAAATGTACAGCAGGTTGCGATGGGTTTTCCGGGTCAGGTGAGCGGCCAGTTTGATACGCTGGGCTTCTCCCCCGGAAAGCGTGGGCGCCGGCTGGCCCAATCGCAGGTATCCCAGTCCCACATCCTGCAGAACGGTTAATTTTCGAACCAGGTTGGGATGATCGGCAAAGAAGGTGATGGCTTCGTTCACCGTCATGTTCAATACATCGTAGATGTTTTTACCCCGGTAAAGAACATTCAACACCTCTGGCTTGAATCGCTTCCCTTTGCAGGCATCGCAGACCAGGTGAACATCGGCCAGAAATTGCATGTCCACCACAATTTCTCCATCGCCGCTACAGACTTCGCAACGGCCGCCGGGCACGTTAAAGGAAAAATGGCCCGGTGTGTAGCCACGGGAGCGGGCTGCGGCCGTCTGGGCGAATATTTTCCGAATCTCGTCGAAGGCCTTGATGTAAGTGACCGGGTTGGAACGGGGAGTGCGTCCAATGGGAGACTGATCCACCATTTCCACCCCGTAAATGTGGTGGATGCCCCGAATGCTATCGTGGGCGCCCACTTTCCCCTGGTGTTGCCCTCGCAACCGGCGGATGCCCTGGTACAGGACATCGTGCACCAGGGTGCTCTTGCCGGAACCGGACACGCCGGTCACACAAACCAGCATTCCCAGGGGAAAATCCACCGTGATGTTCTTCAGATTATGTTCCCGGGCCCCCACCACTGTGATGGCCTGCCCGATGCCCCGGCGAAAGGTGGTCTTGGTGGGAATGTGTTTTTCTTCCCGTAAGTAGGCTGCCGTAATGCCGGAACCGCTTTTGATCATCTGGGCATAGTTGCCGGTGAACACTACTTCCCCGCCCTGCTCGCCGGCACCGGGACCCAGGTCGATCAGGTGATCGGCCGCCTGCATCACTTCCAGATCGTGCTCCACCACCACCACGGTATTCCCGGAATCCCGAAGCGCCTGCAGGATGCGGATCAGCCGCTGGGTGTCCCGTGGATGCAGGCCCACGGTGGGTTCGTCCAGGACGTACAGGGTGCTGGTTAGTGCGGAACCCAGGGCGGTGGCCAGATTGATCCGCTGAAACTCACCGCCACTCAGCGTATTGGCCCGACGATCCAGCGTCAGATATTCCAGCCCCACATCCAGCAAATATTTCAGGCGGGATCGGATTTCTTTGAGCAACTGGCTGGCAATTTGTTCTTCGGTGGGTGACAGTTGCAACCGCTGGAAGAAGTTGAACAGCTCGTCAATCTTCATCCGTGCCAGTTGCGCAATGTTGTAGCCGTTTATTTTTACCTGCAGGGCCTCCGGTCGCAGGCGCGCCCCCTGGCACATGGTGCAGGTAAAGTAGCTGCGGTATCGGGCAATCATCACCCGAATGTGCACCTTGTATTTTTTGGTTTCCAGCCGCTGGAAGAATCCCCGAATGCCGGGATATTCATCAATACCATTCACGATGATGTCGATGGCCTCGCGGTCCAGCCGTTCGAATGGCACGTTGATGGGAATTTTGTACCGCCGGGCAACTGTCAGCAGCGTCTGGTAATACCAGCGGTAATGGGGAGTGTTCCAGGGAGCGATGGCCCCATCCCGCAGGGATCGGGATTTATCCGGCACAATTTTGTTGAGGTCAATGTCCATCATGTCCCCAAAACCCTGACACCCGGGACAGGCCCCGAACGGGTTATTGAAAGAAAACAACCGCGGTTCCGGTTCCAGCATTCGCTGGCCGCACTGGCTGCATTCAAAATTTTGATTGAATCGCTGAATGGCCCCCTCTTCGGTGAACAGAATCAGGTATCCGTCGCCGGCCTCGAAGGCCGTTTCCAGCGAATCCATGATTCGGGTGCGGTCCAGGGGATGCCGGATTTTGATCCGGTCCACCACAATGCGAATGTCCGCTTCCGCCAGGTCTTCTGGAGACACTGCTTCCAGCATCTCAATCTGCTGTCCGCGCCAGATCCTCAGGAAACCCTGATTGAGCAGATGAGCCTTTTCCGCCGCCCAGTTCTGAATCCGTTCCCGGTGCAGGGGAAAGCTGATGTACAACCGGCTGCCCTCTGGCAGCTGCGAAATCCATCTCCAGGCATCTTCCGGATGGTCTTTTCGAATTTCCTGCTGACAATGGGGACAGAAGGTATGCCCGATCCGGGCAAATAGCAGACGCAGGTAATCGTAAATCTCGGTAACCGTGCCCACGGTGGAGCGTGGATTGGTGGTTCGATTCTTCTGTTCAATGGCGATGGCGGGCGAGATGCCCACAATGGCATCCACATCCGGTTTGGGGATGCGCTCCAGGAACTGACGCGCATAGGTGGAAAGCGACTCCACGTAGCGGCGCTGGCCTTCGGCATAGAGGGTGTCGAAAGCCAGGCTGGACTTGCCGGATCCGCTGGGACCGGTGATCACAACCAGACGCTGGCGGGGGATCTCCAGATTGATATTTTTCAGGTTGTGAACCCGGGCGCCCTTTATCTGTATCGCATCGGCCATGGATATCCCAATTTAATAACGGCGTAATTTAGACGAATTCCATTCCCAAGGCAACCATTCCCCGAACCCTCTTCTGATACTTTTTGCGAAAAGCACAGGTTCGGAGGCCTTTGTTGAAAAAACAGAAAAGCCGATTGTCTTCGGTGGTTTAACGCTCCATCGAGGGCAGTTGTGGAGGCTGAAGGAATCGTTCTTGAAAATTGCGTGCGCTGGCTGGAACTTTCGTGTAAGTTTAACGGTATTTAGGCGGTGAATTGACAACAGGGAGAAACTATATGACCACGGTAAATTACCAGGAAGATCCCCGCTGGCGGGAGATACTCAATGAATTGTCCCGCATTCGCGAGCAGGAAGATTACAGCGCAGAAAGTGTGGAATTTATCCGGCAGCAGTTGCAGTCCATGGATGATCGGGTGCGGGGGGGTGCCGCACTGGCTGCCGAAGGATGCCTGTTTGAACCTTACATTCTGGACATGCTGATTGATCTGGTGGAGCACGATCCCAATGTGGCGATTCGCAAAGCAGCCATCCAGTCGTTACAGGGGGTGATTCGCGAAGGAGTGGAACAGCAGCTGGAAGATGCCATCGGGGCGGAGGCCGATTTTGAATATGCCGAGGATTGGCTGGAAGTGGAAAGCGATCGATTACGCGATGATTATTTGCGGGTAAAGAATTTGTTGCTGGGACTGGTGGAGGATGAGATGGAATCCATGGAGGTTCGGGAAGCAGCCCTGGCCTCCCTCAGCGATCTGGGATTTTTGCCGGTGGTGCGGGAATGGATTGATTATTTCATCCAGCATCAGCGCAAATCGGCCCGGCTGGTGGCGCTGCATGCCATGGGCAAATATCCCCAATACTGGGAGGCAGAGCTGGCCCGGTTTATTGCCCCCGAGACGGATAAAGCCCTGTTAATGGAAGCAATCAGTGCCAGCTATGCATCCCAGTCGGCCCGGCTGGCAAAGCGAATCGAAGGCATCCTGGGACACCCCGATCCCGATGTGCTTTCCTACGCGCTGCTGGCGCTGGCCAATATCAATCAAACAGAAAATCTGGGGGAGATTTTGCAAAAGTTTAGCCTGCATCCCGATCCCCGCGTGCAGGAGGCTGCCAAAGACGCCATCGAGCATTTTTCCCGTAAGAATTTCGATCAGTACCTGCGGAAAGAACTGGGATACGACGACTGATCAAAATCCGCGTTCGCCCTCCCTGGAGCCGTGGGAAACCGTCGGGAACTCGTCGGAAAAAGAACTGGCCTTAGCGGGGGAAGTTGATGAACAGCTCGTCTTCCTCCTCACCGTCCCGCTTGAGCGGGGATACCAGACTCTTCCAGTTGGGTTGATGAATCTCTTTGCTGTAGGTGGAGTGGAGCAACTGAAACTCGCCAAAGCCTTCCAGGTCGGCAAACACAAAATACACGCCCCCTTCCAGATCGTTGTAATACCAGATTTCATAGGGCTTCAGATCGACGCGCATGATATGGCGCTCGATTTCGGATGGACGGCCGTACAGCAGCAGCACCCGACCGCGATCGGTTTGCCAGCCCTCTTTGCGGCTGTTTGTCCACTGGGCGTTGGCAAAGTTCAGGCGATCAAAGTAGTCTTTGCGGAACTCGTTTTCCGGTGTGGTGGGATCGGGATCGCGGCGCGTCCAGAACTCGGCCAGAAACTTGCGCTTTCCTTCTTCGTTCAGGGTCTTGTATATCTTGATTTCCTCCTTGGTCGCAATATACTTGGACATTTCAAATTCGCGATCCATTTGTGCTTCACTCAGTCGCTCGTAATAGGATAGCAACAGGTTGCTACGTTCCTGGCTGCTGACGGCCACCGGCGTTTCGGGCTTTTTGGTGGGTTTGAAAAGAACAAAGCGCTTCATCTTGACCACACTCTGGCCGGTGGGAAGATCGGTTACCCGCAATTTCAGGAAGTACGTGCCCGGCTGAAGCGCAAGGACGTTGCGCCCTCCGGCAATGACCGCGCTGGTTCCCGGTGTCCGGCGCTGGCGGGGTGGGTATTCCCGGATGATCTCCCCATCGCGATTGGTGATGACCACCTGGACTTCGTAATGGGTTTCCTGATCCGGGGTGTAGGTCAGGTTGTACACCTCTGCATAATAGAATACCACCGGCAGCTGAATGCCGTAGATGCAGCCGGGATTGGGAATGGGTGTCAGCTGGTTTTTACTGAAGGCCGTTCCCGTCTGGTTTTTAAAGATCCGGGAGCACAGTTCGATGTCACTCAGTGTCAATGCCGTGTCCGAAAACTGAGGAACGGTGGTTTCGAACATGTATTCCCCAAAGCGGCCGGATTGTTTATCTTCCACCCGGATGAACATTTTGTAAACGCCAGCAGGCAGCTTGAAAATTTGTGCGTCCAGGAACTGGCGACCGGCCGGGATTTCCTGATCCCGCTTCAGCGTGTTCTCAAATTCCTTTTTATGCTCCTTGATGATCTCCTCGCCCTGGTAAATCCGGTAAAGGATGTTGAAGGTGGAGTACTGTAAGGTGTCTCTGACCTGATACTCGAAGCGATCCTGTGGAAAGGCTAAATAGATTTCGATGAAGGCATGCTGGGTATCGGCCTTGAAAATGGCGTGATCCACCTGCAGGGGGATGATCTCCGTCTGTGCAACCGTGGCCGCCGGGCTGGCGAGCAAAAGAAAAATCAGGCAAATGCCAATGCCTCGAAACATCGATATGTCCCTGTTTTGATTCATCGGTAATACCTTATTTCAAATGCTCAGGTTCCCGGAGGGCGAGCAGGGGAGCAACCCTTTTGCCGCCGTCTCCGGGAAGATCGTGAACATGGCGACTGTCCCGACACTCTCGCCGGTTCCCCCATATCAATCCAGACGTACCGATACCACCTTCGAGACTCCCGGCTCTTCCATGGTTACCCCGTACATGGTCTGGGCGGCTTCCATGGTGCGCTTGTTGTGAGTAACCAGAATGAACTGGGTATTATGGGCGAATTGTTTTAGCGCATGGGAGAATCGTGAGATGTTCACATCGTCCAGAGGGGCATCCACTTCGTCCAGAATACAGAAAGGACTGGGTTTGACCAGATAAATGGCAAACAGAAGCGATATGGCGGTCAATGTCTTTTCGCCAGCGGATAGCAGCGACAGCGTGTTCAGGCGGCGCCCTTTAATTTTAATAGAAAATTCGATGTTGGATTCTAACGGATCCCGATTTTCCACCAGGTAAAGATCGGCTTCGCCATTCTCAAAGAATTCCCGAAATACCTTGCGGAAGTTGGTGCGAATTTTTTCGAACGTCTCCATGAACTGAGATTGGGCCGTCTGGTTCAGTTTGCCAATTGTTTCCAGCAGTTGGTTTTCCGCATCCAGCAGGTCGGCCTGCTGGGCTTTCAGGAATTCCAGCCGTTCCTTTTCTTTCTCGTGTTCCTTGATGGCCAGTGGATTTACCTCGCCCAGATTTTCCAGCCGTTGTCGCAACCGGTCAATTTCTTCCTGAATTTCGGGAATGGGCTGGGAAGGCAGCTCCTGCCGGGAGAAGTCCGCCAGATCCACACCGTGTTTTTCTCGCAGCTGCTCGCGCTGGCTTTCCATGCGCAATTCCAGCTCCTGAATCCGCATCTCCAGCTTCTGTATGCGCTCCTGCGCCTGATGTAGCAGGCGATTTTTCTTTTTGTACGCCTCTTCCTGAATCTGAATTTCGGAGCGCAGCTCGTGGAACTGTTGTTCAATCTGATTTTTTTGCTGTTCCACCTCGTCCCGATGGACGTAGCGCTCGCTCAGTTGCGATTCGATGGCGTCGATTTCCTGTTTCAGTTCCTGGATTTGCTTTTCCTTTTCCTGCCGGGCCTGCTGGTTCTGCGTTTCACGCTGCCGGGCTTCTTCCTGTTGCTGCCGCACAAATTGAATCTGCTGGCGAATCTCGTTCTCGCGGGCGGTGAGGTTCAGAATGTCGATCTGCAATTTACGATTCTGTTCCTGCAGGGATTTGTAGCGGGCTTCGCTGGACTGCTGTTGATCGCGGAAGCGGGCCTCTTCCAGTTGATAGCGTTGCACCGTTTGCTCATACTGTTGAATGCGAGGCTGCAAACGATTCTCTTCGGCTTCCAGGTCGTGTAATCGGGCTTGCAGGGTGTCGATCTCCTCCTGCAATTGGGTTTCCAGTTCCTGCTGCCGTTTCCATTCGTAACGCACCTGGCCGAGACGTTTTTCCACGGCGATCAGACGGGATGCCACCGATTTTAAGAGCTCCCGGAATTCCTGTTCTTTTTGCTGCAGGCGCTCCTGTTCTTCCTGATGCCGGGCAATCTTGTTTTGCGCCTCTTCCATCCGTGCGCTCAGGTCTTTCAATTCCCGCAGCACCTGCTGGTATTGCCGCTTGCGCCCGATCAGACTCACCCCGTTGTTCCGACCTCCCACCGTAATGTTGCCCCATTGCCCGATGATTTCGCCATCGCGGGTGACGTAGGTGCAGTCGGGATACTTCTCATGGTATTGCAGGGCCAGCTCCATATCGGGAACCAGGTAGACCCCTTCGAACAGGTAATCGAATAGCGACTGATATTCCGGGCGATAGGTAACCACGTCTTTTAGCGGTCGGGATGGGCCGTTCACCGGTGGAAGCTTCCCGTTCAGTCGGTGATTGTTGGTGTTTAGCAGGGGCAGAGGAATCAGGGTCAGCCGCCCCTTATTGGTTTTTCGAATATGTTGCAGAATCTGCCGTGCGGTGTCCAGCTGCTCCACCAGGATGTAATCGGCCACTTCCGACAGGTAGCTTTCCACGGCCACCTGGTATTCGGGTGGACTTTCCACCAGATTGGCCAGTGTATCGATCAATCCCCGAAAGTTTTTCCGCCGGGACATGATGTACTGGACGGTTTCGGAAAATCCTTCATAATTCTGGATGAGTTTTTCCAGAAAGTCCCGCTGGCTTTTCAACTTTTCCAGCTGGCCCTCCTGTACCAGCAGCTGATGTTGGCGTTGTTCCAGCTGTTGCCGGTTTTCCTCCAGCCGCTTCTGAATCCGTTCCAGCTCCTGCTGATACAGGGACTGTTCCTCTTCCAGTGCGCGCTGTTCCGTTTCCAGCTCCTGAAGTTGCGGTTCTTTTTCATTCCGTTGCTGGCGGAGCTGTTGCCGTTGTTCCTCTAAGCGTTCCAGCCGTTGCCGTAACGATTTTTTCTCCGCCGTGATTTCCTGGTATTTTTCTTTCAATGTATCGTTTTCACGCAGTTGCTGAAGGTTTTCCTGAACAAAGTTCTGGTAGGCAAGGCGATCGTTCTGGTAAGCCATTTCGGCGTCCAGCAGCGCGTTGGCCACATCCCGATACGCTTCCTGCAGTTGAGCCAGTTGGGCGGACGTTTCCGTGAATTGCTGGTGCAGGTCCTGCTCCTGTTGCTGGAGTTTTTCCCGCTGCTGCTGGAGGGCTTGCAGCTCCTGATCGAGCTGCTGCAGGCTTTCGGTCAGGGATTCGATCTTCTGCTTGCGCAGCTGAACCTGACTGCGCAACTCCCGGATGCTTTCATCTTCGGCATGCAGACGGTTGGCAATTTCCCGGTACTGGTGTTCCAGCTTTGCCGCTCGTGCCTCCTTTTCCTCCATTTCCGCTTCCTGCACCCGCAGTTCGTTGACCAGTTTTTCCCGCGTCCGCTCCACCTGTTCTTTCTCTTCCCGCAATGGGAGCAGGTCGGTTTCGTAGGCCTGAATTTTCATCCGGGCCAGAAGCACTTCCTTTTCTTTAATCTGCTCTTTGTAGGCGTGGTAGCGCCGGGCTTTTCCCACCTGCCGGGCCAGAGAGTTGACCGTTTTTTGAACTTCGGCAATGATGTCGTTGAGTCGGGTCAGTTCCTGGCGGGTGGTTTCCAGTTTCCGCAACGCCGATTTGCGGCGCATCTTGTATTTTTTAATGCCCGCCGCCTCTTCAAACAACCGCCGCCGTTCATCGGCGTTCTCGCTCAGGATCTCTTCCACCATCTTCAACTCGATGACCGAGTAAGCATCCGCACCCATTCCGGTGTCCGCAAACAGGTTGATGATGTCCAGCAAGCGGACTTTTTGGTTGTTGATCAAATACTCGCTTTCACCGGAACGGTACAACCGGCGGGTGATTTTAATTTCGGTGTATTCGGAGGGCAGGATTTTTTTGTTGTTTTCGATGTAGAGCGAGACCTCGGTGAAATTCAGGGGTTTCCGCTTTGCGGTGCCATTAAAGATCAAATTTTCCATGCGATCGCAGCGGAGCACCGAAGGGCGCTGTTCCCCCAGTACCCAGCGGATGGCGTCCACGATGTTGCTTTTGCCACAACCATTGGGGCCAATGATGGCCGTCAGCCCCTCTTCAAATTTGAACACCGTTTTCTGGGCAAAAGACTTAAACCCGAAAATTTCTAATTTCGATAAGTACATCGGTTCGTACGAAGCCCCTCAAAGATTCCCACCTCTCCTGAATCAATGATAGTACGTGTACAGGTGATATATGAATGCCAGATGGTCAAACAGGCGAACATGGTAATGGTAAAACCAGATAATCAGGGCCACCCCCAATACGGCCAGTACGGAGAAGGCCACAAACACCCTTCCGTACAGGCGATCGGTCAATACACGGATTCCATTGATCCATCGGAAATAATACCAGACGTGAAAATATACAAGGATGCCAATGAGAATCCAATAAGATTTCATGGTGATTAACAGGTTGTACATGAAGGCGCCCAGAGGAACCAGGAACACAAAAGGCACGGCAGCCCATACGCTGGCCGACCAGGCCTGACGCCATTTCACCCGGTTGCGCTGGCGCAGGCCCAGCAACTTGATGGGAACGGCCAGAAGCCCAAACAAAAGGGCAATGCCTGCCGTCCCAACGATCAGAAAGAGTCCCTGATTCCAGATCAGGCGTGAGATCAGGGATTTTAGCTCCGGCTGGAAGAAAATCACCGAAAGCAAATAGTCCACCAGCAGATTGTTGCGGAAAAAGAACATGATGGAACTGAGGATGATGGCCCCATTCAGGGACAGCACCAGCATCACAAACAGGGTTTGTCCACGGGGAATCAGGATGCGTTCTTGCAAATTCACGAAAAAGCCGTGGGGTTTCCGAAAGGCGTAATTGATGTTGTGCCGGAAATTGATGAATCGCCGGTAAACGATCAGGAAAAGAAACAGGTTGATCAGTCCCACCAGAATGTAAATGTAGGAATGGGCGCCTTTGGCTTCGGAGATGACCAGGTTAACGTCCGGAGATTCGGGCATGGTGATGGTCAGGTTGCCCAGGAGCAACTGTCGTGGCGTGCGCGAAAGGGTAACCAGGCCAATCCGGTTCAGGTAGAAATCCTTCTGAAAGCCATTTTGCAGGGAGGGAAATTGCAGGTAAAAATCGGAATAAACGGGAACGAAATGTCCCCGAAGCTTGCCCTCGCGGATGCTTTCGCGCACCATCTGGAACAGATGGGTCATTTGCAGCAGGTCGTGGATCACCGTGGTGGAATCGACCCGATAGGAGAACGATTTGGAATATCCCGAGGGCAGGATCAGGCCCCGGCGCTGGAGCGATTCCAGGCGGGCCAGTTGTGGGGGAATCTGATTGCGTTCCAGCAGTTCCACGATCAAAAAATCGATGCCAGTGGGCAGTGAATCCATGGGGACGGAGGTATTCAGGTACAGGGGTACCGGAGCCGGTGGCAATTTTTCTAAAAACTGTCGCACCGATGATTGCGAGGCTTTCGAAGCAGGATCCATGAAAAAAGAAAGGCCAATCGCGGCAATGGAGTTGTACCGGCTGGCCAGTTCCCAAATGTAGCGGGAATAGCGTAACCAGGAGGAATCCACCACCGCTGGCGTGGGGAAAGCCGTGCGCGGGGGAATAACCGGTAAATCGATGAAACAAAGCAGCCCCAGTTCGTCGCTGATCTGAAAAAAATGTTCCGGCAACGGATGCACCGGCAGACGAATGACATTGAAGCCCTGTTGTTTTATCCAGGTTAAGTCCACCCGGATTTGTTGCGCGTCGAACAGCTGGCTGCCTTCCTTGCTCTGGTAAATATAATTGATGCCCTCCAGGGTCACCGGTTGAAAATTGAGCTGGAAACCGTCTGGTGTGGCCGCCACCTGTCGGACCGCCAGGGGAAGGCGTACCCGGTCCAGTATCACGCCCGCGGTGTCCAGAACGACTTCTACCTGGTAAAATTGAGGCGCATCGGGTTGCCAGGGAACCACCGCCTGCAGGGTGTCCACGGGCAACACCAGTTGCCGGGGCACCGGAGTCGATAAAACCAGCTGCCGCTGGGTGTGCAGGCGATTCCCCTGCCAGAAGCGCAGGGTCAGGTTCATCTGCGGGATCGTTTCGTTAAGGGGACTGAACCGAATGGTGGTTTGAACGGTCAGGGTCGTGCTGTCGTGCAAATAGGGGTGGAACGATGCATCCAGAATCTGGTTGTTCTGGAAGCGTTCCAGTACCATCCCGATGATCCCGCTGTTCAGCCGGGGCAGGTTGATCGGAAGCCAGTCAGGTAAATGGGCGGTTTTGTGGGAGTAAGGGATGAGCTCGATTTCCAGTTGGTTCTGTCCATTATGGAGCAGGTCAGTGGGAAGAGGAAGGGTGTTTTCCGCATAGGGCAGCAAATCTGGGCGGATCAGGGAGTCGTTCAGCAGCACGCGATAGCGTCCACCCAGCGTCTGGATGCGCAGGCGGTATAGCGAGTCTCCCCTTGTGGTGATCTGGACATATCGTCGCAGGGTAATGGATTGTCGACTTTCCAGAGCGATGGGCAAATGCAGCAACCGACCTTCCGGGGTAGATTGACCAGAAAGGATTTGCCATCGCTGCGACAGGTCGGTAAAACCGTGATGGGGAAAGCGCTGTTGCAGAGACGCGATGAACCGTTGATTACGGGCGGGATTGGGAAGGGTGTAAAGGATCGTTTCCTGTGCAACCATGCAATGGATCAGGCCGAAAAGTAAAAAAACCGGAATCCATCCCTTTCCGGTAAAATTCATCGTGCGCCTCCAGGTTTCACAAAAATAAAACGGTCGAATTATAAATGCAACAATCGAATATCGCAAACGGAATTGACAAATTTCGATTTGGCTTGACTTTTATTGGGGGATCATCTAAAATGAAAATGCACCGGGAAATTGATGGCGATATGATGTTGATTTTACTTTGTTTTCGATATATTTCAAGAGGGCATTGGTTCAGGAGCCTGGGGAGCTTTACCAGGCTTTTTTTATTTTAAATAGATGGGAGCGGGAAGGGAAATTGAAAGATTGGGCGCAAGTTCACCGCGGAACACCGATAATGTAGAAGAAGTGAGGGGCTTCTGGGAGCATTCGATTTAGGTTCAATGGAGACGTAAAAAAAGGAGAAACCGCCATGTTTGACACCCGTTTCTTTCCAGGTGCCCGGAAATATTGGCACATGGGGAAATTGTATGACTGGAATACCTCTCATGTTCATGTCATGTCTCATGCCCTGCATTATGGCAGTTCTGTGTTCGAAGGCATTCGGGCTTACAACACCGAACGCGGTCCCGCGATTTTTCGGCTATCGGAACATCTGGACCGATTTTTCCTGTCTGCAAAAACGCTGAACATGGAAGTCCCTTACACCAAGGCCGAGATTGTGGAGGCCATCAAGCGGGTCATGAAAGAAAATCGATTACGGAATGCGTATATTCGTCCCAACCTGTTTTATGCTTACGGGAATCTGGGACTGGTCCCCAAGGCCTCTCCGGTGGAATTGACCATTGGCTGCTGGAATTGGGGGGCCTATCTCGGAGAAGAAGGGAAGCAGCTGGGTGTCCACGTGCTGATCCTTCCCTGGAAACGCTGGCACATTTCGCAAATTGACCTTCGGGCAAAGCTGGGTGGTCTGTACGTCCAGTCAAACATCGGGGCCACTTATGCCCGACGACTGGGCTTTGATGAAGGCGTGTTCCTGAATATGGAAGGGCGCATCGCCGAAGGGCCCGGAGAAAACGTTATTCTGGTCAAAAACGGTCGCTTGCACACCAATGATTATCGCGAATCGATTCTGGAGGGAATTACCCGAAGCACCATCCTGGAACTGGCGCGGGATCTGGGAATCAACGTGACGGTTGCTCCCATTACGGTGGAAGATTTCATCCAGGCCGATGAAATCTTTTTTACTGGTACCGCGGCCGAGGTAACCCCGATTACCCGGGTAACCGATGGACGGGACAAAAACCTGGCTCCGGAAAAGTGGCCCGAATATGTGATTGGGGATGGCCGGCCCGGTCCCATCACCCGACAACTGGCCGAGCGGTATAACGACGTGGTTCGGGGTCGCCTGAGTCAATATGAACACTGGTTAACCTACGTATACGATAGTGCTGACGAAGCCCTGCGTTACCTGGGCACCATCGAAGAGGAACAGGTTACCAAGTTTTAACGGGAAGCAGGAAGGAGCGCATATGGCTACCATTTCCCGGCGGGCGCAGCAAATGCCCCCATCACCCATTCGCAAGTTGGTCCCCTATGCGGAGGCCGCGAAAAGCAAAGGGATTCGGGTCTATCATCTGAATATCGGACAGCCCGATATCCCCACCCCTAAGGAAATGCTGGATGCCTACAGCAACCACGGACTGCAGGTGCTGGAGTACAGTCATTCCGGTGGGATATGGGAATACCGGGAGAATCTGGCGGCCTATTATCGGCAGTTTGGTATTCAGGTAACCCGGGAACAGATACTGGTGACCACCGGGGGTAGCGAGGCCATCATTTTTACCATGATGACGCTGATGGATCCCGGTGACGAAGTCATTATTCCGGAGCCGTTCTACACCAACTACAATGGATTTGCGGTGGAAGCCGGTGTGCGGGTGGTGCCAATCACCTGTAAGGCGGAAGATGGCTTTCGCCTGCCTTCGGATGAGGCGATTCGTTCCCGAATCACTTCTCGAACCCGGGCCATTTTGATCTGTAACCCCAACAATCCTACCGGATACGTATACACCGATGATGAGCTGGAGCGACTCCGGCGTATCGTGCTGGAGTATGATCTGTTTCTCATAGCCGATGAGGTGTATCGGGAGTTTGTGTACGACGGCGCGGTACATCGATCGGTGTTGACCCTGGAGGGATTGGAAGACCGCACGGTGGTGGTGGACAGTGTGTCCAAGCGGTACAGTGCCTGTGGTGCCCGGGTGGGGTGTCTGGTCACGCGCAATGCCGAGGTGCTGGAGGCGGCGCTGAAATTTGGGCAGGCGCGTTTGTCTCCACCAACGCTGGATCAAATGGCGGCCAATGCGGCCTTGCAGGCCCCGCAGAGCTATCTTCAGGAGGTGATCGAAGAGTATCGCCGCCGCCGGGATGTGGTGTTCGACGCCCTGTCCAGAATCCCCGGTGTGTTTGGCCTGAAACCCCGCGGAGCCTTTTACACGATCGTCAAACTCCCGGTAGATGATGCCGATGCGTTTGCCACCTGGTTACTGAGAGATTTTAATGATCAGGGGGAAACCATCATGCTGGCTCCCGCCAACGGATTTTATGCCACGCCCGGACTGGGAAAGGATGAAGTCCGCATCGCCTTTGTGCTGAATGTGGATGCCATGAAGCGCTCCATGGAAATTCTGGCCCGGGCTCTGGAACAATACCCCGGTCGGAAATAACCGTTTAAACTGCCATCTATCCACCCTGTTCGGGAAAGTGCCTTCCTGAACAGGGCTTTTTTATCCCAGATTATGCATTCGACCACGAATTACACGAATTAACACGAATAGAATTATTAAAATACATTGGATTATTTCTGGATGAAAATGTGCTTTCGAGGTTTATTCGCGTGATTCGCAGTTTAATGCATTATTGGGGATAAAGCAGGGCAGGTCAGGAAATGCGGGTAACGCCCATAATCTCAAGAATTGAAAAAGGTTGCCGATGGAATAAGAAAACGAAAAACCAGGGATGGTGATATGGATATACGCGATGCCACCGAACGCATTGCCCAGCAAAATCAGGCCATGATGCAGGTCATCCAGAAAGCCCAGCAGACCAATCAGGAAATGGCAGAAAAAATGATTCGTCTGTCTGTGGAACAGAAGGTGGTGCAGGGTGCCAGTGGCACGCTGGGTGCTTTAATGGATCTGTACCTGTGATCCCCGGGCCGTCCATTTTGCTCGATTTTTCCCCTCCAGCCGGTATGGGCCTGGTCATCGGGCTGAAAGGGCACAGGGCCTTCTTCATTACCGGGTGAATACTGCCGTTCATCTCCAGAGAACTGGCTTCACCCCGATCGGGAAACAGGGCTTACCGGAACGGTCGGGGACCTCCCGATTTTGTTCCCTTTTTACGTTCACCGGCGAATTCCACGAAAAAACACGAATAAACCCAGATAATGCATGAAACCGCGAATCACGCGAATGAACACAAAAAATATCAATAAAATCATGAATAAACCTCGAAGCGAATTTTCATACAGATCAAATTCAATGGATCAAATTCAATGGATTTTATTGTTTTTATTTGTGTTAATTCGTGCAATTCGTGGTTCTAAAGCATAATTTGGAATAAACCCAGATTGTGAAAGAATCCACGAATAACCCGAATGAACCCGGATAAAAATAACACAATCCGCTGGATTGGATCTGGATGAGAAAGTGTTCTTTTGTTGGTAATTATTAAATCCATTCGTGAGATTAGCGGACGAATGCATAAGTTGCGTCTATTGCCCGTTAGTAAAGATTCGCCAGGTTTTCCCTGTTCTTTGCGCCAGCGCACAGGGGAGAAGCCCTTCTTGCCGTATCTTTTTGGAAAATGGGGGAATCAGGGATGAAGCCCGATGAAAAGAGATCATGGAGAACGTTTTGTATGAACGTGTTGATCGTGGATGACGATAGCGCCACCCGGCTGTATCTCACCAAGTTGTTAACTTCCTGGCAATACAGATGTCAATCGGCTGCCGATGGACTCGTTGCAAAGGAGATGTTGTTGAACGGGGAATTTGATTTGATGATTGTGGACTGGATGATGCCGCGGGTGAATGGTCTGGAACTGCTTCGGTTTGTGCGCGAACATCCCGATTTACATTACATTTACAGCATCCTGTTGACCCAGCGTTCTTCTCCAGCGGATTACCAGGAAGGGATGCAGGCCGGCGCGGACGATTTTTTAACCAAGCCGGTGGCAGAAAGCGAGCTTCGGATGCGATTAACCGTGGGCCGCCGAATTATCGCCTATCAGAAGCAGCTGCGGGAGTACAATCGTCGATTGCAGGAAGCGCTGTCTGACGTGGAAACCCTGGGGGGATTCATTCACATGTGTTCCTATTGTAACAGTGTTTACACGCCCGAGGAAAAATGGGTGGATGTGTCCGAATATCTCCGCCGGCGAACGAACATTACCATCTCGCACGGTATTTGTCCCGCCTGTATTCCAAAAATCGATCCCAACTTTCGACCGCGCGAGGCAGCTTCGGAATGAACCCGGATGATGCCTTAGACCACGAATGACACGAATGAACACCAACCAAACTAATAAACCCAAGTACTGTGTCAAACCACGAATCACGCGAATGAATTCGAATAATATCAAGAAAATAGCGAATATATCCGGGAAAACATTTTCATCCAGATAGAATCCAGTGCATTTTATTATTTTTGTTAGTGTTAATTCGTGTCATTCGTAGGCGAATGCATCATCTTGGAGAAAAGCCATTGGATGAAATCTGGATGAGAATGTGTTTCGGGGTTGATTCGCGGTTTCATGCATCATTTGGAATGAATCCGGGAATCGCCCGCCGGCGATCCCCGGTATTCCCACCATTAAACGAAATCACAAATCGGCCCATATAGATGGTAAAAGCCGTACATGAGCACCCCGTTTACATCTTCTGCGGATTTGGCCACGCCGTCGGAAACCAGCTTTTCGCCGATTTCTTTGGAGCGCTTCAGGTAGCGGATGGCCAGCTCCGCACCCAGGGTGTTCATGGCTTTCAGTTGCTGAAAATGGTGCGCCAGTTTTTGGTCTTTTTCGGGATCCTTGAGTAACGCCTTCCAGGGCGCATAGCCATCGGGTAAGGGGCCCAGCTTTTCATCCGCTTCCGCCTTCCAGGTGCCTGCGTCAAACGCCTGATAGGTTTGCCGCTCGCGATCATAAACCGCCACCGGCCTGCCCCCTTCATATTTGAGAAAGCCGTCCTTTTGACTCCCATCGGGATACTGACCTCCCTTGACGCCCCGGGCAACCAGCTCATCGATCAGGTCGCTGTGGAGGTCTTCGTCCGGGAAATAGGGATTCATGATGTTCAGAATGCTCTGGAAGACGTCCAGTCCCACATAATCGATGAGCTGAAAGATGCCCATCGGTCGGATGAGAAATTCCTGGCTCACCCGATTCATGATGTAAATAGCCTGCACGAAGGAAAAATCGTTTTGCAGACGCTGGACCTCCTGGATGGCATGAAGCCCGTCCCGCATGAAATGACCATTACCAATGAATCCGGCCACATCATTGGAAGGGATCAGCTTTTTCCCCAGCCGCCGACCCAGCTCGTAGGCCAGATCCGGCAATTCCGGATGCACCCTGTCCGGGATGATGATCTCCACCAGTTTTTGAACGGCCGGGGGATTGTAAAAGTGGAAGCCGATCAACCGACCATCCAGACCCGCATTTTCATTGAGCAGCTTGATGGGAATGGAGGAGGTATTGCTAAAGAAGAACGCGGTTTCCGGGCAGCGTTGACCCAACTGTTTCAGAACGTTCGACTTCACCTCAATGTTTTCAATGATGGCTTCGAAAACCATCTGGGCGCCGGCAGCGTCAT
Organism: Calditrichota bacterium; assembly: GCA_013150955.1. Lineage (GTDB taxonomy): Bacteria > Calditrichota > Calditrichia > RBG-13-44-9 > J042 > JAADJD01. Next base: position 57,549 of record JAADJD010000043.1, read on the forward strand.
CCAGGTTGGTTGTGGGTTTTACAATGGCCATGAGATCCCGGGTGAATCGTTCCACCAGCGCCTCACCTTCCAGGCTCTCACCCCGGTTCCGGTACAAATCCACCAGCTGATCGCTTTGTTTCTGGGCAAATTTGGTTGCCTGTTTTTGAAGATATTGCTTTACGCCTTCCAGTGCATCGGGATTGACGTCAATTAAATAAAGGGAGAAGGGCTGGTTGGCGTACTCCGGTTTAAGGTTTAACAAGGTCATCTGTTGCGCCAGCAGCAGAGAAATGCCGCTTCCCATTTTGCCCCCGGCACCCAGGACGGCCACCGATTGCAATCGTTCGTCAAGGGTCATTCTGTGCCTCCTTATTTAATGGTTGCCTTACTTGTGAAATAATTTACACTCTCATCCGGGAACAGTCAACGGGAAGTGCAAAAGCCGGTTCGGGGAACGCATTCCCCGTTGGCCCGGACTCAACCCGGATTTAGCCTGCGAATGACACCAATGAACACATAAATTAATAAACCCAATTATGCTTTAAACTACGAATTGCACGAATGAACACAAATAAACCCAGATTATGCATTCGACCACGAATTACACGAATTAACACTTATAGAGTAAATAAAAATCATTGGATTATTTCTGGATGAAAATGTGTTTCGAAGTTTATCCACGATTTAATTGACATTTATTGGTTTCATTCGCGTGATTCGCGGTTTAATGCATGATTTGGGTTTAAAGCATAATTGGGGTTAAATAAACAGAGCCAATCCCTGCAGATGAAGGCCAAAATGGGCCTGCACCCAGGAATCTGAAAGCAGGTTGCTTCTGTCGAAAAATAGCGGCTATTGCAGGCTCTGCAGCACTTTAATGTAATTGGCCCGCTCGAAGGCTGCCGGTTCGGCCACATTGCGGTAGCTCATGCTACCTTTCATCTGGGCAACCGATTCGTACTCGTGTTCCTCCATCCAGCGGCGCATATCCGCCAGGATTTCCGAGATCACATCGATTCCTTCTTTAAACAACACCGAGGCCAGCATGGTGACATCGGCGCCCACCATCACCATTTTGATCACGTCTTTGGCGGTGTGGATGCCGGTGGTGGCCGCCAGACTGGCTTTAATTTTCCCGTACAGAATGGCAATCCAGCGCAGAGGCAGGCGCATTTCAAAAGGGGTACTTAAAATCAGGTCGGGTACCACTTCCAGGTTTTCCAGGTCGATGTCCGGCTGATAAAAGCGGTTGAATAGCACCAGGGCGTCGGCACCGGCTTCGTCCAGCCGCACCGCCATATTCGCAAATGACGTAAAAAACGGACTCAGTTTGATGGCCACGGGAATGTTCACACTGGACTTGACCGTTTTCAGGTCTTCCAGGTACATGGATTCGATTTCTGATGAAGTGATGCGCGGGTCAGTGGGGATGTAATAAATATTCAGTTCGATGGCATCGGCACCCGCCTCTTCGATGTAGCGCGCATACTTCATCCATCCCCCGGCAGATACGCCATTCAGGCTGGCGATTACCGGAATGCTGACCGCTTCCTTCAGTTTGCGGATGTGCTCCAGGTATTCTTCGGCGTGGAGATTTTTAAATTCATCGGGTTCAGGGAAATAGCTCAGCGCTTCCGCATAACTTTCGTTGAAGGTGGTCAGGTAGTGATCAATCTCCCGCGCCTCCTGATTGATCTGTTCCTCGAATAATGAATAGAGCACCACTGCGGAAGCGCCCACATCCTCCATGTGTCGGACATTGTCCACTTCGCTGGACAGGGGAGATGCCGATGGTACCAGCGGATTTTTCAAGGTCAGTCCCATGTAACGGGTTGATAAATCCATTGTTCGACCCCTCTTGTGATGGTTGGTTCTATCTATCGCTCCGGGATCGAAGGCGGTGCTTCTGTCCCGGAGCGAGAATTTGCGTTACGATTGCACTTTACCGTTTCCCGGTTGAAAGGTTCGCGCCAGTTGTTTGTATAGGTGCCAGCGACTGTTGACCACTTCCTGGGCCTGTTTCAGCAGTTCTTTGGCCACCATCGGATCGATCTTGGTTAGCATCTTGTATCGTGTTTCATTGTATGCGTATTCCTCAAAAGGTATTTTCGGATCGCGGCTGTCCAGAATAAAGGGACTTTCTCCCTTTTCCAGTCGTCGGGGGTCATATCGGAACAGGGGCCAGTAAGCGGAGTCCACGGCCAGTTTCTGTTGCCGCAGGCCGTACTTCAGATTGTAACCATGGGCAATACAATGGCTGTAGGCCACGATCAGGGAGGGGCCGGGGAAGCTTTCCGCTTCCAGAAACGCTTTGACGGTGTGAGTGTCGTTTGCCCCCATGGCCACCCGGGCCACATAAACATTTCCATACCCGATGGCCTGAAGGGCAATGTCCTTTTTGGGGGTGCGTTTTCCGCCGGCAGCAAATTTGGCCACCGCACCCAGGGGCGTGGCCTTGGAGTTCTGTCCACCGGTGTTGGAATACACCTCGGTATCCATGATCAAAATGTTCACATCCCGTCCCGATGCCAGGACGTGATCCAGACCGCCAAAGCCAATGTCGTATGCCCAGCCGTCGCCGCCAATGATCCAGACACTCTTTTTCACCAGAAAATCGGCCACACTGAGCAGCATTTTGGCATCCGGATCGTCCAGTTTTTCCAGCTGTTGTTTGAGGACCTTGACCCGCTGACGTTGTTCGTAAATGCCCGGTTCATCGGATTGATCGGCATGCAAAATTTCGTGAACCAGCCGGTCCCCCAGTTTGGGCGCCAGTTTCTTGAGCAGTTCGCGGGCGAATTCGTTTTGCTTATCGATGGTGAGGCGAAAGCCAAGGCCAAACTCGGCATTGTCCTCGAACAGGGAGTTAGACCAGGCTGGCCCCAATCCTTCTTCGTTGTACGTCCAGGGGGTGGTTGGCAGGTTGCCACCGTAAATGGAAGAGCATCCGGTGGCATTGGCCACGATCATGCGGTCCCCGAACAGCTGGGTGGCCAGCTTGATGTATGGGGTTTCCCCGCAGCCGGCACAGGCACCGGAGAATTCAAACAGCGGCCGCAGGAACTGGGACCCTTTCACCGAATCCTTCTTCAACCGGCTGCGGTCGTATTCGGGAATGCTCAGGAAGTATTCCCAGTTGACTTTTTCCTGTTCCAGAATGGGGGCCTGCGGGGCCATGTTCAAAGCCTTCAATCGGGTATTTTCCTTGTTTTTGGCCGGGCAGACCTCCACACACAGCTGGCATCCGGTGCAGTCTTCCGGGGATACCTGAATGGTGTAATAGGTATCGGGTTCCCATTCGCGTCCCCGGGCCAGGGTATATTTAAAGCCTTCCGGTGCCGCCTCGGCGTATTGTTTGTCGTACACCTTGATGCGAATGACGGCGTGGGGACACACAAATGCACACTTGCCGCATTGAATGCAGGTTTTTTCGTCCCACACCGGGATTTCCTGCGAAATGTTGCGTTTTTCCCACTGGGCGGTGCCGCTGGGGAAGGTACCATCCGCCGGAAACGCGCTGACGGGCAGGGTGTCGCCCAGACCCGCAATGATTTTGCCCAGAACGTTTTTCACAAAGTCCGGGGCCTGATCCGGTACCGGAGGCGAAATGTCGAACGTGCTGGTGGCCTGATCGGGTACCGACACCGGGTGCAGATTTTCCAGCGCCTGATCCACCGCCCGGAAGTTTTGCTGTACAATTTCTTCCCCGCGCTTGCCGTAAGTTTTTACAATGGCATCTTTGATTTTTTGAATGGCCTCTTCCCGGGGGATGATGTTGGAAATGGCAAAGAATGCCGTCTGCATGATGGTGTTGATTCGCTGTCCCAGTCCCACTTCCCGGGCCACCCGATACGCATCGATGGTGAAAAATTTTAATCGCTTGTTGATGATGGCCTCCTGCACCGAGCGAGGCAGCTTGTCCCAGACCTCATCCGGTCCATAAGGGGCATTCAGCAGAAAGATGCCACCCGGTTCGGCGAATCGGAGCATATCGTACTTTCGCAGGAACTGGAACTGGTGACAGGCCACAAAGTTGGCCCGTTCGATCAAGTAGGGAGCCCGAATGGGTTGGGGCCCAAAGCGCAGGTGCGAAATGGTGACCGAACCCGCCTTTTTAGAATCGTAAACAAAGTAGCCCTGGGCGTAGTTGTCTGTGGTTTCCCCGATGATCTTGATCGAGTTTTTATTGGCGCTGACCGTTCCATCAGCGCCCAGTCCGTAAAAAATGCCCCGGAAGACATTGTCGGGCTCGATGGAAAAGGTGGGATCGTAGTCAATGTGGGTCTGGGAGACGTCATCCACAATGCCCACGGTAAAATGATTTTTGGGGCGCTCCTTGGCCATTTCGTCGAACACCCCTTTCACCATGGCCGGGGTGAATTCCTTGGAGGAGAGCCCGTAGCGCCCGCCGATCACCCGGGGCAGGGTTTGTAGATGCCAGTAGTTTTCGAAACGGGCTTCGCTCAGGGCGGTGCTGACGTCTTCGTACAGGGGTTCGCCCACGCTGCCAGGCTCCTTGGTGCGATCCAGTGCCGCAATCACCTGCACGGTGGATGGTAAGGCCCGGATGAAGGCTTCTACCGAAAAGGGGCGGTAAAGGCGCACTTTCACCACGCCCACCTTTTCGCCCTGTTCCAGCAGGTATTTCACGGTTTCTTCCACCGTTTCGGTGCCGGAGCCCATGAGCACGATGACCCGTTCCGCTTCGGGATGTCCCACATAATCGAACAGGTGGTATTGCCGGCCGGTCAGGCGGGCAAATTGATCCATGTATTTCTGCACGATTTGCGGACAGGCCTGGTAGTAGGGATTTACCGTTTCGCGGGCCTGAAAGAAGTGATCCGGGTTCTGAGCCGTGCCGCGGATGAAGGGATGATCCGGGGAAAGGGCCCGTTCCCGATGTGCCCGGACCAGATCGTCGCTGACCAGGGCCCGCATGTCCTCTTCGGTCAGTTTTTCAATTTTCTGGATCTCGTGAGAGGTGCGGAATCCATCAAAAAAATGCAGAAAGGGGACCCGGGATTCCAGCGTGGCCGCCTGTGCAATCAGGGCAAAGTCCTGGGCCTCCTGAACCGATCCGGAGGGCATCATCGCCCAGCCGGTTTGCCGGGCTGCCATCACGTCACTGTGATCCCCAAAAATGGACAGGGCATGGGTGGCCACCGTCCGTGCCGCAATATGAAAAACGGTCGAGGTTAATTCACCCGCAATTTTGTACATGTTGGGAATCATCAACAGCAAACCCTGAGAGGCGGTAAAGGTTGTGGTCAGGGAACCGCTTTGTAGTGCACCGTGCACGGCACCCGCTGCGCCACCTTCACTCTGCATCTCAACCACCGCAGGCACCGTTCCCCAGATGTTTTTTTCTCCCATGGCCGCCCAGGAATCGGCCCATTCGCCCATGGGAGACGCCGGTGTGATGGGATAAATTGAGATGACTTCGTTCAGTTTGAAGGCGACATAAGCGGCTGCCTCGTTCCCGTCGATGGTTACCATTCTCCGAGGCATAGCGCTTTCCTCCATTCGTGTTCGTTCTCTGGCAATATAGCAAGTAAGGGATTTCCAACACAAGGAATTTAAGTAATTCACTTTGAAGTGACGTTTTTAGTAAACATTTTAACATTCAGGATTTAACGGAGGGCGGAAGATCTCGTTCGCCAGTGGTACCCAGCGCTCAATTCAAATTGTGTTTGATTTTTAGGAGATGGGGGTATTACATTTTTGCAATAAACTGGAGGCGATATGAGCATTGGGGAGTTATTAACGGAATCTCTCATCGATCTGGATGTGCATGCCTCGGACAAATATCAGGTCATCGAACAGTTGCTGGATTTGCTGGTCAAGGCGGGTAAGGTAAAGGATCGGCAACAGGCGCTGGAGGATTTGATCGAGCGGGAGCAGTACCTTTCCACGGGACTGGAGAATGGCCTGGCGGTTCCCCATGCCAAGACCGATGCGGTGGACGAATTGTTGATCGCCTTTGGTTTAAGCCGGGAAGGCGTGGAATTTGATTCCGTGGACGGGAAGCCGGCCCATTTTATTTTCCTGGTGCTTTCCCCCCGGGAGACCAGCGGACCTCACATCAAGGCGCTGGCCCAGATTACGCGCAATTTTCGGGAGTCCGATGTGCCCCAGCGATTGATGCAGGCGAAAAGCCGTGCCGAAGTGCTTGAGATTATTCGCTCATTTAAATAATATAATCCGTTCGGATATCCGGTGAATATTTTAGAGGAAAGCAAACCCCTGCTCACGGCTGTGGAGCAACGCCTGATGGCAGTTGTCCGCCCGGAGATGCCTTCCAACCTGAAAGATCCCATTCAATATTTTCTGGAAACCCCCAGCAAAAAGATTCGGCCGCTGTTGACCCTTTACGCCTGCCAGATGGTGGGGGGGCGGGTAGAGGATGCGCTGCCCGCAGCGGCGGCAGTCGAGCTGTTTCACGATTTTACCCTGATTCACGACGATATCATGGATCAGGATGAATTGCGGCGGGGTCGACCCACCATCCACGTGCGCTGGGACGCCAGCACCGCCATTCTGGTGGGCGATGCCCTGATTGGCCTGGCGTTTCAGGAATTAATGCAATCGCCACCTGACCATCTGATGGAAGTTACCCGGATTTTCAGCGAAGCGCTGGTGAAGGTGTGCGAGGGCCAGGGATTGGATAAGGCGTTTGAGAGCCGGCCCCGGGTTTCGCTGGAAGAATATCTGGAAATGATCCACAAGAAAACCGCCTGGCTCATTCAGGTGTCCTGCCATCTGGGGGCCTTGATTGGTGGTGGCAGCCACGAGCAGATCGAGGCCCTTAAAACCTTTGGTTATCAGATCGGCATGGGGTTTCAGATCCAGGATGATTTGCTGGACGTGGTGGCCGATCCCGACAAACTGGGCAAAAAAGTGGGCAGCGACTTCCTCATGCACAAAAAAACCTATCTAACCATTCGTTACGACGAGTTTCTGGAGGCCCATCCCGAGTGGCAGCAGCGTTTGCCGGCACGGAGTACCCAGTTTACCCAATTCGAGGCCTTTCGGAAGGCCCTGGAGGATCTTGGCATCCTGGACAGCACCCGGCGGGTGGTCGATACCTATTTGCAGGAAGGGCTCCGGGCGCTGGAAACCGTGTGTCCCCTTTCTCCGGACAATCCCCTTTATCGATTGACCCGTTTTCTGGCCCAGCGGGATTATTGAGATCGTTCCTGCATGGACCGGACCAGCTGGCGCAGGAAATTTGTCAGGGCCGTTTGCAGGGAGGGCGGCAATTGCCGATAGAGCGCCAGCAGGGCGGCTTCCCGGCCGTAGCCGGGACGATCTTCGTGAACCGCGGGTCCGGGTTCCGATGCCCCATGGCCGGTCAGAATCCATTCCATGGTCGTCTGTCCCAGACGGGCCAGCTGGTACAAAATGGGTGCCGGGGGGATGCGACCCTTCAGGTATTGCGAGACCGCCGGCTGGGTGACCCCTAACGCCGCGGCCAGCTCCTCCTGGGTCCAGCCCAGCGCGTTCAGGATCTGCTCAATGCGCCGGGCAATCTGTTGGGGGTGCAGGGATTCCTCCTTCATGGCGGTTTTTTAGATGCCCTCCTTTTTGGTTATCCGATGGACCGTTTAACCCAAATAATGTATTAAACCGCGAATTACGCGAATGAAGCCAAAAAATATCTACAAAATCGCGAATAAACCCTGAAACACATTTTCATCCCGATATCATCAAATGGACGTTATAATGTTTATTCGTTTTAATTCGTGTCATTCGTCGGCTTTTGCATCATCGGGGTTTATTCCGGTTGCCGCGCTGGCGCCGGTATTTTTTTCAGCATTCCATGACCGCTGGAAAAGCGTCCGCTCCCCGCGCGATTCCCGTCTTCCAGATGGATGAAAAAACTTGAAACCGAATATAACAATTGTTATATTACAAATGCAATGGCGATTGCAAAAACCGGAGCCACGCATGGCAATTCAAGGCCGTTCTATTACCTCCATACCCGAGCACTGGATGCACCTGACCTATCGGCATCCCGAGTGGTTGCAGGAGGTATGGTTCACCATCGATCGAAAGCCGCTTCGGGTGCTGCAGCCGGGCACCTGGAATCGGGACAACGGACCCGATTTTCTGGACGCCCTGATCGAAGTCGATGGCGTGCGGTATCGGGGCGATGTGGAATGCCATCTGCGCCTGGCGGACTGGTACGGCCATGGCCACCATCAGGATCGCCGCTACCAGCGTGTGGTGTTGCACCTGCTGTGGGAACCCCCCTCCGCCGTTCCCCCCGATCTGACTGCGCGCTGCTTTCATGTGGTGCTTTCCCGTCAGCTCCGGATACCGATTGCCCACTGGCGGGCATCCCTTCAGCGGCTGGAACAACCCGCGTTGCCGCTGAACCCGCTGCCGGAATTTCCTTCGCCAGAGACGCTGGCCAGGCTGGCCTGGCAACGGCTGGAAAATAAGGTCACCCGCCTGGCCAGCTGGGTTCGCCAGCACGGCTTTGGTCACACGCTGTATCTTGTCCTGGCCGAGGCACTGGGGTATACCCGGAACAAGGACCCCTTTCGCCAGCTGATGGTGGCGGTACCGCCCGGTCGCCTGAGCGAATATTTCGGGCCCCTGGAATACACGCCCTGGCGCATCTGGCTGTACCTGGCCATGCGGGCCGACCTGCTCCCCACCATCCCGCAACGAACCCACAAACTCCACCCCGAAGAGCAGCAGTGGTTACAGCGCTTTCGTCAGCAGGGGCACCTGCCGGTGCTTCGCCGATGGGACTGGCATTTTTCCCGGATGCGGCCCCTCAATCAACCCGCGCTCCGGCTGGCCCTGCTGGCCAACTGGCTTTCCCGCTTTCCCGGCGATCAGCTCTTCGAACATCTGCTGGAAGCCGGCATCCAGCGCCAACCATTTCGCGATGTTTTGGCCCGCTGGCGGCAGGCACTTTGCCAGCCGGTTCCGGTTCACGTGGGGCGCCGGATTCAGCAACTGTTCGACTGGCATCTTCCCCAGCCCCTTCAGGTGGGCGAACAGCGATTCCGCCAGCTGATCATCAACGGCCTGCTGCCGCTACTGCTTTTATGGGCCCGTCGCACCGACAGCCTCGGGTTCGAAGTCTACCTGGAGGCGATGTACGAAGCCTTCCCCTCCTGCGAAACCGCCGCCCGCTTACGGCAGTGCCTGGCGGCCGTCCCTTCCCCGGTATATCGCCCACCGCTGGAACGCAGCGGGTTTTTTCAGCAGGGGTTGTATCAGTGGCTGGCCCTGAACGCGGCCCCGGCATCCGCACAGGTCCCAATCACGGCGAGCCGTCCTCCCGAAAATGCCACCCCAGCATAACACGGGGTGTCCTGAGCGGCGAAGTCATTCATCCCAAATCATGCATTTAATTCAAATCATGCGTTAAACCGCGAATCGTGCGAAAATCCCAAATAAAGCGTTAAACCACGAATCACGTGAATGAATTCGAATAATCCTAAATAATGCTTTAAACCGCGAGTCACACGAATGAAACCAAAAAATATCTACAAAATCGCGAATAAACCCTGGAACACATTTTCATCCAGATACAATCCAATGTACTTTATTTGTTTTATTTGTGTAAATTCGTGTCATTCGTAGGCTAATGCATAATCTGGGATTATTTTTATTTGTGTTAATTCGTGTAATTCGTAGGCTATCGCATAATTTGGGTTAATAAAATCGCGAATAAACCTCAAAACGAATTTTCATCCAGATATAATCCAATGTATTTTATTAATTTATTAGTGTTCATTCGTGCAATTCGTGGTTTAATGCGTCATCTGGGTTTATTTGTGGGAATTTGTGTCATTCGTGGTCGAATGCATCATCGAAGTTTAAATTCCGGAAACGGAATGGCTCCCGAATGGGTAAAACCATCGGTGCATCCGGATGCCGATGCGGGAAATTCCAGATTGTTATTTGACAAGTTGGGTGCGATTTCGTAATATGCAGAAAAACGCTTATGGAAGAACTCATCAGAATGCTGGATAGCGCGTTGGTGAACGTGCTGAAGATTGTGGTGGCGGGATTGTGCGGCGGACTGATTGGCCTGGAGCGCGAAAAGGATCAGAAGCCCGCGGGCATACGGACCCAGATGCTGGTGGCCATCGGTTCGGCGATGTTCATGGTGGTGTCGCTTTCGGTGGGGAGCGATTTCCGGGTCGACCCTTCCCGGATTGCCGCGCAGGTGGTGACGGGTATTGGATTTCTGGGTGCGGGTGCCATCATTCGGGAGCGCGGGTCGGTGCGGGGAATGACCACCGCGGCCTCCATCTGGGTGGTGGCTGCCATTGGATTGACCATTGGAGCCGGCCTGTTTCTGGAAGGCGTGGTCATCACCATGCTGACCTATTTAATCCTGGGCTGGTTGCATCGTCAGATCGAGAGTTAACATTCGGCGGAATGATCCGATAATCCATCATAACAGAAAGGGATGAGGCATGTTTCAGGTCTGGTACGAGTCGCCCCTGTTTCTAAACACCCTGTATGCGGTGGGTGGGGTCATCCTGGGCATTGCTGCGGCAATCGTCACCTATCGATTATTTAACCGGGTGACCCATTTTGATATTCCCAATGAACTGGAGAAAGGGAACCTGGCTGTGGGGGTTGTGGTTTGTGGTATTTTCATCATGATTGGCCTGATTGTGGGATTAATTATCGGGATGAGTTTAAATTAACATTTTTATGATACGATTCTGGCCACATGGGATCGGGGCCTGGCTCCTGATCGCCTTTTTGATGGGAGGGTGTGCCCAGCAGGAGGTGCAAACGCCGGCCACCAGCGAACCGGATACCCTCATTTCGCTGGTGAAGCGAAAGATTGAGGAAAAGAAGCGGCTGGAGGAATTTCGTCGGCGTCGGTTACCCCGCGACTTTTTTATCAAGATTGAACAGTACTATCCCATCATCCGCAAATATTCCAAGCGATATGGTCTGGACTGGCGCCTGATCGTGGCTCAGATTTTAAAGGAATCGCGGTTCCGGGAAGACGCCCGCAGCCATGTGGGGGCCATGGGATTGATGCAAATCATGCCCTACACGGCGCGGGAAATCACCCGCGAGCTGGACATCGAGTATATTGAGAAGGATCCCCGGGAAAATATCACCGCGGGCATCTATCACATGTACAAGCAGTTGAAGTATTTCCCGGAAGCCCGTCGGGTGGAGCGCATCAAGCTGGCGCTGGCGGCTTACAACTGTGGTCCGGGACACGTGTTCGATGCGCAGGATATCGCCCGTTATCTGGGCATGGATCCCAATACCTGGCGGGCGGTGAAGGCCTGCCTGCCCAAATTGACCAGCAAGGACTGGAAACTGCACCTGGAAGTGTGGGAACTGGGTGTGCCCAACTACGGCTATTTCTACGGTTTCGATCAGACCATCGATTACGTGGACGATATCTGGGAAATTTATTCCTACCTGCGAAAAATGTTTTAATCCCCGGGACGCCTCAACGCCATTCCGAATGACCGGATGTCTCCTGGTAGATCCGGGTACTGGTCCCATCGAACAGCGCCCATTGCTCCGTTTACCCCGAATTTTGTATTGACCTACGAATGCCACGAATTCACACAATTAAAAACAATAAAATACATTGGATTGTGTCTGGATGAAAATGTGTTTTTGACTTCATTCGCGTGATTTACGGATTCGTGCATCATTTGGGTTGAACAGAAAATTTTCCGGGGGCTTTTTTTCTCACCCGAATGTTCCTTAAATTGCAGCTTCAAAATGGGGGTGGTTTTATGGTGAAAATGTGGTGGATGGTGTGCCTTTTGGGATGGGCCAGTTTGTGGGCCCAGGAGCGTCTGGCCGATTTTCAGAATCGGGTCGATGGGTATTACCAGTACCTGACACAATCCGACATTCAGAACTTTTCCTGCTCCATTACCACCGCGTCCTACATTGAATACATGAAGAGCCGTCAGGATACGGTGCATCTGTATCCATTGCGATTTACCTGGATGCGCGATGGACGGGCGTTTTACATTTTGCAGGCGCTTCCGGAATTTAAGGACGAAAACGACCGTCAGGAGGTCCTCACCCGGATTCAGGAGGTGAAGCGGATTTTCCAGGGGATTTTCATGGACTGGCAGAAATACAACATATACTCGCCGGTACGCGAGTTTACAGAGAATGCCCGTTTTCGGGCGGGTACCGATACCGTGGCCATTGTGGATCGCCTTCTGGAAGGTGATCAGGAGATTATCATTCATAAGACCTATACCCGGGCGGGACTGCTGGTGCGCGATATCTGGCAGTCCGGTGACCTGAAGATCGTGAATTATCCCCTGTTTCAGGAAGTGGATGGCCGCTGGGTATGTCTGGGATGGCGATCTCAGATCTACCAGAAGGGCGAAGTCACCAGCGGGATGGACGTCCGCATGGAACTGGTGCGACGCGAAGGCCAGTGGATGCCCATTCAATTCGACATTCTGGCTCAGTCCCGCGAATTGGGCGATCAGCAGGTGTTGACCCAGATTTTTCTAAAGGATTACGTGTTTAATCAGGACATTCAGATCCGTTACCCGGCTGCCCAGGCCGATACCACCGCCCGGGAGCCCGCTCCAGAACAACAATGATCCTTCCCGCTTGTTGCGGCCTTTGATGGAGGGGGAAAGAGCTTGCTTTTTTGCCGCGAACAGTGTCATTCCGCTATCAGCCGAAATGCTTGCCGGTGATCCTGTGCCACCCGGTTGTCCTCGAGAAAACCCGGCCCCGGTCAGGAGCATTCCTTTTCGCCAATCGTTCCAACATCAAAAATTTTTCAAAGCGGCTTCGATTCGTTCCCAGCCGCATTCATCCCAAATAATGCGCGAAACCGCGAATCACACGAATAAACCCCTATAATGTGTTAAACTTAAAAAATGCATCAAACCACGAATCACACGAATGAAACTAAAAGATATCTACAAAACCGCAAATTAACCCTGAAACAAATTTTCATCCAGATCTGATCGAATGTATTTAATTATTTTTATTTGTTTAATTCGTGTCATTCGTGGTTCTAATGCATAATCTGGGTTTATTATTTCTTTTGTGTTTATTCGTGTAATTCGTAGGCTAAAACATGATCCGGGATAAATCGTTCATTTTGGATGATCGAATGGGTAAGGACCAACGGTCAGTTCCAGATAAAGTAGTTCTTCAGCACATCTTTGAAATAGGTCACCCGGGGTGGTGGAAAGATTTTGCGGAAATTGTGACGCCAGTGGAGAGGACTGCTGGAGCGTCCCCATGCCAGGCGGGCAAAAATCAGCCAGATGGTAAAACGGGAGCGCACCCGCCGCGATCGCTGTCGAAAACCGCGCTTCATGCTACAGTTTACCGTACATTTTAATTTCCGTTCCCGAAAGGGAGCGAATGTCATCCCGGCAGAGCTGGACCAACAGACGGGCAATGTCTTCCGGGGTGACCCATTTGCTGTAATCGGCGTCGGGCATGGCCTGGCGATTGGCCGGTGTATCGATGATGCTGGGGAGGATCACATTGGCGGTGATGTTGTATGCTTTGCCCTCGTTGGCCAGTACCTGTGTCAGGGCAATGACCCCGGCTTTACTGACGCTGTAGGCGCCCATGCCGGCGGGAAGATCCAGTGCCGTGCGCGAAGCGACGGTGAAGATCCGGCCTCCCAATTGCTGTTTCATGACCTGAAACGCTTTCCGGGTGCACAGGAAGGTGGTCAACAGATTCAGGCGCATCATTGCATCCCATTTGCCCAGTGGGGTGTCGGCAATTTCGCCGCCCATCCAGAACCCGCCAGTCAGGTGGATCAGTACGTCCACGTGCCCGTCCACCTGCAAAACGCGGTCGAAAAACTGCTGCACCTGCTCCTCATCTGTCAGGTCGGCCGATATTCCCTGCAAGGCAGGGGATGCTGAAACGGCCTGCTGCAGGTCCTGGAAGCGGTCCTCCCGACGGTAATTGGTCCACACGCGGGCACCATCTGCTAAAAATGCGGCCACCACCGCTCGACCCAGGCCTCCGGTTCCGCCGGTAATGACCACCGTTTTTTGCGTTGGCTTCATGCTTGTTGCTCCCTGAATGGTTCCTTAAGTTAACCGCTGGTGGTGGAAGGATCAAGACTCATCATTGACCAGCAGAAAATCTACCTGATTCCGCTCCAGATCCACATTGGCCACTTTCACTTTCACCACATCTCCCAGGCGGTACCGGCGCCCGGTGTCTTTCCCGATCAGCGAATAGGTTTTTTCTTCGTAAATGTAAAAGTCATCGCCCATACTGTCGATATGGATCAACCCTTCAATCAGGTATGGGATAATTTCGACAAACATACCGTAAGAGGTGACACCGGAGATGATACCCTCAAACACCTCGCCGGTATGTTTGGCAATCCATTCCACCTGTTTGATCTTGATGCTTTCTCGTTCGGCTTCCAGGGCCACCCGTTCCCGTTCTGAGGCCACCTGGCAGATGCGCTTCAGGCTCTTTTTGAGTGCCCGCAGGCGCTTTTTGGGGACCGGCCGGGCGTATTCCTTCAGCAGGCGGTGAACCACCAGATCCGGGTAACGCCGGATGGGCGATGTGAAGTGGGTGTAATATTCAAAGCCCAGGCCAAAGTGGCCCACGTTGTTTTGCGAATACACCGCCTTCATCATGGTCCGCAGCGCTACCTCTTTGACCAGCACCTCGTCCTTGCTTCCCTCAATCTTTTTCAAAATGGCCTGAAATTGCATCGGGGTAATGTTGCCCTTAATGGGAATCCGATATCCCAGCGCCTTTAAAAATTCCTTGAATTTGTGCAGTTTTTCCCGATCCGGCTTTTCGTGCACCCGGTAAATGAAGGGATACGGTTTGCCGTTTCCTGAAATGGCCTGAACGTGAAGGGTGACCATCTGATTGGCCTTGAGCATGAATTCCTCAATCAGCTGGTGACTGGCCAGTTGCTCAACCGGAATGATGTCGATCGGTTCTCCCCGTTCATTGAGCTTGAATTTGACTTCCGGGGTGTTAAAGTCAATGCTGCCTTCGGCAAACCGCTTGCGTCGCAACACCTGGCTCAGGTGATGCATTTCCTTCAGTACCGGTCCAAAAACCTCGTCGGTTTGTTTGTCATCCAGAATGTCCTGAACCTCTTCGTAGGTAAAACGCCGCTTGCTGATGATGACCGAGGGCTGGATTTGGTAGTCCACCACCTCTCCGTCCGGGGTTAGTTCCATAATGCAACTGAAGGTCAACCGTTCAGTGTTGGGCTGCAGGCTGCACAGCTGGTTGGACAGGCGTTCCGGAAGCATGGGGATTACCCGATCCACCAGGTATACGCTGGTACCCCGCTGCAGCGCTTCTTTGTCGATGATGGATCCTTCGGGAACGAAATAGCTGACGTCGGCAATATGCACGCCCAGTCGATAATTGCCGTTCTCCAGTTTGTCCAGGGAAACCGCGTCGTCAAAGTCCTTGGCGTCTTCAGGGTCGATGGTGAACGTCAGCCAGTCGCGCAAATCCAGGCGGTCTTTTAGCACCTGATCGGTGATTTTTAACTCGATCTGTTCCGCTGCCTCCTCCACCTTGCGGTTGAATTTCAGCGGGAGGCCATAACTTTTGATGACCGAGGCGACGTCCACCCCGGGTTCATCGGGATATCCCAGCACCTCCACGATGCGCCCTTCGGGATTCAGATGAGAGGAATCCCATTTTTCCAGTTCCACCACCACCTTTTGCCCATCCCGGGCGCCGTTGGCGTGCTTATCGTGTATGTAAAAATCGCGGTAGACTTTGGGATCGTCCGGTACCACGAATCCGTAATATTCGCTTTTGTGATAGGTGCCCACAAAGGCGGTTCGGCCGCGGGAGATCACCCGGGTGATTTGCCCTTCTTTGTTCCGTCCGCGGGAAACCGCAAACAGCTGGACTTCCACCAGATCCTGATCCAGCGCGGTGTTCAAATGCTG
The DNA here is from genome assembly GCA_013150955.1 of Calditrichota bacterium. Classification (GTDB taxonomy): domain Bacteria; phylum Calditrichota; class Calditrichia; order RBG-13-44-9; family J042; genus JAADJD01. The sequence goes on from JAADJD010000043.1 coordinate 73,448, forward strand.
GGCGGCGATGAAGATGTCCTCGCCGGTACGCTCGTCGGTCACAAAACCAAAGCCCTTGCGGGTCATCTGCAGAATGCCCCGGGTTTTGATCAGGCTTCCGGGAACGGTGAGTTTTCCTCCCTTCAGCCGGACCACTTTGCCGGATTTCAACAGCGTCTGCAGGGCTTCGCGAAACAGATGGTAATTCTCCTTGTGAATGCCAATTGCGCGCGAGATTTCTTTGCGCTTATAGGCATTGCCCTTTTTCTTTTTCAGGAACGCCAGAATCTTATTTTCCAGCGCAATTTTTTCCTTTTGATGCTTGTCTTTCTTACTCATGATGTTCCAATCACCACTCTTTCAATTTGTTGATAATCTTTGCGAATTTGCGTTTTCAGGCCGGCCCGGGTCAGCATTTCGGCGACCCGACGGGCCTGATCGTAACCGGTTTCCAGTGCCACCAGGCCCGGATGAGTTAACACCCGGTTGATGAGGGGCACCAGTTTTCGGTAAAAATCCAGGCCATCGCTTCCACCGTCCAGCGCCGTGCGGGGTTCGTGTTCCCGCACCTCCGGGGGCAATTGCGCCCAGTCCTTTCGGGCCACGTAGGGCGGATTGCTCACCAGCACCTGGAACCGCTGTGATGTCTGGGTTAAGAAATCGAATGCATCTGCCACCTGCCATTCGACGTGCACCCTGTATCGCCGGGCGTTTTTTTTCGCCAGTTCCACGGCGGATTTTTCAATATCGATGGCCTGGATTCGAGCCCCCGGAAACTGTTGCGCCAGAACGATGGCAATACAGCCCGCCCCGGTACCAAGGTCCAGAATGTTTGGATGTTTAAAATCCAGGCGTTTGCATTCTTCTATGACGCTGTCCACCAAAAGTTCCGTTTCCGGTCGCGGGATGAGCACCCCGGGCTGAACGAAGAAAGGGAGTCCATAGAATTCGGTTTCGCCCAGGATATACGGCACCGGTTCTCGCCGCACTCGCCGCTGCACGTATTCCCGAAAGCGTGATCGTTCCTGAAGGGAGAGAATGCGATCAAACTGCAGGTACAGGTCGATGCGGCGGCATTGCAGCGTGTGGGCCAGCAGCAGCTCGGCACTCAGCCGGGGCTCCGGAACCTGGTGGGCGGTAAAATAGTCGACGGTCCAGTTTAACACTTTTAGCACGGTCCAAGGGGTTTGCATTGGCCGTTTAGCCCTGGTTTTCATTGAGCCGTTCACTTTGCTCGGCCAGCTGTATTTCGTCAATTAAAATATCCAGATTCCCTTCCAGGATTTCATCCAGACGGTAAAGCGTTAGATTGATCCGATGATCCGTGACCCGTCCCTGTGGGAAGTTGTAGGTGCGGATCTTCTCGGAGCGGTCGCCGCTGCGGATGATACTGCGCCGCTGTGAGGTCAATTCCTGTTGCCGTTTCTGCTGTTCCAGATCGTAGAGCCGGGCCTTCAACACCTTCATGGCCTTGGCCTTGTTTTTTAGCTGCGAGCGTTCATCCTGGCAGGTGACCACAATTCCCGTGGGAATGTGGGTGATCCGTACGGCAGAATCGGTGGTATTGACGTGCTGGCCGCCGTGCCCGGAAGCCCGGTACACATCGATGCGCAGGTCGTTGGGATCAATTTCCACCTCCACATCTTCCACTTCCGGCAGAACCACCACGGAGGCCGCGGAGGTGTGGATGCGCCCCTGGGTTTCCGTTTCCGGAACGCGCTGGACCCGGTGTACCCCGCTTTCAAATTTTAACCGCCCGTAGGCTCCTTTGCCGTTCACCAGGAAGATGATCTCCTTAAAGCCGCCCCGCTCGGAGGGGCTGGCGCTGAGGATCTCCACCTTCCAGCCTTTTTCTTCACAATATTTGTTGTACATTTTGAACAGGTCGCCGGCAAAGATGGCTGCTTCATCGCCACCGGTACCGGCCCGAATCTCCACAATTGCGTTCTTGGCATCGTTGGGATCGGGGGGAATGAGCAGGCGCTGTAACCTTTTTTCCAGCTGCTCCTTTCGCGGTTCCAGAGCGTTCAGCTCTTCCCGGGCCAATTCGCGCATTTCCGGATCGTCGCTCTCCCTCAGAATTTCTCGCGATTCTTCCAGCTGGTTGACCACCTGCTGGTATTCCCGGAATGTTTTCACAATCTCCTCCAGCTCGGCGTATTCTTTGGCCAGTTCGGTATATTTTTCCGGGTCACCTGCAATGGCCGGATCGGCCATCTGACGCGAAAGTTCTTCAAAACGGTTTTCCAGCAATTTTAATTTTTCGATCATGGGTATTGCCATCTCCATTTTTGCCAGTTCATTAACAGAATGGGCAGGCATGCCACGGGGACGTTCATCCTGAGGGGCAGCTAAAGAAACGACTGTGTGGGCACGGCCGGACTTTCTTCTTCCCGGGGCAGTAAGTGTTCGTACGGCTCGCCCAGTGCCGCCTTCATGGCGATGATGGCTACCTCCAGCATTGAATCATCCGGCTCCCGGGTGGTGATGCGTTGCAGGGCCAGCCCCGGTGCAATCAATATCCGCACCAGCGGATGATCGGGCTTTTTTGCCGAGGCCTTGATCGCCTCGTAGGAAATGCCCCCCAGTATGGGGACCAGCGGAAGGTGAGTGGCCAGACGGATGATCAGATTGATGTGACCATAAAATTGCATGATGAGCGTGTCCACCAGGGCGAAGAAGAGCAGGGCAATCAACATTACCATGACCAGAAAGCTGGTGCCGCAACGGGGATGCAGCCGCGGTTGTTTGCGGGCGTTTTCAACCGTCAGTTCCAGTTTTTTCTCGAAAGCATATATGGTTTTGTGTTCCGCTCCATGATATTGAAAGAGCCGTTTCACGTCTTTCAGGAAGGATATGGCATAAATGTACGCCAGGAAGATGCTGATTCGGATCAACCCGGTGACCAGATTGAACGCCAGTGCATCCCGTTCCAGGTTGAACAGATGGGTGGCAGCGAACAGGGGAAGGGCAAAAAACAGAGCCAGGCCGATGACCAGAGCAATGGAAACCGTAAAAAAAGCCGAAAGGGTACTCATGCCTTTTTCGGAAGCGGATTTTTTACGGGAGGCCTTCCCTTTCTGGTGTTCGGCAGCTTCCAGGTCCTGCATGGCCACGTCCGCTGAAAAGTTCAGGTGCTTGATGCCCAGCACCATCACCTCGATCAGCATGATGGCCCCACGAATGATGGGGATGTTTAGCCATTTGTGGCGCTGGAATAGCGACTGGTAATCCTGGATTTTTAGCTGAATGTGCCCATTTGCCCGACGGACGGCGGTGGCCACCCGCTCCGGGGATCGCATCATCACGCCTTCGATGACCGCCTGGCCACCAATGGGCAATATTTTTTCTTCAGCCGTGGGTTCCGATGTGGATTTGATGGACATAGGGTTCAATAGACAACGTGCTTTATTGCCAATTCATGTGGGCCCCATTTAGACGGAAGCCCGCTTCTGGATACCATTCGCGTTTACCGCTTTTTCGGTACGGGATGTCCGCGTACCCGGCGATATCTCCGCAATGAAATTTAAAAAAAGAAATGGGAATGCCCCGGTTTAATGGGTCATTCCCATACCATGGATGTTTCTTCGCTTTAGCGACGGTCGCCATATTTTCTCAAGAATTTTTCCACACGCCCGGCGGAGTCCACCAGCTTCTGCTTACCGGTGAAAAACGGATGACAGTTGGAGCAGATCTCCACGTGCATATCGCCCACCGTGGAACGGGTCTGGAAACTGTTTCCGCAGGCGCAGGTTACGGTTCCCAGTTTGTATTCCGGATGAATGCCCTTTTTCAAAGATGGATCCTCCTGCGTTTTCTTTTCAAAAGCCAATCAAATTACAACAAATCTCTGCTTAAATCAAGGCATTGGTGAATTTCTAAGAGCTCATGCTGTCCAGGAACTCTTCGTTGTTTCGGGTGTTGCGCATTTTATCCAGCAGAAATTCCATGGCCTCGATGGGATTCATCTCGTTCAACAGTTTGCGCAGGATCCACACCCGGGCCAGTTCCTTTTTGGAGAGCAGCAATTCTTCCTTTCGGGTACCGGATCGATTGATGTCGATTGCCGGGAAGATGCGACGATCGGCCAGTCGGCGATCCAGAACGATTTCCATGTTACCGGTTCCCTTAAATTCTTCAAAGATCACTTCGTCCATGCGGGAGCCGGTTTCCACCAGCGCCGTGGCGATGATGGTCAAGCTGCCCCCTTCTTCGATGTTTCGGGCAGCACCGAAAAACCGTTTGGGCCGATGCAGTGCGTTGGAGTCCACACCACCGGACAGAATTTTACCACTGTGGGGCACCACCGTGTTGTGTGCCCGCGCCAGTCGGGTAATACTGTCCAGCAGGATCACCACATCCTTTTTGTATTCCACCAGCCGTTTGGCCTTTTCCAGCACCATGTCTGCCACCTGCACGTGGCGTTCCGGTGGTTCGTCGAAGGTGGAAGAAATCACCTCTGCCTTTACGCTGCGCTCCATGTCGGTCACTTCTTCCGGACGCTCGTCGATCAGCAACACGATGAGAATGATTTCCGGGTGATTGGTGGTGATGGCATTGGCAATTTTCTGGAGAATTACCGTTTTACCGGCCCGTGGAGGCGAAACGATCAGCCCGCGCTGCCCCTTGCCAATCGGGGTCAGCAAGTTCATGATTCGTAAGGTGTATTCTTTGGGATTGGTTTCCAGGTTGATCCGTTCGATGGGATAAATGGGAGTCAGGTTATCAAAGAGCGTAATTTCGCGTTTCTTTTCCGGACTTTCGAAGTTAACGGCTTCCACGCGGAGCAGGGCAAAGAAGCGTTCATTATCCTTGGGCGGTCGAATCTGCCCGGAAACCGTGTCCCCGGTGCGCAAATCGAAGCGCTTGATCTGAGATGGCGATACGTAAATATCGTCCGGGCCGGGTAGATAATTGAATTTTGGCGAACGCAGAAAGCCGTACCCGTCGGGCAGCACCTCCAGCACGCCTTCGGAAAAGATCAACCCTTCCTGCGCCGTTTGTTCTTCCAGTATCTTGAAAATCAGTTCCTGTTTTTTCATGCCGGAAGTGCCCTGAATGCCCAGTTCCTGCGCAATCTGATTCAGCTCGGATATCTTGAGCGTTTTCAGAGATTCTAAATCTAACATGTGACATCACCTCGTTTTATGTTTGTTGTTTGCTTGTTTTCATTGAATTTACTTCAGAGAAGCCCCTTACTTTCCTGGAGGGGAATACCAAAGTGAGCCATCTAAAAGGGATGGGAAATTACAAACCGAATGCAGAAAAATCAAGACATTTGCAGAATTTTGTAGGCTTCCCCAGCCAGGTAGTGAGAACCAATGATTATCCACACATACTGTATACCATGGTTACGATGAATTTCATGAATCGCCTGGGATAGATTGGGAAAGATGGTTGCGCTCCCCCCGTGGTTGCGAATCACCTGTAACAAAACCTCCGGTTTCAGCGCCTTGGGATGTTGAAACCGGGTAACAATAGTCTTATCGACGGTTTTGGCCACAAATTTACCGATTTCTTGAAAATTTTTGTCTTCCTGAAGCGCAATGATTGCTGCCAGTGGTGTTTGTGGAAATTGTTGTTTTAGAAATTGCAGGGTCGTTCGAAATCCTGCTGGGTTATGAGAAACGTCCACGATCACGATCGGTGACGTGGCCACCTGCTCCAGCCGACCCCACCACCGTACCGATTGTAAACCCTTTCGAATCGCTGTTTCGGGATCGCTTATTATATTCCCCAGTTGCTGAATGGTTCCCACGGCAAGTAGCGCGTTCTGAATTTGGTGAGGACCGGCCAGATTGAGCCAGAGGTCGTTCAGTTGCCAGTCGTTCAGGGTCAGGTGAAAGCGATTGCCCTGTAGGTTGGACTGCAGCAGTGTGGTTCGGGAAATGGAAGGCAGGTAAATGAACGGTGCCCCGCGTTTTTGAGCGGTCTGTTCCAGCACGCGGCGGGCGGCTTCCGGTTGAGTCACCGTCAGGCAGGGAATGTCGGGTTTTATAATACCGGCCTTCTCAGCAGCGATGGCCTCCAGGGTGTGGCCCAGATAGTGTTGGTGGTCCAGATCGATGGGGGTGATCAGGGTTAGCAGCGGGTGAACAATGTTGGTGGAATCCAGGCGCCCGCCCATTCCGGTCTCGATAACCGCCAGATCCACAGCCTCCCGTGCAAAATACCAGAACGCCAGAGCGGTGGCCACTTCGAAAAACGAGGGTTGAATGGTCTCGATGAGGGAGCGGTACCGCTGAACAAATTCCACCACCACGCGTTTGGGAATGGGCTGCCCATTGATGCGAATGCGTTCGGTGAAGTCGATGAGATGGGGCGAGGTGTACAGTCCCACCCGCAGACCGGCCTGTTTGAGGATCGAGGCCAGCATGGCCGCGGTGGAGCCCTTGCCGTTGGTGCCGGCAATGTGAATCGCCCGCCAGGACCGGTGGGGATAATCCAGGGCTGCCATGAACTGCTGAATATTGTCCAGCGTGTATTTAATTCCCACCCGCTGGAGCTGGAAGAGATAGGCGATGGTTTCCGGGTAATTCATAGAGACAGTAATGGATTTCGGGGATGTTCGGGTTGCGACCCGTTTGCGCCTGGCAAGCGGGTCCGGTCCGTGTAAAACACCAAGGGGGATGGTTTAAAGCACGGTGTTTTTCAATTGCTCGCTGACCATCCCAAATCGACGTTCCCGCTTCAGGTAACTGATGATGGCCTGGTAAAATTCGGCCTTGCGAAAATCCGGCCAGAGTGTTGGTGTAATGTAAAGTTCCGAATAGGCAATCTGCCACAGCAGAAAATTGCTGATGCGCTCTTCACCGCTGGTTCGGATTAATAAATCGGGATCGGGCAAGTTGGCCGTGTAAAGATGACCGGCCACCACCGATTCGTCGATGTCTTCCGGGTGTAATTCTCCCTGTTGTACTTTTCGCGCAATTTCCTTCACCGCCGCAACGATTTCGGCCCGGCCACCGTAGCTGAGGGCCAGGTTGAGGGTTAATCCCGTATTGTGCCGGGTTTGCTCAATGCCCCACATGAGTTCCTGATAAACAAATTCGGGCAAATCCTGCAGGTCCCCAATCGCGTTCAAACGCACGTTTTTTTCCATTAAATCGTTGATTTCCCGTCGCAGAGTGGTTACGAACAATTTCATTAATGCCGAGACTTCCGTCAATGGTCGCCGCCAGTTTTCTTTGGAGAAGGTGTACAGCGTCAGCACATCAATGCCCAGCTCTCCGGCTGCTTCCACCACCTCGCGTACCGATTTGACCCCTTCCCGATGTCCGGCGACCCGTGGCAGGCCCCGCCGTTTGGCCCAGCGCCCGTTTCCGTCCATAATAATGGCCACGTGGACGGGGAGTTCGTGCCCCTGTTCCAGCATTTCCTGTATCCTTTTGCGTTGAACCTCTGCGCTGCCCATGTTTCCGATCACGGTCAACCTCCGTTTTAAATTATTGGTCCCTTCCGGTCACCTTGCTTATAATTCGTCACCAAATTTCAAATAATGAGTACCCCGGTTGGCCCTGAAAAACCGCCCAAAAGTAAAACATTTTCCGGGGATTTCGAAACACTTTTTCGATTTTTTAAGGGAGTCATTCCGGTAAAAAGTGCGCGCATTTTTGTGAATGCCTCCCGGCTTCGCGCAAATCGATTGATTATGGATTTCCTTCCCGGAAGTGTACCGGCAGGGTCTCCCTTCCCTGACCGTTCGGGCCCCATTTTGAAGAAAAAATTTACTGAATAAAGCGCTTTGCATCACAAAGTAATCCATCAAAAATTTTTTGAACCTATATTATCGGGTCATTATTCCAGTTGGTGAATACTTTCTGGCGCATTTCAGGCCTCCAGCAGTTTTAAAATCGGAAGCGGTATATCCTTGGCCGATACCGTCTTGGAATTCACCATGGCCGCCGCTGCTTTTTTTAGAACCTCTTCCAGCGCCTGCAGGTATTCGATAAAGCTTTCCCGCCCCTTCTGGGTCAGGAAGACGCGTGTGCGGGGTTTGCTCCCTTCAAAGGACTTCTGAATGCGGATAATTTCCGCCTCTTCCAGCGTACGCAGGTGCCGACTGAGATTGCCGTCGGTCAGTTCGCATTCGCGCTTGAGCTCATTGAACGTCATGCCATCGTGCACGGCAATAAGCGCCGACAGAATGGCCAGTCGGCTGGGTTCATGAAAAATTTTGTTGAGCGCATTATATGGCCGTTCAGATTTGTTCGGCATGTTTACTCTCCTTATGATTAAATAAGAAGGCAATCAATTCCCGTGGGGAAATGGGAAATTCCCCATCGAAGTGGAGGATCACGCCTCCGGTCCATTCGCCAATGAAAAAGACAATGCCCATCACCCAGGGATTGAGAAACGAGATGGACGGTGACAGCAGACAGATGCTTCCAGCAATGATGTAGTAGACTCCCACAATCCAGATGCGCCGGGGCAACACGTGCCGTGAGGCCAGGTTGGCCACCCCAAATAGGGTCATCCAGATGCCAAACAGGTAGCGGTAATCGCCGTTCATGATCATGGTGGCCGTTAGAATGCCGCCGACAAAGAGCGCCGGCAGAGCGTCCAGGGTCGGTTTGAGCCGCCGGATGTCCCGTTTGACCATCGGATCAAACAGAAACCAGTGGATCATCGCTCCGTAATTCAGCAGGAATCCGAACAGAAAGACCAGACCCCATCCGTAAATGTGAGCCTTTACTGTTTGCGGATAAAAGTGGCTGGACATGATCGCGGCGGCCAGCAGTGCCGTGGTGCCACAAATGGCCCGTACCCGGCCCGAGTATCCCTTAAACCGCTGGCGTTCCAGAATTTTCTGTTGCAGTTCGCGAACCTGTTCCAGTGCGTGATAAATATGGTTTGCAATCATTACCGCTCCATCAATTTATCGTTCCATCCCTTATTATCGAGTGTTGCGTCGTAATGGATAGCGTTAATTTCCGGGACCCATCATTTTTCCTGCAATGCCGAAACGTCCATGCGGATCCCCGCTTCCGGCTGTTTTACGAATCGGATGAAATTTGTGTTCATTGGTGGAGAGGGATGAGGCCTGTTATTTTTTACCCGTCCATCCCTCCTGACCAAACAACGCCCGGAACGATCGAATTTACGGAAGATTCGTTAACTTTGCAATACAAAGTTCGTATCGGGTAGAAAATTTTCCGGAAAAACCCTCTTTTTCTCCTGAGGGTTTCCTGCTCCCTGGAAAAAGCCTGCATGGCTACGCGTTGCGGCTTTGAAAATTTGAGGGTGGATTTTTTCGATTCATAATGTAACTTTTGCACGATCGATGAATTTCATTGAATGTGGACGGGAAATGGATAAAGCCCAGATCAGGGAAATTGTAAAGCGTGCGAAAGCCGGGGATCGGGCGGCGTTTACCGAACTGGTGAACCTGTACAGCGATCGCATCTACAATCTGGCCCTGCGCATTTTGAAAAATCCCGATGATGCAGCCGACGTCCTGCAGGAGACGTTTCTGGCGGTCTACGAAAAGATTCATACCTTCGACGGACGGGCGGATTTTTTCACCTGGTTGTATCGGATTGCCACCAATTTCAGCCTGATGAAGTTGCGCAAGAACAAACGCACCGTGCTGACGGACGAGGACCTGGAGAGCAATTTCGATAATCCGGATCAGATTCAATTGACCGAGTGGCAGGCCCGTCCCCTCCAGGGGATGCTTTCTGAAGAATTTCGCCGTCACCTGGACGAAGCGGTGGACTCGCTGCCAGAGATCTACAAATCGGTGTTTGTGTTGCGGGATCTGGAAAATTTGTCGATCAAAGAAACCAGTAAGATTCTGGGCATTACGGAAAGCAATGTGAAGATACGCCTGAAACGTGCCCGCATGTATTTGCGGGAAAAACTGGCCGGTTACATGAAGGAACTGGTGAAAGAATCAGGATAAATGGATTGCCCATGAAAGAGCATACGAAAAAAATCATCATCGAATTGTGCAGTTACCTGGGAGAAGACCTGGACCAGCCCATGTGCATGGAATTGTGGGAGCATGTCCAGAAGTGTCCCCAGTGCCAGGAATACATCCACAGCGTGAAGACCACCATCGAGATCATTCGCGATCTTCATGAACCGCGGAAGGCCCCGCCTGAAGTCAAAGAACGGATTTTAAAGATTTTAAATTTAAAATGATCCCTCACGGCTGAACCCATCGGAAACCCGAAAATCGGACAGTACCGTTCTCCAGGCCAACGCCAATTTGCTGGATGGCCTCCAGGGGAATACTCCAGGGAATTTCCATCGGTACGCCCTGCACTTCCACCTGTATACGGCCGGTTTGGGGGAAAAAGCTCCATTTAATGGCCAATCTTTTTTGCATCGGTACGATCGTGACGGCTTTTGTCCCGTACGGTTGCACAATCAGCCGGGTGTGATCATCGTGGCGTTCTGCAGCCAGCCTCCCCACGATGATGCGATGGGTTCGAAAGCTGTAGCCCGCCACCCACAGTTGCAGAATGCCGCTGGAATCGCGCCCAACCAGAAAATAAATGCCCCCGGGAGGATGGGACGTTTCCCAGTGAAATTTTCCCTCGATGCCGAAACGGTCTGCGGTTAACGGCTGCGCCTGGCGGAGGGCAATCCCCATGGCTGAATCCGCGGAAAAGTAAATTTCGGCATCACCAATCCCCAGGGAATCGATCCCGTGAGTCCACCACTGGGCGTGTCCCAACGTTGGGAGAATCCATCCCAGGAACAACAGGAACGTTCCCCATCGGTGGAAGGGTGGTTTAAAAAACGATCTCATACCGATAACTCCATTCTGGCGTTTGGGGCCTGACCCGGACGTGGCGGAAAGATCCCTGTCCACCGCGCCAAAAGATAAGGGTTCCTCCAAAAGATACCCCGGGGAAGCGAATCGTTGGTGACTGACCTGCCAGCATTTACTCCGTGGACGTTGGGATTTTCCGGGGATCCATTACCGGTTGTGAACCCGTCAACGGATCGAACTCCCACCTTTTTTCTGGAGTGGAAGTTTAACGGATGTCGGATCTGGATACAAGCCATTTGTGGGAATGCGGAGCCTGCGAAGGAGGGCAGAGGCGCAATTTGAAATTTTACTTAATTTATTGAATTTCAACCGGTTGCTTTCATTCTGTAGAGCCAGAGTGGATGACAATTTTCTTGACAGGTCAGGGGGTGTTTATTATATTCGATTTCTGTTTAATAATTTGCAAGAATAAACTTTCCAAATTGTAAAGGAGGAACCACCCTTGAAAGTGTTTAAAGCGGAACACATTCGAAATGTAGGCATTGCCGGTCACAGTGGTTCAGGAAAAACGTCGCTGGCCGAAGCCCTCCTGTTCGGGATGGGGGCCATCAATCGCATGGGAAAAATTGAACAGGGAAGCACGGTTTCGGATTACAATGAGGATGAGATCGAGCGTCAGATCTCCATCAATACGTCCCTGCTGCACGGCGAGTGGAAACAGACCAAGATCAATTTGCTGGATACGCCGGGATTCAGCGACTTTTTTGGCGATGTGGTCAGTGCCATGCGCGCTGCCGATGTGATGATGATTGTGGTGTCGGCGGCTTCGGGGGTGGAAGTGGGCACCGAGCGGGTGCGCGAGCTGGCCGACAAGTACGGGTTGCCGCGTTTCTACGTCATCAACAAACTGGATCGGGAAAATCTGGATTTTGACGCCGTTTATGGGGAGCTGAAAGACCGCTTTGGAAAGAAAATTACCCTGATGCAGTTTCCGGTGGAGACGGGGCCCAATTTTTACAAGATCGTGGATGTTCTGCAAAACAAGCTATTGACCTACGAGCACGATGGTTCCGGCAAGGTGAGTGAATCCGATGTGCCTGCAGAGCTGGCCGGTCGGGTGGAAGAATTGCATAATCAACTGGTGGAAGCGGTGGCCGAAAGCGATGACGAACTGCTGGAAAAGTACTTTGACGAAGGCGATCTGGGACTGGACGATCTGGTGGCCGGTTTTAAAAAGGCCATTATGAGTCGCCAGGTGGTTCCGGTGCTCTGTACGTCGGCAACCCACAACGTGGGGATTCGGGGATTGCTGGATTTCATCGTTACCTATCTACCGGCCCCCAATGAACTGCCCCCCATCGAATCGGTGGATGGCAAAAGCCGCCAGCGTTCCGACAGTGAACCGCTGACGGCCCTGGTGTTCAAAACGGTTTCGGAACCGCACGTGGGAGAACTGTCCTACATTCGGGTTTTTTCCGGCGTGCTGGAGTCAGGTGAAGAAGTGCTGAACGCCACCCAGGATCATGTGGAGCGCATCGGTCAAATCTTTATATTGAATGGAAAACAGAAGGAAGGGGTGGATCGGCTAATGGCCGGAGACATCGGGGCGCTGGTGAAGTTAAAATCCACCCACACCGGCGATACTTTGTGCGATCGCAAGGAGCCCTTCAAATTGCCCGAAATTGAATTCCCCGAGCCTCTGATCAGCATTGCCGTGGTTCCCAAATCCAAAGGCGATGAGGATAAGATTGGAACCGGCTTGCAAACCCTGCACGAGGAAGATCCCACCTTCATTGTGCGCTACGATCCCGAGCTGAAGCAGACGATCGTTTCCGGGCAGGGAGAGATGCATCTGGATATCATCATCAAGCGCTTGAAACAAAAATTCGGGGTGGATGTGGATATTACCGATCCCCGGATTCCCTATCGCGAAACGATCAAAGGGAAGGCCGAGGCCCAGGGGAAATACAAAAAGCAAACCGGTGGGCGCGGCCAGTACGGCGATGCGCACCTGCGACTGGAGCCGTTGCCTCGCGGCCAGGGATTTGAGTTTGTAGACGCCATCGTCGGCGGGGTGATTCCGGGTAAGTTTATCCCGGCTGTGGAAAAAGGCGTGGTGGAAACCATGAAAGAGGGCGTGCTGGCAGGCTATCCGGTGGTGGATGTCCGGGTCACCTGTTACGATGGATCGCACCATCCGGTGGACTCCTCGGAAGTGGCTTTTAAAATCGCCGCTTCCATGGCGTTTAAGAAGGCCTTTATGGAGGCCAAGCCCATCCTGCTGGAACCCATCTACGAAATTGAAGTGAAGGTGCCCGAAGAATACATGGGCGATGTGATGGGGGATATTTCCAGCCGCCGGGGCAAGATCATGGGCATGGAATCCGATGGGCGGTTTCAGATTATTAAGGCCAAGGTGCCACTGGCCGAGTTGCAAAAGTATTCGACCGCCTTGCGATCCATGACCCAGGACAGAGGCATTTTCCGACAGAAGTTCTCCCACTACGAGGAAGTGCCTCCGGACATTGCTGAAAAAATCATCGAGCAGGCGAAGAAAGAAAAAGAAGAATCCTGATCGGTTATCAATCCATGGAATTATGAGCCCTGTGGGTATGCCACAGGGCTTTTTTTGGGTAGAAGGAAGGGGTGAAAAATGGCCGGGAAAAAGAAAATGGAAACGCTCTGGGCTCCCTGGAGGATGGAATATATTTTAAGCACCAAAGACGAGGCCGATGCCGCCTGTATTTTTTGTGAGCGTTTGCCGCAAAAAGAGGATAAGAAAAATCTGATTCTGTATCGGGGGAAACACCTGTTTGTGATCATGAACAAATTTCCTTATAATAGTGGCCATTTGATGGTCGTGCCCAACCGGCATACCGGCGATTTGCAAAGCTTAACCGATGAGGAGAATCTGGAATTGATGCGTACCATGCAGCTGTGTGTTCGCGTGCTGGACGAGGTGATGCAGCCGCACGGCTACAATCTGGGAATGAACATGGGGCGCGTTGGGGGTGCCGGTATCGAAGATCATCTGCATTTTCATATCGTGCCCCGGTGGAATGGGGACACCAATTTTATGCCGGTGATTGCCAATACCAAGGTCATTTCCGAAGCCCTGGATAAAACCTATGATAAATTGAAAGTCGTATTTGATCGCTTCCAACAGGGAGAGGCCAGATGATTCGCATATTGAAGAATGTACGGGGGGTGATTACCCCCACCTCCACCGGAAACCCCTGGGATGTCCAGATCCTGGAGGGGGGCACGGTGGTGTTCAATGACGATACCATCGTGGAAGTTGGGTCGTTTGATGAGCTGTCGCGCAAGTACAGCGAAGCCCAGAGCATTGATGGGCGCAATGGATGGGCGTTACCGGGATTTGTGGATCCCCACACCCATCCCGTGTTCTACCGCACCCGTGAGGGCGAGTTTGTAATGCGCATTCAGGGAAAGAGTTATGAGGAAATTGCTGCGGCCGGTGGGGGCATCCGCAACAGCGTGCGGGCCTTTCGGGAAGCGTCCACCGACGAGATTACCGAGTTGACCTACCACCGGGTGCGGAAATTTCTGGAATATGGCACCACGACCATCGAAGCCAAGAGTGGATATGGCCTGTCGGTTGAAGATGAAATCCGCAGTTTGCGAATTTTGAAGAAGGTGCAGCAGCTGGTGCCCATCACCATTGTGCCGACTTTTCTGGGGGCTCATGAAATTCCGGACGAATATCGTCGTCGGCGAGAAGCCTACGTGGATTTGATCATTCAGGAGATGATTCCCCGGGTGGCGGAAGAAAAGCTGGCCGTCTTCTGCGATGTGTTTTGCGAGCAGCATGTGTTCACCGTGGAGGAAAGCGAGCGGATTTTGCTGGCGGCGCGGGATCATGGGTTGATTCCCAAGCTCCATGCGGATGAGCTGGCCTACACCGGGGGAGCCGAACTGGCCGCGCGGGTAAAGGCCATTTCTGCCGATCATCTGCTACGGGTTTCGGATCAGGGCATTCAGGCCATGAAGGAGGCCGGGGTCATCCCGGTGCTGTTACCCGGTACGGCTTTCTTTCTGGGAAAAACCGAGTACGCGCCGGCCCGGAAGATGATCGCTGCGGGCTTGCCCGTGGCCCTGGCCACCGATTACAATCCCGGCAGCAGCACCACCCACAACATGCAGTTTATGTTCACCCTGGCGGGCATTTACATGAAGATGTTGCCCCGGGAATCGCTGGTAGCGGCCACCTACCATGCCGCACGGGCCATTCAAATGGATCAGCACGTCGGCTGCCTGGAACCCGGTAAGAAGGCGGACATGGTGCTGCTGGACATTCCCAATCTGGAGTATTTGCCCTATCATTACGCGATGAATCACGTCAAGAAGGTGATTCGGCATGGGCGGGTGGTCTACGAGGTCGTCGAGTGAGGAGGGCGGCTTCCGGCAGAAATCCATGGCAGTAACGATCGGCCTCATTGTGGGAGAATGTCCATTCGATTAAGGAGATGGGGAACGTGTGCACCTCTGCGCCGTGCACTCCCGGAACCATGATTCTGTAAATCAGCCTGCAGCAGGGAACCTTTCACCGGGCGATCGTGTTAGTGTTTAGAGCAAAATTTTTGGGATATAAAATGTTAAGGATTTCAAATTTGGATGAACGTTTCCGGTAACAACGGGTCTTTGTAAAGAAAATGATTCCCTCTGCAACCAAACCGGTCGGTGGGAATCCAATATAGCATTCGGGTTGATGAAGGCGGCGGGTAAACGGTAAGATTTCACAAACAGAGAGGATGTTTCGTATGATGTGGTGGCATTGGCTTAAGTATACAGTGGCGGGTATTTTTCTGGCGGTAACCGTCCTTGCACAACCCCTGAGTTTTGGCCCACCCGCAGGTCTCGATATCCTGAAGGTGGAAGTTGTTTCCAGTGTGGATAAGCTCAAGCCCGGTTCCAGTGCAGAACTGGCACTCCGCATTGAGATTGCCGAGGGATGGCATATCAACTCCGTCAAACCCAACGAGGAATTTCTAATTCCCACCCGCATTGCATTCGATCCGGTGGATGGGGTGACCTTTGGTCGCCTGGAATTTCCCGAGGCGTTACAGAAAAAATTTGAATTTTCGGAAGTGCCCATGGCGGTATACGAGGGCACCATCTACGTTTACACCACGGTGGCTCTGGCACCCGATTACGAGGCCCCCACTGTTCCTATAAAGGGTACGGTATTTTATCAGGCCTGTGATGATCACACCTGTCTGGCACCAGCGGAGTTGAATTTTTCGCGGGAGATACCGGTTGCTGCTCCCGATGAAGCGGTAACCGCACTTCATGAAGATGTCTTCCGCCGGGCGGAAGAGGCGCCTCAGCCGACTCCCACCGTGCTGGACGAATCCTCGCAGCTGGCCCGAACCATCGAGAGCCGGGGCATGCTGGTGGCCTTTCTGGTCATCTTTGTCAGCGGCCTGGCGCTGAATCTAACCCCCTGTGTGTATCCCATGATTCCCATCACCATCAGCTATTTTGGTGGACAGGCGGGAGGAAAACGGGGCAGTTTATTGCTGCATGCCGTGATTTACGTACTGGGTATGGCGGTCACCTATTCCGTACTGGGAGTGTTTGCGGCGCTGACGGGCAGTATTCTGGGGGGATGGTTGCAAAATCCCATTGTGCTGATTTTCATTGCCGGGGTGATGGTGGCTCTGGCCATGAGCATGTTTGGTCTGTACGAGATTCGGGTACCGGCGGCCCTGGCCAATTTTGCCGGCCAGAGCAAACGGGGATATCTGGGAACGCTATTTATGGGATTGACCGTCGGCATCATAGCGGCTCCCTGCATTGGGCCCTTTGTATTGGCGCTGTTTACCTACGTGGGCGAGAAGGGAGATCCCGTTCTGGGCTTCTGGATGTTTTTTGTGCTGGCCATCGGGCTGGGCATTCCCTTCCTGCTGCTGGCCACCTTCAGCGGGGCGCTGAACCGCCTGCCGCGCTCCGGTGCCTGGATGGTCTGGGTACGCAAGATTTTTGGATTCGTGCTGCTGGCGGTGGGACTGTATTTTGTCAGCCCGCTGCTGGGAAATTCGCTCTGGTACCTGTGGGGATTGAGCCTCATTTTTCTGATTGGCGGGCTGTATCTGGCCTGGATCGATCCCACACCCGCTTCCGGGCGGGTGTTTTTTGCGGTGCGCAACCTGGTGGGCGTGGGCTTTCTGATCTTTGGATTGTACCTGGCCATCGCCGGGGTCGAGGGGTATGTGGATCAGCAGCTGGATGAATTTGCCCGCTCCCTTGAGGGCGGGGTTCAGGTTACCCGAAACGAGATCGATTGGCAGCCCTACAGTCCCGAGGCGCTTCAGCAGGCCCGGGAACTGGGGAAGCCCGTTTTCATTGATTTTTATGCCGACTGGTGCATTCCCTGCAAGGAGCTGGACAAATTTACCTTCACCGACGAGCGCGTCATCGCGTTGTCCCGCAATTTCGTCAATCTGAAAGCTGATTTGACCCGCTTCGACAGTCCCGAAGTGGAGGCCCTCCGCAATCAATTCAGGATTAAAGGGGTACCCACGCTGGTTTTTCTCACCCCGGATGGGAAGGAGATCCCCGGTACACGGGTGATTGGATTCGTCAATGCGGATGATTTTGTTCCCATCATGGAGAAGGCGCTGGCAGCCGTTTCGGGCCAGCAGGAATAAGCGGAAACATCCCGGTCAATTTTCAGTAAAGATGACTCACGAACTTAAACGGAAGGAGTGATTATGAAAAAACGATTATTTTCCATAGGCATTGTGCTGGTTGTGGGATTGCTGGTTTTCTGGGCCGAATTTTCGGCAGCTCCCTCGCCCGCGGATAGCGATTCCGCAAAGGTTATCGATTTCACCCTGAAAGATCTGGACGGTAAGGACGTGTCCCTGAAGGATTATCGGGGAAAAATGGTGCTGATCAACATCTGGGCAACCTGGTGCGGCCCCTGTCGCGTTGAAATTCCCGATTTAATCAAGGTTCGCAAAAAATACAAAGATAAGGGATTCGAAATCCTGGGTGTGGTGGTGTCGTCCAAGCCGCGGGATGTCTTCGCCATGGTCAAGCAGATGAAGATCGATTATCCCATCCTCTGGGGCACGCCAGAAGCGCTGGCGCAATTCGGCGAGATTAACGCCATTCCCCGAACCTTTTTACTGGATCGGGAAGGAAAAATTGTGGAAGATATTGTGGGGAGCCGGAATTTCAAATTCTTTGATCAGATGATTGGCAAGTATTTCGAAGATTAAACCGAATGGACCGATCCGCCGCGGGACGGTTCCCGCGGGTGGATCGGAATGTGTTTTAACCCGAATGGGATGTTTATCCCCAAACGAGGTGAACGGGGATGATTCCCATTATCCAGGATTTTGTATTTACCCACGAATGACACGAATGAACACAAAATGCACTTAATCCCAGATTAAGCAATAGCCTACGAATGACACGAATTAACACAAATAAAACAAATAAAATACATTGGATTGTGTCTGTATGAAAATGTGTTCCAGGGATTATTCGCGATTTTGTAGATATTTTTTGGTTTCATTCGCGTGTGATTCGTGGTTT
Source organism: Calditrichota bacterium (assembly GCA_013150955.1). Lineage (GTDB taxonomy): Bacteria > Calditrichota > Calditrichia > RBG-13-44-9 > J042 > JAADJD01. The sequence continues at coordinate 91,716 of JAADJD010000043.1, forward strand.
AACCCAAATTTTTCTTTCACCTACGAATGACACGAATTAAAACGAATAATGACACTAAAATGCAATAGTTGTATCAGAATGAAAATATGTTCCGGGGTTTATTCGCGATTTTGTGGTTATTTTTAGGTTTCATTCGTGTGATTCGCGGTTAAATGCTTTATTTGGGTTTAACGCTTTATTTTGGACTAAATCATAAATTCGTTCATTGCCCATGCAGGATTTGCCCATCGCCATTGATTGTTTACATGTGACCAAGACCTACCGGGGACAGGATCGGCCTGCCCTGGATGGGGTGACCTTTCAGATAAAGCAGGGCCAGCGGGTGGGACTGATGGGCGCCAACGGTTCGGGGAAGAGCACGTTATTAAAATTGATCCTGAATTTTTTACGACCGGACGCGGGCACCATCCGGGTGCTTCAACAGGAAAATCTGGAGGATGCCCGGCGCTTTCTGGGGTATGTTTCGGAACATCAGGTGGGACTGGAAAATTTTACCCCCAGAGAATTGTTTGGATTTGCTGCCCGGATGTATGCCCTGCCGCCACAACAGGCGGTGGAACGCCGGGACGCCCTGCTGGCGTTTTCCGGGCTTAAGGACGTGGCCGATGACCTGGTGGAGGGATTCTCCAAAGGAATGGTGCAGCGATTGCAAATTGCCCTGGCCATTTATCACGACCCGCCCATCCTGTTACTGGACGAGCCGCTATCGGGGCTGGATCCTCAGGGACAGGCAGAAGTCCGCGAAATGCTTGCCCGAATCAATGGGCGAACCATTTTGCTGGCAACCCATCAGCTGGATGAAATCGAAACCTTCTGCGATGCGGGGATTATTTTGCACCAGGGGCGCGTACGGGCCATTCTGGACTTGAAAGCCGAGAAGCGAGAGATTTACCAGATCACCGTGGCGTCCTCGATTCGCCCCCTCCTGGGACAATTCGAGGCCTTGCAACCGCGAATTATTCGGGAGGAACCGGATCGGGTGACCCTGCAGTTTCAGGCCACCCCGGATACCTTTCAGGAATTTTTACACCGCTGTCAGCAACAGAACATTACCGTTTACCGCATCCGTTCCCGGGGAATTCTGGAAGACCTGTACCTGAGGTACGTGCAGGGAAATGCCGAGACCCCTTCCCCGTAACGTTTGATTTTTCCCGCGCTGCCGGATGTGATTTGAAATATTGAACCCGGATTTTGCATTAAACCACGAATTTCACGAATGAATACAAATAAAATAATCCCAGATTATGCATTAGAACCACGAATTAACACAAATAAAAATATTAAAATGCACTTGCTTCTACCTGGGTGAAAATGCATTCCCGGATATATTCGCTATTTTGTTGATTTTTTTCGAATTCATTCGCGTGATTCGTGGTTTACTGCATTATTTGGGTTCATGCATAACCGGAGTTGAAATCGAGGCCCTTCAGACTCTTCATCCAAAATATCGCATCCCCATCATCATTCCACAAACGTTCTATGATTTGTCCGCTTTAGCCATTAAATTTATATGTTATTGAATAATTCCGGAGGCAAGGGGTATCGTTTCATGGTGAAGCTGAATGTGCAAAAGGGGCGTGAGATTCTGGAGAAGATCCATCAGGCAGCGGAAGAACAACAATTGAAGGTTTACGCAGTGGGTGGATTTGTGCGCGATTTGTATCTGGGTAAGGAAGGCACGGATATCGATTTTGTGGTGGAAGGCGATGCGGTGGCCTTTGCCCGTTTCGTTCGCAAAAAGTACCGCACAGGTCGGGTGGTGGCTTATCCCCGTTTTGGTACCGCCATGCTGGTGCTGGATGATTATAAACTGGAATTTGTGAGCGCCCGGGAGGAGCACTACGAGCCCGATTCGCGAAAGCCACGGGTGCGGAAGGCCGATCTCTACACCGATCTTTCCCGACGCGATTTTACCATCAACTGCCTGGCCATGCACATCGATCCCGAGCATTTCGGGGAGGTCATCGATATTTTTCACGGCATTCAGGACATCGAGGCCAGGATCATCCGCACGCCGCTGGATCCGGTGGTCACCTTTAATGACGATCCGTTGCGCATTTTACGGGCCATTCGCTTTGCCACCCAGCTGGAATTCCAGATCGAGGAGAAGACCTACCAGGCCATTCTGGCCACCCGGGAGCGGCTAAAGATTATTTCCCAGGAACGCGTCACGGAGGAGTTTAAGAAAATCCTGCTGGCCCGGAAGCCGTCCATCGGTCTCAACCTGCTGAAAGAAACGGGCATTTTGAAGATCATTTTTCCGGAACTGGACATGCTATCTGGCGTGGAGCAGCGGCAGGAGTATCATCACAAGGATGTGTTCAAACACACCCTGCAGGTGGTGGACAACATTGCGCAGAAAACCGATAAATTTGAACTGCGATTGGCGGCCCTGTTGCACGATATTGCCAAGCCTCAAACCAAACGGTTCGTGGAAGGGATTGGATGGACGTTTCATGGTCACGAAGAGCTGGGCGCACGCATGGTGGAACGGATTGGGCGGCGCATGCGATTGCCGGTCAGTACCATCAAGTATGTGCAAAAACTGGTGCGCTTGCATTTGCGTCCCATTCAGCTGGCCGATGAAACCGTAACCGATAGCGCCATTCGCCGGCTGATGGTGGAGGCGGGGGAAGACATCGATGATTTGATGATGCTGTGCCGCAGCGACATTACCTCCAAGAATCCCAATAAGGTAAAGCAATTCCTGAAAAATTTTGATCGGGTGGAGCAGCGTATAAAAGAAGTGGAAGAAAAAGATCGCCTGCGGCAGTTTAAACCCGCCATGACCGGCAACGACATCATGGAGATCCTGGGCATTCCTCCCGGGCCGCTGGTGGGCAAAATTAAGCAGGCAATTGTGGATGCCATTCTGGACGGAGACATTCCCAATGAGTATCAGGCCTGTTACGATTACCTGATGAAAATTAAGGATCAGTTTCTGAAACCATCTGCCGATCCAATGCCCTCAACCACAAAGAAAAATATGGAGTGAAACAAATCATTTAGAATCACGTCCAAGCAACCATAACTGGAAGGAGGATCCCGATGGAGGACAAGAAGAAAGACAAAGAACACCAGGAACCTGATGAGGAGATCAAGAAGGATCTGGATGAAATCCTTGGACAACTTTCCGAAAAGGACACATCCCAGGCGCCCCCTCCCGGTAAACCAGAAACCAAAAAAAACCCGGAAACCCCTTCACCGGAGTCCCTGTCTTCCGTCGATGATACTGCCGAAGAAGGCGTGGAGGCGATTCTGGAAAAATTATCCGAAAAAGAAGAGGAGCCGGTTGAAGAGATGGGGGTATTCCAACGCATTGTGGGGATTTTTTTCCAGCCCGTAAAGGTGTTTGAGTATTTGCGGCAAAAACCGGATATCCTCGTTCCCCTGATCCTGATTCTGGTCATCACTGCTGTGGTCTCGAATCTGGTGGTGGATATTGCCGTAAACGATCAGATCCGATTGATTGAACAAAATGAAAACATTCCCGATGAGCAGAAGGATCTGATCATCGATCGGATGGAGGCCTCCAGACAGGGAGCCACCGGGTTTTTATATACCAGTATCTTGCCGGTCATTACCACCTTAATTGTGGTCGTTCTGGTCACCCTGATTTTCTGGGGAATTGGCAATTTCATTCTGGGGGGAACGGCGAAGTTCAAGCAGATGTTTTCGGTGTATCTTTACGCCTATCTGATTGTGGCCTTGCTGGGGAGTGCCATCAAAGTGCCGCTCATTTTGTATCAAAAAACGATCCATGTGCAAACCAGTCTGGCGCTTTTATTACCCGCGTCACAAAATAAGACCTTTCTCTACAATCTACTGGCCAATTTCGATGTGTTTACCCTCTGGTTCTTGTTCGTATTTGGGATTGGATTTGCGACTCTGTATCGCTTCTCACAAACAAAAGGAATGGTGGCGGTATTTTCTACCTGGTTTGTCTGGGTTATGGTCAAGACCAGCATTGGCAGTCTGCTGCTCAGTCGCTTTGGGGGTGCCGGTTAATATTGCAGGAGGCCTTCCAGCGCATGGGGGATCGCTGAAAACCGATCTGACTTTCACAGGTCAGGGTTTTGGAGGTACCATTGGGGAGAATGGGAGGGATGGAAAATGGATATTTCCGTGTGCAATCATCTGGCGAATTCTGCCTGCATTCCCCGGAATGATTAAACCGTATCCGGCAATTGGTCTTTCAAAAGATAACGTTCTTGGCATTGAGTTTTTATTGAAAACGATCGCCTTTTTCGGGACACCGATCGCAGGGTGTCTGGAAAAAGCGTTTGGGTTTACCCGTCGTTAGAGACAATCACGTTTCCTGAAGCCAATGGAAAAGGAATGGGAAAAATGAATACGGAGGCCATATGAAAACACTCGGGGTGTGGTTTGGGATCCTCGTGTTTGCAGGTTTTGGAATGTTTCCCCTGCCTGCTCAATCCACCCGGCCATTGACGCTGGAGGAGTGCATTCGCATTGCGTTGAAGGAGAATGCACAGATTAAGATTGCTTCTCAGCAGCTGAGTCTGGCCCGGTATAACTATAAAGGATCGTTTCAAAATATCTTGCCCACGTTGCGGGTCTCTTACGGTATGTTCCGGTTTGAGCGTGGCCCCACCTCTTACCTGGGCGGTGAATACGTGGGAGAAGGTATTCCTGCATTGAACCGAATTACCCGGCAAACGGATTACAGCTTTAGCCTCAATCTGAATCAGAATATTTACGATGGGGGATTCTGGTGGAATAATATTCGTAAAACGCGGGTAGAGCGGGAAGCCGAGGCCTACAATTTCGAATCCGAAAAGCAGAAGACCGTTATGACGGTCATGGAGCGGTACTTTACGCTGTTAAAGGAACAGAAGCTGCTGGAGGTTTACCAGGAGGCGGTTCGCCGCAGCGAGGAGCAACTGAATCGCGCCCAGAGCATGTACGAACTGGGATCGGTGGCACAGGTGGATGTGTACCGGGCGAAGGTGAATCTGGGAAATGATCGCATCCAGTATTTAAATCAGAAAAACGTGGTGGAAAGGGCCCGGCAGGATTTGAACATCGCCATGGGACGGGATCCGCGGGAGCCGCTGGAAATTGTCACCGAACTGGAATTCCACAAATACCTGGAGAACATCGACAATTTGTTTCAGGAAGCGCTGGAGAAAAATCCTCAGTTAAAAAAATTAAAAATGGATTTGCAAAGTATGCAACTTCAGGCCAAGCTGGCCTTCAGTAATTTCCTGCCTCAGGTCAGCTCGTTTTTCAGTTATTCGCGTCGGGTACCGGAGTTTGAGGGATTGTATCGAGAGCTGGATCGGGAATATACCTGGACGGTTGGGCTGCAATTGAGCTGGAACCTGTTCAATGGATTTGCCGATTATATTAATGTTCAGAAGGCCAAGGTGAACCAGAAATTGCTGCGGGAGCAGTTGCTGGATTTTCAACGCAACTTGCTGTCCAACATCAAATCGTTGTACGACAATCTGAAAGCCTACGATGAAATCATTGCCATCAATCAGGATAACCTGGAGGCCGCCCGTGAGGAATACCGACTGGCGCAGGAGCGGTATCGGATTGGGTCGGGTACGGCGCTGGAGCTACGGGAGGCCCAGCTGAATTTAACCCGTGCCGAGCAGATCCTGATTAGCGCCGAGTACGATGCCATTATCAATTATGCGCGTCTGCTGGAAGCCATTGGCCGGCTGGCCGAAATGTATTGATCAATTATAGAATGCAAAGGTTTGAACGAACCAACGACGATAATGGAAGGAACGAGAACCTATGAAAAAGTTACTGGTCATTCTCGGGGTGGTGATCCTTGTTGGTGTGATCGTTTTTTTGAATGTGAAACGGGGTGAACAGGCCATTGAAGTCCAGACCGAGAAGGTTTTCCGCGATGACATTACCCAGATGGTTACCGGGAATGGAAAGATTTATCCGGTAACGGAGGTAAAGATCAGTGCTCGCATACCGGGAAAGATTGTGGCCATTACGGTGGACGAAGGCGATTCCGTGAAGGCGGGACAGGTGTTGGTGCGGCTGGAGCGAGCGCAATACCTGGCTTCTCTGGAGAAGGCAAAATCCTCTTTAATGGAAGCGCAGGCCAATTTGACCCTGGCGGAGAATGAATATCAGCGGGCTCAGGAGCTGTTTAAGCAGAATTTAACCTCCAAGGCGGAACTGGATATTGCAGAGGCCAAATATCGCCAGGCGCTGGGCCGATTGCGACAGATGGAGGCCAGCGTTCGTGAGGCGGAGGATGCCCTGCGCCGCACCGTGCTGATCAGTCCCATCGACGGGGTGGTGATCAAGAAAAACAAGGAAGTCGGTGAAATTGCCCTGGGGTCTCAATTTCAGGAGGATGTGATCCTGGTGGTGGCCGATCTGTCCGAAATGGAAGCCCGCATCGAGGTGAACGAAAACGACATCATCAACGTGAGTCCCGGAGACACCGCATTCGTGGAGATCGATGCCTTCCCGGATACGCTGTTTAAAGGGGTGGTCACCGAGATTTCCAACTCCGCCATCACCAAGGGACAGGGCACGGTGGAAGAGGTGACCAATTTCGAGGTGCGGGTCAAATTGTTTAACCGCTTGCCCGATTTTCGACCGGGAATGTCGGCCACGGCGGACATTGCTACCGAAACCCATCGGAATGTGCTGAATGTGCCCATTCAAAGTGTGACCGTGCGGGAACGCAAGGTGCTGGAGCGAAAGCTGAGCCCGGAAGAGGAACGTCGACAGGCATCGCGGGAAACCGAAGAACCGCGCAAAAAGACGCGCAAGGCTAAAGAAGATCTGGTAGAAGTGGTGTTTGTGGTAAAGGATGGCATTGTGGAAATGCGACCGGTAAAACTGGGGATTAGTGACGACAGCTATTACGAAGTGCTTTCCGGCTTAACCGAAGGCGAAGAAGTGGTTACCGGGCCGTATCGGGTGTTGAGCCGCACCCTGAAGGATGGGGATCGGGTGAAGGTCAACAACCGCAAGCGGGAGGGGGCGTCATCCTCTCCTTAATCAACCGGGCAGAGGCGACACATTAAAACGATTGGAAAAACAGCCCATGGCAGAAAATCCTATCATCCGTCTGGAAGATATTCATAAAATTTACACGCTGGGTCTCACGCAGGTGCATGCCTTACGGGGGATTACCCTGACCATTGAACGGGGGGAGTATGTGGCCATTATGGGGCCCTCGGGGTCGGGCAAATCCACCCTGATGAACATCATTGGTTGCCTGGACGTGCCCACCAGGGGCCGCTATTTTTTGAATGGCCATGACGTGAGCCAGCTGAATGATGACGAGCTGGCACGTATCCGGAATAAGGAAATTGGATTTGTGTTTCAGACCTTCAACCTGCTGCCCCGCACCACGGCGCTGCACAACGTGGAATTGCCGCTGATCTACAATGGGTTACCGGGATCCCGACGGCGGGAGAAAGCTCGCCAGGCATTAGAGAAGGTGGGATTGGGAGATCGCATGCATCATAAACCCAACGAACTGTCAGGAGGTCAACGGCAGCGGGTGGCCATTGCCCGGGCTCTGGTGAATGATCCATCCATTATTCTGGCCGATGAGCCCACGGGAAATCTGGACAGCAAGACCGGTGAGGAGATCATGGAAATCTTTGACCATTTGCATGCCCAGGGCAACACCATCATTCTGGTTACCCACGAAGATTTCATTGCCCGGCATGCGCATAAGATCATTCACCTCAGGGATGGGAAAATAGAAGATATTGAAGAAATGTCCCAATCCGTAGAGGAGAAGCGGTAATGTTTTTCTGGGCACGTGTCCTGGAATATCTGCGCTTTGCCTGGGATGCCCTGATGGCCAACAAAATCCGGGCTTTTCTTACCACCCTGGGGATCCTCATCGGCGTGGCGGCAATCATTTTTATTTTCACCCTCATTCAGGGCATTAACAAATATGTGGAGGGGGAATTTGCCAATCTGGGATCGACGACGGTGTATGTGAGCAAATTTCCCTGGGTCATCACCGGCAATTATTTCGAATTACGCAATCGACCGCCCATTACCATCCGGGAATATCGGGCTCTGGAACGGTATGCCACCTATCCCCGCTGGATGACCCCGGTGTTTGAGTCCATGCGCACCATCGAGTATCGCAGCAAGACCCTGGAAAGTGTATACGTGGTGGGCTGCAACGAGCAGTATACCGAAACCCACAATACCGAAACCGAGCTGGGGCGGTGGTTTACCGCTTCGGAAGTCCGTAGCGCACGCCCGGTGTGCATCATTGGACAAAGTGTGAAAGAGGAGCTCTTCGGTAAGGAAAATCCCCTGGGAAAACGGATTAAGATTAACGGATTCCCCTACAAGGTCATCGGGGTGCTGGAAAAGAAAGGGAGCTTTTTTGGCTTCAACATGGATAATCAGACCATCATTCCCTACACCACCTTTCGGGGGTACACCTTCAACCGGCGCAGCATCACCATTGCGCTGAAGGTGGAAAATCCCGACGATCTGGAACCGATGAAAGACGAAGTCCGCGGCATCTTACGACGGGTGCGCAAACTATCTCCCCGGGAGAGCGACAATTTTGCCATTAACCAGCAGGATATGCTAACGGATTTTTATCGGAAATTGACCGGTACCTCTTTTCTGGTGGTGATTATCATTGCCACCATTTCCCTGGTTGTGGGAGGAATCGGGATCATGAACATCATGCTGGTCTCGGTAACGGAACGAACACGGGAGATTGGCATCCGCAAGGCCGTGGGAGCCACACGCAAACAAATCATGTTTCATTTCATCACCGAGTCGCTGGCAATTAGTCTGGTTGGGGGATTCCTGGGCGTGGTGATTGGCATTCTGGCCGCTCAGGTACCTTTGAAATATATGCACCTGGAATCGGGGGTGTCTGTGGGAACGGTGCTGATTGGTTTCTTCTTTGCGGCCGCAGTGGGATTCATTTCCGGATTGTATCCGGCATACAAAGCCGCGCGATTGAATCCTATAGACGCATTACGTTACGAATAGGGGATCTGCCTTATGCTGCTGATAGAAATCCTGCGCACAGCCATTGATCAGCTTCTGGCCAATCGCATGCGTTCGGTGTTGACCACCCTGGGGATTGTGATCGGGATAGGAACAGTCATTTTAATTGTTTCCGTTCTGGAGGGCTTTCGGGGATCGATTGAGCGTGATTTGAATGTGCTGGGAGCCAACACCTTTCAGGTGCAACAATATGGCCCGCAGGTGTTCAGTACCGGGGGACGCCGCTTAAAGCCCCGCAAGAAATTGACGCTGGATCTGGTAAAAGCGATTCGCGAGCGCTGCCCTTCGGTGAAGTTTGTGGGTGCCGAGGTTTACGAAGGGGGTGTGCGCATCGCGTATGAAGGGGAGGAGACCAATCCCAACGTTTTTGTGTTTGGTGCCACCCCGGAGTTTGCGGTGAACAACGGCCGTTTCATTGCCGATGGCCGATTTTTAACCGAGCGCGATGTGCGTATCCGTGCCCGTGTGGTGGTGCTGGGAATGGATGTGGTGGATCGGTTGTTTACTTACGAGGATCCCATCGGGAAGACAGTTCGCATTAAGGGGCAGAAATTTAAGGTGGTGGGCATTTTCGAAAAGCAGGGCAGTTCCACTTTCGGGCAAAGCCGGGACAACATCGCCGCCATTCCCATTACCACCTGGCAGCTGCTGTGGGGGAAACGTTCCATTGCCATCACCGTCATGGCCAGGAGTCCGGAACTGTTTCAACAGGCTCAGGAGGAAGTCATCGGCGTGCTACGGAAGGAGCGAAAAGTGCCCCCTGGAGAGGAAAACGATTTCGACATTTTTTCCAATGAGTCGCTGGTAGAGTCGTTTAACCAGACGGCGGGGAAGATCCAGCTGGGAGGCATTTTGCTGGGAATCATCTCCCTGCTGGTTGGTGGCATTGGCGTGATGAACATCATGCTGGTATCGGTGACGGAGCGAACGCGAGAAATTGGCATTCGTCGGGCAGTGGGAGCCCGGAGAGCCCACATTTTCCGACAGTTTCTGACCGAGGCGATTGTGTTGTGCCTGATGGGAGGGATTCTGGGAATCATTGGAGGCATCGTGCTGGCGGGGATTATTGCCCTGTTGTTGCAGTGGCCCATGGCCATCCCGGCCTGGTCGGTGGTGGCGGCGGTGCTAACCACCACGGTGGTGGGACTGATTTCCGGTTTTTACCCGGCTTACAAAGCCGCCTATTTGAACGTGATTGATGCGCTCCGCTATGAATAAATTCAATGGTGCGATCCCAAATAGGATGTGAATCATTCACGATAAACCCAAATAATACAATAAACCGCGAATCACGCGAATGAATTCGAATGATATCAACAAAATAGTGAATGTACCCAGGAAAACATTTTCATCCAGATAGAATCAAGTGCATTCTATTTATTTTTATTGGTGTTCATTCGTGTCATTCGTGGTTTTCATGCATAATCTGGGATAAACCGGGACAAATGATGGGCTAACCGACTGATGCCCAATGAACAAAATTGAACTGTTCATCCGGAATGTTTGCAAACACGTCCGGAGGTTTTGATGGGGAATGGCTATCGGAAAACCCAATGCAGGTAAGGGAGAGATGCGGGATTCCAGAATAGATCGTCGGTGGGCGGTGGAGTGGGATTCACCGGTGGGGCGATTGCGACTGGTGGCCAATGAACAAGCGCTGGTGGCCATTCAGTTCCTGACCAACGATCATCTGCAAACCGACCTTCCACCCCCCTTTTCAGGTGGAGAGGATCACCCGGTTTTGCAGACGGCGATTGCACAACTGCAGGAATACTTTGCTGGGCGCCGTCGCCAGTTTACTGTGCCCGTACATCTGGAGGGAACACCGTTTCAAAGGCGTGTCTGGCAGGCCCTGCAGGAGATCCCGTTTGGACGGGTCATCTCCTACCGGATGCTGGCGGGGCGGATTGGCCAGCCTGCTGCCGTGCGGGCGGTGGGACAGGCCAATCGGAAAAATCCCATCCCCATCATCGTTCCCTGCCACCGGGTTATCAACCACAACGGCAAACCGGGGGGCTATGCAGGCGGACTGGACATAAAGCGTAAATTGCTGGCCCTGGAGGGCATCCGCCTGTAGGCAAATTTTTGGCTTCCGGTTGCACCACAGGATGGGGAAGCATAAATTGAAGGGTTAAGAATATCAGGCCATCAACGGGACGTGCCTGAATGAAGCGTTGAACCGAATCACTAACATAAGAGGAGCGCTATGAAACGCCTGATTGCTGTATTCGCATTCGTTATGATTGCAGGAGGGGTCATGGCCGACCGTCCATCGTCTTCCTTTTTCCCCTACAAATACGAAACGTATGATCTGCCTAATGGTCTCCGGGCCATTTTGATTCCCATGGAGGGGAGTGGTCTGGTGGCGTACTATACCATTGTGCGCACGGGCAGTCGGGATGAGGTGGAACCGGGGCGCAGCGGGTTTGCCCATTTTTTTGAGCACATGATGTTTCGCGGTACCAAGCGCTATCCCGCCGATGTGTACGATCGAATGGTGACCGAAATGGGCGCCGATGCCAATGCTTACACCACCGACGATTACACCTGCTATTACCTGGTGGTGTCTCGCGAGAACCTGGAACGGGTGATGGATCTGGAAAGCGATCGCTTTCAAAATTTGTCCTACGATGAAATTTCGTTTAAAACCGAGGCCGGTGCGGTGTATGGCGAATACCGCAAGAGCCGGGTCAATCCCTGGGCCGTGTTGTACGAGGCCATGCTGAATACCGCCTTCGATAAACACACCTACAAGCATACCACCATCGGCTTCGAGGAAGATATTAAGAATATGCCTACCGGCTATGAGTACAGCCTGAGCTTTTTTAAACGCTTTTACCGTCCGGATAACGTGGTATTATTGATTGTGGGCGATCTGGATGTGGAAGCCACCAAAAAACTCATCGACAGGTACTACGGCAACTGGGAAAAAGGATACGTTCCGCCTCGCATTCCCCGGGAGCCGAAGCAGAGAGGCGAGCGGGTAAAGGAAGTGTCCTATCGGGGGAAAACCCTGCCAATCGTTGCCGTTGCCTACAAGGGCGATGCATTTGACCCGGATAATCGGATGGTGGCTGCAGCGTATATCCTTGGGAATCTGGCCTTCGGACAGACCAGCGATATTTACAAGAAACTGGTCATTCGGGAGCAGAAAGTGCAATTCATTCAGGGCGATTTTGGTTTCCACCGGGATCCCAAATTGCTGACTATTTTTACCATGGTGAAGAAGGATGAGGATATTCCTTACGTTCGGCAGGAAATTGACCGAACCATCGATCGATTTAAAACGGAGCTGGTGGATGTCGATCGACTGGAACGGGAGAAAAAACATACGCGCTATTCCTTTTTAATGGGATTGGATACACCGGACAATGTGGCCTCGAGGCTGGCGCGCTTTGTGGCGTTGACGGCCGACCTCGATGCCATTGAGCGGTTGCACGAAAACATTTCCCGGTTGACGCCCGAGGACATTCGGGCAGCCGCACAACGCTATTTTGTGAAAGCCCATCGTACGGTGATTATACTGAAGGGAGAAAAATGATGAGCCGAATCTTTCAAATATTTATCTTTTTTGCAATAGTGGGATTGATGTTGGGAGCCGGGTGCACCTCAAAAAAAGGATCCGAAAACATGGTCTTATTGCCGGTGAAAGATGATCCCACCATTTCGTTCCGCATCCTGTTCAAGGTAGGGTCTCAGAACGATCCGGAGGGAAAAGAAGGACTGGCCGCATTAACGGCAGCGTTGATCACCAATGGCGCCACCCAAAAGCATTCCTACGAGGAGATCCTGGATTTGCTGTACCCCATGGCGGCGTACATTGGTTACCAGGTGGATAAGGAAATGACCGTCATATACGGGCGGGTGCATCGAGACAATCTGGAGGACTATTACGCCCTGTTGAAAGAAGTGATCTTTGAACCCGCCTTTGATGAGAAGGATTTTGAACGCGTAAAGAGCAATTTGTTAAACTATGTGCAGCGAACGCTTCGTTATGCGGATGATGAAGAGTTGGGCAAAGAGGTGTTGTACGAATATATTTTTCAAGGCACGCCTTATGAACATCTGGAAGAAGGTCATGTGAAGAGTTTGCAATCCATTACGCTGGCGGACGTGAAGCAATTCTACCAGACGTATTATACGCGGGACAACGTGCTGATTGGAATTGGTGGCGGGTATGAAGAAGCTTTTCCTGCCCGGGTGAAAGCGGATTTTGACCGTCTGCCCGCCGGAAAACCCGCTCCGGTGCCACCCCCTGATCCCCCACCGTTCGATGGCCTTCACGTTCGCATTGTGGAGAAGCCGGCCAGTGCCACCGCCATCAGTTTTGGGTACCCGATTTCCATCACCCGGGGCAGTCGGGAATTTTACGCCCTGGCGCTGGCGACCTCCTGGCTGGGAGAACATCGCAATTCCAGTTCCCATTTGTATCAGGTTATCCGGGAAAAGCGCGGTTTAAATTACGGGGATTACGCCTACATTGAACATTTCCCCAACGGAGGGCGTCGGCAGTTTCCGCCCACCAATGTGGCCCGCCGGCAACAAATTTTTCAGATCTGGATCCGGCCGGTGCCCAATGACGCCCGCCTGTTTGCTTTTCGGGCCGCTTTAAGGGAATTGCAGAAGCTTGTGGATAACGGACTGAGCGAAGAAGAATTTCAATTGACCCGCAAATTTCTCAAGAATTACATCCTTCATTTTGCGCCCACAACCATGATGAAACTTGGATATGCCATGGACGATGTGTTTTACGGCATAAAAGGACACCATCTGGAAATTTTTCGCAAGATGATGGACGAACTTACACGGGATGAGGTCAATGCCGCCATCAGGAAGTATTTTCAATACAAAAATATCAAGGCCGTATTTGTCACCAACAATGCAGAAGCGTTGAAACAGGCCCTGGTGAACAATTCGCCCAGTCCCATTCAATATCCGACCCCCAAGCCGCCTGAAATCCTGGAAGAGGACAAAGAAATTGCCACCTATCCGCTAAGCGTGCGTCCAGAGAACGTGGAAATCGTTCCTATTGATCAGGTATTTGAGAATTGATGTGGATTGCTGAATAAAACGCATGGACACCGCGGACTGAGAGGTGTTCCCCTCAGTCCGCTTTTTTTGGAAGGGTTCGGGTGGAAGGATCCTTTCCGGAATCACCCGTTTTCCAGAAGCAGGGGAACTTTCCCTTTTTGCTGCCATGTATTAAATTAGTGGCACCCAAAATGTAAGGAGGGCCCGAAGATGAAAATCATATTCTGGGATGTGGATACACAATACGATTTCATGATGTCCGATGGAAAACTCTACGTTCCCGGTGCAGAGGAAATCATCCCCAACCTGGAAAAGTTGACCCGTTATGCCCGCGATAAAGGGATTCCCATTCTGGGATCGGTGGATTACCACAATCCCGATGATCCAGAAATTTCCGATCAACCGGATTTTAAGGAGACGTTTCCACCCCATTGTTTAAAAGGCGAACCGGGACAGGAGAAAATTGACGCCACCCGACCACAAAACCCCCTCTGGATCGATTCCGATCCCCTCGATCCTGACCGGTTGAAGCAGATGATAGAAGCGCATCAGGGAGAAATTATTTTTCGGAAACAGCGGTTCGATGTATTCACCAATCCCAACGTCGAACCGGTATTGAACATCGTGCGTCCAGATGTCATTGTGGTGTACGGCGTGGCCCTGGATGTGTGCGATATGTATGCGATGGAAGGTTTCCTGCGGATCGGGAAGTACCGGTTGTATCTGGTGGAAGATGCCACACGCCCGATTTATCCGGAACGCGGTCAGGAGTTGATTAAGAACTGGAAGGAAAGAGGGGTGCACATTGTTCAGACCCGCGATGTGGTTGAGAAAGAGATTCTTTTTCAGTCTCCGGAAACCGTTGCCTGATTTGTACATATAAGCCCTCCGATGCCCGTTCTGTGCGGTAGAATGAACCTGGCAGAACGGGCATTTTTTATTCCCAGATTATGCATTCGCCTACGAATGACACGAATGAACCCAGATTATTCATTAGACCACGAATTGCACGAATTATCACAAATAAAACCAATAAAATACATTGGATTGTGTCGGGATGAAAATGTGTTCCCGGGTTTGTTCACGATTTTCTTGATATTTTTAGATTTATTCGCGTGATTCGCGGTTTCGTGCATCATTTGGGTTTATTGATGCAGGCGTTAACAAAAGACGGATGGGACAGGCTTCACATTGGTTTTAAGCGGAGCCAGAGATGGCCAACCGGGCTTCCTGAATGGCTTTTTCCAGCCCCACAAGGAACGCCCGATGGATCAGGCTTTTCCCCATGGTGATGTCTTCCAGGTGGGGAATTTGTACCAGATCCGCCAGGTGGGAATACCCGATATTCCCGAAGCAATTGATGCCCAGCCCCAGCTTGGCCGCACCCATGGCGGCCGTTTTCAAATTATCCAGTGCCACCAGCTGATCGTTGGTGTCTGTAGCACGGGTGTATTCGCTGCAATCCAGTTCGACATAATCAATCTCCAGCTTGCTCAGGGACTTTAACACGTTAATGTCGGGTGCAATCAGCACAGCCACAGAAATGTTGTTGGCCTGGAAATCGGGCAGGACTTCGGCTAACGTTTCGTTTAAAATCGCGGTCGAAAGGGGCAGCAGTTGATCGGGATTGCTGCTGGAAATTTCCACAAAGGTGACCATGTCGGGAGCAATGGACAGAGCCAGTTTAAAGAGGTCGGTGTGAAAGGGAATGTGCAGGTTCAGGTACGATCGGCGAAGCTCCTTAAGCAATCGGATGTCTTTTTCCTGAATCCCCCGGCTGGAATGGGACAGGGTAACGGTTAATCCGTCGGCGCCGTACGTTTCGCATAAAATGCCATAGCGTATGGGATCCACGGCATCGGTACCAAAAATTTCCTGAATTCTGGCAATATCATCCAGAGCAATCGTTAAGCGCTTCATTCCCGGCAGTCTCCTCTTTTAAATTTGTAAATCTTCCCACAGGGTAATATACCACTTCTTCCCCCGCTTTATGAATTTGAAAATGACTTCGCCGTTAAGGGTGGGGATGGATTTCCCCCCATCAAAGGTCAGGGTGAAGGTTTTCTTCATCTCCGCTTCGGTCTGGGTGGAGTCGTAATACAGATAAATGGTGGAATTCCAGATCAGATCGATGGTGTTAAAGAAACGAAACATGCGGGCGGTGGTACGCAATTCGGTGTCCCGCCCCCATTCGATGGGTACGGGCGGCGTCACGTTGTAGTCCCAGCTGCGAAAAATGAAGGTGCTGTCGAAAAGCTCGCTGTAAATCAACGAATCCTTGTAAGTGTACGCGTAGCGGAAGTTGGTAAGTACGGCTTCCGGGCTTTCCTGATTGGTCAGCAATCGGGAATAGGATAGGCCTTCTTCCACGGCTGCCGGCGCAAAGGGGTTCACACAGTTTACAATGATCAGATAAGCGGTAAGTAGCAAGAATGCCAGCAATTGTGTCAATTTCCCGCCACCCATGGTTAGTTGTACCGGTAATTGGCTTTCAGCGTCGACCAGGTGTCCTGTTCATCACGGCCGGAATGAAAGTCTTCCCAGTGGAAGATGTACCATTGCGACAGGGACGAACGCAGAATTTTCATGACCGCCCGTCCCTGGTAACTTTCGACCTGCTTTCGAAACACCAGGTTAATTCGATAGGCGAACTGGGTGTACAGAGTGTCTGCGGATGTGGGTGCGGCGTTCCACTCGGTCTGGTCGTAAAAGGAAATTTCAATGCGTTCCAGATCGTTTTGATTGATGAGGTTGGTGAAGTAATTGATCTCGTCCTGGCGAGACCAGTTGCTGAAGCGAAACGATTCGTTCTTTTCAGGGATGAACACAAAGTTTTTTCCCACTTCCTGGGAGTCGGCCAGGCATTCCTCATAATAGGTCACGTTTTTCTGAAGGAATGCATACTGCAATTTGGCCAGCAGTGAATCCGGATTGTTCTGAAGGTTTTTGGATAATTGTTTACCGCCGGTCAGGATGGGTGGCTCCGGCGTCCGAACGGAAAAAGGATTGGTACATTTCCAGAAAAAAAAAGTAAAATAAATGAGCAAATATGTAAGCAGTTTTTTTCTCATCAGCTTTAATTTAATTTAGCAATCAGGGAATGGAAAGTAAAAAGTCCCCATAAATGAGGATAAATGAGGAGGCGCCATGGAAGATAAAGAAAAAATCCGTCAGGAAATTGAACGTTTGCGGCGGGAGATCCGTCGCCATGATTATCTTTATTATGTGCTGGCCCAGCCGGAGATATCGGATTATGAGTACGACATGCTCATGAAGCGGCTGGAGGAGCTGGAGCGGCAATATCCGGAATTTATTACCCCCGATTCTCCAACCCAGCGGGTGGCGGGTGAACCCACCAAGGAATTTCCGGTTGTTCGCCATCGGAAACCCATGCTGAGCCTTTCCAACACGTATAACGAAGAAGAAGTCCGCGATTTTGACCGTCGGGTGCGCTCTTTGCTGCAACCGGGCGAACCGTATGAGTATGTGTGCGAGCTTAAGATCGATGGGGTGGCCATGAGCCTGATTTATGAGAATGGCCTGCTGGTCAGAGGGGCAACACGGGGCGATGGCGAGCAGGGAGATGATGTGACCAACAACGTAAAAACCATTCGTTCCATTCCCCTTAAAATTGAAAGCGACAAGCCCTATTTATTGAACATCGAGGTGCGAGGGGAGGTCTATTTTCATCGGGAGGCACTGGACAGGTTGAATGAAGAGCGGATCGCCAACGGCGAACCGCCTTTTGCCAATCCCCGGAACGCTGCCGCGGGGTCTCTGAAGTTGCAGGATCCGCGCGAAGTGGCCCGACGACCCCTGCGCATGTTTTGTTACTATCTGGATCCCCTGGTGGAAGATCATCCCATCAAAACACAGTATGAATGTTTAAAACTGCTGGAACAATTAAAATTTCCTGTGAACCCACACCATAAGCTGTGCCGGAATATCGACGAGGTGATCGAGTTCTGGCGGGAGTGGCAGGAAAAAAAAGATACCCTGCCCTATGATATTGATGGTGTGGTGGTCAAGGTGAATAGCCTGGAACAGCAGAATCGCCTGGGCGCTACGGCCAAAAGTCCTCGCTGGGCCATTGCCTTTAAATTCCCCACCGAACAGGCGATCACTCAACTGGTGGATATTCAATGGCAGGTGGGACGGACGGGAATTGTGACCCCGGTGGCCATTCTGCGACCCGTTCAGTTGCTGGGGACGACGGTCAGTCGGGCGACCCTGCACAATGTGGATGAGATTCGCCGGCTGGATGTGCGCATTGGTGATTACGTGGTTCTGGAGAAGGGAGGCGAGATCATTCCCAAAATCATTCGGGTGGTGAAAGAAAAACGCTCCCCGGATGCCCAACCGTATGAGCCGCCAACAACCTGCCCTGCCTGTGGCTCCCCTCTGGTACGTTACGAAGGGGAAGTGGCCCTGGTTTGTGAGAACGTTGGCTGTCCCGCACAGGTAGCCCGCCGCATTGAACATTTCGCCTCTCGACGGGCCATGGATATTGAAGGCCTGGGGGAAAAAGTGGTGGAATTGTTACTTAAAAACCATCTCATCAGGGATTACGGGGATCTCTACTACCTGAAAGCACAGGATATTGCCATTCTGGAGCGAATGGGCGAGAAAAGTGCCAGCAATCTGTTACAGGCCATAGAGGCCAGCAAACAGCGGCCGCTGGATAAGGTGATTTTTGCCCTGGGGATTCGGTATGTGGGTGAAGGCGCGGCGCGGTTGCTGGCGGATCACTTTAAGTCCCTGGACAAGTTGATGCAGGCATCGGTGGAGGAAATCGCCCAGATTCCAGGCATTGGCTGGAAGACCGCCAAAAGCGTGTACGATTTCTTCCGGCGCGAAGAAAACCTGAAGGTCATTGAAAAACTGCGCCAGGCAGGGGTGAGCTTCGAAATGGCCGAGGAAAAACCCGCGGAAGTGGACGAGCGGTTTTATCAGAAGACCTTCGTGTTTACCGGAGCCCTCAGCCGCTATTCCCGGGACGAGGCTTCCCGCCTGGTTGAGGAACGGGGGGGCATTGTCAGCAATTCCGTCTCTCGCAAAACCGATTACGTGGTTGTGGGAACCGATCCCGGCTCCAAATTACAGAAGGCCCAGCGCCTGGGCGTTCGGATTCTGACGGAGGAAGAATTCTACCAGATGCTGGGAGAATAAAAGCAATTATTCGGGCGGATGTGTGCTGGGTTACAGCGGGTCTGTTGAAAAATGTTAATTTGATGGGAACCACAGTCTGGTAGTCGAATACATATTAAAATGCTGGATGTGGAAAAAAGAATTTGGAGGAGACTGTTATGAAGCGTTTCATGCTGTTTGCATTGGTGTTCGGGCTTATTGTGATGGTGGGTTGTTCAAAGGATACGACCGGCCCTGAACAGGAACCCCCCGTTTTGCCGGAAAATCTGGATCAAAATGTGGTCACCACTCCAACAGATGCGCCTGATCAGGTAAAGTTTTATGGAGGCCCCCTAAATACTTTTCGACAGAGGTTTCAATTGGTGTTTCAACAGTGGAGAGCTCTGATTCAGACCACGGAAGCGAAATTTGAAGACGGCAAGTGGGTCTGGGAGCAGACTCAGAATAACTTTACGATTCGGCTGGTGGCCTGGATGGAAGATGACGGTACCCAGAAGTGGGAACTTTATTTTGACGGCACGGATCCCGATACCAAGCTTCAATTCAACAATGTAAAGGTCCTGGAGGCGTCCCTCAGTCCAGATGGCAAATCCGGAACATTTAAGGTTTACGATCCGGTAACAAATACCCCGTTGTTTACCTACAGCTGGACGGTAGCGGATAATGGCACCGTTCAGGCAACTCTGGAAACCAGCAATAACGAACGCATTGAGGTGGTCAATCGTCCGGATGGATCGGGGAGTCTGGAGGTGTACATTAATGATGTGAAGCGGCTGGAAGCCAGCTGGGATGCCGATGGTAACGGAACCTGGACGGCTTACGATGAGAACGGTCAGCAAATTGGAACCGGTAACTGGGGGCCGGGTGGTGTAGCACCGCCCGATGTGTCGACCACCCTGGAGACTGCTGTGGTGGAGGTTCCCGATAATGCCCCATCCAATGTCCGTGCCATGGGAGCTCCCTATTTTGCATTTCATAATTTGTTTAAGGGATGGCATCAGTGGATGAAAACGGTGATGCTCCAGGGACGGATGGTACACCAGGATACCACCTGGACCTGGGAAGTCAGTGCGAATAACTTGACAATACGGCTGGTGGTTACCGTTGGCCAGGATAGCAGCAAACAATGGGCGCTGTATTTCGATGGTACCGATGCGAGCGGTAATACCTACAATAACTGGAAGGCCATGGAAGGCTGGATCAGCGCTGATGAGAAAAGCGGCACGCTTACGCTGTATGAGACCAATTCCACCAACGTACTGGTCACATACGAGTGGACAATCGATGACCAGGGCAATGTCAGCGCCGAAGTGCAAACCAGTGACGGCTATCGGATCGTGGCCCAGAAAAACGCGGATGGATCCGGTTTCCTGAAATTCTATCTGAACAACGTCCTTCGGCTGGAAATATACTGGAATGCGGATCGTTCAGGTAACTGGAAGGCATACGATGAAAATGGAAATTTAATTAACCAGGGCAGTTGGGGATAAACAATTCTCGTTGAACCGTCTGAAACGCACCCGTCATTGCGGCGGGTGCGTTTTTTATTTATAATTGAAATCAGGCATTCGATATCCGGAATAGGAACGGCAGGGTGCCGTGTTTCCCACAGGTTCAGGAAACGCGCGTTTTTTGGGACGGGACGGATCATTCTACCTGTTACGCAGGATTTAAGGCTGGCTGGATGGGGGAGGGAGCCTTGAAACAGAAGTGGGACAAACGTGGAGGGTAAAGGATGAAGGGTGTGATTGGAATCCGGAAAGAGACGAAGGATGTTACCGAACGCCGGGCCCCCCTGACGCCTCATCAGGTGAAGCAATTGATTGAATCCCACGGAGTGCACGTGGTGGTGGAACCGGCAGAAAATCGGTTGTTTCGTGAATCGGAGTATCAGGCAGTGGGTGCCGAGATTTCGACCGATCTGACAAAATGCAACATCATTTTCGGTGTTAAAGAAATTCCCGTTCCCGACCTGCGACCACGACAGGTTTATTGTTTCTTTTCCCATACTATTAAGGGGCAACCCTACAACATGCCCATGTTGAAACGGATACTGGAATTTGAGGATACCCTGCTGGATTACGAACTGGTGGTAGACAAACAGGGAAAGCGGCTGATTTATTTCAGTGATTTTGCCGGATATGCTGGTATGATTGATACCCTGTGGGTCCTGGGGCAACGTTTATTGTGGGAAGGCATCGACACGCCTTTCCGTCACATCCGCCAGGCGATCGAGTACGGCAGTCTGGAAGCCGCCCGGAAGGCCATCCGGCAGGTGGCCCGGCAAATTTCTCGGGAGGGTTTTCCCCCGGCAATCGTTCCGCTGGTGGTTGGGTTTACTGGAAGAGGGCACGTATCCCAGGGTGCACAATCCATTTTTGATCTCCTTCCTCACCAGGAAATTTCTCCAGAGGATTTGCCGGGATTTCTCGAAAAAGGGATGTTTTCTCGCCATTGTCTGTACAAAGTGCGGTTCTTAAAGGAGCATCTTTACGAACCCATCGATCCCAATCTCCCCTTCGATGCCACCCAGCTGATGGCTCATCCCGAACAATATTGCAGTCGATTTGAGCGGTTCGTTCCCTATTTAACCGTATTGGTGAATGGGATTTATTGGGAACCGCGGTTCCCCCACATTTTAACCAGGTCTTTTTTACGGGAATTGTTTCAACAGGCATCGCCACGGCTGCGGGTAATTGGGGACATCACCTGCGATGTGGATGGGTCTCTGGAAACCACAGTCAAGGCGACCAATTCGTTAAACCCGGTGTATGTGTATGATCCGGTTCAGGATACGGTTCGGGATGGATTTGAAGGACGAGGCGTTGTGGTTCTGGCGGTGGATAAATTGCCAACCGAACTGCCCCGGGAGGCCTCCGAGTCGTTTGGGGAGGCCTTGTTGCCGTTTGTTCCTCAGCTGGCAGTGACCGATTTTTCCAGACCTTACTCACAACTGGACTTGCCGCTCCCTTTTCAAAAGGCGGTAATTGCCCATCAGGGGAAATTAACCCCGGATTTTCAGTATCTGAAAAAATATTTGGACCGGATTGAAGAGACATCTGAATGATTCCAATTGATGTATAAACCCAAATAATGCGTTGAACCACGAATCACGCGAATGAAGTCAAAAAATATCTGCAAAATCGCGAATAGATCCCGGAACACATTTTCATCCAGATTTCATAAAATGGATTTTATTATTTTTATTTGTTTTAAATCGTGTCATTCGTAGGCTATTGCATAATCTGGGATAAAAACCGATCTTTTACAAAGCGTAAAACGGCATCTGAAGAACACGTTTTTGCGTTTGTTTTTTCGCAAAGACAGTCATATCGCCTTGAGGTGGGGGAGCACCCTTCTTGTTGGGGAGATGTGGCCACCAGGAAAAATTTGGCAACGAGTGGCAAATTTTTCCCAAATTTGAAAATGGCTTGATTTCTTTAAAGGATCTCGCATAGATTTGAGGCCGTCCGGGCAGGGGGATCTATGACAGAATTCCACGGAAATCTCCGTTCGTAATCAAAGGATCTTTAATTTTAGCTGGATAAGGAGGTTCACATGAAAAATGTGGTGATTTTGGGTGCCGGTCGGGTGGCCAAACCCATGGTAGATTATTTATTAAAATTCCCGGATTATCGGGTTATTCTGGCGTCGCGTACGGTTTCCAAAGCCGAAAAGCTGATCCATCACCATTCGCATGCCGAGGCTCTTCCGCTGGACATTCAAAATGAAACCGAACTGGATCGATTGGTGGAGCGGGCAGACCTGGTGGTCAGTTTGCTCCCTTACACCTATCACGAAAAATTTGCTCGCCTGTGTTTGACCCATCAAAAACCTTTTATCACCACCTCTTATCTATCGGAACCCATTCGGCAGATGGATGCCAAGGCGCGGGAACGCGGGGTAATCATCCTCATGGAGATTGGTCTCGATCCGGGAATTGATCACATGTCTGCAAAAAAGATCATTGATCAGGTGCACGCGGATGGGGGGAAGGTGGTAGCATTCCGATCGTATTGCGGAGGTATTCCTGCGCCAGAAGCCAATACCAATCCACTGGGCTACAAATTTTCGTGGAGTCCCCGGGGTGTTTTGATGGCCGGACGAAACGGCGCCCGCTTTCTGGAAAATGGTAAGATTGTTGAGATTCCGGGTGAAGATTTATTTCATCATCACTGGAATATCCAGATCGATGGATTTGAGCTGGAAGTGTACACCAATCGGGATTCTTTGACTTACATCGACCTGTATCAGATTCCAGAAGTTCAGACCATGTTTCGGGGCACGCTGCGATATCCCGGATGGAGCGAGGTTCTGGGTGCATTAAGTCAGCTGGGGCTGCTTTCGGAAACGAAATTTGAAGGTGTTAAACAGTTGCCTTATGCAGCAATTCTTAGGCAAATGCTGGGCATTCCGGAATCGGAGGATTTGAAGGCGGCAATAGCGCGGCGTTTAAAAAGAACGATCGATGATCCTTTGCTGAAAAAGCTGGAGTGGCTGGGATTTTTTGAAGAGACGCCTTTCCCGGATGATTCCACAACTCCGATCGATTTTCTGACCCATTTGATGCTGGAGCGGATGCAATACGAGCCGGGGGAACGTGACCTGGTGGTGCTGTTTCATGATTTTCGTGCGGAATATCCCGATCGGGTGGAGCGAATTACCTCCACGTTGATTGAGTATGGTCAACCCGACGGAGATACGGCCATGGCGCGTACGGTTTCGCTCCCGGCAGCCATTGCGGCCCGGCTCATCCTGGAAGGAAAGTTCCAGCATCCGGGCGTTCACATCCCTGTCCTCCCCGATCTGTATGTGCCGGTGCTGGAGGAGCTGGAAGCCCTGGGAATTCATTGCAGAGAAAAACGGGAAGTTTTGTCCTGAGCGTACAGGCGATCCAACCCGCAGCTGAAAAATCTGTGATGGATCGCCTTCCAGAAAAATACAGGCCTCTCCAGGCTGTTCGTATCAGGAAGTGCCGCAGGTGTCTGACCCGTCTTTCCGTTTTTTCCCCTGGGGCATACACATTCAACTGACATGGCCCGGCGAAGAAGTATGGAAACGTGCTGGTCTGTGAACTTCTGTTCCTGCCGTCAGGCTCCGAAGCTACCGGACTGGGGCCAACTCCTTCCCCAAAATGGGCCTTGTGTTAGAAAAGTCACTCAAAAAATGAATCCTGCCCGATTAAAATTTATCTTCTTTTAAGAATATTTCTTGAAGAATATGAATTGTCTTTTGGTAAACATACTGTTTTCCTGCCATGACAAGCGATTTTCCTGCTGCCGAAGAATTCGGTGAAGGAGTGGGTTCAGCCGGGTTTGTGAAATTGGAACCAGAATTTGAATTTATACAAAAAAATAAAATTTTAGTCTTGAAAATAAAATCTTAGCGGTTTATCTTAAATTGCGGCCATTTATAAATTGGCCTGGAGGTAATTAAATATTTCACTCAAAAACGTAGGAGGTTCTATGTGGGTTGTTACATGCCGTGGGGGCATCCGTCGGTTTTTTAGCAGGATACTGGTCTTACTGTTAATGAGCGCCCTGACGTTATGGGCGCAGGAGAAGGGGAAAATCAGGGGGGTGGTTATTGATAAAGGAACCGGGGAGCCATTGCCAGCAGCAAACATTGTGCTGGTCGGCACCCTTCACGGTACCACAACGGATGTGGATGGAACATTCATCCTTGATGTGGATCCCGGCGATTACACTGTCCGGGTTTCTTATCTGGGGTACGAGACCCTGGAGAAAGAAGTGAGCGTGGGGCCGGGTGAAACGGTGACCGTGAATTTTGAAGTGGCGGAGAGCGTGGCCGAATTTGGCGAAACCATTGTGGTCATCGGTTCGCGTGCGGAACGAACGGCCGTGGAAACGCCGGTGCCCGTGGACGTGATTCCGGAAGTGGAAATCCGCGAATCGCCACAATACGAGCTGAACCAGGTGCTGCGCGATGTGATTCCCTCCTATAATGCTTCCCATCAAACCATCGCCGATGGAACGGACCACATCAATCCGGCCAGTTTACGCGGTCTGGGTCCGGACCAGGTGCTGGTGTTGATTAACGGGAAGCGGCGTCATCCCAGCGCTCTGGTGCACGTGAACGGTACGTTTGGTCGGGGTACGGTGGGAATTGACCTGAATGCCATACCCAAATCGGCCATCGAGCGCGTGGAAGTGCTGCGCGATGGGGCCTCGGCCCAGTACGGTTCCGACGCCATTGCCGGTGTGATCAACATTGTGTTGAAGGAAACGACTGGCAAGATCAACATCAACGCCATGGCTGGCGCCAACAATTTCCTGTTTCAGCGAAGCATCCAGCTTTCCCCGGAAATTCAAAAAATTCGGACGTCCAATGGCCTGCCGCCCAACGTGAAGTTTGATGACATTGATGGCCAGACCTACAGCTTTGATGTGAACTACGGCTTCCGCATTGGTAGCAATGGATTCTTCAACATCACCGGCGAATATCTGCAGCGGGGTCGAACCAATCGGTCCACCACCTGGACGGGGAAGATTTTTAATGATCTCGATTCGACGATTACTGTCTTCCGCGATGGACGCACATGGAAATTTCTGCCGGACGATCAGGAACTGCAAAGACGCGGTCTGACCCGCGATGATTTTTCCATGAAAACCGGTCAATCCGAAGCACGCATGGGCGCTCTGTTTTACAACACCCGAATTCCTTTGAGTGATAACGGCGAATTTTATTCCTTTGGTGGATTGACCTACCGGGATGGTGTTGCCACCGGCTTTTATCGATTGCCCTATGAAGAGGCAAAAGTTAACCTACATGTTTATCCCAATGGATTTCTGCCGGAAATTCATACCAAGATTCGCGACTATTCCGCCGCATTTGGCCTGAAGGGTATCCATAAGGGCTGGATCGTGGATGGTAGCCTGACGCTGGGGGGCAATTCCTTCACGTTCAATATTGAAAATTCGATTAATGCGTCCATCGGGGAGTCCAGCCCGCTGTCTTTCGATGCCGGGACCCTGCGGTTCCGCCAGATGGTCGGAAATCTGGACTTTCTGCGAAGCATTGACACTGGCGGTAAGGTGAAATCGCTGTCCGTGGCATTTGGTGCAGAAGTTCGGGTAGAAAACTATCGCATTGAGGCCGGTCAGTTCGAATCGTATTCACTGGGTAATGGCGGCGACCGACCGGGAATTGATTTTGATACCACCTCCACCGGTGATCCCAAGAATCCGGGATCGCAGGTGTTTCCGGGATTCCAGCCCTCCAATGAAGTGGATCGCTATCGCAGCAGTATCGGGATGTATGCAGAAGTGGAAAGCGATGTCACCGATCAGTTCATGATCAGCGCCGCCGGTCGTTTTGAAAATTACAGCGATTTTGGTAGCACCCTGAATGGAAAGCTGGCTGCCCGTTTCAAGGTGGCGCCGCAACTGGCAATCCGCGGTGCGGTGAGTACCGGTTTCCGGGCTCCATCTCTGCATCAAATCTGGTTCAATAACGTCAGTATTCAGTTTGTTTTTGATGCCAACAACAATTTGGTGCCCGCCCGTGTTCTGAGTGCCAGTAATAAAGATCCGGTCACCCGTGCATTTGGTGTACCCGATCTGAAGGAAGAAACCTCGGTAAACTTCAGTGCCGGTTTCACCGCGCGTCCAATGGAGAATTTTTCCATTACCGCAGATGTGTATTACATTACCATCAACGATCGTATTGTGTTGACCAGCCGGTTTACCAATGCGGATTCCATCGTGGCACAGATTTTGAAACCTTTTGAAAAGGCTGGAGTGAACCAGGCACAGTTCTTTGCCAATGCGGTGGATACCCGAACCCGGGGATTGGACATCGTGATGGCATACAATACCCGATTGGGACCGGGACGCCTGTATGCGACCGCATCGGCAAACTTTACCAAAACCGAAGTGCTGCGCACCAACGTACCGCTGAAGATGGCCAGGATTTTTGCGAACGGTGATATTGAAAAAGTGAAGAATACCCTGTTCAACCGGGAAGAACGCAACCGTCTGGAAGATGCGCTGCCTCAGCAAAAAGGTGCATTTACCCTGCGTTACAGCATGGGGCGTATCACGGCCATGCTGCGCAGCAATTATTACGGAAAAATCTATTATAAACCGACCAATCCCGATAATGACGAAGTCTTTAGTGCCAAGGTTCTGTTCGACGTGGACTTTGCCTATGAAGTGATGGAAGGTCTGCGGGTGTCCATCGGGGCTAACAATGTGCTGAATACCTTCCCCGATCCTCACACCAAAGCATCCAATTACAACAATGGTCGGTTCGTTTTCAGCCGCCGGGTCACCCAGTACGGGATGAACGGTGGATTCTACTATATCCGCACCTCTTTGACCCTCTAATGGATTGCAGTAGCGGATAAATGAAAGCCCCGCTGTCGAGAGATAGCGGGGCTTTGTTTTCTACGGGCTTTTTCTGACAAAGGACGCCCGGTCCGATCGGCTATCGATTCAGGTCAGGAATGTAACCAATCAATCACTCGATCGATGGCATCCACGCATTTTTCGCAGTATTGTTTAAGGAAATCTTTCCCCAGTGGTTTGGAGGGGGCGATTTGTTCTGCGGCGGTCAATGCCCGGGCGCCGTCAAAATCTACATAAGCAAATCGCGCTGTAAATTCATTTAAGGGGCGGCCAAAGTTCACGCCCGGCAACACCGCTACCCCGGTTTCTTCCAGCAAGCGTTCGGTGAATTCTTCGCTGGTGGTGATCCCCCGTCGGTACAGCTTTTCCCGGAATGGACTGAAGTCCGGGAAGAGGTAAAACCCGCCTTTGGGTTCTGGAACAATGACGCCAGCATCCCGAAGTTTCTGGTACAGGTAACGTCCCAGGCTGCGCAGAATTCGGCGGGAATTCCACAAATAACGCTCAATTTCCAGTCCCCCCTGAAAAGCCCGAATGGCGGCGTACTGGATGGGCGCTGAGGTAGAAGTAAACGTTTCCGAAGCCACCACGGCCATGGCATCCCGTAACCAGTGCAGCGATTTGGGGAACAGGAATGTTCCCAGTCGCCAGCCGCCCGCGCCACACCATTTACTCAATCCTCCGCTGATAATGGTGCCCTCCGGATAAAATCGGGCGATGGACACGTGCTGGCCATTGTGGTGCAGTTCGCCGTAAATTTCGTCCGATAGTAACACCACCCGGTAATAGCGGGCAACCCGGGCAATGGCCTTAAGTTCTTCTGTATTGTAAGTGCAGCCACTGGGATTGGATGGGTAATTTAAAATGATCAATCGCGGGCGCTCGGGGTCCGACTGGCAGAGCCGTTCGATATCCGTGGGCGTAATCCGCCAACCGGATGTGACCCGGGTTTCCAGCCAGCTGATGTGCCGTCCAATAATATGGGCCTGCGGGGCATAAGAAACCCAGCTGGGATTGGGAATGACCAGATCGCCATAATACACCAGTTGCAAAATGAACATCAGCTCCTTGGAACCCGGACCGATCATCACGTCTTCGGCGGAGCAGTGGAGTCCCTGCGTTCGATTGTAGTAATTGGCCACAGCACCCCGCAATTCACGCAGACCCAGCACCGGCAGATAGTCCTTTTGATGAGCGTTCGCGCGCAGTTCCTCACTCACGGGATTGGGTACCGGAAATGGGGATTGCCCCAGCCCCATTTTGTAGATGAGCTTGCCCTCCCGCAGCAGACGGTTGCTAATTTCGTTGATGCGCAGGGTGGCGGAATTGGAGAGGCCGCGTACATTGAGATTTAAATGAATCTGGGGAACATTAATGCGGACGGCACACATTGCAGGCTTCCTTGTGGTTATGGTTCATCTGTGTGAATTAATATTGGCCAGGTTTGATGTTTGAGATTGATGATTGCTTTCACCGGGATTCCTCGCCTTGTAGGTGCCACATCAACGGATTCCAGCAGGAAACGATTTGAGGACCGGATGTCAGGCTCTTAAAAAGGTTGTAAATCGGTTGTAAAAAGGGGCTTTTAAAATTGAGGCGGTTATTTAGTAGGGGGTACTGCCATGAGATTATTTGTTGCGGAAACGGACATGGTTCGTCGGGTTCGACGTCCGGAGGCTCTCCATCGTTAATCAACGAACGGGGAAAATACTTTAGCACATCCTTGCCCGAATTATTGAAAGCTAACACGCGTTCCTCTCATTCACGCCTTCAAATCATCGAAAAATTTAGCGGAAAGTATAAGAAATTTTGTTAAAAAAACAAATTTTCATTTTTAAAAATTTAAAAATATTTCGGGATTCCGTTTCTTTGCTGCAGACTGTTCCGCATTCGAAAAAATCTACCTCCGATGGGAAGTGTGAATTCACATAGTTCCCCTGTAACCATTTATTAAAAAGCTTGCTTTCTATGGTGAATATCGATTTATTTTGTTGTGGATTTTTTAGGACTATAAAAGAAAAAAGGAGAATTATTGTGAAGGATGTCATTCAGGGTTTGGAACCGCAGCGGCTGTGGGAACACTTCTACGAGATTGCGCAGATCCCCCGGTGTTCGAAGCATGAAGAGAAGATTCGCGATTATGTGATCTCGGTGGCCAAACGGAACGGAGCCGACTACAAAGTGGACAGTGTGGGGAACATTGTGATTCGCAAACCGGCCACGCCTGGAAAAGAGAACAAACCCATTGTGGTTTTGCAAAGCCATTTAGATATGGTTTGTGAAAAGAACAAGGATGTCGCCCACGATTTCAGTAAGGATCCCATTCAACTCAAGCGAGAGGGCGACTGGATGATGGCCCGGGGAACGACCCTGGGGGCAGACAATGGCATCGGTGCGGCGGCGGCTCTGGCCGTGCTGGAAAGTCCCGACATTTCTCATGGCCCCCTGGAGTTGCTGTTTACGGTGGATGAGGAGACCGGTCTAACCGGGGCCACCGGGCTGGGAAGCGATATGCTGGAAGGACGTATTCTGTTGAATCTGGATTCGGAAGAAGATGGGGCCATTTACATTGGTTGTGCAGGCGGACGGGACACGGAATTTTTCCTGAAATTGCAGACGGAGGCGGTTCCGACAGGATATGCAGCGGTCATGGTTGTGCTCGGTGGCCTGCAGGGAGGTCATTCCGGTTTGAATATCCACGAAGGACGCGGTAATGCCATCAAATTGCTCGCTCGTTTTTTGTGGAAAGTTGCTCCTGAGCTGGGATTCCGTCTGGCGGCCATCGAAGGTGGGAATAAACATAATGCCATTCCGCGGGAGGCAGACGCGATTGGATATTTGCCTTCGGATAAAGTGGAGCAACTGGTTTCCCTGGCGAATACCTATCAGGATATTTTCCGAAATGAATATCAATTGATTGACAAAGACGTTCGGGTGACCATCCGCACAGAGGGATTCCAGGCTCCCGAACAGGTTTTCTCGGAAGATTTTCAATTTCGCCTTTTAAATATGTTGTATGCCATGCCACACGGGGTCATTAGCATGAGTCTGGCGGTGCCGGGCCTGGTGGAGACCTCCACCAATCTGGCGGTGATTAAAACAGAAGCCGATCGGGTTCGCATTTTAACCAGTCAGCGGAGCTCCGTGGAAAGCCGGCTGGATGAAATCTGTGAGATGGTCTCCGCCGTCGGGAAGTTGGTTCAGGCGGAAATCCGACACGGGGATGGCTATCCGGCATGGCAACCCAATCCGGATTCGCATACGCTGAAACTGGCCAAACAGGTTTATCGGGAACTGTATGGAAAGGAGCCGGAAGTGAAGGCCGTTCATGCGGGGCTGGAAACGGGGATTATCGGGGACAAATTTCCGGGCATGGATATGATTTCCTTTGGTCCCACTATCCTGGGTGCTCACTCTCCCGATGAACGGGTGCAGATTTCCACGGTGAAGAAATTCTGGGACTTCATGGTAGCTCTGCTGGAAAAGTTGGCAGCATAGCGCCGTAAAGCAGACGGCAGTCCTGTCATCGGGATTGCCGTTTTTTGTTTAAACTCAGATAATGCATTAGAACCACGAATGACACGAATTAACACAAATAATATTAATGAAATACATTGGATTGTATCTGTATGAAAGTTTGCTTCGGGGTTTGTTCGCGATTTTGTGAATATGTTTTGGTTTCATTCGCGTGATTCGCTGTTTCGTGTATTATTTGATTAAATACAAATCGGTTAAAGCCGTTTTTTCACGCACGTCCTATCATGTGGATTGTCACCGCCCACCGGGAATGTTATAGCGGTTCGATAGTTTAACGAATTACCGATATCCTTTAAGAAATTATTAATGAGAATCAGGAGGGGTTATGTTTCAAAAAGAAACGTTGAAAGGAAAGAAGATACTGGTGACGGGAGGTGGAAGTGGTCTGGGCCTGGCCATGGCCGATCGGTTTGCCGAGTTGGGGGCGGATGTGGCCATTTGCGGGCGCACCGAAAGCAAATTGCAGGCCGCGGTGGAGCGCTTGCGTTCTCACGGCACCCGGGTCGAATATTTTGTTTGCGACGTTCGGGATTACGACGCGGTCGGTCGTATGTTTGCCGATATTGAGGATCGAATGGGACGGTTAAATGGGCTGGTAAACAATGCGGCGGGAAATTTTCTTTCGCCCTCTGAGGATCTGTCGCCCAATGCATTTCGGGCGGTTATTGATATTGTTCTGATGGGGACGTTTAATTGCACCCAGCATTTTGCCCGTCGGTTGATTGCTGAAAAATCCCCGGGAAGTATCCTGAACATTGTGACCACCTATGTGCATACCGGCTCGGCATTTGTCATGCCTTCTGCAGCGGCGAAGGCCGGGGTTTATGCCATGACCATGAGCCTGGCCTACGAATGGGCCGAATACGGCATTCGGGTGAATGCCATTGCCCCCGGGCCGTTCCCTACAAAAGGGGCCTGGTCCCGGCTGATGCCCGATGAAAAGTTCGAACAATTCTACCTTCAACGCCATCCCTTACACCGGTATGGCGAAAAAAGCGAACTGGCCAATTTGGCCGCATTCATCATGTCCGATATGGCACCTTATTTAACCGGCGAGTGCATTACCATTGATGGGGCGGAACGATTGCAGGGCGGGCAATTTAATTTTATTACCCAGATGATGCCCCGGGACAAATTAAAAGCCATCTTTCGGGCAATGAAAGAAAAGGCCCGAAAGGGGCAGTGAGTGCCTTTTGAACCGGAGGGTTCATGCAATTCCGTCCCGGTGTTATGATTTCCCTTGGCCTGCTCATGGTCACCCTGGTTGCAGGTTGTGTGAGTGTGCGCTTGGTGGAGGATGCCTCCCTGCCGGATTTAATCATTCAGCGAGCCCACGTCCACAAACGCAGCACGCCGATCTTACGCGGCCAGTTGTTTCCGGCAAAAGGGGTTTCCTGGGCAGAATATACCATTGAGGTACAGGTGTACAATCGCGGTGTGGCCGATTGGGTTGGTCCTCTGTACCTGGGTATGACCCAGACCAATGACGATTTCCTGCGGAATTATTTTGCCAAGTTTGTAAAGCTTACCGATGACGATTTCGTTTTGCCTCCCAGACAATCGCAGACCCTCCAGGTGAAAACGGCTCTGGCTAATGAGCTCCGGTTTTTACGATTGATTATCAGCTATCGCGCGGATGTGCCCCGTCTGGAAGATGGAAAGGAGTTTTTCACGAACAATAATGAGTACACCCTTCGTTTGCGCTAAACCATCGATGGGTTGCGCTGGTTTCCATGGAGAAATCTGACGACATGCAGCCACCGCCGCATTTTCTTGTTTGCCCGACCTTTTGCGGTTATATTGAATTTTACAATAAATCCGGGGTAAAGTGTATATCCCGAAATGTAAACGTGTCCATAAAACAAAAGGGGTAACGTATCATGCAAGATGACATGCCAATTGATCTGAACAAGTTTATACCCCGTCGATTTTCCCCACGAAATCTGCGCTGGGTGGTGCTGGGATTTTTCCTGCTAATCGTGCTGTTTTCTTCCTTCTTTACGGTAGATCCAGAGGAGGTCGGGGTCATTCTTCGGTTTGGGAAGTTTAATCGGGTGGTCAATCCAGGGTTGAATTTTAAGCTGCCTCTGGGAATTGAGCAGGTGTACAAAGTCCCTGTGGAGCGCCAGCTCAAACTGGAATTTGGTTTCCGCACCGAGGAAGCGGGCGTGCGCACCCGTTATTCCACCCGATCATTTCAGGAAGAATCGCTGATGCTAACCGGGGATCTGAACGCTGCCGAGGTAGAGTGGATCGTTCAGTTTCGGGTGAAAGATCCTTACAAGTTTCTCTTTCGGGTTCGGAACACCATTCAAACATTCCGGGATATTAACGAAGCGGTCATGCGCGAAGTCATTGGCGATCGTACGGTTAACGAGGTACTGACCATTGGTCGCCAGGAGATTGCGGATGCCGTTACCCAGAAGTTGCAGAAGTTGTGTGATCAGTACGAGACCGGAATCAAAGTCGATCAGGTCGTACTTCAGGATGTGAACCCGCCCGATCCGGTGAAGCCAGCGTTTAACGAAGTAAATGAAGCGCAACAGGAAAAGGAAAAGCTGATTAACCAGGCCTGGGCAGAATACAACCGGGTCATTCCCAAGGCAAAGGGTGAGGCCCTGCGCATCATCGAAGAAGCGCGCGGATATGCCCTGGCGCGGGTCAATCGGGCTCGGGGAGAGGCCGCTCGCTTCGAAGCCATCTTCCGGGAATATGTAAAAGCCCGTGAAGTGACCCGACAACGCATTTATCTGGAAACCATGGAAGAAGTGTTACAGAAGGTGGGCAAAAAGTTGATCATTGATGAAAAAGCCACTGGAATTTTGCCCTTGTTTCAAATGGATAGAACCGTAAAATCTGGGGAGACCAAATAATGCAAACAAAATATCTGATTTTTGGAGTTATTGGATTTTTCATCTTCATATTACTGGTTTCCTCCATATTCATCGTCAACGAGACCGAGCAGGTCATTATCACGCAGTTTGGAAAGCCAGTGGGACAACCTATTGTGGAGCCGGGTATTCATTTCAAATTGCCGTTTATTCAAACAGCTCATTTCTTTGATAAGCGTTTTCTGGAATGGGATGGAGATCCCAATCAAATTCCCACCAAAGATAAGCGATTCATCTGGGTGGACACCTACGCCCGCTGGCGGATCAAAGATCCCCTGTTGTTTTTCCAGCGGGTCAAGGATGAACGAGGCGCTCAATCCCGGCTGGATGACATCCTGGATGGTGAAACGCGAAATGCCATTGCCTCGCACAATCTGGTGGAATTGATTCGAACGACCAATCGGGACTACATACCGAACGTGGAACTGGGAGAAGGGGAAACACCGGAAATCACCATGCAAATCAAATACGGTCGGGAAAGGTTGACCCGGATGATTATCGAGGCGGCTGCTCCCCGATTGCTGGAGCTGGGCATCGAATTGCTGGATTTGCGGTTTAAGCGGATCAATTACGTGGAAGAGGTGCGCAAGAAAATATTTGAACGCATGATCTCTGAACGCAAGCGCATTGCGGATAAGTACCGGTCGGAGGGTCAGGGCGAGGCCTCGAAGATTCTGGGGGACAAGGAGCGGGAGTTGAAGCGAATCGAATCCGAGGCGTACAAGACGGCTCAGGAAATCATGGGTAAAGCCGATGCCGAGGCAACCATTATTTACGCCCGGGTGTACGATCGGAACAAGGATTCCCGGGATTTCTACCGGTTCCTTAAAACGCTGGAAATGTACAAAAAGACCATGTCAGACAGAGATTGGTTGGTCATTTCTACCAAGAGTGACCTGTTCCATTATTTGCAAAAACAGGCCAGTAAATAACCCTGCAGGCTGGCGGAGAAATCCAGATTTTTCCGCCAGCCGGGATCAGTCATTGGTAATCCGGAGGACAATTTTCCCGATGTTGCGATTGGCCTCCATGTAGCGATGGGCTTCCTGGACTTGCTCCCAGGGAAATACGCGGTCAATGATCGGTTTGAGCACTCCGCTGGTAAATAACGGCAGCAGATTTTCCTGAAACTCCCGGGTGAGCCGGATTTTGTAGTCCAGTGACCGGCTGCGAAGAGTGGTGGCGGTAATCTGGGCCCGTTTTTTAAATAAGTCGCGCAGGTTGACCTCCGGGACTCTGGTGCCGCCCATGGTAGCAATCATCACGATACGGCCGTCCATGGCAAGGCAGGATAAATTGGGTTGCCAGTATGGGGCCCCAACCGGATCGATGATGACATCGGCACCGTGACCGCGGGTAAGCGCCATTACTCCTTCTACGAACGAACCTTTTTTGTAATTCAGGCCCCCAATGGCTCCCAGTTGCTGGCAGAAGCGGATTTTTTCCTCCGAACCGGCGGTCACCACGGGAAACGCTCCCGCCTGTTTTACCAGCTGGATGGCAGCCGTTCCCACACCGCTGGCACCGGCATGGATAAGCACAAACTCCCCTTGCTGGAGTCGAGCAATCCAGTGTAATACCTGGTAGGCTGTTAAAAAGGCCTCGGGAATAGCCGCCGCTTCTTCGAATGTCAGGGAATCGGGAATGGGAAGGGCCAGATCTTCGTGAACGGTGGCGTACTGGGCATAACCGCCACCCGGCAACAGGGCAAATACCCGATCTCCCGGATGCCAGCGTCGGCAGCCCGGCCCGGTTTTGTCAACAATCCCGGCCATTTCCAATCCCAGCAATGGACTGGCTCCCGGTGGGGGCGGATATTTGCCTTCCCGTTGTAAAATGTCGGCCCGGTTTAAAGCGGTCGCTTTTACAGCAACCCGAATTTCTGCTTCTCCGGGTTCTGGTGTGGGGAATTCCCCCAGTTCCAGTTGCTCCGCTCCGCCAGGTGCTTTGACCCGTATGGCTTTCATTGGATGTCCTGCCATTTTTTAAGAGAAAATATACGCACAAAATGTTCTAAGACGCATCCGCGGTTTGAAAAATTTGCAATGAAGCCAAATGATGCCTTCATTCACAAAACACGCGAATGAATCCGGAAATATCCACAAATCCATGAATACGCAACGGAACACATTTTCATCCAGACACAATCCAATTCATATTATTGGTTTTATTTGTGTTAATTCGCGTGATTCTTAGGCTATTGCATAATCTGGGTTTAATGTATTTTTTAATTTTTAATTGGTGTTCATTCGTGCGATTCGTAGGCGAATGCTTAATCTGGGAATATTTTTGTTCATTCGAGGTCAAAAGCATGATTTGGCATCATTTGGGATTAATATTCCGTTTTGGGAATTTGAGGGCATTCCCATTGTCGAAGCGATCGTGGATTCGCTGAATGGGATTTGAGATGTGGGTGGGTGCGCGCTGCCTGCCTCTGGTTTTGGGATGGATTGGAATCTTTGAAGGACAAAATGTGTTGGGGAGCACATGGCCGTTCAAAAATATGATTTCGAAACCCCATGTTGTGGCCGGCCAATCCCATAACGGTTTTGCGGGGCTCCCAGGCGTCCAGAAGTGCGGGATACTGGATTATTTTGCAATCGATGCGATATT
Organism: Calditrichota bacterium; assembly: GCA_013150955.1. Taxonomy (GTDB): domain Bacteria; phylum Calditrichota; class Calditrichia; order RBG-13-44-9; family J042; genus JAADJD01. The sequence continues at coordinate 128,314 of JAADJD010000043.1, forward strand.
TTGGGCAATTTTTTTCTTGACATTCACAATTTTTCCATATTTAATTTGATTTAACCATGGGCCTCGTGGGGTTTAAATTTTTGTTTACCTGACTGTGTATTCAATCACACGATCAATTGATTTATCGGGTTTATAATACATCAAAAAGGGCGGATGACGTGCTCATTTTAATTTCGATATTTAATATTCTGAATCCGTTCAGGAGTAAGGAGAACACATAAATATTGGGAGGTATAACATGCCACGTGGAAAGCTTGTACCCCGTTTGCTTCTGGTGGGACTGTGGGGGCTGTTTCTTTTGACTTCCTGTACCCGGGTGTTCGATCCAGTGGAAAATCCAATGGAGAATGAGGCTATAAATTACCAGCCTTCGATAGAAGAGGCGAAGCCCTATTCCGTGACAATCTTTGATATGACGCTAAAGCTGGCAGCGAATGCGTTAACGGATTATGAGCGGCTCAAGAGCGAGTCCCAACCCTCCTTTTCGGTCAGCACACCGTTTGGAGTGGCCAACACCGATTCCCAGTCGTATGAATTTGTGGATGGTTTTCACATCTGGCGGGGTGTTCTGGAATTCGATCGGTTTAAGGATACCCTGTACATTGCCTTTGAACGGAAGATCCAGTTCCGTTCCCGGATTGACGGGGCTGTGCTGGTCAATTCCGATGGGGCGGATTACATGTATCAGTTTTTCCGCGTCTATGGCCATTTTGGATTTGTGAATGGTGAAAAGTACGGCGAAAAATTTGATCACCTGATTGAAGGGGAATGGGCCGGACTGGTGGATGGAGTTCCCACCTTAAATGCCACCGGAAAATATGAAGACATCTGGAGTGGCATTTATAATGGGCAGGATGTGGTTTTCCACTATCTGGTAAACATTGCAGCCACCGATCTTCAGTTTATCTTTGAAAGTGCCGAGGTGGGTTACCGATTGGCGGGTGATGTGCAGCTCACCATGGAACCATTCGAAGTTTATGCCAAAATGGACGGTTCGCCCATGGCTCAGATTGATGTGTACAAGGCGGGTGAAAAGGTGACCAGCTTTCAGTTCCGCATTCCCAATCTCTATGGATGGGATATTATCAGCAGTTTTCCGGGTGTTTCCCAATCCATTCGCTCACTGGAAATTTACCGGCCGTTAACCGGCATCCTGGAAAATTAATTTAACTTTTGGGTTCCCGACGTCCCACTCCCTGGCCAGTAACGGTCAGGGAGTTTTTTTATGAGGAGAACGAAGTCTTTTGCTCCATGCTTTCCCGTTAGTCGATCCAATCAGACATCGTTCAGCGACAGGGGGTTGGCCTGTGAATGGAGAACCCCGGAAAAGGTAAAATCGGCTTCAAGGGTGCGGGAGGCCCTTCCATCTTTTGGCATTAAAAAGCAGGTGCATTGTAATAGGCCCTTTAAAACCGATAGGTTGTTTTGCCTGAATGAAAGGCCCCATTTTTTACCTTCCCAGAAACTTTTTTAAATTTCTGCGCCTGTTTCGCCTGCGAAATTGATAAATTTAGCTACGGATTGAAAGGGGATTCGCGAAAAGGAGGCCAGGAAATGAGAATTGGCTTTATTTCGACCTTTCCACCCATTGAATGTGGCATTGGCACCTACACCCAATATTTAACCGAAGCCTTACGGAAGAAAAAAACCGATGTGTACATCGTTTCTCATCTTGGCGGTGCTGGAAAGCAGGTATTTCCAGCGTTCGATTACGACGATGCGGATTTGCCGGAGAAAGCGTTTTCTGTCATGTCTCGCTTTACTCCCGATGTGGTGCATATCCAGCATGAATTTGGGTTGTTCGGGAAGAATCATGGAGTCAACGTCATCCCCCTGATCCTGAATTTTCGATTAATCGGGGTACCGGTGGTGACCACCCTGCACACCGTTTATGCCGATATTTCGGAACATCACCGCATTATTCTGGAGTCGATTCTTTTGAATTCCAACAAAGTGATTGTTCATGAATCCTTTCAAAAAGATACCTTGAATAATCAATTCTCTTTTCGGTATGCGGATAAAATTCATGTCATTCCCCATGGTGCGCGGGAGGTCGAGCCCATTCCCGGGGCCAAACAGAAACTGGGGCTTCCTGAAGATAAAAAGATCATCCTGATGATCGGGTATTTCCGTCCCAGTAAAAATTTCGAACTGATCATCCGCCTGTTTCCGGAGATTCTGAAAAAATATCCGGACGCGTTGCTGGTGGTGGCCGGTAAAATTCGCGGTCGGGAATATATTGATTACCGCAATTTGCTGTTCCGAATGATCCGAAATTCCCCGGTGCGGGACAGGATTTACCTGATCCGCGGGCAGTTGCCTCAGGAAACATTCGACACTATTCTCTCGGCGGCCGACGTGGTGGTGTTGCCATACAAACTCACGTCCCAAAGTGGCATACTGGCCCATAGCATGGCCATGGGCAAGCCGGTGGTCACCAGTAACAGCCCTTCCATGAAGCAAATCCTGGAAAAATCCGGCGCGGGATTGATTGCCAACAAAGAAGAGGAATTTGTTACCCAGATCGTTCGCCTGTTGAACGATGCGGAACTATCGATGGAACTTTCCACCAAAGCCCGTCATTATGTTCAAAAGGTTATATCCTGGTCGATTGTGGCCGATCGGCACCTGGAATTGTATCGTTCGGTGATTGAAGGACCGCAATTGGAGTTGCAAACCATCTGGGTGGATTAAAATAGAGGAGGGAGCTTATGAATTACAATTTGCATCCCTTCAAGCGGTATGGGAACAATCCCATTCTTACGCGGGAGGAGATTCCTTATCCCATCAACACCGTGTTTAATGCCGCGGCCTGCAAGTTCAACGGGGAATATCTGTTGTTGCTGCGAGTGGAGGATTTTAGCGGGATCAGTCATTTGACGCTGGCACGTTCCAGGAATGGGTATGATTTTTCCGTAGATGAAAAGCCCTGGATCGTTCCCTCCAAAGATCCCGAATATGAACCCTATGAGCGCTACGGTGTGGAAGACCCCCGAATCACCCAGATTGATGATACATATTACATCACCTATACGGCATTTGGTCCGTATGGGCCACGGGTTGGGATTGGCCGCACCCGGGATTTCGTTCATTTTGAACGGGTTTGCCTGGCCACCGAGGTGGAAAACAAGGATGCTGTTTTATTTCCGGAAAAGATCGGGGGCTATTACGTGATGATCGATCGGCCCAGTGGATGGGGCGGGCAGCAGGGCTCCATCTGGATCCAGTATTCCCCGGACATGATTCACTGGGGGCGGGCAAAAGTGCTGCTTTCTCCAGAGCCGGGCTGGAGTCATGCCAAGCTGGGCATTTCCACTCCCCCGGTGAAGACCGATCGCGGATGGCTGGTGCTCTACCACGGGGTGCGGGAAACGGGGTCGGGTAGGCTGTATCGCGTGGGTGCCTTGTTGCTCGATCTTCAGAATCCGGAGAAAATTATCGGGTACACCCCTCATTTCCTCTTCGGGCCGGAGGAGACTTACGAACGCACCGGCGATGTCCCAAACGTTGTCTTCCCCTGCGGGGCAATTCTGGAAGATGACGGCACACTGAAGGTCTACTATGGTGCAGCGGACACCTGCATTGCCCTGGCGGAGGCAAACGTGGATGATATAGTGGAATTGTGTTTGATCGAAAAAGACTTGTTACCGTCGTTTAAATGATCCCGCAGTCCAGACAAAGCTGGAAAGTCCCGTCGCGCCCGGCAGGTGCCCCGGGCGCGGGTTTCTTTATCTCAGATTTTGCATTAGACAACGAGTTACACGAATGAGCGCAAATTAAAATCCATTGGATGATATCCGGGTGAAAATTTATTCCGGGGTTTGTTCGCAATTTTTGTGGATGTTTTTTTGGGAATCATTCGCGTGATTCGCGGTTTCATGCATTATTGGGGTTTATTGAAAAATTACCAGGATTCAAGACATGAAAGTTTACGACATTACCGTTCCCATTACTCCAGACATTCCCGTCTGGCCGGGTGACCAGGCGCTGAAGATCCGACCGGTGATGCGAACCGATCGAGGCGATCCGGTCAATCTTTCTGCATTTTCGGCCACGCTGCATCTGGGTACCCATGTGGATGCGCCCTTTCATCTGTTTGATGAGGGCCAGACAGTGGATGCGCTTCCCTTATCCGTACTGATTGGGCCGGCTTTGGTGGTGGAAATTGATCATCCGGAGCATATCGATCGCCCGGAGCTGGAGCGCATTCACTGGCCGGCCATTCCCCGCGTCCTGTTTAAAACACGCAACTCCGAATACTGGAAATCTCCTCGATTGGCCTTTCAGGAACAGTTTGTGTCCCTGACCGGAGAGGCCGCCGCATTTTTGGTTGAACAGGGCATAAAACTGGTGGGCATCGATTACCTATCGGTCGATTTGTATGCCAATCAGAATCTGGATGCTCACAAGATTTTGCTCCGCAATGCAGTAGTCGTTGTAGAAGGATTAAACCTGTTGAGCGTGCCTCCAGGAATTTACGAACTGTTTTGCCTGCCATTAAATATTGTGGGAGTGGACGGTGCCCCGGCGCGGGTCATTTTGCGAGAGTTTGAGACCTGATCTGTCTGACCTGTATTTGGATGAAAAGGAGGAGTAAACCGGATGAAAAAGATTGTGTTTGTTGGGATGTTGCTTTGGATTTCTCAGTGGGGGATGGCTCAACCGCCCATTGGTGAGCCTCTGGTACACACGTATTCCATCGTTGCTGTTGATTCGGTTACGGGCGAGATTGGTGCCGCGGTGCAATCCCACTGGTTTTCGGTGGGGAGTCTGGTGATCTGGGCAGAGGCGGGTGTGGGAGCCGTGGCCACACAAAGTTTCGTGAATGTGTCCTTTGGGCCCAGAGGACTGGAGCTATTAAAGCAGGGGAAATCTCCTCAGGAGGCGCTGGATCAGTTACTGGCTGAGGATGAAGGGCGGGATTACCGCCAGGTGGCCATCATTGATGCGCAGGGAAATAGCGCGGCGTTTACCGGCAGGAAATGCATTGCCGAGGCAGGCCATTTGACCGGCCGCTGGTTCTCCGTTCAGGCCAATTTGATGCTGAAGGCTACCGTCTGGGAGGCCATGGCCCGGGCCTTCAAAAACACCCGCGGGCCGCTGGCCGAACGATTGGTGGCGGCGCTGGAGGCGGCCGAGGCCGAAGGTGGCGACATCCGGGGCAAACAATCGGCGGCGCTGCTTGTGGTGAGGGCCAAAAGTACCGGAAAGGTCTGGGAAGATCGGTTAATCGATTTACGCGTGGAAGATCATCCCAATCCAGTGCAGGAATTGAAGCGCTTACTCAAGGTTTATCGGGCCTACGAACACATGAACGCCGGTGACGTGGCCATGGAAAAGGGGGATGTGGCCGGTGCGCTGGCAGAGTATGGAGCGGCGGAAAAATTGTTACCGGAGAATCTGGAGATTCAATTCTGGCATGCAGTGGCTCTGGTAAATGCCGGGCGATTTCAGCAGGCGCTACCCATTTTCTCCCGAATTTTCCAGAAAGATCGTAACTGGCAAATCCTTATCCCGCGCCTGATCCCCAATGGACTGTTAAAGGTAACGGAGGAACAACTGGAGACCCTGAAAGGTCTGTAATCGCCTGGCGTTTTCCCCGGGGGATGATGGAAGCATCTCCCCGGGGGAAACCCCCTTCCTGGCTTTCGTTTCCATTTGGGAGTTTTATCAACCCGGGTTTTGCATTACCCTCCGAATCAATCGAATTACCACGAATAATCCCAGATTGTACATTATCCTACGAATGACACGAGTGAACACAAATAAAATTAATCCCGGAATATGCATTGGAACCACGAATAACACGAATTCACACCAACAACAATAATAAAATGCACTTGCTTCTACCTGGAGGAAAATGTTGTCCTGGATATATTCGCTATTTTGTTAGATTATTTTCGAATTCATTCGCGTGATTCGTGGTTTCATGTATTATTTGGGTTAATGAAAAACGCCCCAGTAATCTGTCGGTTTTTTCACCAGCAGGGCGCATGGCGGGGATTCGAGCGGGCTTCTGAATAGGGCGTTTTGGTGAAAAAATAAGAGATTGAAGGATCACGAAAAGTTGGAAAAAATGCTGGCATAAGGATTGCAGTTTTCGTGGGTGTCGATTTCATATGCGGCAAAAACGATTTGCCCGCTTCGAAATATGGTAAGATTTTATTTTTCTTCCCTTAATAATTCGGTCATTTGACCGATTACAGTTTCGGGGAATTGGTAACGGATTTTTGACAATGAGGACGTAAATGCTTCCAACAACAATCGCTCAGAGGCTATCGAAGATCGACAACATCGCCACCTTGCCGCATGTCGCCACCGAGATTCTTTCCATGATTCGCAGCAGTAACACTTCCATGCGACAGATTGCCCGGGTGATCGAGCAGGATCCCAGCATTACCGCAAAATTGTTGAAAATTGCCAATTCGCCCTTCTGGGGGTTCCCGGGACGGGTGGATAACTTACAGCGAGCCCTGGTTTTGCTGGGACTGAAACAGGTTTCGAACATCGTTATCGGCGTCAGTCTGTACACCACGTTTGTGAAGCTGGCACCCAACCCAGAATTTGATCGTGAAAAATTCTGGCTCCATAGCATCGGTACCAGTCAGATTGCCCGCAACCTGGCCAAACAGATCGGCCTGAATTTTCACGGGGAGGAGTTTGTCGCCTCCATCCTTCACGATATTGGGAAAATTATTCTGGATCAGTTTTTTGCCGAAGAGTTCACCGAAATTCTAAAAAATGCCCATATGCATGGCGATAGTGTAATCACCTGGGAGCGAAAGGTGCTGGGGTGTACTCATGCCGACATCGGTGCCTGGTTGTTGTCTCACTGGAATTTTCCCCCATCCATTTCGGCGGCGGTGCATTTTCATCACGATCCGGAACGGGCACCGACATATAAGGATCTGGTTTCGGTAGTGCGATTGTCCGATATTTTTTGTGAAATGTGGGGCATTGGCTTTGATGATGACATCAAGACGTTTAGTCCCAGCGATGATGTGGCCTGGAGAATATTGAAACAGCACTCCCGGGCACTCAACGATCTGGATTTTGAGCGATTTTTGTTTCAAATCGATAAGGAAATGGATAAAGCCAGAATGTTTATTGAAATCGCCAAATCATAGGCAGGTGTATGGGACTTTTACTGAAAACAGGATTGCGGCCCATGGAAACGGGGAATTTACCAGAAGGAATGACGCTGGATGAGGATACGTTCCTCCAGTTGCGGGATATCATTTATCGGGAAAGCGGTATCTTCATTCAGGAGCAGAAGAAGTATTTGCTGGAGACGCGCCTGATTAAGCGGCTAAAAGCCCTGAAGCTGAATTCGTTTAAGGACTACATGAAGCATTTGAAAAATGGCAACCTGAATACTCCAGAGTATCGCTACTTACTGGACGCCATTACCATAAACGAAACCAGTTTCTTCCGCAATACCCCGCAGCTCCAGGCATTCGAAAAGGTGGTTTTTCCGGAGCTGGTGAATCTGGCCCGTGAAAATGGGCGTCGGCAAATTCGCATTCTCAGCGCAGGATGTTCCAGCGGGGAGGAACCATACACCCTGGCCATGATTTTGCATCGCCGGTTTCCGACGGTATTGCAGGAGTTTCAACTGGAAATCATTGGGTTCGATATCAGCCAGGAAGTACTTCAAAACGCACTGAAGGGGGAATATTCCCAGTTCTCCATTCGCAACGTGCCGGAGGAGTATTTCAAGGCGTACTTTGCACGCAATGGCAATCGTTTTTTACTAAAGGATGAAATCAAAAACATGGTGAAGTTCTATCGGGCAAATCTGATGGACGGTTTGCAACTGAAGCGCATGGGGGTGTTCGACTTAATCTTTTGCCGCAATGTTCTGATTTATTTTGACAAGGATTCCAAGAAGAAGGCCATTCAGAATCTGTACAACGTTTTGCACCCGAAAGGTTATCTGTTTATTGGACATTCCGAATCGCTGCACGGCGTGAGCCACGCATTTAAACTGGTACTGTTTAACAAAGCCATTGCTTACAAGAAAGAGTAAATGGCAGAAAAGAAGATGGTGTTTGCAGGATCTCATGAAAATATTAGTGATTGATCAATCCTATACCATGCGCCAGAACATTTTGACCATCCTCCGCAATCTGGGATACAACGAATTTATTGAGGCCAGCAACGGAAAGGACGGTTTCGAGAAACTGGTGGATCATCGTCCCGATTTGATCATCATGGATTTGAATATTCCCGATGTGTCCCTGAAGGATTTCATCCAGGCAGTGCGTACCTCCCCGGAATTTCATCGGATTCCCATCCTGGTCATCACCACCCGGGAATTGAAGCGCGATCTGTTGCGCCGATTGTATTCCCTCATCGATACCTACCTGGAAAAGCCCTTCACGCCGGAGATGATGCGTCAGAAAATTCACCAAATCCTCAATTTTGGATAATCCTCCCCCCGGTCTTTTCCGATAATGAATCTGGTGAAAAAACCGCGAATATGTGGACGATACCCATGAATGATGCGCGAACAGCTGCGGCCGTCTTGAAGTACGATCAGGCAACCGATGTGGCACCTCGCCTGGTGGCCAAAGGATATGGTGAGGTTGCCAAACGAATCATTGAACTGGCAAAATCCCATCAACTTCCCGTGGTGCAGGATCCACACCTGGTGTCTTTATTGATGAAGCTGGATGTTGATGAATCCATTCCGGTTACCCTGTTTCAGGCCGTGGCAGAAATTTACGCGTTTATTATGAATCTGGAGAGGAGGCATGCAGACCGTTAAGCAGGTAGCTAAACTGGCACTGGTGACGATTTTGTTCTGGATCTGGGGATGTGGGGGAAGCCGTCCTCTGGCCGAGAATCGAACACCCCTGGGATTGGTGCCATTCGTGGCGGGAAAAACGGTACCCGCGGTGCCGGATCTCAACCGGGAGCTTGTTCAGGCTCTGGTATCCAGCGGAAGCTTCGATGTTGTGGTGCTGGATCAAAGAGCGCGCTTGCTGGATGCCACTCAGCTGAGCCAGCTTTCCACCAATCAAACCGTAAAATTTATTTTAACGGGAAAGTTCCTGGAAGAAGTGGAGCTGGTGGGCAAAGGGAAAAACATTCCCCTGGTGGCTTATCTGCCCCGGAAACAAATTAAGGTAAACCTGGAATTCCGCCTGTTTGATGTGGAAAAGAAGGGGTGGAAGGCCATCCGACAGGTTTCGGCAGTGGCTGGAATGCAGGCGGGGGTGCAGGTTACAGCGTTTGATCCGTCCGACCCGGCGCTGGCGATCACCGCAAAAGAGCGGGTCGTGCTCCGGGAACAGGCATATGCCCGGCTGTTCCAGAAATTCGTCCGCCTGCTGGAAGAAGAAATGGAAATTAAACGTTAATTTTCTCATGAATCATCCCGAACCCAAACCCACATTGCTGGATGAGCTGGAAGAAATTTCGGACGTGCCCACGTTACCTCACGTGGCCACGCAGCTCATTACGCTACTGGATGATCCCGACGTGTCCTTCAAACGGGTTGCCACCCTGATTGAAGAAGATCCGCCTCTGGTGGCCAAAATCCTGAAACTGATTAACAGTGGCTACTACCATCTGGCAAAAGAAATCCGCGATGTGAAGCAGGCCATTGTCTATCTGGGTCTGGATGAGATCCGAAATCTGGTCTTTGCCATGAGCGTGTACAGCACTTTCTACAATGTGAAGCGCAGCGAATACTTTGATTACAGTCAGTTCTGGGTGCATTCGGCCGGTACGGCGAAAATGGCGATGGTACTTTCCAAATATCTGAAAATGTCCAGTTACTCATCCACCTATATTGCTGGTCTTTTGCACGATTTTGGCCGCCTGGTGTTGCAGTTTTTCTTTTCAGAACAATACCAGAAAGTGTTTCAGAAAAGCATGGAAGAAAACGTCCCGTTGATTGTTGCCGAGCGGAATGAACTGGGGTTGACCCATGCCCAGGTGGGATTCTGGCTGGCGGAACGCTGGGGACTGCCGGAAAGCATTGCCCTGGTCATGTTGAATCATCACGAGGTAACGGAAAAGGATCTGGAACAAAATCCATTGCTGGCGCTGGTGCATTTTGCCAATACCATTACCAACATATGGGGTGCCACTCTGGAGCCCAATCCCCCTTCCATGGGGTTAGACGAAGATCCCCTGTGGCTGGAATTCTGCCAGCTTCATCCCGACCTCCGTGCGCTGCCCATGCTGGAAATGCTTCAGGTATTCGACATGCATTTAGAGGAAGCCGAATCCTTTGTTGAAAAAATGGAACAGATTAAAAAAATAACGGATTGAACCGTGCAACCGCAAATAAAGGCTAAAGATATATTCTGGGCATTGTTTGAGACCAATCGCATGATTCAGCGCAAACACAATCGCAATGGCGATGTATTTGATCGCCTGCCAGCCGTCCTCAAAACCATCTTCACCGTGGACGTCTTTTCCATCTTTCAATTCGATTATGAAAAACGGCGCCTGCGTTTACGCTTCCTGTATGGTCAGCCATCCAATTTGCTGGATGCGGTCAATTTTCAACTGGGAAAAGGCGCGGTTCGCTGGGTTATTGATCGCCATAAGGCGCTGTTAATTCCCGATGCCCAGCGTCGTCCACTCCCCCAACGCTCGCAAAAAGTGGTTAATTCTTTCCTGGGGGTGCCGATTATTGTGAATGGTTACTTGATAGGAGCCGTCATTATCGGGAGCTTTGCTCCCAATAGCTATGACAAACGGGATCAGGCAGTACTGGAATTATTTGGAAGTTTGATTGGATCGTTATTGCTGAAAAATCAATGGATTGAAGATAAAATCAAAATGGAAATCCGCATTTAAAGGGAATGGCTCATGATCAAAGGATTGTTCATTAACAAGGCAGGGATGCTTCCTCAACAACGTCGCCTCGAAATCGCCGCAAACAATCTTGCCAATAGCAACACCATCGGGTTCAAGAAAGAAAAGATTTACTTTCGGCAACTGATTCAGGAGGTACTGGATCCCGGTAACGACGAAAACCGCATGCCGGGGGTAACCGAAACCGATTTTTCCGAAGGCGTGCTGAAACAAACCAACAATCCCCTGGATGTAGCCATTGTGGGCGAAGGATTTTTTGTGATTGAAACCGATGAGGGAGAATTGTACACCCGAAATGGCAATTTCACCCTGGATGCCGATGGGCGCCTGATCACCCAGAACGGTTATCCGGTGGCGACCGATGGTGGCGAGATGCAATTGATTGGTCAATCGGTACAGATCACCGAGCACGGGGAAATCGTGATGGATGGCCAGATCGTGGGACGTTTGCGCATTGTGACGTTTGACGATCCCCGGTTGCTGCAGCGTGTCCAGAGTACCTACTTTGCCGCTGGTGAGGCCACACCAATCGAATTGACCGAAAACGAGATCAATTTGCGAACTGGGTATCTGGAAACCAGCAATGTGAATCCGCTGGATGAACTGCTGGAGATGATCGAGGTCAATCGATTGTACGAACTGGGACAAAAATCCATTAAAGCACAGGACGAAACCTTAGAAAAATTAATCAATCAGGCAGGACGCTTATAATTTGAACAGGAGGTTCAACCATGGATAAGGTGTTGCAGATTGCCGCTTCCGGCATGCAAGCCCAGAAGCTGTATATTGATGTTATTGCCAACAACCTCGCCAATGTGAACACCACCGGCTACAAGAAAATGGATCTGCAGTTTCAGGATTTGCTGTACGAGACCATTCGAGAAGCCGGTGAGCCCACCAACGGTCTCTTCCGCCGACCTACCAGCCTGGAGCTGGGCAATGGTGTTCGGGTGGTGGCCACGCAGCGCAGCTTTCAGCAGGGGCTGATCACCGAAACGGGTAATCCGCTGGACATTGCCATCCAGGGCGATGGTTTTCTGGTGGTGCGTTTACCCGACGGACGTAATGCCTACACACGGGATGGTAGCCTGAAAATCACTGCCGATGGTACCCTGGTCACCGCCGATGGCTACATTGTGGAGCCCGAGATTACCATTCCCGAAGACGCTCAGCAAATCACTATCCGTCCGGATGGACAGGTTGAAGTGCTGGTGGTAGGCGAAAAAGAGCCCATTCCGCTTGGCCAGATCGAGCTGGCTCGATTCATCAATCCCGCCGGTTTGAAGAGCCTGGGACGCAATTTGTTTGAGGAAACGGTGGCTTCGGGTACCCCATACATTGGTCTGCCCGGAGAAGAAGGGCTGGGCGAATTGCATCAGGGATTTCTGGAGACCTCCAACGTGGATGTGGTGGAGCAGATGGTGCAGATGATCGAGGCCCAGCGCGCGTACGAAATCAATTCCAAGGCTATTAAGACCGCCGAAGATATGTATCGGGTGGAAAATCGCCTGAGATAAGCCAGGTAATCGTGCCATGATGCCCCGTTGGAATCACATGATGTGGGGAATTTTCCCACTGCTTGTCCTGGTTGGTTCGCTGTTGGCCCGGCAGCCGGTGATTTCCGTGCCGCAGCAGCAGGAGAAGATCCGCCAGCTGGTGAAGCAACTGTACCGGGGACAGGCCATTCGGGTAGAGGTGGAATTCATCGGCCCGCTGCGCCCCTGGCATGTGGAACCTGGTGTGGATTCCCTGAGTGCAGCCTATCGCCATCGCCGATTGCCCCGGGGCTACGCAGTGTTTGTCCTGAGAGCCCATCGGAAGGGTCAAATCGTTCGCACGCGTACGGTCGCCGTTCAGGTGCGTCCGGTGCATGCGGTTTTCCGTTTGAAACGCTCTGTGAAAAAGGGGGAACGCATCTGGCCGCAAGATGTGGTGGTGGATACAGTGGAAACGTCCGGGATAAAAGGAACCCTACTTTCTCAGCTGACCGCTGGTGATTCCCTGTACGCCAGGCGCTTTTTAAAAGCGGGAACCATTCTGACCCGCGAGGATGTGCACCCGGCCTATCTGGTGCGGGTGGGGGAGATGGCAACGGTGTTATTGCAGCGGAGTACCCTTCGCATTCAGATGACCATGAAAGCCCTTCAGAATGGATCGAAGGGAGATCGGGTCTGGTTTATGCATCCGCAGACCCGCAAACGCATAAAAGGCCAGGTGGTGGATCGATCTCTGGCCATTGTGGTGCCATAAAAACACAAGGAGATGCGCCATGAAATGTCGAACCATCGTTGGGGGAATGTTGCTGGGGTGGATGATTGCCTCAACGGCGCTGGCGCAGGATATGGGCAAAAGTGTAAGCCTGTTTGCCGATATTAAAGCCGATCGTATTGGAAAAGGCATTACCGTACTGGTCATGGAGTTTTCCCAGGCCAGTAACGATGCCCGCACAGAGACCCGGAAAAGTAGCGACCACGGCATCAAATTTACTGAAGGCAGTGGATTGTTGAAATTTTTCCCGGAAATTGGGGTGTCGGGGAAGCTGCAAAACGATTTTCGAGGAGATGCCCGTACCACCAAGCGCGGGGTGTTGAAAACCAAGATTGCCGCCCGCATTGTGGGGGTGAACGAGGCCGGCGATTACATCATTGAGGGCAAGCGGGTCATTGAAATCAACAACGAAAAAGAAATTTACATCCTGACCGGTGCCGTACGCCCCGAAGACATCATGGCCGATAACACGGTCTATTCTTACAATATTTACGATGCGCGCATCGTGTACAAAGGCAAGGGAGAAGTTTCCCGTGCCCAGCGGGCGGGCATTCTGACCCGATTGTTACAATGGATCTTTTAACAGCAGGGGAATCACTCATGAAGCGCTGGCAAATCATGGCTTTCATGCTCTTAATGGCGAGTGCCCTTCTGGCGCAGGTGCGGGTGAAGGATCTGGCCCGATTGCAGGGCATTGAGAGCGAACAAATTGTGGGATATGGTCTGGTCACCGGATTAAACGGTACGGGGGATACCCGTCGGGTGGCGTTTACCATTCAATCCGTGTTAAACATGTTGCAGCGGTTCGGGTTGAATGTCCCCCGGCAATACATTCGGATGCGCAATGTGGCCGCCGTGATGGTAACGGCCGAGGTGCCGTCTTACGTGCAGAAAGGGGATCGGCTAACGGTTACGGTTTCGTCCATTGGAGATGCCCGCAGCCTGGAAGGGGGCGTTTTACTGATGACCCCGCTGGTCAATAGTCAGGGCGAGGTTGTTGCCATGGCTCAGGGCGCCCTGTCTGTGGGCGGATTTTCGGTGCCCACTACCGGTGGGGGCGGAGTGCGGCAAAATCATACGCTCACCGGTCGGATTCCCAATGGTGCGGTGGTTCAAGTTTCCAAAAATGGAGCATTTGCCCTGGGCGATACGTTACAACTTTCTCTTAAAGATAAGGATTTAACCACCGCTCAGCGGGTGGCTGAGGCCATAAATCAACGGTTTGGGGAAGGTACGGCACGACCGGTGAATCCCTACACCGTTCAGGTGGTGGTACCCGGGGATTACCGGGATGTGGAAACGCGTTTCTCTTTCCTGTCCGAAGTTGAACAACTGGAAGTGGTACCGGATGTACCTGCACGGGTGGTGATTAACGAGCGCACGGGAACGGTGGTGGTGGGTGGAAATGTGAAGATTCTGCCCGCGGCGGTGGCTCACGGGAATTTGAGTGTGGAAATTCGTTCGGAGCCGATCATTTCGCAACCGGCGCCGTTTTCTCAGGGACAAACGGTGGTTTTGCCCAACACCCAGGCCACGGTTTACCAGGATGAGGGCCGAATGGTGACCATCGAGAATGCCACCACCGTTCAGGAGGTGACCCAGGCACTGAATTCCCTGGGCGTCATGCCGCGGGATATTATTGCCATTCTGCAGGCACTCAAGGCCGTGGGAGCGTTACAGGCCGAGTTAATTGTAATGTGAGAGAGTTCATGCGGATGTTTTTTCCGCAGATAAAATCGTAAAGAATCGGGATTCGCCGCCGAAGCTAAACAAATAAGAGGAGCAGGCACAATTCGGGAGGGCCATCGCTTGCAAATGATCGCAGATCGAAAGCGGAGGGGTACCATGTGTGGGGGTTGGTTAACGGTACCCAAATGTGCAAAGGGGGATCAACATGCGTTGGTTATGGCTGATACTGCTCTTGTGGTTGGCCTGCTCTGCTCCCATCGAGCCCATTCACATGGAACGCATCAACTATTCTTCCATGAAGGGAGAACCCGGGGAGTTTCCCAATGGGGAATGGCCCCAGGAGTTTCCGCGGGGAAGTTACCCGGGGCAGGGAGGATACCACAGTATGAGCAGAAGCGATGTCACCGATGTTTATTCACACTAAACCGATCGGTTGCATGAGGGAAGGTGCATGAGCGATCTGGAGCTGAAGCTGAAAATATTGTCTTCCCGCGCGGTAATGGAGCAGCAATTGCAGCGTGCCCGGCAGTCGGCCAATCGCTCGGAAAAAGAATTGCGGGAAGCCAGCGAGGATTTTGAGGCGCTGTTCGTGCATTTTTTGCTTCGCAACATGCGGCGCACGGTGATGAAGTCTGGATTGCTGGATACCGGTCTCCAGGGCGATGTCATGCAGGCGCTGTTCGATCAGGAGCTGTCTCGCCAGATTGCTCGTTCCACCCGCCTGGGCATTGCGGAAATGGTGCAGCAACAGCTGCAACGGGCATTGTCCGGGGATGGAGAAAATCAATCGTTAATCCCGTCTGTGGACAGATTGCTTCAGAGTAGTCCGGCGATTGGGACGCCTCCCGTCCACCGATTGCGGCCCTTTGAGCCAATCATCGAGAAAGCTGCACGGACGCACAATCTGAATGCCAATTTGATCCGTTCCGTGATTCTGGCCGAATCTTCGGGCAATCCCCGTGCGGTATCGCCCAAAGGGGCCAAGGGGCTCATGCAGTTGATGGATGCTACCGCCCGTGAGCTGGGGGTTCGCAATCCGTTTGACCCGGAGGAAAACATTCTTGCTGGCAGCGCCTATCTGGCCCGGATGTTAGCCCGTTTTGGTGGCGATTTAACCCTGGCACTGGCAGCGTACAACGCCGGCCCGACGGCTGTCGAAAAATATGATGGCATCCCACCCTTTACCGAAACCCGTCTGTATATCCGCAAAGTGCTGTCCTTTTTGCGCCATCTCGATGGCCGGTGAATCCGGTCGAAACAGGGACATTGCCCTCATCCTCTTTCGAATGGTGGATTTGCAGTACTGCTGACAAGGTGGGCATGTTCACCCAGATTATGCATTAGAACCACGCATTACACGAATGAACACAAATAAACCCAAATTATGCACTAAACTGCGAATTACACGAATGAAACCAAAAAATATCTACAAAATCGCGAACAAACCCCGGAACACATTTTCATCCAGACATAATCCAATGTATTTTATTGGTTTTATTTGTGTTAATTCGTGTAATTCGTAGGCTATTGCTTAATCTGGGATAATAAAATGCACTGGATTCTACCTGGATGAAAATGTTTTCCCGGATATACTCACTAATTTGTTGATTTTTTTGAATTCATTCGCGTGATTCGCGGTTTAGTGCATTATTTGGATTGATTTTTGTTCAATCAGGTCATTCATGGCCAAAAGCATCATCCGGGATAAAACCGCGGCAAAGGAAGCAGGGGATATTTCCTTTACCGCGGCTGTGGGGATGGTGACTTATTTCAGGAAGACCAGCTTGATGGTTCGCTGATATTCCCGGGTTTTCAAAATGGCAAAATATATACCTCCGGCCACATCTTTCCCGGCGTCACTACGCCCATCCCAGGTTACTTCGTACTGACCGGCACCCACCTTACCCGCAAAAAGGGTTTTGACTTTTTGTCCCAGCGTATTGTAAATGGCCAGCTCCACCTCCACGGCTCCCGAGCGTTTGGGAATGTCGAAGCGGAGCGTGGTGTTGGGATTAAACGGGTTCGGGAAGTTCTGGTACAGATTGTAGCGCTCGGGTAAAGTGGCCTCGGGATTTTCCGCAATGGCCGTGGGTTCCTGGAAGTCCGTATACGCCCGTGGCAGGATCTGGTAGCTGTCGGTGTAGGGGCTACTACGATCGTACTGGGAGAATATGCCGATCACATCCCGGGGCCACTGGGGTTCCGGTTGCCCATCGATGTCCGTGTCGCGATCCACCCGAAGCGTGAGCACGTTGGTGCCGTCATCGGTGATTTCCAGGTTGGCGTTATTGCCCTCAGTGGGCCAGGGATCCCCATTGCCGGTGTTTTCCACATGTTGCAGACGTACCAGCATCCCTTCGTAGGTTTCCGCATCGGCCAGTAAATCGGCGATGGATATCACCAGCGGATCGACGGGGGTACCAGCGCCCAGATCCACGATGTCGGTTTCATCGTCGGGCATGATTTCTGTCTTGCCGCGATACTGGGCCACTTTGCCGGTGATTTGATACTGGTTGCCAATAAAGATGTCCACGAACGCCAGGTTGAACTGAAAGATGTTCAGTCCGCCGGTTGCATCCTGAATGTAAACATCCAGGTGGGTCTGGTGAAAGGTGCTGTCCTCCACCGTGGCGGTTCCAATAACCGTGGCGTAATAATCGGCATACAGAATCACCCCGTTGGAATCCGCGGTGTGCAGCGTGGCAATGGGTGTGATGCCGGCAAAAAAGCCGTACTGGGTGCTCATGGTAACCTGACCGGCGTCGTCTTCTGCGTAGATCCAGTAAAGTACGCGATCGCCATCGGCATATTTATCGGCAGTGATTTCGGCCGTAAAGGTGTCGCCGGCTACGGGTGTCATGGCAATCGCCTCTTCGCTGCCGTCATTAATCTGAAAGCGAAGTTCCACTTTGGCCAGCTGCTTATCATCGCTTACTTTTGCGGTGATGGTGGTGTTTTGATCGGCCGCAGGTACTTTGGGGGTTCGCTGGACAAATTCAATGTCCGGGGGATAGTCAACCTTGGGGATGGCAATCAGGTCTGACGTGGAACGGGGGAGAATTTGATATCCACTGGTGTAGGGAGAAGACGTATCGTATTGTCCCAGAATACCGACCAGATGAATGGGCCAGTCCGGTTCAGGGCTCCCGTCGATGTCGGTGTCGCGGTCAATGCGCAGAGTCAGGGTATCGGTGCCATCGGTAATGGAAATGTTGGCATTGCTTCCTTCGGCCGGCCAGTTGCCTGCATTGGGTACCGCGCTCACATTGTTGATGCGAATCAATCGGCCCTCGTACAATTCCGGATCGGCCAGGATGTCCGCAATGGTCAATACCAGTGTATCCGGCATGGTCGTGGGGCCCAGATGTTCGATACCGGTTGTGTCGTCCGGTACGATTTCGGTTTTGCCGCGATATTGATCCAGTACACCCACAATGCGGTACCGATGGCCAACCAGAAATGTTTTCTGGCCTGCACCACTTTTGTAAATGTTGATGCCCCCGTTGGCATCCTGCAGATAAACATCCAGACTGCTGGAGGAGAACGTACCGTTGGCAACCGTGCCCACGCCTTCGACCATCACGTAGTAATCCGCGTATTGCAGAACGCCGTTATTGTCCAGTTCTTTTATGTGACCCGGTGCGTTGGAAATGGGACTGATGCCCCAGAAAAACCGGTAAGTTGCCGATGTGTCCGCATCGCCGCTATTATCGGTGGCACCCACGAAATATTCGATGCGTGCACCATTTCCCTGGGCAGGTATGGTTGCCTGGTAAATATCGCCGGTGGTATTGGTCATATCGATGGGTGTTTGCGCCACCCCGTTAACGCTGTAATTCAGTTGCACCGTGTATGGCGGATTGCCACCGGTGAGGGTGCATTCCACCGTGAGGGAAGAGTCTCCCAGGGGGACTTTGACATTACGGGATACGCTGGTTATGGAAAGGCCCTGAGGTGGGGTTTCCAGAAAAACGGCATGATCGGCATAAATGGTTGCTTCGCCGTCCCAGCTACTGCTGACGTCGTAGAGCCGGATTTGAACGAAGGCGCTATCGGCACCTGCAGGGGCCTGAACGCTGTTGGTGGTCACAAGTACCCATGCAAGCGTATCGGCGGTGTAATCGCTGTAATCTGTTGAGATGTAACCGCCGGTATCGTCCAGCCAGCGGATGGAAATTCGCGCCCGTCCTGCCGGATCATTATCCAGGATCCACATTTTAAATTCATAGGTGTACCCTGCGGTGACGTCTACTTTTTGTTCCATCCGGGCTGTGCTGGTGGTGGTCCAGTGGAGCCGGACCGCGTAATTGCCCTGGTGAAGGGTGTCGGCATTTTGCTGGGCGGTTAAGCTGCCGGTGGATAAGGTCCAGTTGTCGGGAGGGCCCGCCGCGCCGTTTTGCGTCCAGTTTTCAAAGCCGCCGTTGATCAGAATGTCGGTCTGGGCAAAGACCAGCAGCGGTAGACACAATACCGTCATCAACAAAAAAAATGCCTTACGGGTCATGGTGACCTCCTGTTAATAGTTTGATGCGATTTATTGAAAAGATCAATGAGTGGCTTTTGAATAATAACCATCGCCAACGAAATAGTCAATACTTACAAAAATCTGTTTTCGGGATGGATGGGGATGCCCGGGGCTGGTAAATGGAAAGGCCGGTCTTCGTTGTTGCGATTTTGCAACAGCTGGGGATTTGGGTGAATCATTTTTGCAACGATTCGGTCGCGATAAACTGTATCTTCCGGGGGCTGCATCGGGGGAGGCAGGCTGCAGTAGGTGCGGATTTAGAGCAGGATCGCCTCAAATTTAAAGAATTCGGAAAAATTCCGGGGAATTTCGGGTATTTGCCATGTTGCTGCGGCCAGATGGGATCGGAAAGAGAAATAAAAAGATTCTGGCATTGCTTTTGAATAATTATTTGGACGGGAGGATTGGTGATGGAGAGCCCCACGGATCAAAGGGTGTATGTTGGGGGATCCGGGCCCGGATCGTGCAAGACGATTCCGGGCCGATTTTTATCTCCGGTCAGGCATCAAACCGCGAATCACGCGAATGGAACCAAAAATATCCACAAAATCGCGAATAAACCCAAATAATGCATTAAACCGCGAATCACACGAATGAAACCAAAAAATATCTACAAAATCGCGAATAAACTCCGGAACACATTTTCATCCATCATCCAGACACAATCCAAAGTATTTTATTGGTTTTATTTGTGTTAATTCGTGTCATTCGTAGGCTAATGCATAATCTGGAATAAATTCCGAAACAGATTTTCATCCAGATGTAATCCAGCGGATTTTATTCATTTTATTTGGATTCATTCGTGTGATTCGTGGTCTGAAGCATCATTCGGGTCAAATCGTCACCCGATCCTTGAGAAATTCATAAATTTTATCCTTCGAGATCCGTTCCTGCTGCATGGTGTCCCGGTCGCGGATGGTGACCGTTCCATCTTCCAGCGTTTGCGAATCCACCGTGATGCAATAGGGCGTTCCCACTTCATCCTGACGCCGATAGCGACGGCCAACCGATCCGGATTCATCGTAAAATACTTTGAAATGCTTTCGCAGATCTTCTTCGATTTTGTGGGCAATCTCGGGCATGCCGTCCCGTTTAACCAGCGGAAAGATGGCCGCTTTGATTGGCGCTAAATAGGGTTTGAATTTTAGCACCACCCGCTCAGGCTCTTCGGTGTAGGCATCCACCAGCGTGGTCAACAACAGGCGATCCACACCGGTGGAGGTTTCCACAACATAGGGAACGTATTTTTCTCCACTTTCCTGATCGTAGTACCGCAGGTCTTTCCCGGAATACTGTTGATGGCGGGACAGGTCGAAATCCGTCCGATTATGAATACCCTCAATCTCGCTCCAGCCAAAGGGGAATTGATATTCGATGTCGAAGGCCGCTTTGGCATAATGGGCCAGCTCGTCTTCCCCGTGCTGATGAAATCGCAAATTTTCCCTGCGAATACCCAGTCGTTCGTACCACTGAAATCGCTGTTCTTTCCAGTATTCGAACCATTCCTCATCGGTGCCGGGCTTTACGAAGTACTGCATCTCCATCTGTTCAAATTCTCGTGTGCGGAAGATAAAATTGCCGGGGGTAATCTCGTTGCGGAAGGCTTTTCCGATCTGAGCGATTCCAAAGGGCAGTTTCTTTCGGGTGGATTCCCGCACGTTGTGGAAGTTCACGTAAATGCCCTGAGCAGTTTCCGGGCGCAGGTAAACCACGTGGGCTTCGTCTTCCACCGGGCCCATGAACGTCTTGAACATCAGGTTGAACATACGAGGTTCGGTCAGTTCGCCGCCGCAGTTGGGGCACCCTTTCTCGGTATCGATTTGATCGGCACGGAAGCGCATTTTGCAGACTTTACAATCCACCAGCGGATCGGTGAATCCTTCCACATGGCCGGAGGCCTCCCACACGCGCGGATGCATCAGAATGCTGGCGTCAATGCCTTCGATGTCCGAGCGCTCGTACACCATGCTTTTCCACCACAGCATCTTGATGTTGTTTTTCAGCTCCACGCCCAGCGGGCCGTAATCGTAGCAACTGTTAATTCCACCATAAATCTCACTGCTTTGAAAAATGAATCCCCGGCGTTTGGATAGGGACACCAGTTTATCCATCAAACTCGGCTCTTTCTTGCCCAAGGTACCACCTCGTCATTTTTTTAAACCTCAAATTTATATATCAGCGGAACCATTTCAAAGATTTAAGTTCCAAAGAAATATCGGTATGATAGGCCAGATGCTTTAACAGGATTTCGG
Source organism: Calditrichota bacterium (assembly GCA_013150955.1). Taxonomy (GTDB): domain Bacteria; phylum Calditrichota; class Calditrichia; order RBG-13-44-9; family J042; genus JAADJD01. Next base: position 149,884 of record JAADJD010000043.1, read on the forward strand.
TGATCCGGTCTTCCTGGCCGGACAGGGAAGCTGCATCCAGTTTCTCTATTTGTTCCGGCGGTACAGCAGCCAATTGATTTAAAAATTGCCATTGTTTAAGCGACAGAGGCATACCCTGAACGGTTACGCGAGCCGCACAGTCGGGGCAAACCATGCTCCCGCTAATATATTCCAGGGTAATGGGCGAGCGGGAAGGCAGGCCGTCGCAAATGCTGCAGTGGCTCAATTGCCAGCCGAATCCCAGCACGTGGCTGAATCGGAACAGGAAATGCCAGAGATAGGGAAGAAGTTGTGGACGATCGCTCTTTTCCAGTTGGGTGAGCCAGGTCGTCAGGTACCGGTAAAAAGGGGTGACCGGTTCGTGAATGGGAAACAGCTTTTGCAACAGTTCAAAAACCGCCAGGGCCACTCCCGTTTTCTCCAGATTGTCCCGGATGCCCATGAAGGCGTTAAGCAGGGTGACGGAGGTCAGCACCTGGAGTTCCCGGTTTTCCTTCAGGGAGATGATCGCTTCGATTTCGTTCAGCGGCTCCAGCAATCCCCGAAACGGACTTTTCGGCCGCAACGCCCCTTTGGCAACCACTTTCAGGTAGCCCCGTTTCTCGCTGAACAGATGAACAATTTTGCTGCTGTCGCTCCAACGGATGGTGTGAATGACCAGAGCGGGTGTTTTTAAAATTTCGGACATGTTACGAAAGAATGAATTGAAAGGAAATGGTTAACAGGCTGAAGTAGATTAATAGTCCCACAACGTCGTTAAACGTGGCCACAAAGGGGCCGGTCGCCAGTGCCGGGTCGACATGAAATTTTTTGAACAGGAAGGGGATAACGGCACCGAACAGAGAGGCGTTGAGGATCACAATGATCAGCGTTCCGGCCAGCACGGCAGCAAACTTCACATCCCCCTGCCAGATGCTTACGATGGAGAAAATAAGCGCCGACAGCACCAGCCCGTTGATCAGAGCGGCGCGCATTTCCCGCCACAGGCGGCGGCGGACGTCTTTCAGGCTTATTTCGCCGGTGGCCAGACCGCGCACAACGATAATGCTGGACTGCTGGCCACTGCTGCCACCCATGGCCATCACAATGGGAATAAAAAATGCCGAAGCCACGATCTGATCGATGGTTGCCGAGAAAAAGTGTAGGATGAACGCCGAGCAAATCTCGCCCACAAAGGACAGAATAAGCCAGGGCAGCCGCGCACGGGAGATTTTGATGACGCTTTCTTCCAGGATCTCTTCTTCTCCGGTTCCGGCGATGCGCGCCAGGTCTTCATCGGTCTCTTCGTTAATCACGTCGACCACGTCGTCGATGGTGATGCGGCCGATCAGCTTGTGCCGTTTGTTTACCACCGGTGCGGACACCAGATCGTACTTCTGGAACAGTTTGGCCACCTCTTCCTGATCCACGTTCGAATCGATGGCAATGACATCCTCTTTCATGATGTCCCGGATTTTCTGGCGGGGATCGGCCAGGATCAGATCCTTGAGGGAAACCATGCCCACCAGCGTCCCGAAATCGTCCACCACATACACCAGGTACAGGTCTTCAATTTCATCGCTTTTCTTGCGTAATTCTTCGATGGCCTGTTGCACGGTCAGGTTGGCGTTCACGGCCACAAATTCCTTGGCCATGATGCCGCCGGCAGTGTCCTCATCGTAATGCAGCAGTTCCTGGATCTCTTCGGAACTTTCTTCTTCCACCTTTTCCAGAACCTCGGCGGCTCGTTCGGTGGGCAGTTCCGAGACCACATCGGCGGCATCGTCGGAATCCATTTCGTTCACCAGCTCGGCAATGCGGTTGGTGTCCAGTGCCTGCAGCAGATCTTCCTTCAGAACGTCTTCCAGTTCGGTGAGCACCTCGCTGGCCTTCTCCGGAGGCAGCAGGGCAAACACCTTTTTCCGATCCTGGGGATCCAGATGTTCCAGCAAATCGGCAATATCGGCCGGGTGCATGTCCGCCAGAATGATGCGAACAAATTGCAGCTGGTTCTGATCCACCAGATGGCGAATGTCGTCCAGTATTGGTTCGAAGTCCTGTTCCAGTTGTACGCGCGTCATTGTCCCTCACGCTCTGGAGTTTGCTGATGGAGTTGATTGGCCAGTTGAATCCAATCGGATAGCGGAACCTGTTCTGGCCGTAAATTTAAGTCAAACGGCAATTTATTTAAAACTTCCTTTGGGAACAACAGCGATAAGGAATTTTTCAGCATTTTGCGGCGTTGTTGAAAGGCGGTTTTGACCAGGCGCTGGAACAGCGCTTCGTTGGCGATGGTGGCGGTGGCATCTTTCCGAAAGTGAAATTGGACAACGGCAGAATCCACCTGTGGACGGGGGAAAAAGCGCCCGGCGGGAACCGTCCATAGATAGCGCACCCGCGCGTACAGCTGGCTGAAAATGGCCAGAATGCCGAAATCTTTACTCCCCGGTGAAGCGGTAATGCGCCGGGCAACCTCTTTCTGTACCATCAAAATGGCCTGATGCAATTCCCGGTAATGTTGGAAGAGTTTGAAGAGAATGGGCCCGGTGATGTTGTAGGGGATGTTGCCGATGACCACCGGGGTGTGTCCTGAATATTGCTCGAAAAGCGATCTGAGATCCAGGGAGAGGAAGTCGGCTTCCAGCAGGTGAAAGTTGGGAAACGCCTGAAAGGTCTGGCGGAGGTAGTCAGCCAGTTCGGGATCGATTTCCACGCCCACATACTGGCAGGGGGTATCCAGCAGGTAGCGGGTGAGGATGCCCTTTCCGGGGCCGATTTCGATGACCAGCGTGGGAGGCGGCGCATCGATGGCGGCGACCATTTGCCGGGCTAAATGGTGATCCATCAGGAAGTGCTGGCCCCAGTATTTTTTCGGACGCGGTGCCATGGGGGAAATCTTTCAAATAAGGGTTTGGGGAAGTTGAAATAACTGTACGGCGTTTTCGGTGGTTTTCCGGGACACCTGTTCCAGGGGGATTTTATGAATTTCGGCAATTTTTTCGGCGATCAGGGGCAGAAAGGCCGGTTCGTTGCGTTTCCCCCGGTGCGGCACGGGCGGCAGAAAGGGACTGTCGGTCTCCAGCAGCAGACGATCCAGCGGGACGAAGCGCACCACCTCCAGGCGCCGGAAGTTCTTGTAAGTAATGTTTCCGGTAAAGGAAATGTGCATTCCCAGGTCGAGGAAAAAGCGGGCGTCTGTGATGTCCCCTTCAAAACAGTGCATGACTCCGCGCAACTGATAAATCCCTTCTTCTTGCAGGAACCATTCAATTTCCCGGATGGCCGATCGGCTGTGGATGACCACCGGCAGATTCCGTTCCGCTGCCAGTTTCAACATGGTACGAAAAACCGGATATTGGGCTTCCGCGGGAACGTCCTTCCAGTAAAAGTCCAGCCCGATTTCCCCGATGGCCACCACCTTTTCACCGGATGATGCCATTTCTTTTATGGCATTCCAATCCTTCTCGGTGGCCTGGTGAGCTTCCGAAGGATGAATCCCCACCGCGGCGAACACCTCCGCATGCTGGCGGGCGATGGCCAGACTTCGCTGGCTGGAGGGAACACCGGTACCCAGGGTGATAATGGCGCGTACTCCAGCCGCGCGCGCCCGATCTAGCACCGCCGCTCGATCCGCCTCAAAATGCTCGAAGTGCAGGTGGGTGTGGGTATCGATGTACATCATGGTTCGCATGTCAATCGTTTTTCGCCATACAAAAGGCTAAGTTAGGGTAGTTTCTTCCATTTCGAAAGGAAAAAACAAAACGGGCGATTCCATTGCAGGGAATCGCCCGTTCGTTATCGGGAATGGAGAATTTTAGAAGAAGATGAAAGTGATGACGATGAACAGCGGCACCAGCAACAGGATGGAGTACATCATGTACCCGAAAAAGCTGGGCATCTTGATGCCCTGTTCTTCAGCAATCGATTTGACCATAAAGTTCGGTGCGTTGCCGATGTAGGTCATGGCGCCAAAGAAAACCGCCCCTGTGCTGATGGCCTTCAGGTAAATTTCCTGATGCTCGATGAGTTTGTGCACCGCTTCAACGGGATCCATGCCCGCAAAGAATTGTCCCAGGGCGGTATTCAGGAATGTCAGGTAAGTGGGAGCATTGTCCAGAAAACTGGACAGGATACCGGTGATCCAGAAATAATGCCAGGGTTCCTTCACCGCTTCGATGATGAAGCTTAACTGGCCGTGAACACCCGCCTGCAGCATGGCCAGCGCGGGAATAATGGTCATGAAAATGCCAGCGAACAGCTTGGCCACCTCCACGATGGGAAACCAGGTGAAGTCGTTGCCCTTGCGGTATTCCCAGGGGGTGACTTTCAGCGACAGGAGACCCATTAGAATCAAAAAGGCATCCCGCACCAGGCTCTGAATTTCCATGTGCACGCCCAGAATGGTCACCTCGCCCAGGTGCACCAGTCCGCTAAACAGCACGCCGCCGATCACGCCCAGCAGGAAAATCAGATTGACCAGTCCCTTAATTTCCATTTTGGCTTCTTCGGTACGCACGTTGTGATTGTTATTTTCGATTTCCACTTCTTCTTCCAGCACCACTTCGTCCAGTTCCCTGGGGATTTCGAAATGGTGTTTCTTCAGGTGCAATTTTTTGTGCCAGCCTTCCTTGCGGAACATGTACGTATCGAACAGGAAGAACATCAGCAGCAACGCTCCGGAAAGCAGGGCCATTTCGGTAAAAATGTTGAATGTCCAGAAGAACGGCACCCCGTGCAGAAAGCCCAGAAACAACGGTGGATCGCCCAGTGGGGTCAGAGAGCCGCCAATGTTGCTCACCAGAAAGATGAAGAAGATGATCAAATGCACTTTGGATTTGCGGTATTTGTTCATGCGGATGATGGGACGAATCAACACCATGGAAGCGCCGGTGGTACCAATCCAGGAGGCCAGAAAGGTACCAATTAATAACAGCACCAGATTGGCCAGTGGGGTTCCCACCGGAGCGCCCGAAATGAGAATCCCTCCGGCCACCGTAAACAACGACCAGAGGAGAATAATGAATGGAATGTAGTCCTTAAAATAAATGTGTAAAATTTCGTGAACGGCTTCTCCCTGGTAGGCAATCAGGAAGGGAATGGCAAACAACAAGGCCCAGAAGAGCGATACCTTACCAAAGTGATGGTGCCAGAATTTCGGAGCAACCAGGGGAAAAATCGCGATGGATAGTAGAATGCCCACAAAAGGGAGGACACTCCACAGGGGCAATTCGGCGCCCAGAGAACTGGCTTCTTCGCCTTCGGATTCACCCCCTTTGGGTGAAGGGGACAGGGCAAGCGACGAGGCGTTATCACCAGGAGTGAACGCCCAGATCGTGGTTGTGGCCAGCGGCATCAACAGGAGAGAGACCACCAGCACCAGCAGCGCAACCGATTTATACGTCCGTTTCATACGCAACCTCTTGAGTCTGCTTACATTTGACGGTTTCATCTGATTTAAATCACAAATTTAAAAAATCGGCTTTAAAGCTAATAAAATTAATGGGGATTTCAAAAATTTTATCAAAAAAGGTGATTGCAGGGAAGTGACCAGGCGGATGAAAAACGATGATCCACCTACCCGCCCGCCCGGAAAATGGGGGTAGAAATTTCCAGATATCGATTTAGTTTTTGCGGGGAATACGTTAAATTGTCTTCGGAATTGAACCGTTCCAAAAGAGGAGGCCAGAATATGCATCATCGTTTTGTCCAGATTCTCGGACTCTGTCTATTGCTTATCGGCGTGAGTCTTGCACAGAAACGCCCCATTCAATTTGAGGATATGTGGGCCATGGGGCGGGTATCCGATCCCCAGATTTCCCCGGATGGTCGATGGGTGGCTTATACGGTGCGGTATTACGATGTGGAAGCCAACAAGGGCAATGCCGACATTCACCTGGTTTCGGTGGATGGGAAAACGCATCGTCAGTTAACCTATAACCCGGCCAATGATTTTTCCCCGCGCTGGGCGCCACAGTCCGGACGACTGGCATTTCTCTCCACACGGGATGGGAAACCCCAGATTTATCTCATCGATCCGGCCGGTGGAGAAGCGGTTAAGGCCACCGATATCCCCACCGGAGTCAACAGCTTTATCTGGTCGCCGGATGAGAAGTATTTTGCTATTTCCACCCATATGTATCCGGAAGCGCGCACACCGGCAGAGTCGGCCGAAATCGAAAAGAAGAAGGCGCAGAGCAAGGCCACGGGAAAAATCATTGACGAATTGCTTTACCGCCACTGGAATCACTGGCGGGATGGAAAGTACGAGCACGTGGTGGTGGTTTCACTGGATGGAAAGGAAGTGGTGGACATCACTCCCGGTAAATACGACACGCCTCCCATTTCCCTGGGCAGCCGGCACGACTTTGTCTGGTCGCCCGATGGGCAGCAAATTTGCTTTGTGCGCAACGCCGATCCGGTGGTGGCCATCAGCACCAACAATGACCTCTGGCTAACCCCTGCGAAAGGTGGCGAAATAACGCAGGTAACCACCAACAAAGGAAATGACAACGGCCCCCGATTCTCCCCCAATGGTCGCTACATTGCGTATCTGTCCATGAAGCGCCCCGGTTTCGAGTCTGACCAGCAGGATCTGATAGTGTACGACTTGAAAACCGGTACCCATCGGAACCTGACGGAGACGCTGGATCGCTACGTTTCCGATTTTGTCTGGTCGCCCGATTCCCGGAAAATTTATTTTTACGCTCCCTGGCACGGTCGCCATCAGCTGTTTGAGGTGCAATTGAAAAATGGGCGAATCCGACGCCTGTTGAGTGGCCATTATATCTCGGGGATCGCCATCGATCCAAAAGGCAAGTTTCTGGTGCTGGCCCGTCAGGCGGTGAACTTCCCCACCGAACTGTATCGGTTTGACCTGAAGAAAAAACGTTTAACCCAGCTCACCTTTACCAATAAAGACCTGCTGGCCGAACTGGAGATGAATCCTTTAGAAGATTACTGGTTCATCGGCGCGAATGATGACTCGGTGCATCTGTTGATGGTGAAACCGCCGCATTTTGATCCCGGCAAGAAGTATCCACTGCTGTCGCTGATCCACGGGGGCCCACAGGGCGCCTGGGGCGACAATTTCCACTATCGGTGGAATGCCGAGATGTTTGCCTCGCCGGGATATGTGGTCATTATGATTAACTTTCACGGAAGCCGTGGGTACGGCCAGGAATTTTGCGATGCAGTGACCGGTAACTGGGGCGGCTGGCCCTACGAGGACATTATGAAGGGAACCCGCTGGGCCATCGAGCAATTTGATTTTATTGATCCCGACCGGGTGGGTGCCGCCGGGGCCTCCTACGGGGGATTCATGATCAACTGGATTGCGGGACACAACGAAGACGGACTGTTCAAAGTGTTGGTGAATCACGATGGGGTATTTGAGCAGGTCAGCATGTTTGGCGCCACCGAGGAATTGTGGTTCCCCATCTGGGAGTTTAAGGGACGCCCCTGGGATGAGGGCAGCCTTTATCAGAAATGGAATCCGGCCAATTACGTCCAGAATTTCAAAACGCCCATGCTGGTCATTCATGGGGAACGGGACTTTCGGGTGCCCTACACGCAGGGACTGCAGGTATTTACTGCCCTGCAATTGATGGGGGTGGAATCCCGCCTGTTGTTCTTCCCGGATGAGGATCACTTTGTGCTCAAGCCGCAGAATGCCCGTTTATGGTGGAAAACCGTGCACGATTGGCTGGCCCGGTATTTGAAGCCGGGGGAGTAGGAACGCACTTTTGAATAGTCAGCGCCCATTCCATTTTGGCATGTTCCCGGAGGAATGGGCGTTTTTTAACAGGCGATGGGTGGATTCAGGGAGTTGAAGGGGCTGGGGGCCATGGCTTGTCCGGGAAAATGGACTGAAGTTCCTTCTGGATGATTCGTTTAGCCCGTTCATCCGGCACCGGCAGCGGCAATCGCGGTTCCCCGCCAAAGAGGCCAATCAAATCCATGGCATATTTTAATCCCCCGATACCATAGATTTTGGTGGTCAATTCATTGATGCGCAGGATTTTCTTTTGCAACTGGCGGGCGGTGTTCCAGTCGCCGGATATGGCTGCACGATAGATACCCACACATTCAGCGGGCACGATGTTTGCCGCAGCAACGATGCCTCCCTGAACGCCCATCAGCAGGGATGGAGCCAGCGTACTGGCCGAACCGGTCAGCACCGAAAAATCGGCTGCACAGCGCTGCACCAGCTGCTGCTGAAAAATGATGTCCCCGGAGCTGTCCTTGATGCCAATAATCTGGGGATGCCGGGACAGCCGCACCACCCAATCCACCGAAAGACTAATCCCGCTTACCGCGGGAAAATGGTACAGAATAATTGGCATCTGACTCTGCTCGGCCAGCTCCAGGTAAAACCGTTCCAGAACCGCTTCGGACATCTGGGATTTGTAGTAGTGGGGGGGTAACACCAGGGCGGCATTTGCGCCCGCCGATCGGGCGAATGTTAGAAAGTCGATCCCTTCCGCCAGACTCTCCGGTGCACATCCAACGATGATGGTGCGAGAAGTGAGCCGGAAATGGAGTACGTGCGACACCACCTCTCGCCTTTCCCCTTCGGTGAGCAGGGGGAGTTCCCCGGTGGAGCCCAGCAGGACATAGCCCTGCAGGTCGAATTGCTCCCAGTATTGAAAATTCGGGGCGAATGCTTCCAGCGCCAGCCGCTGATCGCGAAAGGGGGTGGTCACGGGGATGAAAATGCCTTCCAGCTTCATCGTTCCCTCGAATGTTGGTTGACAGGTAAGTTGTTTACATCCCTTGCTTTTTCTGTGTTATACAGAAGGTTTATCAAAATGTGTGTGGTAAATCGGACTTACAAATGTTGCCTGAGCCAGCGCTCAAAAAATATGTCCTGAAAATGGTACCGATTCCCCCGACGTTCAATGATACCCTTTTGTTGCAAGTTCGTTAGCGCTTTTTTGATTGTAGAAGGCGCTAAAATGTATTGATTATCTTTTTTAAATAAACCTTGTCCATCTTTCTTTATGAGCATTTCCAGTGTTAGCCGTTCGGAACGGTTCAGATGTTCAAAAATGAAACCAAATTCTTCGCTTTTATTATCCAGAATGTCGTTCACCGCTTGATGGATAAGCTCTTCCGGCTTTGCCCGCGGCTTGAGAACGGCCAGATTAAACACTTCATGAGCCAGCATTTGCACATAGTAAGGAATGCCATTTGCCTGCGCGTAAATTTCTTCTCCTTGTTTTTCTGTGAACTGGGGATGGACTTTTTTCAGGTTTTGCGTTAGAAATGGCAAATAATTTTCCAGAGGAATTTTACCCAATTCCATGCGTTTCCCGATGCGGTAAAGCGGATTCTCCGGATTTTCAAACATTGTTTCGAATAAATGGTGCTTGGAACCGCTGAAGATATAACTAACGTGTGAATGATGCTGAATAATCGCCCGCAATTCCTTCTGAAAATTTTGTCCATTAAAATGATGGGTTTCCTGGAATTCATCGAAAAACACCGCAACCAGTTTTCCAGTTTCGGCTAATTTCTGAGGCAAATTAACGATTTGTTCGAAAATGAGCGGCATTTGTCCCGGTGTCATTTGAATTTCCACTCGGGGATTTCCCATGGCGTCCACCGTGATGATCGGTACAATGCCGGTGAGGAATGTTTTAAAATGTCGGATTAATTTTTCCAGGGTTAAACCCGCATTTTTTCCGTATTCATCCGCCAGGCGTAACAAAAATTTCTCTTTGCTGGTTATTGTGTAAAAATCAACGATTAAGGCGGAAAAATCTTTATGTTTCAAGCTCAAATCTATAAACGTTTGAAGAACCAGCGAAGTTTTACCATAACGTCTGGGGGAATACAAGATAATATTGGTGTGTTGTTCTATTTCTCTGGCGATTTCCTGGCGTTCTTTTTCCCGATTTACAAAATATTTACCTGTTACGACCTTACCATAAAGAAACGGATTTTCAATATTTGTTTTGCGGCTCATGGGATAGCACCCATTTGAAAGTCTTGTTGTGAAACGACAGGAGAATATAAGCATTTCACCAGATGGTGCCAAATATTTTTCACCAAAAGGTGTTTCACCTTTTGGTGAAATGCGATTTGCGTTGCCGATGGAGTCGGGAAGGGATACCCGTTTTTCCGGGAAATTCCCCCTGTACAAACCATGCGACCGGTGGGGTTTTTCACCGGCCGCATGGGCGACTGGGTGATCGGGAGGTTACTGGGGTGGATTCTCCGTTTCTTCGGGAACATCTTCCACTGTAATGGTTGTGGTGGCCGTCGCGCGCAATCCACCGCTGTCCTTCACCACAAACTCGATGGTATAGCTGCCCTGTTGATCCTTTCCAGGAACCCATTCAAAAACGCCGGTCGTTTTGTCCAGTCGAGCGCCCGAAGGCAGATCCTTCGCCGAGAAGGTCAGTTTCCCCTGATCCTCTCGGTCGGGATCAGAAGCGGTCAGTTGAAATCGCAGGGTTTCCCCTTCTTTCACCGTTTTTTCTGTGGGGGCAGAGAGTGTGGGAGGCCGATTCACATTGTTAACTTTGATGGTAAATGTTTTGCTATCCTGCCCGCCGGCGGGATCACTCACGGTTACGGTCAGGGAATATTCGCCCGCCTGGTCGTATCCCGGTGTCCAGCTCAGGGTTGCGGTACTGGCATCGAATTGGGCCCCCGCTGGGAGATTATCCACCCGAAACGTCAGCTTGCCTGCGTCCTCTTTGTCGGGATCGCTGGCCTGGAACGTGAGGGTGAGCGTCTGGTTTTCATCGACTTCCTGATTGTCGATATCGTCCAGTGTCGGTGGCCGATTGACATGATTCACCACCAGGCGGAACGACTGACTGGCCGTCAGTCCACCGGGATCGGTCACCGTGGCAGTCAATGGATATTCTCCGGATTGCTCATAGGTCGGCTTCCAGCGAATGGTGCGTTTATCGGCATCAAATTGCGCACCTTCCGGTAAATTTTCCACCGTAACCACCAGTTTCCCCTGATCTTCCGGATCCGGATCCGACACGGGGATGGTGAATTGCCAGTCCTGATTCTCGTCGATGGTTTGTTCCGAAATGGGCTCCATGACCGGCGGTCGATTCACATTATTGACCACAATCTGAAACGTTTGCGAGGCGGAAAGGCCCGCTGGATCGGTCACCGTGGCGGTCAGGCTGTAGCGACCGGCCTGTTCGTAGGATGGCGTCCAGGAAAATTGACCGGTGGCCGGATCGATCGTGGCCCCCTCGGGCAATTCACGGATGCGGTATTGCAATTTGCCGCTATCTTCCTCATCGGGATCGCTGCCAACGAGTTGCAGGGTCAGCGGTTCATTTTCATTGACGGTTTGGTCAGCGATGGGCTCCAGCGTTGGGGCCCGGTTGACGTGATTCACGGTGATGGTGACCGTTTCTTCATCGGTCAGCCCGGCAGGATCCTTGATCCCAAAGGTCACGGTGTAAGTGCCCGATTGTTCATAAGTTGGCGTCCAGGAAAAGGTTCGAGTAGCCGGATCGAACCGCGCACCCTCCGGGAGATTAGTGGCGTAAAAGGTCAGTTGACCCGCGTCTTCCTGATCGGGATCTTTCCCTTCCAGGGTGAATTCCAGCAACTGATTCTCATCCACCTGCAGCGACCCGATGGCCGCAAGCTCCGGTGGCCGATTGACGTGCAGCACGGTGATGGTGGAACGGGTCGAATCGCTGTACTGGCCATCGCTCACGATGAAGGTAACGGTGTACGTCCCCGACTGTTCATAAGTGGGTGTCCAATCGAACCGACCGGAAGCGGGATCCAGCTGGGCGCCGGCGGGGAGATCCAGTGCGGAGAAAGTCAATTTTCCGGCATCTTCTTTATCGGGATCACTGGCCGTCAGTTGAAAGGACAGCGTCTCGTTTTCATTAACGGTTTGATCGGCCACTGCCGCAATTTCGGGCGGTCGATTCACGTGATTCACGGTGATGGTGATGCGCTTGCGATCGGTGAGCCCGGCCGGATCGCTGACAGCAAAAGTAACATCGGGATAGGTGCCGGACTGTTCGTAGGTGGGGGTCCACCGAAAGGTCTGCGTCTGAGGATCAAACGTGGCGCCTTCTGGCAGATTCTCTGCACTAAAGGTGAGTTTCCCCTGATCTTCTTTGTCGGGATCCTTTCCCTGGATCTGAAATTCCAGCAACTGCGCTTCGTCCACCGTTTTGTCCCCAATCTCTGCCAGCACCGGAGGCCGGTTCACATGATTTACCGTGATGGTAAACCGGGTGGTGTCGGACATCGCCCCGGCAATCATGATGGCCGTGATATTTTCATACACGCCAGATTGTTCATAGGTCGGCGTCCAGCGAAACGTGCGGGTTTCCGGATCGAAAGTGGCGCCCTCAGGTAGATTTTCCATGGCGAATGAAATTTTATCCTGATCTTCTTTATCGGGATCGGTTCCATTGAGCTCCAGGGTAAGGGTCTGGTTTTCGTCAATCACCTGATCGGCAATCGCCTCGATGGTCGGTTTACGATCCACATGGCGAACGGTAATCTTAACCGGTTCGCGATCGACACCGCCGGCACCATCGTCCAGGATAAAATCCACCACATACACGCCGGACTGTTCAAACGTGGGCGTCCAGGAAAACACCCGCGTCTCCGGATCAAAGGTTGCACCCGGTGGCAAATTCTCTGCCCGGTACCGCAGGCGCTGCTGATCCTCTTTATCCGGGTCGCTTCCTTCCGGAATGGTAAATTGGAGGGTTTTGTTTTCATCGATGGAGGTGTCGGCAATGGCGGGCAAGTCCGGCAGGCGATTGACGTGCTCCACGGTAATTTGCACGGTGTCCGCATCGCTAAGTTTGCTGGCCGTTTGTTCTTCTACCCGAAAAATGACGTTGGGATAAACGCCCGATTGTTCGTATGTGGGCGTCCAGGAAAAAATGTGGGTTTCGGGATCAAACTGGCTGCCTTCCGGAAGATTACTGGCAGAAAAAACGATGGGATCGCCATCCGGTTCTACCGCACTCACCTGGTATTGAAAGGCTTCCCCTTCTTTCAGGGTGAAGTCGGGGATGGGATTCAGCACCGGTGCGTTGTTGTGCCGCATGATAAGTGTGGCCGTATTGGCGGCCAGGTAGACATAAATGTCCTGTTTGAACACTCCGTAGCATTCGCTTTCGGTTAGGTATTGTCCGGCCAGAACGGGATTCTTCAAATCGGTTACGTTAACGATTTGCAATCCCAGATTGCGGTTGGCCAGATACACGTAATTCCCCATCTTGAAGAGGTGGATGATGTAGCCTCCGGTTTTCACGCGTTTCAGCGGCTGCGGGAAACGGGGATTTTTTACATCCAGCAGCAGCAATCCGCCCGGGCCATCGGCAACAAAAGCCGTTTCCCCATCCACCTGAACCATCACCGCCTGGTAATTGGTGCGATATCGCGCCAGTCGCTGGGGATTTTCCGGATCGGACACATCGTAAATGAGTACCCCACCTTTTTTGCCGGCCACGTAAAGCAAGTTGTCCTGTTTGTAAATTTGTCCCACCCAGCTGTCCACAATCTCCAGCGCCAGCGTGGTCGGATGTTCCGTATTGCTCAAATCGTAAATGCCAAATCCATCCTCACCCAGCGCCACGTATAGCCGGGGATACTCCGCGTACACCCACATGGCGTTTCCCGGGGTCTTCAGATGAATAAATGGCTTTGGGCGGGTAATGTCCTGTATGTCGAAGACCTGAACCCCGTTATCGTGATTGGCCACGTACAGGTATTTATCGTCCACGTAAGTATGGTAGGCTTCGTTATCCAGTGGAATGAAGACCACATCCCTGGGATTCTGGATGTCCGATACATCCACAACCTGGATGCCGCCCCAGTAATTGGTAATGAACAGATAGTTCCCTCTGAGTGTCACCTGTCGACTTCCATTGTCCAGCCGGATTCCCTTATCCGTAACTGGCGGTAGAATCTTGGCAATCTGTTCGACGGTGGCTTGCTGAGAAATGGCCAGAAGAGGTACAACGATAAGGGCAATCCAGGCAAAGCGTAAAATGGAGAAAGGGGAACGTTTCATTACCATCTCCCATTTGATTTGATAAGTTATAAATTTTTCGCAATTTATAGCCTGGGACTACCAAAATCAAGATACATGTTGATGAGTGAGCGTTTCTTTGACCCACAGTCATTATCGTCAGCTTTCAGGTCGCGTTTAACTGTAAATTTTTTTTGCATTTTCACGGGTTGCCGGTTAAAATGATAGGGTGGGATAAAAGAAGGAACAACGATGAAGGCCATTCTCATTTCGATTGGAAACGAGCTGTTGAGCGGGAAAACGGTCAATACCAATGCCACCTACATCAGCAGCAAGCTTCATGAGTTGGGGATTGAAACGCTTCGGGTGGTCACCATTGGAGACGATGCGGCGGAGATTCAACAGCAATTGCAGCTGGCCCTGCAGCAGGCCGATGTGATCATCACCACCGGCGGATTGGGCCCCACCCACGATGATATCACCAAAAAGGCCATTGTGGAGTTTCTGGGATCCCACCTGATTTTCAAGGAAGAGATTCTCCACAAAATTGAAGAACGATTTCGGCGTCGGGGAAGTCAGATGCCGGCCATTAATCGCAACCAGGCCATGGTGCCTGCAGATGCGGAGCTGATCGATAATCCCGTGGGTACGGCGCCGGGACTGCTTTTCCGTCGGGATGGGAAAATGATCTTCGTCCTGCCCGGTGTGCCCCGGGAGATGAAGGCCATGATGGAAGACTTCATTCTTCCCCTGCTAAAAGATCAGGGGAAGCTGGAACCCATCCACGTGTTTCAATATCGAACCACCGGCATTGCCGAGTCCCGCATTTATGAAATATGCCACGACCTGTTCGAGGCCCATCCCCAGCTGGAAGTGGCCTTTTTGCCCCGCTTTATCGGGGTGGACATCCGAATTCTGGTCAAAGATTCGGCCTTGCAACAAATGGATTATTCCCGCTTTGAACGGGAATTGTACGGGCGCATTGGCAAATACATCTACACCACAGGAACGGAAGAGCTGGAGGCTGTGGTTGGACGGCTGCTGAAAGAAAAGGGTTGGACGATTGCGGTGGCCGAAAGTTGTACGGGTGGACTGGTGCAGGATCGCATCACGAACGTTTCCGGCAGTTCCGGGTATTTCATGGGGGGCATGGTCACCTATTCCAACGATAGCAAAGTGAAGTTCCTGGGCGTGAAACCGGAATCGCTGGCCGCTCACGGAGCCGTCAGCGAGGTGGTGGCCCGGGAAATGGCCCGCGGGATTCGGGAAGCCATGGGAACGGATATTGGTGTATCGACCACCGGCATTGCCGGGCCCACGGGGGGCACCCCGGAAAAACCGGTGGGACTGATTTACATTGGGCTGGCAACGGCGGATACCGTTGTGGCCCGCCGGTTTGTGTTTGTACAGGATCGTCGGCTGAATAAAGAATTGGGAGCCCAGGCAGCGCTGGAAATGGTGCGCCGATATCTGCTGGGCATCCCGATTGACAATGACCCATCCAGTAAAAAGGAATCCGGATGAGCAGATCAACCTCACGCCGCTGGTGGCAGTACGGATTTGAGCTGTTCACGGTGTTTCTGGGCGTAAGTCTGGCTTTTCTGGTCAACCGCTGGCAGGAAAATCAGCGCGGTTTGCAGCTAAAACAGGAATATCTGAAAAGTTTTTACACGGAAGTCCAGCACAATCAGATGGAACTGGATTCTGTCATCCAGTCCAATGCCGCAAAAATATTCCGTCTGCAGCGGATGATGGATCAAATAACCGAACGCCGCTTGCATGGGGATACCCTGGTGGCGATGATGCGAACCGTACTTTCCCTGCATTTGCTGGAACCCGGAACCAGCGTTTTCGATGCCGCAAAGTATAGCGGACGTCTGAATGTGCTGGATGATCCCGCCCTGGAGCAGGAACTGGTTCGGTATTACAAAAACATTCAGGAAATCCGGGTGGTGCAGGAATTTTTAACCCAGCATTTTCAACAACAATTGCTGCCGTATCTGCAGGAACGTTTCGATTTGTTGCGCGGGCGATTGGTGAATCGTTCCATGCTGAGCGATCCCCAGTTTGGCAACCTGGTATCCATTCATTTTTCGCTGGTTCAGCAAAATCTTCAGTTGTACCGTAAGGTGCAACGAAGTGGTGAGCAATTGCTGGAAAAATTAAGGGCGGCAATTTCATCATAAACCCAAATCATGCGTTAAACCACGAATCACGCGAATGAAATCGAAAAAAATCAACAAAATAGCGAATATATCCGGGAAACCATTTTCATCCAGACAGAATCAAGTGCATTTTAAAATTTTTTTTGGTGTTCATTCGTGTCATTCGTAGGCGATTGCATAATCCGGGATAAAAGAATCCCGATCCAATCGGCCGGGGGAGACCGGCTGGGTGACGTTTCGTGAAACCGGAGGTGGGGCATTCTTATGGAAAAGATTCGCACCTTTATTGCCATTAAAATTTCGCCGGAATTGATGCAGCATTGCGCGGCACTGATTGATGAATTAAAAACGCTTCCCGCAGCTGTAAAGTGGGTAAAACCCGAAACCATTCATCTGACCCTGAAATTTCTGGGCAACATCACCCGGGATCAACTGGAGCAGGTTCAGCAGGTGGTGGAATCGGTCGTTCGGGGCGAGGGGGCTTTTGAGCTGGAATCCGCCGAACTGGGAGCGTTCCCTTCACTGGATCGTCCCCGGGTATTCTGGGTGGGCCTGGCCGGAAATGGTCAACAGCAGTTGATGGCGCTTCAGAAAAAGCTGGAGAGCGCCCTGGCACAGATTGGTTTTCCCGAAGAAGCGCGCCCGTTTAAACCGCACCTCACCCTGGGACGGGTGAAATCCAGTCGCCAATTAACCCAGGTCATCGGGAAAATTAAATCCACTGCTTTTCCCAACATTGCTTTTCCGGTGAAGGAAGTCCTGATCATGCGCAGCGAGTTGCGACCCGATGGTGCCCGCTATTCGGTGTTAAAATCTTTTCCCCTTCAGGAGCGCGCCTCGCAATAATGGCATTCCCCGCCTGTTGAATTTTTCCGGGAAAAGTTTTACTTTTTGCCAGGGACGAACTGCCAAAGGGTAAAGGTCTTTTTTAAACCCGATTTGGGTATTAAATTATTCCAATTCAATGATGAATGGGGCAGGGAACATTTTTCGACCCTGTTGAATTTTTATTCAAGAAATCAAACGCGAAACATGAGGTTATGATGGGAAAGGAGAACAATGAGAAGCTGAAGGCGCTCAATCTGGCCATGACCCAGATTGAGCGGCAGTTTGGAAAAGGGGCCATCATGCGTCTGGGCGATCGAGCCCAGGTTCAGGTGGATGTTATTCCCACGGGTTCCATCTCACTGGATTACGCGCTGGGGATTGGCGGGGTGCCGCGGGGACGTGTTGTGGAGATTTTCGGCCCCGAGTCATCGGGTAAGACCACGCTGTCCCTGCACATCATTGCGGAAGCGCAGAAACTGGGGGGGCTGGCAGCGTTTGTCGATGCTGAACATGCCCTGGATCCGATTTATGCTCGCAAACTGGGTGTGGATACGGTCAATTTGCTGGTTTCCCAGCCAGACAATGGGGAACAGGCGCTGGAAATTGTGGAAACGCTGGTGCGCAGTGGCGCGCTGGATGTGGTTGTGGTGGACAGCGTTGCGGCACTGGTGCCGCGGGCCGAACTGGAAGGCGAGATGGGCGATTCCCACATGGGACTGCAGGCCCGGCTGATGTCCCAGGCCCTGCGTAAACTGACCGCTACCGTTAGCAAGTCCAACACCTGCGTGATTTTCATTAACCAGCTGCGGGAAAAAATCGGCGTAATGTTCGGTAATCCAGAAACCACCACCGGTGGCCGGGCGCTTAAATTCTACACCTCCATCCGCATGGACATCCGGCGAATTGCGTCCATTAAAGAGGGGCCCAACGTGGTGGGGAACCGTACCCGCGTGAAGGTGGTGAAGAACAAACTGGCCCCGCCCTTCCGCGAGTGCGAGTTTGACATCATGTACGATCAGGGCATCTCAAAGGAAGGCGATTTGCTGGATCTGGCGGCCAATCTGGGCATCATCCAGAAGAGTGGAACCTGGTTTAGCTTTGGCGAGGAGCGCCTGGGACAGGGACGGGAAAACGTGAAGCGGTTTTTAAAGGAAAATCCAGATTTTCGGGATCGCCTGGAAATGCTGGTTCGGGAGAAACTGGGCTTGACCCCGATCGCCGAAGCAAAGCCAGCGGAAGAATGATCCCCACCTGCCAGAAAGGGAATGCCTCCACCCGTGACCGTCTACACGGGAGGCGCCGGAAGCATCCATCTCTCCGATGGCATCGTCATTGGGCCGCTTTGAGAGAACAGGCCCATCGGACGTTTTTCGATACACCAGATCAGGCGGGTTAAGCCGTGTGGAGGCAGCAGGTGCATTTTTAATTTCAAGAAAATGTTGTCAATCCCATGCCGCGCATCGAACACATTCGATTGATACGAAGCCGACCGGAACGGTTTGTCCTGACCCTGGAGGATGGCACGGAGATCGTGGTGGCACCGGAAACCATGGTTCGATTCGGTATTTCCCTGCACCAGGAGCTGGAAGAAGAAACGTTTTTGCAGATGTTGCGGGAGGACGAAGTACAGCGGGCCAAAGATCAGGCATTGCGCTTCCTGGAACGGCGGGCCCATAGCGAACGGGAGTTAAAACGCAAGTTGCTGCAGAAGGGATATCGGGAACCGGCCATCTCCGAAGCCATTGCGGCGTTACGGCAGGTGGGATTGGTTGACGATGCGGAATTTGCTCGCCAGTTTGTCGAAAACGAGATGCTCCTGCGCCCCGTGGGACGGTTGTTGTTACAGCAAAAACTGCGGGAGCGTGGGGTACCGGATGAAATCCTGGAACCGCTTATGGATCGGGTTTACCGGGCACATTCGGAGGTGGAGATTGCCCGGGAACTGGCCCGGAAATATCGAAAGCGGCACGGGAACTGGAAGCCTTCAAAACTCCGGGCAGGTCTGGTTCGCTTTTTACAAAGTAAGGGGTTCGATTGGGAGGTGATCCAGGACGTCCTGGTGGAAGAGCCCGACTGAACGGCAACCGGCGGTGAAAAGAGGAACCCCGGATCTTCACCCCCCACTCCAGATGACCGATTCCGGGAAACCGACAGGGGAATTTTTCGTTGGAATGTTCAAATGGGGTAGGGCTGGTTTAACGATCCGGGAAGGATGATGATTGGTGGAAATGGTTTGCCCGCGGGTTTCAAATCACAATCACCGGGCAATGGCCCGGATCAGGGACGCCGGGATCAAATTTGCGGGAAGGGAAACGGGAACGCTCGGTGAATTTCGGTGAAAAATGGCAGCTGTAGAGGGTGGGTAAATCCATGTTTTTTTGGAAAAAATTCCAGGTTTTGGCGCGCAAGAGGGAAATATTTTTCGTTTGACTTTTTTGAAGGCGGCACCTAAATTCAAGGCTTGTTTTGCAATAATTTAAAGCAAAAAGGCTTTTATAATTCTGGAGGATGACATTCTTATGTCCCGCAATTTAACGATTAAATTGAGCGTCGTCGTATTTTTAATCCTGATGTTTGCTTACTTCGTGTATCCCACCATTCAGTTTCAGTTTTTGATGAGCAAAGAAGATCGCGCCCGTCTGCAAATCGAGGATCCCCAGAAATACAATCGTCTGCTGGATCGTTCCATCCGGCTGGGATTGGATTTGCAGGGAGGGATGCACGTGGTGATGGAGGTGGACGTGAAGGAGTTGCTGCGTTCGCTGGCCAAGAATAAGGATGATCGTTTCGACGAGGCTCTGGAATATGCTGCAAAGGTCTCTCAGCTGGGTGAAGAGGATTTTATCACGGCATTTGCCGAAAAATTGGAAAGTCTGGGAGCCGACCTGGCCCGCTATTACGGCAGCCGTCGACTGCGCGATCGCAACGAAATTCTGGACTATCTGAGAGAGCAAACCGAAGAAGCGGTGAATCGCTCCCTGGAGATCCTGCGCAACCGGGTAGATCAGTTTGGCGTGGCGGAACCGACCATTCAAAAGCAGGGGAGTCATCGGATTATCATCGAGCTGGCGGGAATTACGGATCCGGAGCGGGTGCGTCGGTTGCTGGGGGAAACGGCACTGCTGGAATTCCGTTTGTTGAAAGAACCGGAAATCGTGGTCAATGTGGCCAAACGGATCAATGATTATTTGCGGGGGAAGGCCGAGGAGGCCGACACCACGGCGGAAAATCAACAGGAGACCCCGGCCGACACTTCGGAGATCAGTGCCGAAGAACTTTTTGGTCAGGCCGGTGGGGATACTGCTGCTGAAGATACCGCTGCGGTAACCGAAGAAGAGGCCCTGTTCCGGGAGAACCTGTTTTTACTGCATCCACAGAATCGATACGTCTTGCTGGTGGCCAAGCAGAACGAGGCCCGGCTGCGCAAAGTCCTGCAGGATCCCGAAATTCAGCGCATTGTGGAAGAAGAGGCCGGAGATGCCGAACTGCTGATTGGCAAGCCCGATCCCCGCTTTCCATACATCGAGGTGTATCTGGTGAACAAAGACCCCGAACTGACCGGGGAAACCATTGTGGATGCCCGTCAACAGATCAGCAGCGACATCGGGGTCGCAGGTCAGTTTGAAGTATCGTTAACCTTCAACAGCGAGGGCGCCCGGATTTTCTCCCGCGTTACCGGTGCCAACATCGGTAAGCCGCTGGCCATCATTCTGGATCGGCGGGTGCAATCCGCACCGGTAATTCAGGCCAAGATTCGCGACGGCCGGGCACGCATTACCGGGCTGGGTTCCCTGGAGGAAGCTCAGGATCTGGCCATCGTGTTGCGGGCCGGTGCCCTGCCAGCACCCCTCCAGTTGCTGGAGGAACGTACCGTGGGTCCCTCCCTGGGGAAGGATTCCATCGAAAAAGGTACCTATTCGGCATTGCTGGGATTGTTGCTGGTGGCGCTGTTCATGGTGGTTTATTACAAATTTTCTGGTGTCATCGCAGACATTGCGCTGATTTTAAACATTGTTATCATTCTGGGTATCATGTCGGTTTTTCATGCTACCCTGACGCTGCCGGGCATTGCCGGAATTATCCTGACCATCGGTATGGCGGTGGATGCAAACGTGCTGATCTTCGAGCGCATCCGGGAGGAGCTGGATAAAGGCAAAACCGTCCTGGCTTCCCTGGAAGAGGGGTACAGTCGGGCGCTGTCGGCGATTATCGATGCTAATATCACCACGCTGATTGCTGCCATCGTGTTGTACAACTTTGGAACCGGACCCATCAAGGGATTTGCCCTGACGCTGATGATCGGTATTCTGGGAAGTATGGTTACGGCCATCTTTGTGACCCGAACCATTTTCGAGGTGTTGATCGCCAAACGGGTTATCAAACGGCTGAGCATTTAAGGCAATAGAGAGAGGTTAAAGGAAGGAGAGTCAACTCGCATGCGATTCTTAAAAAATCCCAATGTGAACTTCATGGGGACCCGTAAACCGGCATTTTATTTTTCGATGACGTTAATTATCCTTTCAGTCATTTCATTGATTCTACACGGTGGTCCCAAATTTAGCGTGGATTTTCGGGGCGGTACCTTCTGGGAACTGCGTTTTGAAGACAAAACCGATCCCACCAAACCCCTGGATATTCCCATCGATAAAATTCGTGCGGTGTTTGACGAATTTGGGCTGGGGAAATCGGAGATCAAGCATTACGGATCCCCGCAGGAAATTTCTGTTCGGGCCGACGTCACCGAAAATGCGGACGAGGTTTTCGATCATATTTTAACCCGATTGCGTGAAACCTTTCCCGATTACAACGTCATCGAACGGCGCAAGGAGACCGTGGGACCCAAGATTGGAAAGGAACTGGTGGGAGCGGCCATCCGCGCTATTTTTGTGGCCCTGCTGCTCATCCTGATCTACGTCCGGTTGCGCTTTAAGGATTTGCGCTTTGGTGTGGGCGCCGTGGTGGCCCTGTTTCACGATGTGACCATTACCCTGGGATTGTTTTCGGTGCTGGATCTGGAAATTTCCATAGCCATTGTCGCGGCCCTGCTTACCATCATTGGATATTCCCTGAACGATACCATCGTTGTGTATGACCGCATCCGGGAAAATCTGAAAACGTTTCGCCGTAGCATCGAAGATTACGCCAGCGTGGTCAATCGCAGCATTAACGAAACCTTATCCCGTACCATCATAACGTCCGGAACCACCCTGATGGTGGTACTGATTCTTTACCTGTTTGGCGGAAAGGTGATTCAGGACTTTGCCCTGGCTTTGATCATCGGGATCATCATTGGTACTTATTCATCGATTTACATTGCCTCCCCGGTTATTGTGGAGTGGGAGGAACGGCGCGGTACCCCCGCGAAGGTTGCAGTAAAGAAGAAAACACATTAAATTTTTTTATGACTATCGAGACGCAAGAAAAAGATCAGGTCGTCATCCTGCAGCTGGATGGCGATGTGATGGGTGGACCGGAAGCCCTGCAGTTGAATGAAGAAATCAATCGGTTGCTGGATGCGGGCAAAACCCGTGTTGTGCTGGACCTGAGCCGGGTGGAACGAATGAACAGCAGCGGTTTGGGAATTTTAATTAATGCGGTGAATGTGTTTAAGCAGAACGGTGGACGCCTGAAACTGGCCAATCTTAATAAGCGCATTCTTCATCTGCTGAATGTCACCCGGTTGATGCACATCTTTGAGGTGTACGATACGGTCGATGCGGCGGTGGAAAGTTTTTGAAAGCATCAGAGAAGATGATGAACCGCGTGAGGTGAAATCACAGGGGTAAATCCCGTGTGGCATTTGAAATAAGAAAAACGTAATGGCTCCGGCAGCAATGTGCCGGAGTTTTTTATTGAACCGTTACATGAGGTGAACATGTCCGTAGTCGTTGTTGTTGGTGCGCAGTGGGGGGATGAGGGAAAAGGCAAAATTGTCGATCTGTTAAGTGAGCAGTACGATATTGTGGCCCGATATCAGGGTGGGGCCAATGCCGGGCACACGGTGCATATTAATGACAAGACCTACATCCTCCACTTGATTCCCAGTGGCATTCTGCATCCGCATGTGGAATGCGTGATCGGCAATGGTGTGGTGATCGATCCGGTGGCGTTGATGGACGAGATTGCCCTGCTGGAGAAAGAGGGGATTTCCGTTAAGGGGCGGCTGTGGATCTCCCAGAAGGCGCATCTCATCATGCCGTATCACAAATTGCTGGATCAGGTTACCGAGCAACAGGCCGGGGCGCACCGAATTGGAACCACCGGGCGAGGCATTGGACCGGCGTATGTGGACAAATTCAACCGTCGGGGGATTCGGATTGTGGATTTGCTGGATCCCGATTTGCTGGAACGAAAACTGCGTCGAAATCTGGAAGAAAAGAACGCCCTGCTGCAAAAGATTTATGGCCACACCCCCATGAACATTGATCAGATCATCGAAGAGTACCTGAAATTCGATCAGTTGATTGATCCCTACATTAAGGATGTGTCCATTTACCTGGATCGTGCCATTCGCGAAGGGAAGCAAATCCTGCTGGAGGGGGCACAGGGTACGCTTCTGGATGTGGATCATGGAACGTATCCGTATGTGACATCCTCCAATCCGGTAAGTGGTGGGGCTTGCATCGGGGTGGGGATTGGTCCCACCCGCATAACGGCGGTGCTGGGGGTGTTAAAGGCCTACACCACGCGGGTGGGAGAAGGGCCTTTCCCCACGGAGCTCACCGGCGACGAAGGGGAATTTCTGCGCCAGGTGGGGAAGGAATTTGGTGCCACAACCGGACGTCCGCGCCGCTGCGGCTGGTTCGATACGCTGATTGCCCGCTATGCCGTCCGGGTGAACGGCATTACCGACCTGGCCATCACCAAGCTGGATGTTCTGGATCAGCTTCCGGAAATTAAAGTGTGTGTGGCGTACGAGTACGAAGGCCGACGGCTGGAAGAATTCCCCACCGATTTGAAAATTCTACAAAACTGCCGTCCCATTTACCAGACGCTCCCGGGGTGGGAAACCCCCACCGGGCATTTAACCTCCTGGAACGATTTGCCCGATAATGCCCGGCGCTATCTGGAGTTTATTGAAGCGTCCATTGGCGCCCGGATCAAGATCATTTCGGTGGGTTCCCGACGGGATCAGACCATATTTGTTTAGCCCGGGTTATGCCCTTAGACCACAAATAAACGCAAATTAACCCAAATAATGCATTAAGCCACGTATCACACGAATAAATCCAAAAAATAACAACAAAATCGCGAGTAATCCCCTGGACACATTTTCATCCTGATATCATCAAATGGATTTTATTTTTTATCCCAGATTAAGCAATAGCCTACGAATTACACGAATTAAAACAAATAAAACCAATAAAATACATTGGATTGTGTCTGGATGAAAATGTTTCCCGGGATATATTCGCTATTTTGTTGATATTATTCGAATTTATTCGTGTGATTCGTGGTTTAACACATTATTTGGGTTTATTCGTGTTCATTCGTGTCATTCGTAGGCTATTGGATCCCGAGTTTGACAGCAAAATTTTGCTAAGCCTTGTAATATCAACAGGATATCTCAAACCAAAAATGGGCGATTTGTCACTACAAAGCAT
>JAADJD010000066.1 GCA_013150955.1 Calditrichota bacterium
CGGCGGCAAAATGCCTGACGCTTGCACATATGGCACAGGATATTTTGAATGTCATACCTGCTACATACAGGGCAGAAGTTAATCTTTATGAAAAATTTCATCAAATTAATAAGAAGATTAACGAGATTAAGTCTGAAGTTTCAACTGCATCGGTGCTCAATAAGGCTCAATTATCTAATTATTTGAATAGCCAAATTCAGCAATTAAAATCAGGCGATTCGGCTTCCGACGATGAGAAGGAGGATTTTTCTAATATTTCCATCCAAAGGTCTGCTGCTTCTAATGAAACAGAAAAAATGCAGAACGTGTATTGCATAGCTGGAATGCATCGTTCGGGTACTTCCGTACTTGCCCATATGCTTAATGTGATGGGCTTGTTTTTAGGGGAAGAAGATGAGTTATTGCCACCAGCAAAAGATAATCCCGAAGGATTTTGGGAGAATATCAATTTTATAGCAATCAATGATGCCATTTTAAACCTGTTAAATGGGAGTTGGGATAACCCACCTGAATTTGCAATTCGTCCGGAACAGGACAAGGAACAATGGGTTTTGATTTCGCTTCAAGCAAAAGAAGTAATAGCCAAGTATCAAAACCTTTTCTTATGGGGCTGGAAAGATCCCCGAAACTGTATAACCTTTCCATTCTGGAAAGCCCTGATTCCGAATCTGAAAACAATCATTATTTTCCGAAATCCCATTGATGTGGCTGCTTCCCTTCAAAAACGAGATGGTTTCTCATTAGAGAAATCATTGGATTTGTGGTTCAGATACAATTCCGCTCTCGTCAAAAATGTTTCAAATTCAGCAATCTGGATACCTTATGAAGCCCTTTTGCTACGTCCAGAAGTAGTATTGGAACGTCTTTTGGGTTGGCTGAATTGGGATGTTGGGCATAAGCAAATAAATGATGCAATAAATTTAATTCACAAAAAAGAAATTGATGTTCAAAAAATATTTGAGAATCATGAATTACCAGAATACATCGCTAATTTATATCAAAAACTGTGGGAATTTTCAATAATCCAGAAGGAAGAATTGATTGATAAAAAAGCTTCTGATCAATCCACTATTGCTTCCTTAAATAAGAAACTTTCTCCAAAAAATGAAGCGACCAGTAACGAAGTCGAGCAGTGCCCAGCCTGTGGGAGTCTGGCCACGCAGCGCGCGCGGTACACCGCCGATATCGTGACCTGTGTGGATTGTGGATTGACCTACCTGCGTCGCCTGCCCGAGGCCAGTCAATTGAAAAATTTGTATGATCTGTACGCCGATGAATTCTCCCACATGCGCCTGCCCCGAAATCCCGAGGAAGTGAAACGCAGCCCGCTGCGCCGGGAAACATTCCTGGAAGAGATTGAGCCATTCGTAAAACGAAAGGGACGCATTCTGGATGTTGGATGTGGCTGGGGCGCCTTCCTGGATGCCGCTCGTGACAAAGGCTTTGAACCTTTCGGTATTGAAATTACCCCATCGGCAGTCGAATATGCCAACAGCCAGTTGAAAATTCAGGTCGATTCCCGCCCCCTGGAAGAGCAATCCTTTCCACGGAACAGTTTTTCTCTGGTGACCATGAATCACGTACTGGAACATCTGCCCCGTACCCGGCAGGTGTTGAACAAGGTGTTCGACATCCTGGAGCCGGATGGCGTCTTTGCGGGAATGGTGCCCAATTTTGCCTCCTTCTGTTCGGAAATGGAACGAGAGAGATGGGATTGGCTGGATCCCAATTTCCATTACGTCCATTTCACTCCAGAAACATTACGCGCCAATCTGGAAAAGGCCGGCTTCGTGATCGAGAAATTGTATACCACGCGAGGGGATTATTCCCTGCATCGCTTGAAGAATTGTGTGTACCAGAAGTATGGAAAGGTGACAGATGAGGAGTTCGAGCGAATTGTGCAGGAACTGGAAGCCGATGGCAGGGGGGAAGAAATTCGATTTGTAGCCCGCAAACCCGCCCGACCTATCCAGCCGGAAGAGCGACCGGAGTCCCGATCCCACCGCCAGCATCGTGCAACAAAGTCAAGCGAATCGGAGGTGGCGGTGCGTCAGCCCGAAGGCATCGCCCGCAAGCAAAAATCGCATGAAAAAATACCCATTCAGGTTTCCATCATCATCCCGGTGTACAACCAGGTTGAATATACCCGCGTGTGCCTGGAAAAAATCTACCAGCACGCCGATCCAGACGTCACCTTCGAGGTGATTGTGGTGGACAACGCCTCCACCGATGAAACCCCGGCCTTCATGAAACAGGCGCAGAACATGTACCCCAATCTCACCTACATTCGCAGCGAAGAGAATTTGAAATATGCGGGTGGGTGTAACCTGGGGGCTCACAGGGCAAAAGGCAAGTATCTGGTCTTCTTAAACAACGATACCGAACCGGAACCGGGATGGTTGAAACAGGCCATTCGGGTGTTTCAGGAAGAACCCAATGTTGGGGTTCTGGGAGCAAAATTGTTGTATCCCGATCGCACCATTCAACATTGTGGAATCGAATTTCAAAATTCCAAGATTGAGCACAATTTCATCTGGCCGTTCCATCGGTATCGCCATGCGAAGGAAGACAATCCGCTGGTCAATCGTCGAGAAGACGTCCATGCGGTTACCGGTGCGTGCCTGTTTATACCTCGCAAACTGTTTCAGCAGGTGGGCGGTTTCGACGAAAGTTACGGAATGTATTTCGAAGATACCGACCTGTGCTTTAAGGTGCGCAGGAAAGGGAAACGGGTGGTTTATGATCCCGACATCGTGGTCATTCACCACGAGGGGAAATCCACCGAAAACCTGGACAAGATCCACGAGCTGAATCACAAAGCGGCAACGATATTTTACCAGAAATGGGAAGATGAACTGGTGGATATCGCGCTCGATGTTCTGCTGGAGAGGGTGGATGGCAAGTATCATTATTTTTCGGATTTCTTTTATCCCCGGGAATATAAAGAGGGGACGATTGTATTTTTGTACAAGTTGTTTAAACGATTGGGCAATTTCTATGCGTTTACGGGTGGCATAGGCGACGCGTTGCTGTTCCTTTCGACATTTTACGATTCAGTGGACGAGGCCACGGTGGTTTGTGCCCCCAACAATGTGGCAACAGCACGGATTTTGTTTAATCAGTTTCCGAAAATCAAAAAGGTGTATTTCCTGCCGTTTCCCAATGCAAACGTGTGGCATTATACCCTGCGGAACCTGTGGTATAAATTGCCCAACTGTAAAGGGGTTGGGGTCACCCCGGCAGAATCCTACGAAAGCGACTGGAATGCCCGGCTGAATATTTTCCAGAAATACGGGGTGAAGGCACAACCGGATTGGATTCAGATGTTCCGTGGCAAGAAGATCACCGATTTTCAGGTGACCCTGCAGCCCAAGGGCAGCGTGCGGGGCATGGTGGGCACCAAACGCAACATTATTCGTCCGCGGGACTGGCTGAAATTGCAAAAATATTTGATCGACAACGGCATTACCCCGGTGATACTGGGTGCACCGGATGAACGCGCCGTTTACCCGGCACTGGAAGGAGCGATTGACCGCCGAAGTTATAATTTGATCGAACAGATGGAATTGATTGCTTCCAGCGATGTGTTCATTGGTGCCGATTCGTGGGGAAAGACGATGGCTGGACTGGCAGGCATCCCCACATTTGTTTTTCGATCCTGCCGTGGCAAAGATCTGCAGGGCTGGACGGATCCATCGGAGTTTGTGTTCATGCGTCCCTGGAAAAATATGGTCATCGTGGATACATTCGAAGAACTGATACAGCAGTTTCCCCGGCGGGTTGCCCGTCCCATGAAGGCGCTGGTGGATTATTCCAACTATCGGTTGCAAAAAACGGAAAACCTGTCGCCCTATTTTGAGGCACTGGTAAAGAACGATCAGATATTCCTGTGCCGACTGGCAGGCCTGGGCGATGTCCTGATGGCCTTTCCGCTGGCTCGCGCGCTGAAAAAGCAGTATCCGCATCTGGAGGTCAACTTCGTGACCGCTTATGCTTACAAACACCTGGTGGATGCGAATCCGGATATTGATCGGTTTATCCCGCCGGAAGTGTATGGGGAATATCTGGTATTCGAGCCCTTTTCCGTCGATTTGAATCAGGGACGTTACGGGTATGCCACCAAACATCAGGTGGATGCGTTTCTGGAAGGATTGAATCTCCAGCTTTCCAATGAAGAAAAACACATTGAATTGAAGGTGTCCGCGGCTGCCGAGCGCACCGTGGAACAAAAATTTCAGGACATTATGTCTGCCTATCGCCGGAATGGTGCCCGCAGCTGGAACCGGGTGATCTTGCTGCATCCTGCCAGGGGCGATGTGAACCGCACCTGGCCAAAGGAACGCTGGGAAGAGCTGGCCCGTCTGCTGGTAGGCAGTGGCAATCTGGTCATCATCGTTGGGAATTCCAGCGCCTCGCCCGATCGAGGCATTCACCAGCTGGATGTGGATGGGGTTTTTCATCTGGAAGATCAGCTATCCCCACTGGAATTTGTTGCCCTGTGCCGCAGAGCCGACGTGTTGATCTCCACCGACAGCGGCCCCATTCAGCTGGCGGGCGCTACCGACATTGCCATTGTAGGCATTTACTCCGTGGTGCGGGGGCGAAACCGGTTGCCTTACCGACATGGCGAACCGGGATGGAAGGCCGTCGCCGTGGAACCGTCCTGCCCCTTCAAAGGCTGTTACGAGAAAATGAATGATGCGGCGTTTATGGAGCCGTATTTGAAAATGATTGAAAATGGACAGATTGCGCCAGCCACACTGTTTTCCCGCTGGTGTGTCCATCAGGATAAATATGCATGTATGCGTTACCAGATCACCGTGGAGCAGGTGTGGGAAGCCCTGCAGCCCTTTCTGTTCTCCGAAACCGATAGCGCACGCCTGCTGGAAGAAGTCGATCGCTACCTGAAAATCCGCCGTCCCGATGAGGCGTTGAAGTTGCTGGAGAAAACCGTCTCCCGCGGCAATGCCGATGCCCGCGTCCTCCGGAAGTACATCGAACTGCTCAAACAAAAGGGCGATCTGGTTAATTACATCCATTACCTGGAGCGCTATGTGGAAATGAATCCCGAAGATGCTACTGCCTTAAACGAGCTGGGCGTGGTGCGCTGGCAACAGGAACGGTTCGATGAAGCCATTGCCCTGTTCGAGAAAGCCGTGAGCTACAATGGCAATCATCCGGATCATATTAAAAACCTGGCCGATGCTTACCTGTCTCAGGAAGAATTCGAAAAGGCGATTCAGCTCTACGTTTATCTCATTCAGAAATATCCGGAGGACACGGAGGCCTATCAGCGACTGGCCATGTTGTATATCGAGAATGGGGATTATGACAGTGCGCGCTTGCTGCTGGATAAGGCGCTGGAATATCATCCAGAGGATCGTTACCTGCAGGACTGGCGGCGTTTGCTGGATACGCCGCGGGTGTATCTGGCGTATCAATTTATTAATGCCGGGGAGCTGGACACCGCCCGTGCGCTACTGGAAGAAGAGCTTACGGAGAATCCGGATCAGCTGGCCGCACGACTGGGCCTGGGCAGCGTGCTGTTTCACCAGGAGGATTACGCGGCGGCTAAAAATGTCTATCAACAAACATTGACAAAATACCCGGACAATGCCGAAGCTCTGTTCTATCTGGCAAAAATCCACCTCATGCAGGAAGATTGGCAGGGATTTGAAACGCTCCGTCAGGCGCATACGGAAGCCTTTCAGGCGGTTCCCGAGTTGCGCAAACTCTACATTCAGGCATTGATCGAAAAGGGGGATTTTGAACAGGCGCTGCGGGAGCTGGATCAATATCTGGAAGTGTTTCCCGAAGATGCCGATGGCTACATCATACTGGGAAATCTGTTTTACGAAGGCGGTAAGTCCCGGGAAGCCCTGAACTTTTACCACCGGGCATTACAGCTGGAGCCGGAGAATGAAGACGTAAAAAGGATGGTGGAAAGTCTTTCCGGAGATGATTCTCCGCTGACCTGAACAGGGCATGCTGCGTTTTTGAGCATCGATGCCTCCCTGATTATGGATACGGCGGGATAATCCCCTGTGGATTATCCCGCACCCGCCTTTGGGGGAAATAGAAACTGATGACGCGTTAGACCACGAATTGCACGAATGAACACAAATAAATCCAGATTATGCAATAGCCTACGAATTACACGAATGAACACCAATAAAAATAATAAAATGCACTTGATTCTATCTGGATGAAAAAATTTTCTCGGATATATTCGCTATTTTGTTGATTTTTTTCGAATTCATTCGCGTGATTCGTGGTTTAACGCTTTATTTGGGATTATCATTCATTAACACCCAGATTTATCTGGGTGGACAACTCCTATAGTAACAAGTACGTGATAGAACCGTTTTGACAGTTTGGGTCGTCTAATTTACACTACGGGTTGAAGTATATTGGATTGAGTCTTGATGAAAATGTATTCCGGGATTTATTCGCAATTTTTGTGGATATATTTTGGTTTCATTCGTGCAATTCGCGGTTTCATGCATGGTTTGGAATTATGCGTTGGCGTTATCGTTGTCGTTGCCCTCTTCCTCCGGTTTGGGGGCGGGTTTATCCGCAGTTTTCTTTTTATTTTCACCAGAAATTTTCTTGCGGAAGGCATCAGCCCGTTTGGCCAGTTTTTTCAGGTTCTGTTCCACCCGATAATAAATCGTGTTCCGCGGAAATCGTCCCCGCCGATCACGCTCCCCTGCAGGCATGCCGGTTAAAATCTCCAGCCCATCTTCCACCGTATCGATGGCCCAGATGTGAAACTTCCCTTCGGCAACCGCCTGAATGACTTCATCTTTAAGCATCAGATGATCCACATTGCTGCGAGGAATGATGACCCCCTGCTCTCCGGTCAGCCCTTTGGCCTGGCAAACCCGGTAGAATCCCTCGATCTTTTCGTTTACGCCACCAATGGCCTGTATTTCGCCGTTTTGATTCACCGAACCAGTCACCGCAATGCCCTGTTTGATTGGCACTTCGGCCAGACTGGAAATCAGGGCAAAAAGCTCCGTGGAAGATGCGCTATCCCCGTCAATCACCGAGTAACTTTGTTCAAACGTTAAACTGGCCGAAAAAGACAGCGGGATGTGACTGCCAAATTTGGAGTTAAAGAATCCGCTGAAAACGTAAACGCCTTTGTCGTGAATTTTACCGCTCAATCGGGCCTTGCGCTCAATGTGCACCACCTGTTCGTTGCCTATGTAGGTTTTCGCGGTGATGCGGTTGGGTCGACCAAAGCTGTAGTTGCCCACGTTTAAAACCGCCAGACCATTAATCTGCCCCACGGCCTCGCCATCCACCTGAATGCGGTAGATATCTCGCTCGATCATTTCCTGGATCTTTTCTTCAATCATGTTGTGGCGGTATTCATATTCCGAAATGGCTTTCCGCACGTGCCCTGCCGATACCACCGGTTGTCCATCCTGCTGTGCCCAGTAGGACGCTTCCCGAATGATACCCACAATTCGACCAAACTGCAGGGAAATTTTTTTCTGATCCTCCACCAGCCGATGCCCGTACAGGATCACCTCCCGTACTGCGCTGCGATCGAAGGGCAACAGGTGTTCCTCATCCACCACTTTCTTGATGAACCGTGCATACTGGTGAATGGTGTGTTGGTCGGAATGGGTTTCGTAGTCGAAGTCGGCGCGGATTTTGAAAATCTTGGAAAATTCCTCGTCATACGCCTGGAGCAGGTAGTAAATCAGGCTGGAACCGATCAAAACCACCTTCACATCCAGGGGAATCGGCTGGGGTTTGATGACTGCGGAAGAGATGAAGCCGTAAAGTTCAGACACATCTTCGATACGGATTTCCTTGTTTTTGATGGCGCGTTTCAGCGCGTCGTATACAAATGGATTTTTCAGGATCTGATACGCATCTACCATCAAGTAGCCCCCATTGGCGCGCAGCAGGCTACCCGCTTTGATCATGGTAAAATCGGTTAAATACGTGCCAAACACGGCGTATTTTTCGATGCGGCCGATCAGATTATTGTAGGTGGGATTGGTTTCGTAGATCACCGGTGCACCGGTTAAATGACGATTATCCACTACCACATTCACCTTATAGCGTTTGAAGTGCGAACGCCGTTCCAGATCCACCGGTGGTTTTTGCTCTTCCTTCTCCACTTCGGAAAGAAATTCATTGATGTTGTTTATAATGTCGCGCGAGACGTTGTCCAGGTATCGCAGGATTTGCGCATGATCGCGGTATTTTTCCTTCAATTCGTTCACGTATTGTTCGGTAACGAAACTGGCCACACGTTCATTCAGGGTGTTCAACGATTTTTGCGCCTCCATGTCCATGCGGGTGAGTGCCCGCACGGTTTCGGCAATTTTATTTTCCAGCATTTGAATGCGCCGGCTGATTTCTTCCTTCTCCTCTGGCGCCAGCTTTTCGTAATCTTCTGGTTTTATGGGTTTGCCATCTTTTAAAATGATGGTCTGGAAGCCCATGGGTGTACTTTGAATTTGCAGTCCCAGCCGCTTGGCCTCTTCGTCCAGCTGTTGAATTAACTTCCGCTTCTGTTCGTTGGTGCGGTTGATGATGATCATTTTCTGTTCATCGTAATTTTCGCTGGAAAAGGCGCGTTTAATTTCCCGTTTCAGCGTGCTGATCAGCTGATCCATATCCCACTGGAATTCTTTGCCCATGCCCGCCGGCAAATGAAACGCCTCCGGGGAGTCAGGATCGGTGAAGTTGTAAACATAGACCCAGTCGCTGGGCACCGGACGTTTTTCGGCAAAGCGGTTCAAAATGTCCTTTACAATGGTGGTGCGTCCGGTACCGGATGCGCCGGTCACAAAAATATTGTAACCGGAGGATTGAATGCCCAGTGCCAGCTCCATGGCACGCAGCGCCCGATCCTGACCAATCACCGTTTCCAGCGCCGGTAAATCCTGGGTGGTTTCGAACGGAAAACTCTCCAGGGGAAAATGCTTCTTTAATTGTTCGGGTTTCAGTTCTGTGATGGACATGCTGTGGTTCCCGTGTTTTGATGATGATTAATTTAACCGTTAACGGGCGGAAGGAGCAATGCAAATTTCAGAATGGAACGCCAGGACGTTTCCAGCGTTCTATTGGCAGTATTAACGGCACGGAAAGAAGAAACCCAATGGCAGGTTCCCGGAACAGATTTATGGAATCCGGGAGTGTGGCGGAGGAATGGGGAGAGTTTTTCCGAATCTGTGGCGAAACCTGCCGGAATTTGGGCTTCTGACAAAGGTCTTGACAAAATTTTGTGGGAGACTTAAATTTGGAGTTTAGTTATGAAGATACCGATTCTACATCTGGAAGAGGGGATTCACCATTACGATTTCACAATTGAGGGTGGATCCTTACACTTTTATCGCGAAGAGGTGTATCCGCATGAAATGCAGGTGCACGTGGAATTGAACAAGTTCGAACGTAACATCAAGTGCACCATTCATGTGGAGACCACGGCACATTACATCTGTGATCGCTGCCTGGTGGAATACGAACGGCCTTTTGCCGAGGATTTTGAAGTGTTGTTCCACATCGGTACGCGCGATTTGATCACCGATGAGGAAGATGTAATCATTCTGCCACCGGAAACGGTGGATATTGATCTGACAGAGCGGTTGCAGGAGTTTTTGATTTTAAACGTACCGATGAAAATGTTGTGCACCGATACCTGCAAGGGGATTTGTGCGGGCTGTGGTGCCGATTTAAACCATGAAGAGTGCCGTTGCACTGAGCAGCCCATTGATCCCCGCTGGTTGAAATTGAAAGAGCTATTAGATAAGTCACCTGAGCGCTGAGGTGCGATGGTAGTGGAGTCATAGCACGAGGAGAACGAAATGGCGAATCCGAAACGGAAGTTGTCCAAATCCAAACGCGATAAACGGCGTGCCGTGTGGATGCGTCGCTTAACAGCCAGAACCCTCTCGACTTGTCCCAACTGTGGGGAAGCAAAACTGCCCCATCATGCCTGTCCGCATTGTGGCTATTACCGGGGGCAGCAGTTGTCGATTGCCAGGGAAGAATAATTTGTCCAGGAGTCTGGCTGGATGCGAATTGTTTTAGATGCAATGGGTGGTGATTACGCCCCACGAGCCCCGGTTGAAGGGGCTCTTTTATATGATAAGGAATTTAAGGGGCGCGATCAAATCATCCTGGTGGGGGATAAAGCTCAGATCGAAAAAGAGATCGAGCGCCACCATTTCACCACACCCCGAAACATTAAAGTGGTGCATGCTTCCCAGGTGATTACCATGCACGAACAGCCAGCGACCGCCATCCGGCGGAAAAAAGATTCATCCATGGTGCGCGGATTACAAATGATCAAGGAAGGTCTGGCCGATGCCTTTGTAAGTGCCGGCAGCACCGGCGCGCAGATGGCCGCCAGCCTGTTCATCCTGGGACGCATTCCGGGCGTGCACCGTCCCGCACTGGGAGCTTTCCTGCCACGGGAAGGGGGTGTCGTTTTACTGATTGATGTGGGTGCCAATGCCGATTGCCGCCCCGTAAACCTGCTTCAGTTCGGCCTGATGGGCAGTATCTTCATCGAATACATTTACGATGTGCCGCATCCTCGGGTGGGATTGTTGAACATTGGCGAGGAACCGGGCAAGGGAAACGAGTTGACCCGCGCCGCCTACGAGCTGATGAAAGAACATATCCCGGACTTTGTGGGCAATGTGGAAGGCCGAAACGTGCTTCACGAAGTGACCGACGTCATCGTTACCGATGGCTTTACCGGTAACGTCATCCTGAAATTCGCCGAAAGCATCCTGG
This sequence comes from Calditrichota bacterium, assembly GCA_013150955.1. GTDB lineage: Bacteria > Calditrichota > Calditrichia > RBG-13-44-9 > J042 > JAADJD01. The sequence goes on from JAADJD010000066.1 coordinate 10,771, forward strand.
AAGTCTTCGGACGGTCATTCAAACGAAGCGTGGGCAAGAATATCTTTTCTCTGACCGGCGCCTTCCTGGTGCGCCACGCGTTTCGAGACATGAAGCGCAACTTCGATTATCAGGAATATGGGGGAGTGCCTTTGCTGGGCGTGGATGGCATCTCCATCATTTGCCACGGAAGTTCCTCTCCCCGCGCGTTGAAAAACGCCATCAAAGTGGCCCGTCTGATGGGGGAAAAGCAGGTGAACCGTCACATCCAGCAGGAATTAAAAACGCGAGGAATGATATGGGAAGAAAAGCCGTCGTTACAGGGGTAGGGCAGTATGTGCCACCGGGTGTGCTTACCAATAAAGATCTGGAAAAAATGGTGGATACGTCCGACGAGTGGATTGTAACCCGAACGGGAATCAGGGAGCGCCACATCCTGGGGAAAAACCTGCCAACTTCCTACATGGGGGTGCGGGCAGCCCAGATGATCCTGAATGAGAAAAATATCGATCCCCTGGAAATTGACATGATTGTGGTGGCGACCGTTACGCCGGATATGATGTTCCCCAATACTGCATCGCGCATTCAGGAAAAGCTGGGCGCAAAGAACGCCTGGGGGATGGATGTGAATGGTGCCTGTACCGGATTTATTTACGCGCTGGCAACGGGAGCCATGTTTGTGGAAAGCGGGCGTTATAAGAAGGTGCTGGTAATTGGTGCGGACAAAATGAGCAGCATTGTGGATTATACCGATCGAAACAACTGTGTGCTTTTCGGCGATGCGGCGGCAGCCGTCTTGCTGGAGCCGGGTGAAGAACGCGATTACGGTGTGGTCGACTTTATCCTGAAAACCGATGGCACCGGCGGCAAATACCTGTACATGCCGGGCGGCGGCAGTTTGCATCCCCCATCTCACGAAACCGTGGATAAAAAAATGCACTTCATTCATCAGGAAGGCCGAACCGTGTTTAAATTTGCGGTCACCGAAATGGCCAACGTTTCCGAGGAAATATTGCAAAAGAACGGCCTCAGTGGAACGGACATCAAATATTTCATCCCCCATCAGGCCAATTTGCGTATTATTGACGCCACGGGGAAACGATTGGGCTTGTCGGATGATCAGGTGGTGGTCAACATCGACCGCTACGGTAACACCACCGCGGCCACCATTCCCCTGGGACTGTACGAGCTTTACAGCCAGAATAAATTGCAGCGGGGAGACTACGTCCTGATGGCCGCTTTTGGCGCCGGTTTTACCTGGGGAAGCTTACTGCTTCGCTGGGCAATTTGATTGTTTCCCAAAAAAATCGTAATATTAGGGTTGTCTGGATTCGGGGGGCAAAGTACCCCGGGAGAAAGAAAAAAATCGAAAAAACATAAAACGGTGAGGGGGTCTAATGGGAAAAGTGGCATTTCTCTTTCCCGGTCAGGGTTCCCAGTATGTGGGAATGGGAAAAGATCTGTATGAGGCGTTTCCCCTGGTTCGGGAAGTGTACGATGTGGCAGAGGAAATTTTGAAATTGCCCATCAAACAACTCAGCTTCGATGGGCCAGAAGAAGCGCTAACCCAAACGCAGTACACCCAGCCGGCCATTTTTGTTCACAGCGTGGCGGTGGATCGCTTGCTTAAAGAGGAAGAAGGCATTGAGCCGGAGGGGACGGCCGGTCACAGTCTGGGGGAATATTCGGCGCTGGTGAGTGCCGGCGCTATTGCGTTTGAAGATGCCCTGCGTCTGGTAAAAATCCGGGGCGAACTGATGCAACACGCCGGAGAGAAAAATCCCGGAACCATGGCCGCCATCATGGGGGCCAGCCGGGAACAGGTGGAGGAAATCTGCAACCGGGCGTCGCAATTTGGGGTGGTGCAACCGGCCAACTTTAATTCGCCGGGACAGATTGTGATTTCCGGGAGCATCGAAGCGGTGCGAAAGGCCATGGACATTGCCCGGGAAATGGGAGTGCGCCGGGTGCGCGAACTGACCGTCAGCGGTGCCTTCCATTCGCCATTAATGAAAGATGCCCTCAATGGGCTGGTGCAGGCCCTGCAGGAAGTGGAAATCCGCCCGGCCCGGGTTCCGGTTTACACCAACGTGGAAGCACTGCCCGTTACCGATCCGGAAGAAATTCGAGAATTGTTGCTCCAGCAGCTGCTTTCGCCCGTGCAGTGGGAAAACATTATCCGCCAGATGGTTACCGATGGATACGATACATTTTATGAAGTTGGCCCTGGAAAGGTCTTGCAGGGGCTGCAAAAGCGAATCGTTCCAGAATTTCCCTGTCTGGCAGTGGGGGATCTGGAGAAATTGCAATCCCTAAAAGTGGGGAACCAGGTATGAGGTTAAAAGACAGGGTTGCCATTGTAACCGGATCCACCCGGGGCATTGGGGAAGCCATTGCCCGGGCCTTTGCGCGGGAGGGCGCCTGGGTGGTGATTGTGGGCCGCAACGGCGAGCGGGCCGAGAAAGTGGCCGCCGAAATCCGCGAACAGGGAGGCCAGGCCATGGCGGTAGTCGCCGATGTCTCCCGAATGGAAGACGCCCAGAACTTAGTAAAACAGACGTTGGATACCTGGGGAAAAATTGATATTTTAGTGAACAATGCCGGCATTACCCGGGACAATCTGCTGCTGCGGATGTCCGAGGCAGAATGGGATGAGGTACTGAATATTAATCTAAAAGGGGCGTTCAACTGTACCAAAAGTGTTGTCCGGCAGATGATGAAACAGCGGCAGGGGCGGATCATCAATATTACCTCGGTTGTGGGACAGATGGGCAACGCGGGACAGGCCAATTATGCGGCTTCGAAGGCGGGATTGATCGGTTTCACCCGTTCCGTGGCGCGGGAGCTGGCTTCCCGGAATATTACCTGCAATGCCATTGCTCCGGGGTACATCGAAACGGATATGACCGCAGCGCTGGATGAGCCGGTACGCGAAGCCCTTCAAAAACAAATTCCTTTAAATCGCCTGGGCCAGGCCGAGGATGTGGCCAGAGTTGCCGTGTTCCTGGCCAGTGACGACGCCGCTTACATCACCGGACAGGTGATTAATGTGGATGGGGGAATGGTGATGGCTTAATCATAAACCGAAACCTAAATAACTAAAAGGAGGTCGTATGTCTTTAGAAGAAAAGGTCAAGGATATCATCGTGGACAAGCTGGGGGTGGCACCGGAAAAGGTAACTCCGGAGGCCCATTTTATCGAGGATCTGGGAGCCGATTCGCTGGATACTGTGGAACTGGTCATGGCATTTGAAGAGGAGTTCAATGTGGAAATTCCTGACGAAGATGCGCAAAAGATTACTACCGTGCAGGCGGCCATTGATTACTTAAGTCAAAAGATTCAGGAAGCCGAATAATTTTCCCTACATGGGGTGACTCAAAAACAGTTTTTTAGTCTGTAACAACGTTCTACACTGCAGGGGTTTTGAGTCACCCCTTCTGTTTTGGGAGCAGAGGTGAAAAAATTAAGGAAGGCTCTATGAATAGAAGAGTAGTCGTAACCGGCATGGGGGCAGTGACCCCCATTGGCAATTCGGTGAAGGCTTTTTGGGAGGGATTGGTGGAGGGACGTAACGGTGTGGATTTTATTACCCGGTTTGATGCCTCGGCATTTGCGACCCGTTTTGCGGCCGAGGTGAAGGACTTCCATCCGGAGGATGTGCTGTCTCCGCGGGAGATTAATCGGATGGATCTGTTTAGCCAGTACACCATGGTCGCCGCCGAAGAGGCCGTCCGGGATGCTGGCCTGGATTTCGAGAAAATCGATCCCGAGCGAGCTGGTGCCATTATCGGTTCGGGGATTGGTGGATTGCAATCTTTTGAAACCGAGCATTCTAAATTTCTGGAAAAAGGGCCCCGGCGGGTCAGTCCCTACTTCATCACCCAGATGATTATCGACATCGCCGCTGGCCATGTATCCATGAAATACAATCTGAAAGGCCCCAACTATGCCACCGTGTCTGCCTGTGCCACGGCATCCCATGCCATTGGCGATGCGGTGCGGTTAATCCGTTATGGGGATGCCGACCTCATTTTGGCGGGTGGATCGGAAGCCTCCATTACCCCCATGGGATTGGCCGGTTTTAATGCCTTGAAAGCACTTTCCACCCGTAATGATGATCCCCAGCATGCCAGCCGCCCCTTCGATCGCCTGCGGGATGGCTTTGTGATGGGAGAAGGCGGCGGAATCCTGGTGCTGGAGGAACTGGAACATGCGAAGAAGCGAGGTGCCCGTATTTATGCCGAGGTGCGTGGGGTGGGCTTCACGGCGGATGCTTACCATATGACCGCACCCGCACCGGGTGGCGAAGGGGCTGTCCGCGCCATGCGTCGCGCCGTTGAAGATGGTGAACTCAACCTGGATGAAATTGACTACATCAACGCCCACGGAACCTCCACCCCGTACAACGACAAATCCGAAACCGATGCCATCAAAACACTTTTTGGGGATCATGCCTATAAACTGCATGTAAGTTCTATTAAATCCATGATCGGGCACCTTCTGGGTGCAGCGGGAGCCGTGGAGCTGATCGCCTCCGTGCTGGCCGTCTACCACGACGTCATCCCGCCCACCATTAATTACGAAGAACCCGATCCCGAATGCGATCTGAACTACACCCCTAACCAACCTGTCGAAAAGAAAGTTCGGGCAGCCATATCCAATACATTTGGGTTTGGTGGCCATAATGCATGTATAACGGTTAGCAAATTCGAATAACGCAGGAACGTGCATTTGGATTTACTCAGAAGACTGCTTCGAAAGGCTTCTTCCAATTCGACGGAGAAAAATCCCGCCCCGTCTGCAACAGAATCGGCAGACGGGGGGGATGCTGTGCAGGTGTTTCGAGAAAAATTTGGTATTCAGTTTCACAATCCACAATTATTGATCACCGCCCTGAAGCATCGATCGTATCTAAACATCACCAACGAACCCCGCATCCATTCCAACGAACGTCTGGAGTTTCTGGGCGATGCCGTACTGGACTTGATCGTTACGCATTATTTGTACGAAAAATTTCCTCAGCGCACCGAAGGCCAGTTGTCCAAAGTCAAGTCCATTCTGGTTAGCAAACCGGTGTTGGCCGATATCGCCGTAAAAATCTCCCTGGGGGAGATGATCCTGATCAACTGGGGAGAAGAAAAAACCGGAGGGCGCCAGCGTCAATCCATCCTCGCCGATGCCTTTGAAGCCGTCATTGGTGCCATTTTTCTGGATCAAGGTCTGGACGTGGCACAGCGTTTCGTTCAACAGCATTTGTTAAACGATTTTCAAAAAATTATCCGGCGGGGTCTGTACCGCAATTACAAAAGCATATTGCTGGAGTTTGTGCAAAGCAAGGGGCAGGGATTGCCAGAATATCGGGTGGTTCAGGAATTTGGCCCTGATCATGCCAAGGAGTTTGTGGTTCAGGTGAGGGTGGGCGAAGAAGTGCTGGGGGAAGGTCGGGGAAAAAGCAAAAAGATCGCCGAACAGGAAGCCGCCAAAATGGCGGTAAAAAAGTTGCACATTGTGGACAACTGGCTGGAATAGCCCGATTTTCAACCCAGATTATGCATTCGCCTACGAATGACACGAATGAACACCAATAAAAACAATAAAATGCAATTGATGCTATCTGGATGAAAATGTTTTCCCGGATATATTCGCAATTTTGTTGATTTTTTTCGAATTCATTCGCGTGATTCATGGTTTAACGCTTTTTGGGGGGTTCAATTTTTCATCCGTTTTTCCCACCACGTTTTCCTCCCCAGATCTGAAGATGATTTATGCCTTGCGATATATATTGCCCCGGTGTAAATTTTGCACTTGTAATTTGAACGAGGACTCCATGAAAAGAATTTTGAATGTGGTTGGTGCACGGCCGAATTTTATGAAGATTGCTCCCATCCACCGGGCAATGAAGAAATTTGATTCCGAGTTCGAACCCATCCTGGTGCATACCGGTCAGCATTACGATGAACGCATGAGCAAATTATTTTTCGAAGACTTGCAGCTTCCCGAGCCCGATATATACCTGGGTGTTGGTTCCGGAAGCCATGCCGAGCAAACGGCAAAAATCATGCTGGCATTCGAAAAAGTGGTGCTGGATACCGAACCGGATCTGGTCATCGTGGTGGGTGATGTTAATTCCACCGTGGCCTGCAGTCTGGTGGCTGCAAAATTGTGGGTGCCAGTGGCGCATGTGGAAGCGGGATTGCGCAGTTTCGACCGACGCATGCCGGAAGAGATCAATCGACTGGTAACGGATGCACTTTCTGACTACCTGTTCACCACCGAAAAAAGCGGCAACGAAAATTTGATGCGCGAGGGCATTCCCGCTACCAAGATCTATTATGTGGGAAACGTCATGATCGATTCCCTCATTTTTTTTCTGGAAAAGGCACGCAAATCCAACATACTGGAACAGCTGAAACTGGAGCCACAGGGATTTGCCCTGGTCACTTTGCACCGGCCCTCCAATGTTGACGATCCGGAAAATTTTAAGAAAATACTGGACGCATTCGAAGAAATTCAAAAGGATATCCCAATTATCTTTCCCGTACATCCCCGAACAGAAAAAAATCTGAACCACTTTGGCCTTCAGGATCGGGTGGCGAACATTCCCAATTTGAGGATCATTCCTCCGGTGGGGTATCTGGACTTTATGCAGCTCATGCAGAACAGCAAATTTGTGATGACCGATTCCGGCGGCATTCAGGAAGAAACCACCTATTTGCGCATACCGTGTTTAACCATCCGGGAGAATACCGAACGACCGGTAACTGTGGAGCTGGGCACCAATGAGCTGGTTGGCACCGACACGCAAAAGATTATCCGGAATGCCAGAAAAATTTTAGCCGGTGAATGGAAAAAAGGTGCCGTCCCCGAACTCTGGGATGGCCACACCGCTGAGCGTATTGTGAAAATTTTGAAGGGAGATTGAATGAAAGTCCCCGTTTGGCTGTTTCTCCTTGTTTTCTGTATCAATGTGTTTTCGCAGGAAGCCCGCACTACCGAAGAGCGGGCCCGTGTTTTTGACATTGATTTACAACAGTTGGAGAAAACGAACGAGCAGATCATCCCTCAGCGGCAGTTATTGGAGCAGGCGCTGGAAAGGCAGATCGATTCCACGACCTATATTGTGGGGCCGGGAGATCAATTATTGCTGAAGATCTGGGGGGTTATGGAGACCCAGTTTATCACCGAGGTCACGCCAGAAGGTTTTGTGATTATTCCAGGCATATCCCAGGTCTATGTCGCCAACGAAACCCTTGCGGAAGCCAGTAAAAAAATCCGTCAGGCCCTGGCTCAATCTTTTAAAAATTCCCGATTTACCGTTCGGTTGCTTCGATTGCGCAAATTTAAAGTATTTGTTGTTGGAGAGATTGAAAATCCGGGAACGTATTACCTGAGGGCGTCGGATCGCGTGAGTGACGCCATTCAATTGGCAGGGGGATTAACCAATTGGGGAGATGATACTCGCATTCAGGTTCGACATTATAATGGGCGGGTGGATACAATCAATATTAGCGAATTTTACCTGACGGGGAATTTGAATGAGAATCCACACCTGAATGGTGGCGATGTTATCTATGTCCCGCCGATCGATCTTAAAGAAAACTATGTGATCATTGAAGGGAATGTGGGTTCCCAGGGCGTATATCAAATCCTCCCCAACGAGACCTTATATGAATTTTTAACCCGCTTGCAGGCCATCAACCGCCGATCGGATATTGAAAATATTGTATTAATTCGCGGTACAGAAAAGAAATACTACAATCTGTTAAAAAGCGAAACCCGCGCCAGGGTGGAAATGCTACAGACCGGCGATCGCATAATCATCCCATCGACGCGGGAAATGGTTTATGTTAAAGGAGAAGTCACTCAACCAGGGCCCTATCCCTATCTGGCAAATTACACTGCTTTGGATTACGCCGGGTTTGCCGGTGTGCTGGAGACGGCCAAATCATTAAAAGACATAATGGTTATCCACACCCGAACCGGCAAGGTAGAGAAAGGCGCCGATGTCATTGTGGAGAAAGGGGATATTGTAATTGTACCCCGAAGGAATCGTGAATTGTTAAAAGATTATTTAGCAATAATCACCCCAATTATTAGTCTTGGAATTAGTGCATATGCATTAATTCGAGCGGCCAGATGAGGTTTGATAAATATGGCCATTAAAATTTTGAGGATATAATTCTATGAATAAACAAAACATGATGGAAAATCAAAGAAAAGTACAGAAGAAAGCATTCACCTGGGCAGATTATTTTTTAATCATTTTAAACTGGCGTAAATTTATTTTAGTCAACTTTATTGCAATTTCTATCTTGACATTTGTTGTCGTATCGTTAATGCCTAAAATTTACTTTAGTAAGACGGTGGTCATCCCCTCAACCCAGGAAATGTCAGGTGCCTATCCGGGGCTTCTGAATATTTCAAGAATGTTAGGTTTTGTGGGAGGAGCAGGCGCACAACCGGAGATTTTTAAATATATATCAATTTTAAAAAGCAGAACCCTTCAGGAAGAGGTGATAAAAGAATTTGATTTAATAAATGTATATAAAGTTCCAAAAAAATCGATGGAATTGGCTTTAAAAAGATTGAATCAAAATGTTGTTATTAAAATTAATGATGAGGGGGCTTTGGTGATAGGCGTATTGGATGAAGATCCTCAAAGAGCTGCCGATATTGCTAATTTTTTTGTGAAAAAATTACATGAATATAATACACGAATAAATATTACAGAGGCTAAGGCAAAAAGAGAATTTTTAGAAAAACGTTTATTACAAAATGAATTGGATTTGAGCCGGTTAGAGGAGAAAATTAAGGAACTGCAGGAAAGTTCTGGTTTAATAATGGGGACTGGACAGACTTTGGGTTCTGTGGAAATGATTGCGGAATTGTACGCGAGAAAAACGTTAAAAGAAATGGAAATTGAGCTTTATAAAAAAACGTTGGATGAAAATAACCCTAAATATCATCAAGCATTGATTGAGTTAGAAATTATTAACAAGCGACTTGAAAATGTGCCCCAGGAAACGATTGATGCCTTACGGGTATATCGAGAGTATTTAATTCAACAAAAGATTCGAGAATTGTTGATGCCTATTTACGAACAGGCACGATTGGAAGAAATTCGAGATACCCCAACCGTTATCGTATTGGATCCTGCGGTTCCAAGTGAACTGAAAGCTAAGCCAAAAAGGTTAAGAATAACAATTGCAATGGGTTTTGTAGGGCTGATTTTGTCAATTTTGTATGCAATTTTTACAGAGCGATTTCGAATGATAAAGTCGGAAGATGATGAAAAGGCGAGAAAAATTATAGAAATTGAACGCATTATTAAAAACACCATACCTTTTGTACGATCACGAAAATGAAATTTTCAACAATTCAAATCTATACTGACAATTTTTTTAAACATATTTTATTTTTATTAGGATTAGAATTTTTATTCCTTTTTTCATATTTCCTTCGTCAA
>JAADJD010000010.1 GCA_013150955.1 Calditrichota bacterium
CATTCCGAACAGAGAAGTTAAGCCCACCAGCGCCAATGGTACTGCCCCGGAAACGGGGTGGAAGAGTAGGTCGTCGCCAGGGCTTAAGTGTTGCGCCCCCCTTGTGGGGCGCTTTTTTTATGCCAATTGCGCGTTTATCCCACATTTTGCATTCGCTTACGAATTACCCGAATTCACACGAACAACAATGATAATCCCAAATGATGCTTTCCACCACGAATCACGCGAATGAATTCGAATAATCCCAAATAATGCAATAAACTGCGAATCACGCGAATGAAACTAATAAATATCAATTAAATCGCGAATAAACCTCGAAACACATTTTCATCCAGAAATAATCCAATGTATTTTATTAATTCTATTAGTGTTAATTCGTGTAATTCGTGGTTCTAATGCGTAATCTGGGTTAAAAGGGTCCCCGTTTCGGGATGGTTCCAGCCTCTGGAACCTTTACCGTTGGGCGTAAGCCGCTTCTTCGTCCACGGAGGCGAAAGATTCGGGCTTCTTCCCTTTGTACAGGGTCATCGTTCCGAATATCGTTGGGATTTCATCAACAATAACTACATTCTGAAAACCAACCGCTTTCATGAGCTCGGGCAGCATTCCCTTCACATTGTCCCCAGTAGTTTTAAATCCATCCAACAATTGAATTGAGTAAAACAGAAGGCGCATCAAAAAATTAACCGGTTTACCCCAGTCGGCCACGTGAAGTTCCCCACCCGGTTTAAGAACGCGGAAAATTTCCCGAAACGTTTTTTCTTTATCCTCGCGCGTCAGATGATGGAAGAATAAACTGGAAAGGCAGCGATCAAATTGATTGCTTTTGAAAGGCATCGGGAAGGAAAATGCCTGTACAAAAAGGATCGGGACGGCGCGTTGACGAGACTTCCGTCTGGCAATGGTCAAAATATCCCGGTCCGCATCCAGTCCGAACACCTTTGCCCCGGGGACTTTCTCGCTGGCCCAAATGGCCAGGGTGCCCGTGCCAGAACCAACATCCAGAATACGGTCATTGATGGCAATATGGGCCTGATCCAGTAATTGCTTTTTAAATCGCTTTTCCCGGATGGTCAGGCCAACGATGGGATCATACAGATGGGTTAACCAGCGGTAGCGAAGCGCCGGGATATATTGCGTATTCTCCATTTCTGTCTCCTTTGATCACAAATTTTGCATTGCCCACGAATTACCGAATTCACACGAACAAAAATAATAAAATCCATTGGATTGTGTCTGGATAAAAACGTGTTTCTGTGTTGATTCGCGGTTTTGTGAATATGTTTTGGATTCATTCGTGGGACTCGTGGTTTAACCCAGATTAAGCAATAGCCTACGAATTACACGAATTAAAACGAATAAAAATAACAAAATTCATTGGATGATATCTGGATGAAAATGTGTTTTTTAGTTTATTCGCGATTTTGTAGATATTTTTTGGGTTCATTCGTGTGATTCGTCGTGTGATTCGCGGTTTAATACATTATTTGGGTTTAATGTATTATTTGGGTTGATCATGAATCGAAATTTTAGGGTCTGATGGATCATTTGTACTGAAAGCACCTTCATGCAAAGGTCTTGCGTTACAGGATGTGGCCAGGCGGATGGGGAAACGGGTGGTATCACAGATGGCTCAAAAGGCAGGGAAAGCTGCCCGGGAGTCAAATGAATGGATGTAATTGCGATCATGGCCATGCGATAGATTAGAGAGCCGGTTATTTTAGCGTTCCGCTTTTATCCATGAAATCAACAATCGTCGCCCGTGTTTTCTCGGTGAATCTGGAAATATGTTGCGGTATATCGGACGATTCGTGAAGAGATTCCAAAAAGGTGCCTATTTCAAAGCAGCAATTTCCTCTTTCAATTCCTGTAAAATTCTCCAGGCAATTTCTGGAGTCCGGGCTTCAACAATAATGCGCATGATCGGTTCCGTGTTGGACTTTCGAAAATGGATCCAGGAGTCGGGTCGATCAATACGCAGCCCATCGGTAAAATCCAGCTGCTGATCATGAAATTTTTCGGCAAAATGCTCGATGATCATGTCGGGATCAATGTTCCCGATGGGAGCTTTGTCTTTTAAGATGTAATATTGAGGCAACGTTTGTTTCAATTCCGTAATGGATCCGCCGAACTCCGCCAGAAATTGCAGGATTAAAGCTGTGGCTACCGGTGCATCCCGACCAAGATGAACGTCTGGCAAAATAACGCCACCGTTTCCTTCGCCACCAACCACGGCGTTCACTTCGCGCATCTTTTCCGCCACGTTAATTTCGCCGACTTTGGTCTTGAATAACAAACAATTGTAGTATTGCACGATATCGTCGATGACCCGGCTGGTGGAGAGGTTCACCACCACATGTCCCAGTTTTTTGCTTAAAATGAATTTTACGGCCAAGGCCAGGGTATATTCTTCACCCAGGGGATTCCCATCGTTTCCGATAATGGCCAGCCGATCGACGTCAGGATCAACGGCAAGGCCCAGATCGGCTTTGTTTTCCTTTACAGCTACGGCCAGATCCACCAGATTTTGCGGCACGGGTTCCGGTGTGTGGGCAAAAATCCCACTGGGCTCCATATTGAGTCCGATAATTTCGCAACCGAAATGCTCCAGCATTTTGGGAATGATCAATCCTCCGGCTCCATTGACCGTATCCAGCGCGATACGAAATTTCCGGCTGCGGATTTTTTCCACATCGATGTAGGGGAGGTCATAAATTTTTTGAAGGTGATCGTCAATGGCATGGGGATAGGATTCTTCCTGTCCCAGTTCTTTCCAGTTGACGTATTGTTTTTTGCGGCTATCCGCCCGCTGAAACAACTCGTAAATTTCTTTTTCTGGCAGGAACAGACCATCCGCTCCAATAAACTTGAGTCCATTCCATTGGATGGGATTATGACTGGCCGTGATGGCAATGCCCCCACCGGCTTTCATCAGTTCGGTTGCCAGCTGCGTGGTTGGGGTAGGGGTAATACCGATATCGATGACATCGCACCCGCTGGCGATTAACACGGATTTTACCAGGGGACGTAAAAAGCGCTGACTGATGCGTGGATCGCCACCGACCACAATTTTTTGACCCACACGGGTTTGGGCAAACGCATGAACATATTTGGTCACCACTTCCGGGATCAGACTATCGCCAACAATTCCCCGAACACCGGATACACTGGTCATCAGATTTCGAATCAAAATACACCTCCTCGTTCGCCGTTTGGTTCATTGGATGTCTGAGAATGGCTACAGGAATAATCGCAAATTCTGAGATCGAGATTGATGCCGCAGTCGCGTCAACGCACGCTCTTTGATCTGGCGGACGCGCTCCCGGGTCAGGCTCAGCCGTTCTCCAATCTCTTCCAGGGTATAGGGGCGTTCGTAATCAATACCAAAATACATTTTGATGATTTTTTCTTCCCGGGGGGATAAGGTTTTGAGAACCCGGCGGATTTCTTCTCGCAGCGATTCCCGGATCAAATCACCATCGGGCATGGCACTATCGGGATTCCGGATGATGTCCTTAATGGTGCCATCTTCCACCCGATGGATGGGTTGATCCAGCGAGATGTGATAATTGCCGCTGTTGAGGGCTTCGGTGACATCGCTGATGGAGATGTCCAGTTCCTGAGATATTTCCTCGAAGGTTGGTTCCCGGTTGTACTTTTGCTCCAGTTCTTTAACAACGTGATTGATTTTACTGATTTGTCCCACCCGATTCAGCGGCAGGCGCACCACCCGGGAATGCTCTGCAAGCGCCTGTAATATCGATTGCCGAATCCACCAGACGGCATAGGAGATAAATTTAAATCCCCGGGTTTCATCAAAGCGTTTGGCGGCTTTAATCAGTCCCAGGTTCCCCTCGTTGATCAGGTCAATCAGCGGCAGGCCCTGATTCTGGTACTCCTTGGCAATTTTCACCACGAAGCGTAGATTGGCCTGCACCAGCTTGTCTAACGCTTCCTGGTCGCCCTGACGAATGCGCTTGGTCAGTTCTATTTCCTCTTCGGGCTTGAGGAGGGGAATTTGACTGATTTCATTCAGGTATTTTTCAAGAGAAAATCGAGGGTTGCTGCGTGTAGATCGTGAATCCCTGGCCATTCAGCTAACCGCTGTAGTTTGTTGTAAGTTTAATGAAAACAAAAAATTAAGCACTCAACAAGGTTTTTCAATATAATAAAATCTTTCGGACAAGTCAAAGAAAAATCTTAAAAATATTCACTTTTTATTCCGTTCATTTTCCAGTATGCCGGTCCACAGGAACGGGATGGCTGGCATCCCCTTTTGTGCGGCTTCAACATTTCGTCTCCAATTCAACACCTGCCCATTTTCCTGGCTTTGGGTTTATCCGATTTGATGTTATATTTATGCATTATTGTGCATTCTTTTCTTTTACACGAAACGTGTGATCCCATTCCACCCAGACGTTCAGCCGAATGGTGGTGTCGTTAAACCGGTTGCCCGGTCGATGCAGGTAATTTCGAAATTGATCCCGTGTTACCTCCAGGGTAATGGTTGTAAATGGGAACGGGTTGTAAAACACAGCAAATCCAACCTCCAGGTGATTTTCCACCACCCCATAGGGGAAGGGCTCCGAGTAACCTTCTTCCACGGTGTACTGCAGGTAGTCTTTATTGAATTCTCCCTGAACGCTCCCTTCGCCCTGCCGGGTGTAATAAGTCAATAACTGGAGGCGAAGATCCGGGCGAATCCAGTAGTAAGCATTCAGCAGGAATCGTTCGAAATTGTTTCCCAGGTAATAACCGATGACCCGATTGCGATGCAGGTACTTTTCCCAGTCATTAATTGGGGCATTGTAGGTGCGGTTGCGGATTTGCACATACTCGAGGTGGAGTTGAGCCCCATTTATCTGAAAGGGCGATGCCCAGTTGGCTCCCAGAATAAGCCCCAGTTCGTTGGGCTCCAGGTCTCCGGGATCCTTCTTATCAATCTGAAAATCGTCAACCAGAAATTCCCCGTAAATCTCCACATTCGGAATTAAGTAGATATCCCAGTCGAAATCGAAAAAGGAATTGGCTGCCAATCCCACGTTATTTACGGTGTGGGCATAGTAAAGGGCAAAGGGGTTCATGTAGCCCAGTTCCCAGTTCTCATTGGGGCCACCGTACAGGATCACCTCACTAACGCCCAGATAAACTTTATTTTTAAAATTAAATTGCAATCGATGCCCGTTTAAGAAACGGTTGGCGTACGGTGCCAATGTCCGCGTCTGGGGAGTGGTGTTTCCCCGGGGATTCAGTTGAATGCCCCAGTAAGAAAAATGGACCATTCGGGTACCCAGACGGAAATAATACATATCGAACGGTCGGCTGTTATCCGAGATCAGCAACTGGCCGCTGCGTCCGGGGCCAATCTGCAAGAAATCCCTTCCAATTTTGGCCTGCAACCAGTCATTTTGAAAATTCAGGTACCCCTGCTCTGTGTAGGCGTAGATATTGCGGAATTTCTTGCCAATGTAGGTTGAATCCGGGCGGTTAAAAATACGCGAATTGTTCAGCAAAAAAATCCGGTTTCGCCAGTTGAGGGCCACAAGCGTGTGCAGGCGAAACTGGCTTTTCTGAGTGCGGGATTGAATACCGCTCAGCTCGCCGAATCCACCCAATTTGAGCTCGGGCGTGATGGTTTCCGGGAATAGCTCCCAGCGGAAGGTTTCCAGAAGCTCCCGGATCAGCTGTTGCCATTTTTCCGGCTCGGCCACAGCCAGCATCTGGATTTCGTTGCGAAATTCTTCCAGTAAAATACGCACCATCTGGCGTTCTCGGGGGGTAAGCGCCATTGCTTCTGCTTGAATGGTAACCAGAGCCCTGGCAATCTGCTGACGGGAAAAAGGGCGGTCGCTGTAATTCAAATCTGGCAAAAATCCCCGCACTTTCAGGTAGTCCAGATAGTGGTACACCCAGTGGTACGGGGGCAGGGTTTCCTGGGCAGAAAGTGGAAGGGTGGCGATGCTCATCAGTAATATGAAAAGGGTCAAAATGCTCATGCGGATGCGTCTGGAGATTGAGGGAGACAAATCCTTATTGATCATAAGGACCTCTGTGGTTTTATTTCAGATTTCTGGATTATCCGGCAGGATTATCGATCCTCTTCCGATAACACTTTTTCAAAGTACTGGATGGTGCTGACCAGCCCTTCGTCGATCTGAACACGAGGTTCCCAGCCCAGTTTTTCGCGGGCCAGGGTGATGTCGGGCTGCCGCTGCACGGGATCATCTTCCGGAAGAGGAAGAAATTTGATTTTTGAGCGTGAACCGGTTAAATCGATGATCTTTTCGGCCAGTTCCAGAATGGTAAATTCCTGGGGGTTGCCCAGATTGACCGGTCCAATAAAATCGTCCGCATCCATCATTTTGAATATTCCATCCACCAGATCGTCGATGTAGCAAAAGGAGCGGGTCTGACTTCCATCCCCATAAACCGTAATGTCCTGATTGCGCAGGGCCTGAAGGATGAAATTACTGACCACCCGTCCGTCATTGATGGCCATTCTGGGACCGTAGGTGTTAAAAATGCGAATGATTTTGATATCCACCTTGCTCTGTCGGTAATAATCCATCATCAGGGTTTCGGCCACCCGTTTGCCTTCGTCGTAGCAGCTGCGGGGGCCAATCGGGTTCACATTGCCCCAATACGACTCCGGCTGCGGATGCACCTGGGGATTGCCGTAAACCTCTGAAGTGGAGGCCAGCATGATTCGCGCCTTAACCCGCTTGGCCAATCCCAGCATATTAATGGTGCCCATCACATTGGTTTTGATGGTTTTTACCGGGTTGTATTGGTAGTGAATGGGAGAAGCCGGACAGGCAAAATGGTAGATTCGGTCCACTTCCAGAAGAATGGGCTGGGTAATGTCGTGCCGAATCAGTTCAAACCGATGGTTGTCCATTAAATGCAGGATGTTGCGTTTGTTACCGGTAAAGAAATTGTCCAGGCAAATCACTTCGTTGCCCTGATTCAGCAGGTGTTCACACAGGTAGGATCCAATAAAGCCTGCACCTCCGGTGACCAGTGCCCGTTCCATGCTGTCTCCTTTTTTAAATATTATCAAAAATTTAGAAATCCACCGCAGGAAATGCAAAATGTAATTCCTTTTCTCCGATTCTGGAACGCCCAATCCGCCTTCACAGGGAAGGGAGGGATTCTCCGTTGGTTTTTTTCCACGATTGTTTTAATTTTGAACCATGCAACGATTGGCTACGGCGATGATACTGGCCGCGGGTTATGGTACCCGCATGCAAGATTTGAGCCGGGATGTACCCAAGCCCCTGTTACCCATGAATCACCTGCGACTGATCGAAATTGCCCTCCATAAACTGGCAAACCAGGGTTTTCAACGGGTGGTGATTAATGTGCATTATATTGCCCGCAGCATTATGGAATTTCTGGGAGATGGGTCCCGTTACGGGGTGGAAATACTGTACAGCCAGGAAACCCATCTGCTGGATACCGGAGGTGGCATTGCGCATGCAGAACACTACTTTCGGGGAGAGACCATTCTTACCCTGAACGCAGATGTGATTAGCGATATCGATTTTCAGGCGCTTTACCATCACCATGTGCAACATCGGGCAGTGGCCACCATGGCGGTGTTTCCATCCCGGAATAACAGGGATTATCGGCTGGTCATCTATGATGACTGGAATCGGTTGAAAGGATTTTTACCTCGATCCCGGCCATTGCCGGAAAGCGACCTGACGGGCATCTTCATGGGCTATGCCATTCTTTCTCCGGCGGCACGAGCCTATCTGACGCCCCGTCCCCAATCGGTCATTGATGCGTTTTACCTGCCTGCCCTGCAAAATAAAGAGCCCCTGTTTGTGTACCCTTTTCGGGGACAGTGGTACGACGTGGGGGACAAATCCAGTTATTTAAACATTCGCCAGAAAATTCAGGAGGGCCAGATTTCCCTGGAAACCATGATGCGTTAAAGTTTTGTTTTGTAAAAAATTTCTCTTAATCACATTTGCTCAACCATCCCTCCGTTATTATAGATTACCGCCTATGTTTGCCATCGTGGGTCTTTGAAACCATTGCCTGTTCACTTCGTGAATGTGTGGATTTAAAACTATCAGGAGGTGTTATGAAAATTCGCTACGCCTTGAGGAGGTCTCATTTCATCATCTGGTTGGCGCTGGGTGCATTTGGGCTGGCGCTGTTCTTTGCAACGCCTGAGGCGCGGGCACAGGTGGGGGATTACCGTCAGTATCGTCAGAATGTGCCCAAAACGCTATCGGCCAGTGGCTGGTTTAACAAAATGAGGCGAGCCGGGAAAATCCCCTCCACCGTCTTAAAGCAACCCATCACACCATCCGCTCCTTTTGGTGTGTCGGAAATCTTGCAACCGCTGGTAAGTTCGCCGTCCATGATCGGAAACACCACCATTGCCATAAATTACGACGACAATGCGACCCTGAATGGGGGTTCCGCCACCATCCCCCCGGATCCCATCGCGGCGGTGGGGCCCAATCATTTTGTTTTGATGGTCAACGTGGCCATCGAGTGGTACACTAAAGACCGCACCCGACAGAAGCAGGTCAATCTGGATGCGTTCTTTTCCGCCACTTCGCCACAATACGGATTGTTTGATCCCTGGATTGTTTACGATCAGTATGCCGATCGTTTTGTGATGATGGCGGTGGAACAGGATGATGGCAGCGAATCGTCCTATCTGCACATCGCCGTGTCCGATGACAGCGATCCCAATGGCACCTGGTATTTTCAGAAGTTCAATGCGGTGGTGGCGTTTGGTACCACCAATACCTGGCCGGACTATCCCAAGCTGGGGGTGGGCCCGAAAGCCCTTTATATTACCGGAAACATGTTCGCCTTTTCGGGAGGTTTTCAGGGGACGCGGCTGTGGATTATCGATAAAGGGTTGGGCACGGGAGGCCTGTATGACGGTGGCACATCCACGGTGAATGTGTATGATCCCTCTACCGCAGCGGGATTAACGGATCAGGCATTTACCCTGCAACCGGCTCACATGTACGGTACTCCGCCCGGAAACGTGGATAATTACCTGTTCAGCTCCCGCTGGGACGATGGTCAGGGGAATAACGATTTGATCGGAATTTTTCAGGTGGAGGATCCATTGGGGAATGCGGGCGGTCCAACCTTCACCGTCAAGTTTGTGAATCCGGGTGAAATTCACAACAATTCGGCGGGGGTGCCCAATGCGCCTCAGCTGGGGGACAGCAATCACGACATTGACACCGACGATGGGCGTGCTATGTTCTGTGTGTGGCGGGACGGAAAGCTCTGGGGAGCATTTACCACCAATCCCAGTTCAGGCAACGAAGCAGGACAGGCCACGGCGTTCTGGTTTCGGGTGAATACAACCAACTGGTCGAATCCAGTCATTGAAGCCCAGGGATATGTGGATGGCGAGGACATTGCCGCCAGCACCTACACGTTTTATCCTGCCATTGTGCCCAATCAGGATGGCGATGCCGTGATTTGCTTTTCCGCTTCTGGCAGCAACATTTATCCCGGCGCATATTATGCGCTGATCAAAAACGATGTGCTGCAGAGTTCTGAGGTCTTAAAGGCCGGAGAAGATTCTTACTGGCGAACCTTTCTGGGGCCAATAGGGCGCAATCGCTGGGGCGATTATGGATCTGCGGCACTGGATCCGGCGGACGATCTCACCTTCTGGCTGTTTCATGAGTACGCGCTTCCCCGCGCCACTCCCGATCCGCTTTTTGGGGAGTATGGACGCTGGGGCACCGCCTTTGCCCACGTGGGTACCATCGAAAGCCCCACTTACTTTTATGCCGATAACATCACCAGCACCTCTCTAACCCTGCACTGGAGTGGGCGTTCTGCGGAATTTAAGGTTACCCGGGACGGTACGGTGATTTACACGGGTGGGGATACCACGTTAACCGTCACCGGATTAACCGAGAATACGACCTATCTCTTTGTGGTGCGCGGAAAGTCTTCTGGCGAAAATTATTTTTCATCGGATTCGATTAAGCTGTCGGTCACCACGCCGCCCGGTGGAGGCGCCACCAATCCCGTGGAGGTTGCCTCGGCAACGCCCACCGTTTCCGCAGGTGGGGGAACATCGGAGTTTGCAATTCGCAACAGCGGCGTCTGGTTAACGTTTCCCGGAGGCACTTCCACCGCCACCCAGTTTACGGCCTACAAAAAATCCGGCGATCCGGGCATTGTGGGGAGCCTGCCGTCCACGGTGGATCGCATTTCCAAAGATCGCAACTGGACGGTGGTGGCCTCCGCCGGCAGCAACGTGGGAACTTACAACATTCGGTTTGATTTGAGCGGGGTACCGGGCATTACCAACTTTAATACCCTCCGCATACTCAAGCGGGCTGATGAAACCGCTGCCTGGCAGGATGTGGCCGCCGATCTGGGCGCCACGGTGACGCATAACCAGCCGTACATCACGGTGTCTGGTTTAACTTCGCTCTCCGATTTTGCGATTGGTGCCTCGGGAGCCGACAACCCATTGCCGGTGATGCTCAGCAGCTTCCAGGCGCTGGCGGGGAACCAGGAAGTCATTCTCCAATGGACAACCCAATCCGAATTGAACAATATGGGCTTCATCATCGAGAAAGCCCTGAGCGAAGAGGGACCGTTCGAAGTGCTGGCCACTTATGAGGAATATCCCCAATTGCAGGGTCGGGTCAGTTCCACGCTACCGGTGCATTATGAATTTGTGGATCGGGATGTTCAAAATGGCGTCACCTATTATTATCGCCTGGCCGATGTGGACGTCAACGGATGGAAAAATTACCATTCGGTGGTCAGCGCCACTCCCAATACCATGAAGCAGGACATCGAACGGCGTTCAGCAGTGGCCACCGTCTTCAAACTGTACGGCAACTATCCCAATCCGTTTAATCCCTCCACACGGATTAAATTTTCGGTGCCTTCGAATGTCCCCCGCAAGCAAAAAGTGGTGCTGCGGATCTACGACAACCTGGGGCGGCTGGTAAAACACCTGTTTGAAGGCACCTTAAGCGGCGGGGTGTACGAAATTAGCTGGGATGGCACGGATCAGTTCAACCAGCCGGTACCGGCTGGAGTCTATTTTGTGCGCTTCCAGACTCGTTATTTAATTGAAACGAAAAAGATGGTCTTGTTACGGTAAACCAATCCCCATCAACCGAAACGAAAACAGCCGGTCGCCTGCTCAGAGGGCAACCGGCTGTTTTTTTGAAAGCGGAACGTGCAAAATACCGGTCAAATGGTGGTCTTCACCGGTTCATCAGGGAATTAATCCACCCATTCAGCAATGAAGATGTTGGTTTCCCCCCGCTGTTTGTTGAACCGATTAGAGGCAAACACCAGGTATTTACCATCCCGGGTAAACATGGGGAATCCGTCGAAGGTACTGTTGTACGTTACCCGCTCCAGTCCGGTGCCGTCGATATTGATGATGTACAGGTCAAAATTCCGTCCGTTTTCGCTGAATGCGTTGGTAGAGAAAATGATGCGTTTATTATCCGGATGAAAGAAGGGGGCAAAACTGGCCGCATTCAGATTGGTGACCTGTTTCATGTTCTTGCCGTCGGCATCCATTACAAAAATTTCCAGTGTGGTGGGACGATACAGGTCTTCTTTGACCAGTGCCTCATAATCTTCCAGTTCTTCTGCGGTTTTGGGACGACTGGCGCGGAATACGATCTTTTTGCCATCCCAGGAGAAAAACGCCCCGCCATCGTAGCCTTTCTCGAACGTGAGGCGGGTTTGATTGCTACCATCCAGATCCATGACGTAAATTTCGGGGTCTCCGTCCCGGGTGGAGGTGAACACAATTTTATCACCCAGCGGGGAAACGGTGGCCTCGGCATCGTAAGCGGGGGAGTCGGTGAGTCGCTTAATGATCTGCCCGTCGGAAACCCGGGCCAGGAAAATGTCGAAGGAGTCGTACAGTTTCCAGACATAGCCTTTCGATCGATCCGGCGGTGGGGGACAATCCTCCCCGGCCAGATGAGTGGACGCGTACAGGAATGTGGAATCGCCGGGCAGGAAGTAGGCACAGGTGGTACGCCCCTTGCCGGTGGAAACCATCCGCTTGTTGCTTCCATCAATGTTCATGATGAAAATCTGGTCGCACTTCAAATCGCCCACGGTGGCCTGGTAAATCAGCATCTGTTCGTTGAAGGAAAAATACGCCTCCGCATTTTCTCCACCGTTGGTCAACATTTTGATGTTTCGCAGATGCTTTTCTTCAGGAAAGCGATACGGATCCTCCGCCGCCTGTTCGCCCTTCTTGCCGCATCCCAGCAGTCCGGCAATCAGGAAAATGCCCAGCCATGCGATTCGCCGTTGGTTCTTGCCCTTCATCATTGGTCTGACCCTTTCTGTTAATCGATCTCGTTTTATTCGACGCTCTTAAATTAAGGTGTTTTTTAAAATAGAAGAACAGGATTTGAAAATTTTTAGCGGCAACTCCTTTAGTGATCCCTGCGTAAGTGCGAAATATGAAAGAAAATCCTGGAATCTGCAGGGGAAGGGACGTTCTGTAAAGGAATGGCTTTGTGATGCCGTAATTTTTTATTATAGTAGATTCCTGGGTGATGAATGGGGAGGAACCGCACATGGGTGCACTTCGAAATGGGTGGCTGGGAGGATTGCTGTTTGTAGCAATCCTGCTGGCAAAAGAGCCGATGGTCATTTTCCCGGAGCCATTGAGTCCCCGAAATGCCAATTATGACATTGTAGTGCGCCTGGCACCTGAAACCCGCATGTTGTTTGCCCGCGAGATTTTGACCTGGAAAAATATCTCTCCGCAACCGGCTACAGAACTCCAGTTTCATCTGTACCTGAATGCCTTCCGGAATAATCGATCGACTTTCATGAAAGAATCCGGGGGACGGCATCGGGGCCAGGAAATTGATGAGGAAGATGGCTGGGGATTTGTGGAGGTGCTGCGGATGGAGCGTATTTTGCAACCGGCAGATTTACCGGGGCGCCGGCTGGTGCATCTTTCGGACGACGAATGGGCCAGTCGGGTGGTCAGCCGGGATTTAACCGCAGCCATGCGTTACATCCAGCCGGATGATGGGAATCCCCACGATAAGACCGTATTGCGAGTCCCCCTGAACGAACCGGTGCTGCCGGGCGATTCCATCCGCTTACGCATCGATTTTGTAGCCCGGTTGCCACAGCCACCTTTTGCCCGTACCGGTGCCCGTGAGGAATACTTCTTCGTCGCCCAGTGGTTTCCCAAAATTGGTGTGCTGACGCCCGAAGGGTGGAATTGCCACCAGTTTCATTTAAATTCGGAGTTTTTTGCCGACTTTGGGGTTTACAACGTGTGGATGACGGTGCCGGAGGAAAATATCGTGGGAGCCACCGGACTGGAAGTGGAGGTAATCCGCAACGGGGATGGCACCGCCACCCATTTTTACCACGCCGAAGATGTTCACGATTTTGCCTGGACAACCAGCCCGGAATTCGTCGAGTTTCGGGAAAGGGTGCAGGACGTGGATGTCCGGTTGCTCATCCAGCCCGATCATCGGGATCAGGCGCAGCGGCACCTGGATGCCGCCCGGGTGGCCATTACCTATTTTCAGAACTGGTACGGCGATTACCCATTTCCCAATTTAACCATCGTGGATCCCCGACGAGGAGCCGGCGGATCGGGCGGAATGGAATATCCCACGCTCATTACCGTGGGTACCCGCTATGGCCTACCCGAAGGTATTAAAATGGTGGAAGGGATCATCATTCATGAGTTCGGGCACAACTACTGGTATCATCTTCTGGCTTCCAACGAATTTGAGGAAAGCTGGCTGGATGAAGGCATCAATTCTTACACCGAAGTGCAAATCATCCGCGATTATTACGGCAACCGGGCTAATTTGATGGATTACTTTGGGATTCAGATGGACGTGCTGCAGTTTCATCGGGCGCAGTATCTGTCCGGCCCGGATTATGATCCGGTGGTGCGGAAGGCCTGGGAGTTTTATTCCCCAACCAGTTATGGCATCAATTCGTACTCCAAACCGGCACTGTTGTTGACCACGTTGCAGAACTATCTGGGCTGGGAAACCATGCTGCAAATTATGCGAACCTACGTGGAGCGATTCCGGTTTAAGCATCCCACCACCCGGGATTTTATTCAGGTGGCCAGCGAAGTTGCGGGGGAAGATTTAAGCTGGTTTTTTGATCAGGCGCTCTACCGCAATGCGGTTCTGGACTACAGCGTGGCGTATGTGCGCTCTAAGAAAGTTAAGAAACCCAGGGGCTATGATTTTACGCAGGAACTTCCTGAAGAAGCGCGTTCTCCGCTGACCGACAGTCTGCCACTGCAGGAATCCATTTCGGATACGTTGGAAGAATCACAAACGCTGTACGAAACGGAAGTTCGGGTGCGCCGGCTGGGCGACTTTGTGTTTCCCGTGGAAGTGGAAATGGTGTTTGCTGATGGGGTGCGCATTCGTGAGAAGTGGGACGGGAAGGAACTGTGGAAAAAATATCGGTACGTTCGTCCCGCGCGCTTGCTGTATGCGACCGTGGATCCTGACCGGAAAATCCCCCTGGATGTGAATTACACCAACAACAGCCGAACCGTAAAGCCACAATACCTCGGATTGATCAAAGTGATGGTGCGTTACCTGTTCTGGATGCAGTTTTTACTGGAGCAACCGGATATTTTAAATGGGTATGAATATTTCTTTCCCTTTTGATAAATAATTTGGAAAAGCCAAGTCTGGTGGGGACGAAAAATGGGTGTGATCATACAGACCTTGCATGTTGCTGCCCGGCAAATCTGGGCAAATAAACGCTGGGTGTTTTTCTTTTACGGGGTAAACTTGCTCATTGCAATGGTGCTAATGATCCCTTTTCAAAGTGCGGTAAGGACATTCGCTGGCAGAAGCTTGATGGGCAAAGCGCTTGCAGGCCGTTTTGACATGGATTTTTTGTTCGAATTGCTATTTTATCAGAAAAATCTTTTGCCCACATTAATGGGAATGCTGGTGGTGGGATTTGCGGTGTATTTGCTGGTAACGTTATTCCTTTCCGGGGGCGCATACCGATTGTTTGTGGTTCAACGTCCTCTTTCGACCGCGGAATTCTGGGAGGCCTGCGGTCGGTACTTCTGGCCCTTTTTCCGATTGGCCCTGGTGGCACTTCCCGTATTTGCTGCCTTGATGGCTGGTGCACATTATCTGGAAGTGCTCTTGCAACGTCTGTTGTTTGGGGAACTTCCGTACGAATACATTTCGTATTGGGGGGCTCGCGTGCGCATGCTTCTGCGGGGTGTGGCTTTTTTGCTGGCGCTGATGATTTTCGACTACGCCCGGGTTCAGCTGGTGTTAAAGGAACAATCGCAGATTTTTGAGGCGCTACTGGGTGCCCTTCTCTTTATTAGAGATCATTTTAAAATCGCATTTGGCTACCTGTTTGTCCTTTCGCTGATTGGATGGCTGGCACTGGTAATTTACAATCAGATTGCTGACCTGCTTTTTGCCCCGCACTGGCTGGTTATTTTTGTGCTCTTCCTGTGGCAGCAGCTTTATATGATTTTCCGTCAGATGTTACGACTGGGATTGTATGCCGGGGAGGTTCATATTGCCCGCACAATGCTTCTCACCGGGAGCGGCCAGAACCCGGATGGGGAGTTGCAAACGAATTCCCGTAAATCCCGCGAATGAATCTAAATAATGCGTTAAACCACGAATTACGCGAATGAATTCGAATCATATCAACAAAGTAACGAATATATCCGGGAAAACAGTTTCATCCAGATAGAATCAAGTGCATTTTATTGTTTTTATTGGTGTTCATTCGTGTAATTCGTAGGCTAATGCATAATCTGGGTTAAAACGGTTCTATAATTTATTGTTACTATAAGAGTTGTCCACCCAGATAAATCCGGGTGTTAATGAATGATAATTTCGATTAACTCCTGGCTTCAGCCAGGAGAATAGATGACGTAACCGATTGATTCTTAACCGTTTTAACGGTTTTCTAAACACCCGCTTTATCCTGAATTAGCACAACGGGTACATTTTCATAAAGAAATCATCCAATATTCTATTTGTGTTCATTCGTGTAATTAGTGGTTCTCATACACAATCTGGGTTTAATTTACCGGTAAATCGGTATTTCTGCATTGTCCGTGCAGCGGTCACGGAGCCGCTGCGCCAGGATACACCACCGGTACTTCCTGCGATTGCACCAGTTGATTGAACCGGGGTACTTCTGTTTCCAGAACCTTTTGCAGGCGATCCAGCTGAATTTGCAGTCGTTGAGACAGTTCCTCAAATACAGCATAGTCCTGCCGGGTGGGGGCAGCATCGGCGCGTCCCACCATGCTGGCCAGCGATGCCAGTTTGTTGTTGAGTTTGATGGGATGATTCAGGGCATCCTGAATGCTTTTGATTTTGGTTTGCACAATCTCGTTTTCGATGCGCGACAGGCGAGCCAGTAGGCTATCGGCCTCGGGTTTAATTTTCTGTCGGGCCGGATGCCCTTTAATGTTCTTCAGAAACCCGTTGATCTGGTCGCGAATGGTTCGGATGGTGATTACGGCACGATGGGCATCGCTGATTCGATCCCGGATCTGGATGAGTAAATCGAACTGGGCCTGGAAATCCGCCTGCGTGGCCTGTACCCGGGGATCTTTGCGGATTTCGAACGATTCGGTCAGGGTATCACCCGCCACAATCAACCGCACCTGATATTGACCGGGTACGGCACGGGGGCCTCGCAGCGTCCCCGCCCAGATGATCGCCCCGGGCAGCTCCACCGCATCAGGATAGCGCATGTCCCAGACAAACCGGTTTAACCCTGCCTTGATGGGGAAGGTATCCTTTTCCTTTTTACCGGATTTCCGGGATGCTTTGGCCGGTTTTTTGGGAACTTCCGGACGGAAGGTTTTAATCACCTGTCCACTGGCGTCCAGGATCTGAAGGCGTGCGGTGGTATCCGGCTTTTCTTTGAAGTAATAATGAATAAGCACCCCATTGGGTGGATTTTCTCCCAGGTGCCTGGGAGCCCGTCGCATGCGCCATCCGGGCATCCGGTACGCATGCCGGGGTTGGAAGAGGTGCACCGGCTTGCGGGCTATTTCGCTGGAAAACTGGTGGAGCGGTGTCAGATCGTCCAGTACCCAGAAGCCCCGCCCGTGCGTGGCCACCACCAGGTCTTTTTCCCGGGCCTGAACCGCAATGTCGTGGATGGGGGTGTGGGGCAGGTTCAATTGCAGGGAATGCCAGTTGGCTCCATCGTCGAAGGACACGTACACCCCTCGCTCTGTGCCGGCGTACAACAGGCCCTGGCGATTGGGATCTTCCCGTACCACCCGCGTATATTCGTTGGAGGGAATTCCCCGGGTAATCCGCTTCCAGGTTTTGCCGTAATCGGTGGTTTTCAAAATGTAGGGTTGAAAATCATCCAGCTTGTAGCGGGTGGCGGCAATGTAGGCGGTGCCGGGATCAAAATGGGAAGGTTCGATGATGCTGATCAGGCTCCATTCCGGAAGATTCTTCGGGGTCACATTTTCCCAGGTCTTGCCCCCGTCCCGGGACAGGTGAACCAGGCCATCGTCGGATCCTGCCCACAGCAACCCTTCCTGCAGGGGCGATTCGGCCAGCGCAAAGATGGTGCAGTAGTATTCCACGCTGGTGTTGTCCCTGGTAATGGGGCCGCCGGATGGGCCCTGTTTTTCGGGATCGTTTCGGGTAAGATCTGGACTGATCACCTCCCAGCTCATTCCCTGATCCGTGCTTCGGAAGACATGATTGCCCGCAACGTACAGCACATCGGGATTGTGAGGGGAAATGATGATGGGAAACGTCCATTGAAAGCGGTATTTTAAATCGCCCGCCGGTGCTCCCATGGGATTTTCCGGCCAGACGGAAATGACCTTGCTCTGTCCGCTGCGATGGTCATATCGGGTCAGATAACCGCCGTAGCTACCCGCAAACACGATGTTTGGATCCTCTGGATGAACCGCAATGTAGCCGCTTTCCCCGCCACCCACGGCATACCAATCTTTTTCCCCAATGCCTGCGCCAATGGTTCGGCTGGCAATGCTTACCGTGGTATTGTCCTGCTGGGCGCCATAAATCCGGTAGGGGAATTGATTATCCACCGTAACGTGGTAGAATTGTCCCGTGGGATACTTCTGGGATGTCCAGCTTTTTCCGCCATCGTAAGTAACATTGGCGCCCCCGTCGTTGGCGTTGATCATCCGCTTCGGGTTGTCCGGATCAATCCACAGATCGTGATTGTCCACATGAGGCACGGGAATGGTTTTGAATGTCTTCCCGCCATCGGTGGATTTGTGGAACCGAACGTTCAGAACATAGACCGTTTCGGGGACTTTGGGATCGGCAAAAATATGGGAGTAGTAGAATGCCCGCTGGCGTAGATTCATATCGTCGCTGGTGCGGACCCAGGTTTTCCCCCCATCTTCAGAGCGGAAGACCCCACCCGCTTTTGCCTCCACAATGGCGTATACCAGATCCGACTGTGCCGGTGATACGGCAATGCCAATCTTCCCGATGATGCCTTCGGGCAGCCCTTTGTTCCGGGTGATTTCGGTCCAGGTATCCCCGCCGTCGGTGGATTTGAATAAACCACTCCCGGGACCACCGCTGGTCATTCCCCATGGGGTACGATTAGCCTCCCAGAGCGCCGCGTAGATAATGCGCGGATTGTTCGGATCCAGTGCGATGTCCACCGCACCGGTTCGATCGTTCCGGTACAAAATCTTCTCCCAGGTTTTGCCCCCATCCAGGGATCGGTACACTCCTCGTTCCGGATTGCGACCGAAAATGTGCCCCATTGCGGCCACGTACACAATGTTTGCATCGCGCGGGTGTACCCGAATCTTGGCGATGGTCTGGGTGTTGGTCAGTCCCATGTGTTGCCAGGTTTTTCCCTCGTCGGTGGATTTGTAAATACCATCCCCGGGAGAGATGTTGCCGCGGATACAGGCTTCTCCCATTCCCACATAAATGACGTTGGGATCGCTGGGGGCAACGGCCACGGCTCCCACCGAGGCGGTGGCAAACGCACTGTCCGACACCGGAAACCAGCTAATGCCCCCGTCCTCGGTTTTCCACAATCCACCTCCGGTGGCGCCAAAGTAGTAAGTGTACAGCAAATCGGGATGTCCTGCCACGGCGATGGATCGACCGCCACGGTAGGGACCAATGGAACGCCATTTCAGGTCCTGAAAAAAGGCCGGGGGCACGTCTTTAGCAGAAGTTGGTTTCGCTGCCAGGGTGGGCGGAGGAACAAGCGCTGCTATTGCCCAGAGAAATGCAAACATCATCAATGCGTGTATCGTGATTTTCCGATGAAAACAAACAATGGCATGCATGAGGAGTACTCCTTCTCGCGTTTTGGTAAAACGATTTGTCCCTTTAATCGATCGGGTTTTATTTCATGTACTTCTTGAACCATTCCCGCAGGTAAAGAATCTGATACATTTTATTGGACGGATGCCGCAGACCGATGGGATGATATTCATCGGCGATGCGGATCATGGCCGTGTCCACTTTCCGGAGCTTCAGCGCCCGGTAATACTGTTCGGTTTGCTCCATAGGGGTGCGCAGGTCTTTTTCCCCGGTGATGAGCAACGTGGGGGTGGTGACGTTTCCCACGTACATTAGGGGAGATCGTCGGAGGTGTTCCGACGGATCTTCCCAGGGAAGCTTTTTAAAACTGTAGTACCAGACGTGATAATCGGTGGTACCCACAAAACTGAACCAGTTGGTTACCGGCTTCATCACCACTGCCGCAGCGAATCGATCGGTGTGTCCGATGATCCAGGAGGTAAGCACACCGCCTCCGCTACCTCCACAAACGAACAGGTTGTTTTCATCGATATATCCGCGGGCAATGACCTCATCCACTCCCTTCATCAGGTCATCGTAATCCTGACCCGGATAGTTGTTTTTGATGGCGTTGCCAAAGGCCTTTCCGTAGCCACTGCTTCCGCGGGGATTGGTATAAAGGACAACAAATCCATTGGCCGCATGATTCTGAAATTCGAATTTGAAGCTTACGCTGTACATGGCATGGGGTCCACCGTGAATGTACAATATGAGCGGGTATTTTTTATTGGGATCAAAATCCGGTGGTTTGACAATCCAGCCCTGAATTTTCATGCCCCCGACAGAATCGTACCAGAACTGCTCCACTTCTCCCAGCCGAACGCCTTCCAGCACGTCATCGTTCACCGCAGTCAGGCGCCGGTAATTGGGGCGCTTTTTCTCGAACACCACCACGTCACCGGGTTGCCAGTAAGAGGACTGAATGGCCACGATGCGATCCTTAGGACCGATGTGGACATCCGTCAGCACCTGCTGATCGCTGGTAATGTTTAAAATCTTCCCATCGCGGTTGACGTAGTACAGGTTCTGGGTGCCCCGATCCTGGGCCACAAAAAACAGCCCTTTCCCTTTCTCATCCCACTGCATCCACATGATGCGGCGGTCCAGTTCCGCGGTAAGATTCTTTGGAGCGCCACCGGTAAAAGGCATTAAATAGATGTCGGGAACATAATAGGTATCATCGGTCCTGTCATATCCCAGATAGGCGATGAATTTTCCATCGGGAGAAACCTGCGGATTGTAATCGGCGCCTTTCCGATGCGTTAGTTGTTCAATCTGCCCGGTTTTCAGATGAACCCGATAAATTTCGGATTCGCGGTATTCCCATTCCCAGTCCTCAGTCCGCAGGCCACTGAACAGAATGAACTCCCCATCGGGACTCCATCGGGGTGCCCCGTGATTGAACGGGCCAGAGGTAACCGGAATGGGAGTGCCACCGTCCGCCGGAACGCGGTAAATCTGGGAATAGCCGTTGGGAAGGTAGCCCATCCGGTCGCGGCGATAGTTCAGGTGGGTGATCACCCGGGGCGGATCGACCCACCGGGCACCTTCGGGACGCGGCAGTTTGACCCGCCAGGGGGATTCGCTGTTGTCGTACATATTGAACGCAATTTCGGTACCGTCCGGTGACCAGGCAATATTTCTGGGGGATTGGGTAACCCGGGTAATCTGCTGATGGCGTCCACTATCTATCCAGTACACAAAAATCTGCGTACCTTTGGGTTCGCCTTTTGCCAGGTAGGCAATACGGGATCCATCGGGTGACCAGCGGGGAGAGGAGCCCTTCACCAGAAATTGTTTGTTGGATCCATCGCTGCGCATTAACCAGATTTCGTTGACGTAGCGATCGTTAATTTTATCCGTCCAGCGCCGCTGAAACACGATATATTTACCGTCCGGAGAGAACCGGGGCTGAGAGACCGTTTCCCATTCCAGCCATTTATCCAGCGTCAATCGCGAGGCGTCTGATGCCAGTGAGGCCAGGGATAATAGTAAAAGCCATAGCCATACCAACCGAAACTTAACACCCATCCGCATGGTGGAAACCTCCTGATTAATCCATCATGTTATGCTTGTTTAAAAGGTAATTGGGGATAGGGGTAAAGCCAATCCTTTGAGAGGAAGAAGTCAAAGGTGGGTCGTTCACCCGATCGCGCCACTGAAAAAAGACCTGCATGTACAGCTCCATTGCTAAAGATGCAAAATTAGAAAAGTTTTTGGGAAAATCAAATCGTAAATTCAGGGAATTCGATAAAAAACAGGCGCGCGGTGGATGGGAAGAGAACGGGCGCTGTAGAAAACGAGTTCCTGCCGCCGGGAATTTGCATGATTGCCCGGTTCCCCCGCTTCCGATCCGATCGAAAAGAAAATCGGTCCTGCGATCTCCCGATGCATGAATTTTCATTGTCTTCAAGAATTCGGTAAAATGCGGAAAATTTAACAAAATTCGATGATTAGCCATGCTTGCATTCCGAAAAATGCTTGTAAAAATAAAGTAATGGGTTATATTTTTATTCAGCATTTCCGATAATATACGGTTACGGTATGCGCAAGGTCCAGACAGGAAGCAGGGGTTAGACATCCATGCAAATGGGTCGACAGGGTTTGGTGGCGGTAGGGATATGG
This sequence comes from Calditrichota bacterium, assembly GCA_013150955.1. Lineage (GTDB taxonomy): Bacteria > Calditrichota > Calditrichia > RBG-13-44-9 > J042 > JAADJD01. Next base: position 21,963 of record JAADJD010000010.1, read on the forward strand.
TTTTGGATTTTGATCCCCATTGTCCACGCTCAGGATACCTCGCAGGTAAACATCTTAAAATTTTCCCTGGAAGAATTGATGCAGATCCAGGTGGCCACGGCTACCCGCTATCAAACTGTGGTTGCGGATGCCCCTGCGCCCATGTTTGTGATTACCGAACAGGAGATTCGGGAGCGGGGGTATCGGACGTTGTTGGACGTCCTGCACGACGTGCCGGGATTTGATTTCACCCATGTGAATGGGTTGTATCCCCAGCTGGTGCATCAGCGGGGACTGCGCGGTAACAACAACCGCACCCTCATCTTCATCGATGGCGTGCCTGATCAAAATCTTTATGAAATGAACATGCTGGGGGCCAGCCTGGATTACGATCTGACCAATGTTAAACAAATTGAAATTTTGTACGGGCCGGCTTCTGCACTGTATGGCGCCAATGCCTTCAGCGGGGTGATTAACATCATCACCAAAACAGGGGAAGATTTACAGCAACAAAAGACCATTCAGTTTGGGGCAAGGATGTATGCCCAGGGGGTTCAGCGGAGTGGATTATCCGGCAGTTTTGCACTGGGGGGTATTCGTGAAAATGGCGATGTGAGCTGGGCGGTTACCGGGTTTCTTCGCCAGGATGACGGATATTTCTTTGGAAACGTGCGTGAATTTCTGGTGCGGCAACCGCCCCGGGGTACCGCATTTACCGTGAATTATGACAATTCCTGGGTGCGGGCTTACCAGTTGAATCTTTACCTGCGATGGAAACAGCTGGAATTACGGGCCTACAACTGGTTGTATCGAATGGGACAGGGAACTTTCAATAACGGTTTCTGGGTGTTTGATCATCCGGTTCAGAATTTGAACGTTCAAACCCGCGATGGGGTGGTGCGGCGGGTCAATATCCCGGAAATTCAATGGGCGCCTCAGAATCAATCGATCCTGCTGGCCTATCAAACCGATCTCCGTCCCCGCTGGTTGTTGCGCTCCAGTTTCCTGTATCGCATTACCCACCTGCGCCCTCAATCGTTCGATGCGGAGCCGGGGCCGGTGGCGCAGAAGAGTCTTACAGTGGAAAAGGACACCATCCCGGGCGATAATTTATATGCGGTGTTTTATCGGCGATATTCGTACTCACTCCGGTCGGATCACTGGATCCAGTGGGAACACGCCCCCGCAGGAAAACTCACCTTTGGGGTGCAGTTTGAAAAGATGAACGTACCGCTGGATTATGAAATACGCCCGTTGAATCCCGTGCGCGGCGTTTTTGAAAACTGGCGGCTGCAACCCCGGGTGAAGATTCTGAATCTGGCTGCCTTTGCTCAGGAAGATTACCGCTTGAGTGCCAGATGGTTGCTGTTTGCCGGGGTGCGCATCGACTATTACCAGTACGATGTGCAGGATCGGCGATACGGGGATGTGAATTATACCACCTGGAATCCCCGGGTGAGCATCATTTATCAGCCTTCTCCGGCCGCCTATGCCAAACTGTTTGTGGGCAGCGCTTTTCGCAGCCCAACGCCGTGGGAACTTTTCTCTTCCACGGCCTTCCGGATACCCAATCCCGATCTGAAGCCCGAAAAGAAGCAGACCGTGGAACTGGAATTGTTCTACACCTGGAAACATCTTCAATTGACCCTGAACGGTTACATTCAGCAGGCGCGGGATTTAATTGTGAATTCTGTGAGCACCGGGGAGGGTGACCAGACGCAAAATCAGAACATTGGAAAAGTTCAGGTTTATGGTGCCGAACTGCGGGCCCGCTGGAAGTGGGGGCAATCGCTATCTCTGGATGGAAACGTGACGTACCAGGATCCGCGCTACCGCTCCATTCCACCCCTGTTAATCCCGCGCATTGCAGCCCACGATGGCATCCATGTGCCCGATCTGGCGCGTTTTAAAGCCAATCTGATCGTGACCTATCGATGGTTGCCCGGAGTGCAACTGACCCTGCGGAACAACTGGGTGGGAAAGCGGGAAACCATCGCCACCAATCCCCTGCCAGAAGTGGACGGGTACTGGCGCATGCACGTGGTGGTGAACCTGGGGCGGGCGGGTCAGGACGGGATCAATCTGCAGCTGGGGGTGGACAATGTGTTTAACGTGGAGGCCTGGGATCCCGGGCTGCGAGCCGCTAATGGGTACCGGTTTCCGGTCATGCATCCCATTGGCGATCGATTTTTCTGGGTTCGCATACAATACTGGTTTACGTCTTAAACCCGGATGGGACGATGCGATTTCATCGGATTACAACCGCCGTCTTCTACATGTTCCTGCTGGAAGTGTTATTGCTTGAGGGGCAGGGACAGTACGCCGAATATCAGGTGAAGGCGGCTTACATCGAAAAATTCACCCATTTCATCAAGTGGCCAAACCTGCCCGTGGCCGATGGGAAACATCGTTTTGTCATAACCATTCTGGGAGAAGACCCCTTTGGGCATTATATTGATGAGTTGTTTGCCTCCGTTCGGGTCAAGAATCTGCCGGTGGAGATTCGCCGCATTCAGAAGGTGGACGAACTGGATAGCACCCACATCCTGTTCATTTCCCGTTCGGAGCGCAAACGGATTGACGCCATTGTGGAACGGGTGCGGCATCGTCCCATTCTCACCATCGGCGATACGCCCGGCTATTGCGAGGCCGGGGTGATTCTGAACCTGTTTAAACGGGAAAATTACATTCGTTTTGAGGCCAATCTGGCCGCAATTGCCGATTCGGGTCTGGAGGTCAATTCCCGATTATTAAAACTGGCGAAAATTGTGGGAGCGGCAGAAAGGTAACATGGCACGACTGGGTCAACAACAGACATTGCGGGAAAAGCTGGTGCTCATCATCGTCACGGTGGCGGTGCTTTCCAGCGGTATGGGGATCCTGCTCATTACCCTGCACGATTTGCGGTATTACCGCAACGATTTCGAACGCAACGTGCACACCCTTGCCCATGTGGTGGCCGAAAATGTGATCAGTGAACTGGTCTTCGAGGATCACGAACAGGCGCGCATTACCCTGTCGCATCTCATGTCGGTTCCCTACATCAACAAAGTGGTGATTTTTGACAACCAGCAAAATGTCTTCGCACGTTTCTCCCGCGCACCGGACGACACCCTGGTGCAAATCCCCCTCACCACGGAGGGATCCTTATTTAAAGGGAATACCCTGTATTTGATGCACACCATCTTTCTGGACGATAAGGGGTACGGTAAGCTGTACATCGAAGCCAACACCGCTTATCTGGATCGCGTGCTGACGCAGCGCATGTACGACTTCCTGGTGGTGCTGTTTATCATTGCCATTCTGGCCTTTTTCCTGGCCTTTTATTTTCAGGGCTACATTTCCCGCCCGATCCTCAACCTTTCCCGGGTGCTCAAACAAATTTCCGAGAGTCGGGATTTTTCCAAACGCCTGAAGCGACGGTCAGGAGGGGAGATTGGCGAGCTGTACGATGGTGTGAATCACTTGCTGGATACCATCCAGGCGCATGAGAAAGAGATCGAGAGCACGCTGGAAGAATTGAAACGGAGCGAATCGCGCTTCCGCTATATTTTCGAAAAATCCAACGACGCCATGTACGTGCTACAAAACGATAAGTTTGTGCTGATCAATCCGCGATTTGTGGAATTGTTCGAATATACTCAGGAAGAAACCACCGCACCGGATTTTAACTTTTTAAAGCTGGTGGCACCCGAAAGCATCCCGGCGATTCAGGAGCGTTACGAACGGCGAATGCGGGGAGAAACCATCTCCAATCAGGTCACTTTCAAGGCCGTCTCCAAATCCGGTAAAAAGTACATTCTAACGGCCAGTTTATCGGAAATTGAATGGGGTGGAGAGCCGGCCATACTGGGAGTGTTGCGCGACATCACCGACCAGGTGAATCTGGAAAATCAGTTGCGGCAGGCGCAGAAAATGGAAGCCATTGGCAAGCTGGCGGGTGGGATTGCCCACGACTTTAACAACATCCTTACCGCCATCAATGGGCATGCCCAGCTGGCATTGCTGCGGGCCAATCAGGATGAAGCCACCCGGAAAGACTTGCTGGAAATTGTAAAAGGGTGCGATCTGGCCGCCAAGTTGACCCGCCAGTTGCTGGGATTCAGCCGAAAACAGATTGTGGAACTGAAGGTGATCAATATCAACGATGTGATTCGCAACATGCAGAAAATGCTGCGGCGGCTGATCAGCGAGGATATCGATATCCAGTTGAAGCTGAATCCCGACGTTCCACCCATCAAGGCCGATCCGGGACAGATTGAACAAATCTTAATCAACCTGATCGTGAATGCGCAGGATGCCATTCAGGCCAAGAAGGAACATCAGACCACCGATCGAATTATCATTGCCACCGATGCGGTGTTTCTTGACAAACGAACCTTCGGGATCCATCCCGTGGAACGGACGGGCTGGTTTGTGGTATTATCCGTTAGCGACACGGGCATCGGGATGACGGAAGAGGTGAAGAGCCGGATATTTGAACCCTTTTTTACCACCAAGAAGGAACGCAAGGGTACCGGTCTGGGACTTTCCATGGTTTATGGAATTGTGCAGCAAAACAACGCCGATATTTACGTGTACAGCGAACCCGGCGAGGGCAGTACGTTTAAGATTTACTGGCCTGCCGAAACACGGGCGCAAAAGGCCGATAGCTTTTCGCCGGATCGCCTGCCCAGTGTGATCCGGGGGAACGAAACCATCCTGTTTGTGGAAGATGACGATGGCGTGCGGCATTTCGGCTGTGAAGCCCTGTCGTCCCTGGGGTATCGCGTGATTCAGGCGGCGAATGGAAAGGAAGCGCTGGAATTGTTCCGGAAACACAACGGCAAAATCGATATTCTGGTGACTGATACCGTGATGCCACAGATGGGAGGAAAGGAACTGGCCGATCGGATTCTGGAAATGCGGTCGGATCTGAAAGTGCTGTTTGCCTCCGGCTACACCGATGAACAGATCGTCCACCATGGCGTGCTGGAAGAAGGCATATTTTTCATTCAAAAACCCTATACCATCGAACAACTGGCCAAAAAAATCCGCCAGGTTCTGGATGGGGATGGCCATAGCTAATCCGGGGATTTTACGGGCATGCGCAGAATGGGTGTGATTGTTGGGATTCTTTTGGGCACTCCTCTGTTAATGGCACAATCCATTTCCCTGCCATTTCATGAAGCCGATTCTCTGCGGAATCTGGACTGGACGTCCTATCCGGGAATGATGATGTTGAAGCATCGGTCGGGTGCATTTTTCAAATTGCCCAAAAATCCCATTTTTCGGCCTTCCCGGTCGGGCTGGGATCGCCAGGATGTGGCCGATCCATTTGTTGTGGTAACCCCGGAAGCGGTTCACCTGTATTACGATGGCGATGCCCGGGGACAGTATCGCCTGGGGGTTGCCCGGCTGGATTCCACCGGCTGGTTCTGGATCCGTCCCCTGCAACCTCTGCCCATCCAGTCCCCCCAAAACTGGGACGATTATCATCAGGTCGCGCCTTCCGTGCTGATGCATCCCCACCGCACCGTGATGTACTTTAGCGGAAACTGGCAGGATTCCGAACTGGGCTACCGATTGGGACGGGCGGTTTTCGTCAATGGGGAATGGCGGGTAGAACCGCCATCGCCCATCCTGGAACCGACTGCCGGAGGCTGGGATGGAGACGGTACGGCGTACGCCTTTGTCATGTACGATCCGATTCGGCGGACGTATCGGATGTACTACACCGGATTTCAGGGGGTATTTTCCGCAATCGGGCTGGTGGAATCTTCCGATGGCGTCCGCTGGCAGGCAGGGGAAGCCAATCCCATTTTTTCCTCGCCACCGGGGGTGATTGCCCCGTTTGTGCAGTTTGATGGAGACACATACTGGATGTATTACGTGCAGCTGGAACTCACCCGTGGATTTCGGACATCGATTTTTCGGGTGCAGTCTGCGGACGGCATTCGATGGCATTCTCCGGAGAAGATTTTGAAGCCCGAAGCCCGCTGGGAAGGAGGACGCCTGATGCGACCGGTTCTGGCCTTTTTCGATCAGCGCATTCACCTGTTTTACTGTGCCCAACGGGGTTCCCGCTGGCGAATTGGGGAGGCCGTGGCCACCCCTCAATTTGTGGAAGAAGGGGTGTGGGTTTCCCGATCCATTCATCAGAATGTGGAAAAGATCCAAATTGTGTATGAGCTGCCCATGGGTACCGCGCTGGAAGTGGATATTCGCTCTCCCGATAAACACGTGCAGATTCCCCTTTCCCGTTCCCATCGCAGTGCGGGATTGCGTCGCGGCGTTTACCGCACAGAAATCGATCTAAGTGCTCAGCAAATTACGGTACCGTTCCGGATTGGCCTGATCTTCCGCAGCGATCGCGCCGATCGTTCGCCGGTGGTGTATCGAATCCATCTAATCCCCTGAACTACTGCGCACTCTCCGCCATTTCCTGCTGTTCCAGCCAGCGATCAATTGCCTGAATCAGATGGGATATGGCCCGGATGATGGCTTCCCGGTGCTCGGCGTCGATCTCTTCCAGAATCTCCCCGTGCAGTTCTTCGGAAACGTGCTTGATCTGGTGTACCACGTCTTTGCCCTTTTCGGTCAGGCTGACGATGATTCCCCGGCGGTCGTAGGGGGCAATGTCACGCTTCACAATGCCCTTCTTTTCCAGCGAGGTCACGATCCGGGTGACCCCTCCCGGGGTAATGTGCAGCCGTTCCGCCAGTGCCTTGACCGCCAGCTGATCATTGCTGAGAAACTGAAGGAGACAGTTAAATTCGGCAGGTGTAATGTTCATGCGTTTGACAATGACCATGTCCTTTGCGGTACACTTCTGGCGGAGGATAAACACCAGCTCCGCCATTTTCTCTGCCATTTGCTGATGATTGGCCTTCAAGGTACACTCTCCCTTCTTTATGCCCTCTACAATTAATATATTTATTTGATAAATATTTCTCAAACTAAAATTAAAATTGATCTCAAAAGTTGATCCAACCGAAATCATTACAGGTGGCAATATTTTGGATCCTCAGCCGGCCAGTGGGTTGAGGATGTCATCCATGAACCCGGATTATGCATTCGTAGGCTATTGCATAATATGGGATGAATGGGGCGAAATTCAGAAGGTGATGGAAGCAAAGCCCCATTCCGGACGGCGAGTGGAATCCGGGGGTGGATTTTCTCTGGACGGGAATAGGAAGGGAGGGGACACCTCTGCCCCCTGCTGGAACGATTGTCAGCAGAATTTTTTGCGTTTTCGGAATGGCCTTGACTTTCGGTCTACCGGGTTAGCATTCCCGGCATCCCGTTAACCATGTTCATTTTGCAACAAATACTGCTTGACCTCTTCCAGGGTATGCTGCTCGGCCCACTGGCTGAAATATTCCTTCAGGTCGCGCCAGAAAAAATGCAGGGGGCATGGCTTGTCTTCGCTGCATTCTTCCCATCCAAAAACGCAGGTGGAGGGTTCGGTGTCGTAATTCACCGCTTTGAGCACATCAGAGAAGTAGATCTCTGACAGTGGACGGGCCAGTACAAAGCCCCCGCCGTGGCCTTTCTGGGAGTTTAGCAGTCCGGCCGCGACCAGTCGCCGCATGATTTTTGACAGATAGTGCAGGGGAATCCCCGTTTCCTCGGATAAATCCCGTGCCCGTACCGGTTTATCTGGAGGATTCGCTGCCAGCAAGGCCATTACCCGTAGCGCATACTCCGCCGTTTGCGTGAGTCTCATGAAACGCCTCCCTGTTCATCACCAGTCCCGAACGTTACGTTATTTTTTCCCTGGAAGTTCCCCTGAGATAATTTAGCCTTTTTCCGAAGGATTATCCAGCGATTGTTCAAAATATTTTAAAAATATGGGCGAATGTGAAATGTTTACAGGCATTGAATATTGCTCTTGAACAATTTTTCACAAAAATGTTTAATGGACTTGACAGTCTATTGATTTTTCCTTAAATTGGACATCGAGGTCTATTAAAAGGCGATCTGGAATTTAATCGGGGATTATCATGGAGCCCTACAAAACCTCCCGGCAGTGGTTGGGCATCGGCATTGGCGCGTTAATGCTGGCCGGTTTTCTTTCCTTTGTCCTGGTGATTGGAAGGGCTCCGCTGATTCATCATCTCATTACCGATCCCCAATTTGCCCGCCGTTGTCTGGTCATCCACGTCAATCTGGCCTTGTTTGTGTGGTTATCGGCTGTTCTGGCCAGTTTGTACACGCTGCTTCCCGGATATCGATCGAAACGCGGGGGAACGCTGGAGCCTCCGCATCTGGCCATGATGGGAATCGCCCTGTTTATTATTAGCGGAATGTTTCCGGCGGCTGAACCCATCATGTCCAATTATATTCCGGTGCTGGATCATCCACTCTTTTTTATCGGAATGGGACTGGTTTTGCTGGCTCTGGTGGTTACTTACCTGCAGGCGCATCCATTTCGTGTTCGCGCCATTGTCGATAGAGATCATCCCATTTTACCGGTATCCGTGCAACACGGACTGCGGTGGACGGCCATTGCCTTTCTGCTGGCCGTCATGACCCTGATCATTACCTGGTGGCGATTGTCCAATCAACTGGATGCCGCTTTTTATTACGATTACCTGTTCTGGGGGGCGGGGCATGTCCTGCAATCGGTGAACGTCATGGGCATGGTCAACGTCTGGCTCATTTTATTTTCTCGCCTGCCCGGTCGTCCCTGGCTGTCGCTTCGCCTGACCAATAGTTTATTTGCCCTGTTGTGGCTGCCGTTGTTGTATGCTCCCTACATTGCCTATCACGCCCCCAACACCGGGTTTTATTATTCCCAGTTTACCCGCCTGATGCAATTTGGCATTTTCCCCGGTGTGCTGGGGTTTCTTTTCGTCATGGGGTATGCGTATTTTCGCCGGGTATCGGCAGCGGATCGCCGACTGTTCTGGCAGCAAACCCCGGCGCTGGGCTTTCTGGCCAGCATCACCTTAATTCTTACCGGATTTCTTCTGGGCGCTTTCATTCGGACGTCGAATACGCTGGTGCCCGCCCACTATCACGCCGCCATCGGTTCCATCACGGTGATCTATATGGTGATGGTTTATCAGCTATTACCGTTTTTTGGGTTTCCGGTACTTTCCCGGTTGTTGCAGCGAATGGCCAGCTGGCAGCCGGTGGTTTTCGGGTTTGGGCAGACCATCTTTGCCGTGGGGTTTGCCATGGCCGGACTCACCCGCAAGGTTTACGGCGCCGAACAGCAAATCCACACCCTGAAAGAATATGTGGGCATGGGGTTGATGGGGCTGGGTGGGCTGATGGCCATTGCCGGGGGAATTCTATTTATCTGGATTGTTACCACAGCCGTTTCGCCAGCAGTTCCTTTATTCATCATAAAAAAAAGGAGGGCATTATGGAAGGCAATCAAAAGCATCCCCTTCAGAAGTTGATGGACAATCCCTGGTTACTTCTGGCGTTAGGTTTGCTCATCCCCATTTTGTCGTACACCGCATGGGGGTGGTATCAGATTGTCAACATGGCGAAAGCACTGTTACCATAATTATCCAGGAGGACAACTATGAGCATTAAAGTACCGGAATCCGATTGGTTTAAGCCCCCTGCAGGAAGCGAGCGGCTGTGGGTAGGGGTGGCGCTGGTCTGGTGTATGATCATGTTCCTGGCCATGCCCTACTGGCATTTTAAGGGAAAACAAAACGCGACCGGAGAATCGTATGCGGTGACGCCGGCAGAGTTTATGGAACGGGTCACCCGGTTTGTGGAGACCAACAAGGTGGGAGAAGAAAATGGCATTCCCATTGTGGAGCCCTCTCCCGGTGGCGATGCATACCTGGTGGGTCAGATGTGGCGCTGGTATCCCATTCTGAAGTTAAAAGAAGGCCAGACGTATCGCCTGCACATCTCTTCGGTGGATTTGCAGCATGGGTTTTCGGTGTTGCCCATTAACATCAACTTTCAGGCGCTTCCGGGTTACGATCATGTCATTACCCTGACGCCTACCAGTAAGGGGGTTTATCAAATCATCTGCAATGAATTTTGTGGCATCGGTCATCATTTAATGACAGGTCGAATCATCGTAGAATAGGAGAGAATGCCATGGGTAACTTTTTAGAAGGTCGGTATCGCACCTGTAATACAACCGGGCTGCCGGTATGCCTGGATGCACAGTTTTTCATCCGGGCCCATGCGGTGGCCGCAGTGGTGTTTTTTCTGATTGGCGCGATTGCGGCTTTGCTGATCGCCCTGACGCGCTGGCAGGCCGTGCATCTGTTGTCTGCCATGTGGTTTTACCGCGTGTTAACCCTGCATGGCCTGAATATGTTGATTTTCTGGATTATTTCCTTTGAAATTGCCATTCTCTATTTTGCTGGAACCAGTCTGTTAAACACCCGCTTGTTTTCCCGAAAGGTGGCCTGGGTGGCCTACATTTTGATGGTGGTGGGTGCCCTGATGGTGGACTACATCGTGCTGATCGGAAAGGGCGACGTGTTGATGACTTCCTACGTGCCTCTGAAGGCGCATCCGCTGTTTTATCTGGGAATCATCCTGTTTGCCGTGGGCACGCTGACGGCGGTGTTCAACTTTTTTGCCACCATCTACATTGCCCAGCGGGATAAGACCTACGAAGGATCCATGCCGCTGGTTGCCTTTGGGGCGCTGGCTGCGGCCATCATTGCTGTGCTGACACTGCTGCACGGTGCCACGGTCATGATCCCCAGCTTTCTGTGGTCGCTGGGATTGATTGAAAACATCGATGCCGGATGGTATCGGCTGGTCTGGTGGGGATTGGGACATCCGTCGCAGCAGATTAATGTGGCAGCCATGGTGGCGGTCTGGTATTTCCTGGCCACTTTGACCACCGGTGCCAAACCGTTGAACGAGACCGTATGCCGGGTGGCGTTTGTTTTCTACATTCTGTTCATCAATCTGGCTTCTGCACACCATCTGCTGGTGGATCCAGGCCTGAACGCCTCCTGGAAGATCTGGAACACCTCCTACGCCATGTATCTGGCGGTGCTGGCTTCCATGATCCACGGCTTCACCGTGCCAGCATCCATTGAAGTGGCCCAGCGGCTGAAGGGATTTACCCGCGGCATTTTCAACTGGCTCACGTCCGCACCCTGGAGCGATCCGGGCTTTTCTTCCATGTTCATGTCCATCGTGATTTTCGGATTCATCGGTGGCATTACCGGCGTGACCATCGGGACGGAACAGATCAACATCATTGCCCATAATACGCTGCGGGTACCGGGACATTTCCACGCCACGGTCGTGGGGGGTACCACGCTGGCTTTCATGGGCTTAACCTATTATGTGGTGCCACTGATCTTTCAGCGGGATTTTTATTTTAAGGGACTGGCCCGTATTCAGCCGTACATTTTCGCATCGGGTGTGGTGTTGTTGTCCATCGGAATGTCCTTTGCCGGTTCCTACGGTGTACCGCGGCGTCACTGGGATGTGAATTTTACCGGTGCACCCTTATCGGCCGGGTTCGATGCAGCGGCACATTTCATGCTGGGCTTGCTGGGCATTGGCGGAATCCTGGCATTCACCGGGGCGCTGATTTTCATTTTGCTGGTGGTAGCGGCGGTGTTCTTTGGTAAATCCCTTGCTGGACAACCCTTCAGCGGTTGGCAGCCTGCGGAGAAATTCAAACTGAGCATGGAAATTTTTGCCCGGAAAAAAGACGAAAAATTTGAAGAAATTGCCCACAAAGTACCTGGCACGGTGGTGCTGGTGTTTGTGTTGCTGGTATCGTTCATGGTGTATTACTTTGCCAACTGGAAAGCCCTGGCCGATGTGTGGTACGTGCGTTAATCGACAGTCGGGTTTTCAGAAGATAAAAAGGATGGATTCCGATGATTCCCTGGAAGGGACTCCCACAGAACTCCGCCAGACCGGTTCCATGCCGGGGGCGGAGTTCTTTTTTGGGTTGGATTGTGCAGCGACCCTGTTCTGGTCAGGGCAGGGATGGGAATGCTCTCGTTTCATTCCAGGCGAAACGGCCTGGAAGGACGGTCTGGATGAATTTAGATAATCATTGAATCAGGTGACAGGTGAGGGGTAGCCATGGGATTTTATAACCAGTTTCAGAAATTCATTATTAGCTGGCGTTTTGCGGTGTTAATGCTCTCGGTGCTTTTCTTCTTCACGCTTCTGATGATCCTGGTCATTTTGCTACCGACGGAATCCGGTGCGCTGGCGGCGTTTGCAGAGGACTTTAAAATCTGGTGTTTCCGCTACGATCCCGCGACCGGCACCATGGAATGGTCCTACGTGGTCATGTTCATGTTGCAGCCATTGTTGATTGGAACGGTCATTCTGGCGGTCTGGTGGAATCAGTTGCGCCAGGTGTTTCAGATGAATCGCCAGGGATTGTTTCCCTATATTGGGGGCGGTTTTATGGTGGTTCTGGTAGCGGCGGTGATTTTTGCGGTGGCGTTTCCGGTGGACAGTCAGGCCAGTCAGGAAGAGTTGCCCTTTCCTGCGGAACAGCTGCGAACGGAGTTTCGGGCACCCGATTTCACGCTAACGGATCATCGTGGCCAGACCATTCGACTTTCCGAACTGCGCGGCAAGGTGGTGTTGGTGACGGCGGTATATGCCAGTTGTGGACACACCTGCCCGCTGATCTTGCAGCAGGCCAAGCGGGTCTTTGCCCGGTTAACCGAAGCGGAAAAACAGCAACTGAAGGTGCTGGTGATTTCGCTGGATCCCGAAAACGATTCGCCAGAAATATTGCAGATGCTGGCTACCAATCAACAACTGGATGCACCGTACATCCATTTCCTTACCGGAGATCCAGAGCCGGTGAATCGGGCGCTGGACAACTATAGCATTTCCCGGCAGAAGGATCCCGAAACCGGGGTGATCAGTCATGCCAATTTGTTTATATTGGTGGACAAAGCCGGGCGGGTGGCCTATCGGTTTTCCCTGGGTCAGCAACAGGAAAACTGGTTGACCACCGCCCTGAAATTGCTGATTCATGAACCGGTAAACACATCGACGTCAACGCTTTAAACAGGAAGGCCCAATGGAAACTCCAACGCTGTCGCGTGCGAAAAGGCGTGCCCCCGTTCAGTTACCGTTTCGGTCGGTTGGTGATGCGCGCTCGCATCCGCAGCTGGTTGGCGAACGGTTACTGCGCCAATGGAATACCCTGTTTATTCGATTGAATCAGTGGGTTAAGACGGCACTGCCCGATACGTTAAACCCCTTTGCCCAGATGGGGGCGGTGGCAAACACCACGTTTGTGATCGCTCTGATTTCCGGCATTCTGCTTCTGTTCTGGTATAGTCCCAGCATTCATTACGCATACGACTCGCTGGAGTCCATGCGCACCTCTTCCTTTCTGGGACAGTTGATGCGCTCCCTGCACCGTTACAGTTCCGATGCCTGCATCCTGTTCATGGTATTACATGCCTTTCAGGTGCTTTTTGCCGGGAAGTTTAGTGGGCCGCGCTGGCTGGCCTGGGTTTCGGGCGTGGTGCTGGCAGGACTGCTCTGGGTGGATGGCTGGCTGGGGTACTGGCTGGTCTGGGATCAGCGTGCCCAGCTGGTGGCACTGGGTTCCGCCCGGATGCTGGATGTGCTGCCCTTTTTTGCCGATCCTCTTTCCCGATCTTTTTTAACCAATGAAAGTGTCAACTCCCTGCTCTTCTTCCTGGTCTTTTTTATGCACATGCTGATTCCTCTGGGCATCGGGATTGCTCTGTGGATTCACATCATGCGATTAAACCGTTCGGTATTTTTTACCCGGGCGAAATTAACCTGGGCCATTTTGATTTCGCTAACAATCTTATCGGTGATTTATCCCGCCACTTCGGCACCCCGCGCCGATATGCTCACCGTTCCCGACAAACTGACCATTGATTGGTTCTACCTGTTTCCGCTCTTTCTCACCGATCGGCTGGAGGGCGGCATGTTGTGGATGATAACGTTGGTGCTCACCGTTCTGGTTACCGCCGTGCCATGGTTGCTGCAAAGGCGGAAATCCCCGGTGGCCAGGGTGCTGGAAAGCCGGTGCAATGGATGCACGCAGTGCTACCAGGATTGCCCCTACAATGCCATTACCATGATGCCCCGTGCCGATCGGGAAGAACCGTACGCGTCGGTGGATCCTGCCCGCTGTGTGGGGTGCGGGATTTGCGTGGGCTCCTGCGATCCCGCAGGTGTGACCTATCCGTTACTGGAACCGCTGGATATCCGGCAGTGGATCAATCAGGTTCTGGAAGCGTCTTCGCCGGGGCAGACCCCGCCTTATCTGGCCTTTATTTGTGCCGAATCCGCCGGTGCCGATCTGCAATTGAATGCAGCCGGAGAAAGTCCCGAATTACCCGGATATCGGATATTGCCGGTTCCCTGTGCCGGGTGGGTACATCCGTTGCTGATCGAACGCGCGGTACGCAAGGGTGCTGCCGGAGTGCTGATCGTCAGTTGCGATCTGGATCCTTATTGTCGCAAGGGAGTGGAGTGGACAGCCGAACGACTGGATGGAGAACGCAAGCCCGCCCTGCGAAAAGAAAAAGTAGGGGACACACCGGTGTACCATCTGCGTGTGGATCGCACCGAAAAGGATGCGTTTTTAAAAGCCGCACGGCAGTTCCAGCAGGAGGGCCGCATACCACAGCGATCTCCACGTAGCCGATTCTATCGCTGGACGGTGGCGGCGGTACTGGTGTTGGGACTGAGCCTGGCCACGGTTGTTCCCAGCGATGCCTGGTATCCCACCGTTGTACCGGAACATCCGGAGGTGGTGGTGTCCTTCAAACATCCCGGTCAGCTGGTGGAGCAATCGGCGGCCACCCAGAAAAGCAATGACGAATTGTTACCCCACATGCGGGGTGCGGCATCCATCCAGCGGGTTCGGGTGCCTGTTAGAATGCGAATTTTTGTGGATGGGAAGGAAGTGCTGAACAAATCCTATCGTCCCGGTGGCCTGTTTAATGATGGCACCAGCCTGGCCATTGAAAAGCTACCCATTCCCGAAGGGCGTCATCGGGTGCGCATTGAAATTGGGGATAGCCCCGATCCCGACGAATGGAACTATGTGGATGAACGGGAAGTGGTGTTGGACAGCAATACCCGGCGCCATGTGGTGATGTTCGATAGGGTTAGTGGATTCAGGTGGTATTAAGGCCTGAAGCATTATTCCAGATTATGCATTAGACCACGAATTGCACGAATTAACACAAATAAAAATAATCAAATACATTAAATAAGATCTGGATGAAAATTTGTTTCAGGGTATATTCACGATTTTGTGGGTATGGTTTGGTTTTATTCGCGTGGTTTGTGGTTTAACGCTTTATTTGGGATTATTCCTGATTTAAACCCGGAATTAAAATTGGAGGGCAGGGGAACCGGCGCACCTTCCCGCCCCGGGGACAACATTGCCTGAGGATGACAGCCTGATTCCTGAGGGAGGATTTCCACCCGCTTCATAGATCTAATCCCGGGAGATGTTTGCCGGGATTGGCGGATCAATCGCCATTATTCCGATGATGAATCACAGGCAACAATGCCTAAAACCTAACCAAGAGGAAACATTTTTAAATTTTGAATTCTGGAGAAATGTTGAGTATTTAAGGTGGCCAATGGTACGTCCAGTGTTATTGAGGTGGCAGCAATAAGTATATCCAGTACATTGATAAGCTTATTTTGACGCTTCAAATCACGATAAATTTCGGCGGCACATTCACTTTCCTGCATGCTAAATTCCACAATTAAAAATAAACTTAATAATTGCTTCATATCTCTTGACAGTTGTGGAGATGTTGCGCCGCAAAGAAGCTCGTAATGGGTGATAATGGAAATGAACAAATGATCGCAGGCGTCAAATAAAGCATAGAGGTGGGTGCGGGATTTGTTTTGTTTCCTGAAGAAATCGATGATAATGGATGAATCGATTAATACTCCTCTGGCTCCCAATGTGCCAGCCCCTTTTTGACCTGTTTAATTTCCTTTAAATCTTCATCACAATACGTTCCCAGACTATTCAAGATCCTTTTCCACTGCTTTCTTCTGGATTGATAACCTGGCATCAATATAATAATGTCGAATACCTGACCTTCCTTTAACGGGGGGATTTTGTCGATAATTTTTAACCGTCCTTGACTGTCCACAGTTGCTTTTGTTTGTAACCACGCCATGGTAATTTTTGATTTTTGTTAATAATATTAAATTCGGAGTTCCTTTGCAAATTAATTTTTTGAATGGAAATAAACGATGGCTGATGTGCATCAGGATATTTGAATACCTTTAATCCAAATAATGCGTTAAACCACGAATCACACGAATAAATCCGAATAATATCAACAAAATAGCGATAAAATCCCGGAACACATTTTTTATCCGGATATCATCAAACGGATTTTATTAATTTTGTTCGCGTTCATTCGTGTCATTCGTAGGCGGATGCATAATCTGGGATAAAGATTTTGTTTGGTTTCCGGGGATTTGTGCGTATTGGGGTCCATTGACATGCATTCGGGGTCGAATACCGAATTTGAGTTTTACTTGCCCAATCAGGGGGTGGACTCTTAACTTGCATTTAACCATACCAGTGAGGGGACAAATGAGGGGTTTAACATTCTGGCTGGTGATTTTTCATCAACTATTGTTTCAGGGGATGTTTGGGATTCGCAACGTGACCCTGCGGCGAAAAATCGGACAACCTATTCGGGGGAAAAACATCGAGGCCCGATTGTCCATCATCTTTTTCGCCCTGTTTATCGCAATGGCCATTGGCATCAGTGCCTATCCGGGAGCACCAGGCACCTTTCGGGTCATGAGTCCGTCCCTTTCCATGGGATTGGGTGGGTTCCTCTTACTGATCAGCCTGTTTCTTTCTCTGGCAGCATTGATTGGATTGAGGGATTCCTGGCGTGTGGGAGTGGTGGATGGTCAGCGGACAGAACTCATCACCGATGGTATTTATCGATTGACCCGAAATCCTTATTTTGTATCCTACCTGCTGATGTTTTTCGGCTACACCTTGCTGCTCCAGAATGTCATCCTGCTGGTGCTGTCATGCATTGCGTTTGGGTTCATCCACTGGATGATTCGGAGGGAAGAGTCGTATCTGACCGAAGTACATGGGGAACGATATCTGGAATATAAACGGCGGGTACCCCGTTATTTGTTCTTTTGACCGCTGAGGAGATTGAGTCTCTCGCTCCGGACAATTATCCGTCTGCCAGGCCCGGTCGAAAAGGGAATGCGGCTTTCCACTGCCAGCCACTCCATTCACTATCCGGAGCAACCATCCGGCCCACAATCATGAATTGGGCTAATTAATCTTTGGTCTACCTGAATCCCGGCCGGGAATGGTACTCCACCAACTCCCACGTGCGGTCTCCTCCGGTTCCCAATCTGACAGCTTTTTTAACCTGTTTAACCCGGATAATGCGTTAGGCACGAATGACACGCATTAACACGAATAAAATTAAAAAAATACATTGGATTATATCTGGATGAAAATGTGTTTCGAGGTTTAATCGCGATTTAATTGATATTTTGGGTTTTACTCGCGGGATTCACGGTTTCATGCAAAATTTATGTTTAACTATTTGTTGATATTTTTCAAATGTATTCACGGGATTCGTGACTTATTGCATTATTTGGGTTCATTTCCACCCACGCAGACCTTTTTTCTTTCGATTTCGGCCGTTCGTTAACAGTCTCCAGATCCTAACCACCTGCGGGCATCCGCCATGGTGTCAATGTCCCGATGAATGCCCGGATCGTTTACCGGGACCTCAACGACCTGCTCGACAAAGCGCTGCATCAGCTGGCGGGCACCAGCATCCCCCTGCAGGGCGAGCAGTTCAGGGGTCAGTTTCTGGTGAACGATGACCGGATTTCCCCGGCGGCGTTGATACACTGGCAGGACGATACCCGCATCTGGATGTTGCAGGAACACCTCGCAAAGGGCACGAATGGTCTGTGGCAGCACAAAGGGCATGTCTGCCAGGTAGAACAGGTAGCCCTGGACACCCCCTTTAACGGCCTGCACACCTGCCCGAATCGACGAAGATATTCCTGTCCGAAAATCGAGGTTCCGCACGATCTGAACAGGGCGGTTTTGCAGCAGGGGGAGCATCCGGTCGGCATCTTTCCCCAGCACCACAATCCGTTCCCGAAACGGCAACGCGCTCAGCCGATCCACCACGGTTTCCAGCACCGTGTCTTTTTCGCAGGGGAGCAGGAGCTTGTTTTGCTTTCCCATGCGGCGGGATTCCCCGGCCGCCAGAACAATGGCCACAATGGGCCAGCGGATGGTCGTGTTCAAATGCACCCTCTTCAGTACAATTTGTTTCAGTTGAATATACAACGGCAAAGCCTTAAATTGAAATTTCGGATGCAAAATTGGAGAAACGGTGAAAAAACAGAGCACCAATCTGGACCGCCAGGAAATTTTTAAACTGACCCACCTGGTGACCTGCGCCGGTTGAGCCTCCAAATTGGGTCCAGCGGAGCTGGACAGGATATTGCAGCAGCTACCGGAACAGAACGATCCGTCACTGCTGGTGGGACTGGCATCGCACGACGATGCCGGGGTGTATCGATTATCCGATGAACAGGTCCTGATTCAAACGGTGGATTTTTTTACACCCGTGGTGGATAATCCCCGGGATTTTGGAAGGATTGCGGTGGCCAATGCGCTGAGCGATATTTACGCCATGGGCGGCCGGCCCATCACAGCGTTGAATATTGTGGGCTTTCCGGCAGAACGGGTGGATCTGAACGTGCTGGGGGAAATATTGGTCGGAGGAATGGAAAAATTGGCGGAGGCGGGTGTAGCGCTTCTGGGCGGTCACTCAGTAAAGGATCCCGAACTTAAGTTTGGGGTAGCCGTGACCGGTCTGGCGCATCCCGACGAGGTGGTGACCAATGCCGGTGCGCGGCCGGGGGATGGCATTCTATTAACCAAACCACTGGGCAGTGGCATTTTGACCACCGCCCTGAAGAATAACCGGCTTTCATCAAAACAGCTGGAAGCGGTAACCCGGGTAATGGCTCAGCTTAATGACAGGGCGTCTCAGATAATGAAGCGGTACCAGGTCCACGCCTGCACCGATGTGACCGGTTTTGGATTGCTGGGGCACTTGCTGGAGGTGGTTCGGGCCAGCGAGGTCAGCGCCCGGCTGTGGATGGACCGGATCCCCTTGCTGGAAGGCGCGTTGGAACTGGCGGCTCAGGGGCATCTTCCAGGGGGTCTGCAGGCCAATCGCCAATATGCAGAACCTCACGCCCGCATTTCGGAAGCCCTGTCCCCCGAACAAAAGGCGTTACTTTATGATCCCCAGACTTCGGGAGGACTGTTAATTTGTGTCCCCCGCCCGCACGTCCGGACGTGTCTGCAGGAGCTGAAGGCCGTTTATCCTCAATCCGCTCTGATCGGCGAAATTCGTCCACCAGCGGAGGTGGCCATCGAAGTGGTCCCCCGGTCAGAAACGCCACGGGGAATTTAAGAGGGGACTGGCATGAACCATTTTTTTAAAATTGTGTTTCCATTTGCAGGACGTTTTAGGACAATTTGTTGAGCACAACAGGATGAACAATCATGGAGATCGGGAAGAAAATCACCGCCCTGGCGCATCCCAACATTGCGCTGGTGAAATACTGGGGCAAACGTCAAAAACGGGGCAATTTGCCGGCGGTGGGATCCATTTCGATTACTCTGGATACGCTTTACTCCCGAACCACGTTGACTCTGGACCCCTCACTGTCCAGCGATGTGTTTTATTTGAACGGCGCTCCGGGACCGGAAAATCAGCAGCGCCGGGTACAGACATTTCTGGACTTATTTCGTCAGCGATCGGGTCAACAGGTATTTGCCCGGGTGGATAGCGAAAACAACTTCCCCACGGCTGCGGGATTGGCCTCGTCAGCATCGGGATTTGCTGCACTGGCGGTGGCCGCCAATCGGGCGTTTCAGCTCGATTTATCGCCGCGGGAACTTTCGATGATTGCCCGTCAGGGATCCGGATCTGCGGCCCGATCCATTTTTGGAGGATTTGTGGAAATGCACGCCGGCGAAGATCCCGATGGCTCCGATGCGTTTGCAGAACCCCTGCTCCCTCCGGAAGCCTGGCCACTCCACGTGGTTATCTGCATTACCAGCACATCCGAAAAAGATATCGGCTCCACCGAAGGCATGGAACGGACTGCAAGCACTTCGCCATTTTACGAGGCCTGGGTGCAGGCATCGGTCAAGGATCTGGCCGAGATGCGACAGGCACTCCTGGCCCGGGACTTTGAGAAGTTGGCCGAGATTTCCGAACATAGCTGCCTGAAAATGCACGGCCTGGCCATGTCTGCCCGTCCGGGGATTGTATACTGGAACGGTACCACGGTGGAGCTGATGCATCACATTCGGCGGTTGCGCCATCAGGGGATTCCCGTATTTTTTACCATCGATGCGGGGCCCCAGGTGAAGGCCATTTGCCTGCCCGAGGCCCTGGAGCAGGTGCGCCGGGAGCTGGGGGGCATTCCCGGCGTACATCGTCTGTTTATTACCGGACTGGGTAAAGAAGCACGAATAATAGAGGACGATTCGTGAATGCGACGACGCGGGCACCAGGGAAATTGATTTTGCTGGGAGAGTATGCGGTATTACGGGGTGCACCGGCACTGGTGACGGCGGTGGGACGTTACGCCCGGGTGCAGTTTCGCCCGGCATCCACTCCGCACATTTGCCTGTCTGCACCGGAAATCGGGGTAAAGCAGGTGCTTCTGGAGGCAACCCCTCTGGGACAGGTTCGGTTTACCCATCCTCAGCCGCCGGAATGGGTTCGCAAAACCGCCTTTGTGCGTGCCGCCCTTGAAGTGGCCTGGCAGTGGTATCGGGAACGGGAAGTCGCCTTCCCCGCTTTTGAGCTCGACATTTCCACCCGCGAATTTTTTACGGATGACGGGCAGAAGCTGGGTCTGGGATCCAGTGCCGCGGTGACGGTCGCCATACTGGCAGGGCTTTTCGAAAATCTAATTCCGGGTGGCCGAACGTCCCCGGAATACGCGGAGTCCCTCCTGCTGGCGGCGCTTCAGGCGCATCAGCGGGCACAGGGACGCATGGGAAGCGGCGTGGATATTGCCGCCAGCACCATGGGACGGACGCTGGTGTACCGGATGCCCCCAATCCCCAACACGCTACCGGCCACCATTGAATATGTCCCCATTCCGACCAATCTCCATATGTTATTTGTGTGGACCGGGCAACCGGCCGCCACCCCGGAAATGCTTCAGCGGATCGAAGCATTTCAGCGACAATTTCCAGAAACGCATGCAAAGATTTTTGCCGAATTGATCGCACTCTCTGAACAGGGGGCGGATGCGTTCGTGCATCAGAACGTGGGTGCCTTTCTGGAGATTGTTGAACTCTATTATCAGATGTTCGTAAAACTAACCGAAAAAAGTCAGGCCCCGATAATATCCGATATACACCGGGACATTGCGGAACGGGTACGGCATCGGGGGGTGGTGTACAAGCCCTCAGGTGCCGGTGGTGGCGATTTTGGGATTGTTTTTTCCGACGATCTGGCCGAAATTGAACAGGCCAGAAACATGTTGACATCCGCTGGATACACCGTTTTTGATTTACCGATTGATGTTGAAGGAGTGTACATAAATTCATAACGCGAGGGAAGCAACAATGGATCGTTCCAGAATACCTAAGTTTTACCAGTATTCGGTAGAAGAACGTTTACGCATCCTGCTGGAGCGGGACATCATTACCAAAGAAGATTATCAGATGCTGGTGAATGGTCGGCAGATTTTGACCAACGAAGCGGCCGACAAGATGGTGGAGAACGTCATTGGCGTGTTCAGTTTGCCCATGGGCCTGGGGCTGAATTTTCTGATTAATGGCAAGGACTACGTGGTGCCCATGGTGGTGGAGGAACCATCGATTATTGCGGCCGTGAGTTCAGCAGCGAAAATTGTTCGGGCTGCGGGTGGTTTTAAAAGCGAGAGCACGGAACCCATCCTGATTGGTCAGATTCAGGTGGTCGATATTGAACACCCGTCGAAAGCGCAGCATGCCATCCTGCAAAATAAGGAGGAAATTTTAAATCTGGCCAACAGCCTGCATCCCAACATGGTGGCCCGGGGTGGCGGTGCTAAGGATCTGGAAGTGGTGATTCATCCCAATGCTTCTCACCGGGGGGATATGGTGGTGGTCCACCTGTTGGTGGACACCCGGGATGCCATGGGAGCCAATCTGGTAAACAGCATGTGCGAAGGAGTGGCCTCGCTGATCGAAAAGATCACCAATGGAAAGGTGTTTTTGCGTATTCTGTCCAACCTGTCGGATCGGTCCATGGTGCGCACGGAGGCGGTGATCCCGGTGAAGTTGCTGGAGGGGAAAGGATACTCCGGCGAGGAAGTGCGGGATGGCATCATCCTGGCCAACGAATTTGCCGTGGTCGATCCCTATCGGGCTACCACGCATAATAAGGGGATCATGAACGGAATCGATGCGGTGGCGATTGCCACCGGTAACGATTGGCGCGCCATCGAGGCAGCGGCGCATGCGTATGCCGCCCGGGGAAATGCCTATACGGCGCTGACCCGCTGGTACAAAAACGATCAGGGGGATCTGGTTGGCTATCTGGAGCTCCCGTTGAAAGTGGGCACCGTCGGTGGGCCGCTGCAATCCAATCCGGTGGTGCGCATCGCTCATCGCATTCTGGGGATTCAATCCGCCAGGGAGTTGATGGAAGTGATGGGCGCGGTGGGATTGGCCCAGAATTTCGCCGCTCTACGGGCGCTCTCAACCGAGGGCATTCAACGGGGACACATGAGTTTACACGCGCGAACGGTCGCCATGGCCGCAGGGGCTACGCCCGACATTTTTGATGAAGTCGTAGAACAGTTAATAGAAAGCGGCGAGATTAAAGTGTGGAAGGCCGAGGAAATTGTCAAAAAGATTCGATCCCGCAAGGAAAAGCCCCGGGTGCTGGTTACCGAAAAAGCCGAGAGTCCGCTGTCGTCCGGATTCGGGAAGGTGATTTTGCTGGGTGAACATGCCGTGGTGTACGGGAGTCACGCCCTGGCTGCACCCATTCCACTGGCCATTCAGGCAAAAGTGGAAGACAGCGATGACGGAATTCACCTGATCATCCCCCGATGGGGAGTGGAAGAAAAACTCCACATGAATGTGGAACACAAGTATTCCATTTACCAGTCGCTGGATTTAATTTTGAACGAACTGGGCCTGCGGGACAAGAATGTCCGAATTGAAGTTTTCCCACACATTCCCCGGGCTATGGGACTGGGAGGATCGGCTGCGCTGGCAGTGGCCATTATTCGGGCACTGGATCAGCATTTTGGATTAAACCTCAGCAACGAGGAGATCAACCGGCTGGCCTACGAGTCGGAAAAATTGGTGCATGGCACTCCTTCTGGAATTGATAACACCATGGCAACATACGGTAAGTTTATCCTCTTTCAGAAAGGGGATCCGCCCAAAATGGAAGAAATTCGAGTACCCAAACCCATTCCCATTGTCATCGGTCTCAGCGGGGTGGAGAGCCTGACCGCCAAAATGGTGGCCAAGGTTCGAGAAGCCTGGGAGAAAAACCAGTCGCTGTACAACCGGATTTTTCAGGAAATTAACGAGCTGGTCCTTCAGGCGGTGGAAGCGGTTCAACAATACGATCTGGAAAGACTGGGCGAATTGATGAATATTAATCAGGGATTGCTGAATGCCCTGCAGGTATCCAGCTGGGAACTGGAAGAATTGATTGAGATTGCCCGCAATAATGGGGCCCTGGGGGCCAAGTTGACCGGTGGGGGCGGTGGCGGTGCCATGATTGCCCTCTGCCCGGATAACGCCGATGACGTGGCGGCTGCCATGCAACGGGCGGGATACAAAGCCATGGTAACCCAGATTGGAACAAAAGAAGGCGAGGACAATAAATGACCGATCACCCACGGGTATCTTTTGATAGCGAAGAACTTATCCTGGTGAATGAACATGACCAGGTTGTCGGGTATCTGGACAAGGCCAGTTGCCATCAGGGGCAAGGAATTTTGCATCGGGCATTCTCAATTTTCATTTTTAATGACAAAGGGCAGTTGTTGTTGCAGCAGCGCAGTGGCCAGAAGCCCCTCTGGCCACTGTTCTGGTCCAATAGCTGTTGTAGTCACCCGCGCAAGGGAGAAACCACCGAAGACGCCACCCAACGCCGTTTGCTGGAGGAGTTGGGATTTACCACGCCATTAACCTATCTTTACAAATTTATTTACCAGGCGCCGTTCGAGGACAAGGGGGCTGAACACGAGTTGTGCTATGTTTATGTGGGAAAATATTCCGGCCCCGTGAAGGTGAATCCCAACGAAATTGCTGAGTGGAAATTTATGGATGTGGAAGAACTGGACCGGGACATGGCCGAACATCCGGAACGCTATACCCCCTGGTTTAAAATGGAATGGGAACGGATTCGGAAAGAATTCTGGGACGTGGTGCAATCCCTTTAAACCCGGATTTTGCATTCACCCTGTGAATTCCATGAATTTACCACGAATGATAATATAAACCCAGATTATGCATTAGAACCGCGAATTACACGAATTAACACTAATAAAAATAACAAAATGCACTTGATTCTATCTGGATGAAAATGTTTCCCGGGAAATATTCGCTATTTAGTTGATATTATTTGAATTCATTCGTGTCATTCGCGGTTTAATGCATTATTTGGGGTTAAACCAAAAGAGGTTCCTGTTGGGTTAAGAAATTGAAAAACAGAAAACCGCCGCTGTCGGAAAAATCAAAGCGGCGGTGTTTCTATAAGTTGGTGAGAAGACTTCGATGGTGTCAGGATTTCTGCCGGTGTAATATTTTCCATCCCGTTGGCAGCAGAAACGCCACCAGGGCAATCTTTAACAAATTGCCGGGAATAAAAGGTAGAAGTCCCAGATGGATGGCACTTTCCACACCGCTGAAGGTGGCCAGGTAGGCAACTCCAAACAGGAAGATAAACACATCCGCAATCACCAGGGCCAGCAGGGTGGTGTCAATGCGTCGGTGCCAGCCTTTTTCGGCCAGAAATCCTGCAATGTACGCGGCCGGTACAAATCCAATGAGGTAACCCCCGGTGGGACCCAGCGCATAGGCCAATCCCGCTGCCCCATTTGCAAAAACCGGTAACCCCATCAGCCCTTCGGTTAAATAAGCAAGAACCGTTGCCGCTCCCATTCGGCTACCATACAACATGCCAATTAATAGCACGGCAAACGTTTGTCCCGTAACGGGTACCGGCGTAAACGGAAGCCGGATGGCCAGTTGGGACATGAGTGCAATGAACAAACTTCCCCCGATGACCAGGGCCAGATTGTATACCCTGGCCTGAGTTCGTTCCGCTGGCCGAAAAACATCTGCGTACGTTTGAACGACCATTCCCGTCCTCCAAATTAATCCCTTAAAATTTGAACTAAAAGATAAAAACAAAAGTGGTATTTTAAAACAGAAGAATGAAAAGAATGGGTCCACAAAAATGGCGCGGCTTGCATCTGCTTCGCCAGAAGCGTATTTTCCATGGCAAAATAAGGAGAATGAGGAGAAAAATGATGGTGATTCCAGCACAGGAAAAGGAAGCCATATTTGAAAAAATTCTGGCCCGGATTGAACAGGTGCTTCAGCTGCCCGTGTCGGTTGAAGAACGGTTACACCACGTCTGTGAGCTGCTGGCAGAGCAGGTTCCCTATTACCACTGGGTGGGATTTTATCTGGTGGATTCCCAATCGCCACGGGAACTGGTACTGGGGCCTTTTGTGGGAGAGCCGACGGAACACACCCGCATCCCGTTTGGGCGGGGAATTTGCGGGCAGGCGGCAGAACGCGGGGAAACGTTTGTGGTGCAGGACGTGAGCCAGGAAACCAATTACCTGTCCTGCAGTGTGCATGTCCGCTCGGAAATTGTGGTGCCAATTTTTAAGGAAGGCAAAATCGTGGGCGGGCTGGATATCGATTCTCATGATCTGGAACCGTTCAGCAAGGAGGACCAGATTTACCTGGAAAAGATCTGCGACAGGATCAGCCAGATTCTGTAGATTGGGAAGAAACGTCAGGGCTATGGAAGGGAACTTTGAGGTGACGGATCCAACACAATGACCGGGAATTTTTAATCCAAATAATGCATGAAACCGCAAATCACCCTGATGAATCCGAAAGATATCAACAAAATAGCCAATAAGACCCGGATCCCATTTTCATGTAGATATCATCACATGGATCTTGTTCATGTTAATTCGTGTAATTCGGTGGCGAGTGCATCATCTGAATTTAAATAAACCCAGATAATGCATTAAACCGCGAATCACGCGAATGAACACAAAAAATATCAATAAGATCACGAATAAACCTCGAAGCGAATTTTCATACAGATCTAAATCAATGGATTTTGTTGTTTTTATTTGTGTTAATTCGTGCAATTCGTGGTTTAAAGCATAATTTGGTATAAACAGCAAGTTGGATTAGAGGTTACCGAACGGGAAGCCGATTATTGATTTTAAAATGCGGGATTCGTATTTTGTTAAAAAAGAAATCCATAGGTGAAGTCAATGCCAGTGGTTACAGTGGGAAAAACCTTACGGGCCAAACTCGGGGAAAAGGGAGTGGAAGAGCTTGTGGAATTGCTTAATCAGGCTCAAAATGATCAGAAAGCAAATATTTTGCAGATCGTCGAGGAGAAATTTGAACGCCGCCTGTCCAGTGAACTGAGCCAGTTGAAAACGGAATTAATCGAACGCATGGAAGCCATTCGCACACAAACGCTTCAACGCGATGAGGAAATTCGTTCAGACTTACTCCGCAGAATGGAAGAGATACGCACAGAGTTAATCCAGAGAATTGAAGTAGCAAAAACGGAACTGATTCAACGAATGGAAGCCCAGCGAACGGAGCTCATCAAATGGATGTTTATTTTCTGGATTGGGCAAATGGGATTCATCCTGGGAATTCTGTTCACCTTCTTTAAACGATAGGTTAAGAAAAAACGCCCGGATGTTGTATCCGGGCGCCGCTGCAATGACCTTATCCTTTCAACTTCTGATACCGTTCGGCTACGGCCTTCCAGTTCACCACATTCCACCAGTTCTCAATGTATTCCGGACGACGGTTCTGATATTTTAAATAATAGGCATGTTCCCACACATCCAATCCCATGATCGGTTTGTGTCCCTGCATCACCGGATTGTCCTGGTTTAATGTGCTGTAAACCTGCAATTTCCCGGCATCGTCAAACACCAGCCATGCCCAGCCGCTACCAAAATGATTGGCCGCCACATTGGAGAATGTTTCCTTAAATTGATCGAAACTACCAAACGTGGCGCTCAAAGCATCGGCCAGCTCCCCGGTCGGTGTGCCGCCGCCGTTGGGCGACATGATGGTCCAGAAAATGGAATGATTCAGGTGCCCACCCCCGTTGTTGCGAACAGCGGTGCGAATCTCTTCCGGGATGCGGTTCAAATCCGCCAGCAATTCCTCCAGCGGTTTTCCCTGCAGTTCGGGGAATTTCTCCAGAGCCGCGTTCAATTTCGTAACGTATCCACCATGGTGTTTTTGGTGGTGGATGGTCATCGTCTGCTCATCTATATAAGGCTCCAGAGCGTTGTATGCATACGGCAATTCCGGTAATGTATATGCCATGATGCGTCCTCCTCTTTATTGGTTTATTGAAACGGATATTCAATATTACAGTGCCGGTATGGGCAAAGCAAGGGAAATAAAATGCCTACTTTTGACTCCGAAATGTGTTTGCTGAAATTGGGATATTGCTGTGATTTTGTTGTGATTCGCCTTAAATTTAGGGAACGAATGGTCAACGAAAACAACGGAGGTCATGATGTCCAATTATAAACAGGTCACACTAAAAGGCAATCCGGTCACCCTGGTTGGGCAGGAGCTGAAGGTGGGAGACGCTGCACCGCCCTTTCAGGCCGTGGCTCAGGATCTGTCCCTGGTTGAGTATAAGACGTTTTCGGATCGCGTAACGATCCTTTCTGCGGTTCCATCGCTGGATACAGCCGTTTGCGATCGGGAGACCCGCACGTTTAATCAGGAGGCTGCCCGGCTGTCTTCAGACATCGAAATTGTTACCATCAGTATGGACCTGCCATTTGCCCAGAAGCGATGGTGTGGTGCGGCGGGAATTGATAAGGTGAAGGTCATTTCTGACCATCGGGATGCGGCGTTTGGTAATGCGTACGGGGTGTTGATTAAAGAATTGCGTCTGCTGGCACGGGCGGTGTTTGTGGTGGACAAACAGGGGATTATCAGCTATATTGAGGTCGTTCCCGAAATTGCAGAGGAACCCAACTACCAGGCCATCCTGGAAACGGCACAATCGCTGGTATAGGCCAATCCCGCGGAGCGGCATCCTCCGGGCCGTTCCGCGTTTCACTACGAGCGCTGAGAAAATCCGTTTATCCCTCATACTTTTCAGAACAATGCCGCTATGTTTTAGATGTTGCCCGTCCAGAAGCATCCTTTGATGGGATTGTTGGGGGAAGGCCCTGGAGCATTGAAACACAGAAATACCGGGTGGCAGAGGTAGCGGAGTCTGGCATGGATTTTCCGTTTGCTTTGAAGCCACCAATTCCGGTTGTAACAATAATCCCAGATTATGCATTAGCCTACGAATTACACGAATTAACACAAATAAAATTAATAAAATCCATTGGATGAAATCTGGATAAAGATTTGTTCCGGGGTTTGTCCGCGATTTTGTGGATACTTTTTGTTTTATTCGTGTGATTCGTGGCTTAATGCATTATTTGGGATGAACGCGAGAACAGGCCCGTCAGGAATGCGGGTATCCTGAAGCAAGCCATTGCGTATCGAAGCGCAACAATCGTCCCGGAGATCCCTGCTATCCTTTGCAATAGAACATAAAAAAGTGTTTCCTTTTGTCGAGAAATCTTATAATATTTGAAAGCTAAAAGGAAGGATGGGAGCATGCTGGATAAGCCCGTCATACTGGTTACCGGAGCCAGCCGCGGAATTGGTAAGGCCATCGCCTTACGATTTGCCCAGGCGGGATTTGCCTGTGCTTTGACGGCGCGTAACGCGGCGAAACTGCAGGAGACGGCTCAACAGGTCACGGAGGCTGGAGCTCCCCAAACCCTGGTCATTCCCGCAGATTTAACCCGTGATGCCGATATTGATCGCCTGGCAAGAACCGTGCTGGAACAATGGGGAAAGGTTGATGTGCTGGTAAATAATGCCGGTGTGCTGTTCCTCAAACCGTTTACAGAGCTGTCCATTGAAGAGTTCGACCAGATGATGGCCGTGAACATGCGCGCGGTGTTTTTGCTCACTCAAAAAATCGTTCCCGGCATGATCTCCCGAAGAACCGGAACCATCATCAATATCGCATCTCTTGCGGGGAAGAATGGATTTAAAAACGGTACTGGTTATGGCGCCACAAAGTGGGCACTGCGTGGGTGGGCCAGTTCTCTGATGCTGGAATTGCGGGAGTACGATGTTCGTGTGATCACCATTTTCCCGGGATCCGTCAATACCGATATGGCCGGTCAGCTGCCATCGGCGCCGTTACCGGAAACCCGTTTGCAACCGGAAGATGTGGCCCATGCGGCTTTTCAGGCCTATGTATTGCCACAACGCGCCATGATGAGCGAAATAGATTTGCGACCCAGCAATCCCAAAAAAGGTTAGGAGGCACACATGTCCGAAGTTTTGGGTGGAAAAAGTTTTATTACCACACGTGTCGATAAATTAGTAAACTGGGCCCGTAAAAATTCCCTCTGGCCCATGCCTTTTGGAACCGCCTGCTGTGCGATTGAGCTGATGGCGACCCTGGCATCGCGATTTGATCTGGCGCGATTTGGTGCCGAAGCCATCCGATTCACGCCCAGGCAATGCGATCTTATGATCGTTGCCGGACGGGTGGCCATTAAGGAATTGCCCATTTTGAAGCGCATCTGGGATCAAATGCCGGAGCCCAAATGGTGTATCTCCATGGGTGCCTGCGCCAGTTCCGGTGGCATCTTCGATACCTACACGCTGGTTCAGGGAATCGATCGCTTCATTCCGGTGGATGTTTACATTCCCGGCTGCCCGCCGCGTCCAGAAGCGGTGATCGATGCCGTGATGAAAATCCAGAAATTGGTGGAAAACGACACCTGGCGCAATTATAAACAGGAACTGATCGAGAAGCGCCGACAGGGCCAGTTGTATGCCGGGCCCAATTTACCCTGGGCACCCAAATAAGGGGGAAGCCCACCGGACGGTTTGTCGATGTTCGAAAGACCCATGCAGCCCGCTTCGCATGGGTTTTTCTTTAGTAAAAAATCACCGTCCATTCTGGAACGGTTTATCCGACCGGCCGGGTTGTCGAAAATGGCAAAACGGCCAGTTGAAAAAGCGAATCGATTGGAGGTCGTATGATATCAATTTCGGTGGATCGCCGTCCCCTTCAGCAATTGAAAACCGGGGTGATGTTTATTCCGGTGTTGCAGGACGAGTTGAAAATTCCCGAACCCATCGAGGCGTTTTTGAATGCCCGCAAGTTGTTCATTCGGGAGTGGCTCCAGGCCAGCCATTTTTCGGGAAAGCTGGAAAATTACCGCCTGCTGCCGACGGGACGTTCGGAATTCCCCTTTCTGGTTTGCCTGGGCATGGGCAAGTTGAACGATTGGGATATGGAGGCCGCCCGGCGCTATTTTGGGAAAGTCATTCACATTGCGCGGGAATTGAAAATGGATTGTCCCTCGGTATACTGGGATGATCAACTTCCCCGTCCCAAAGAGGACAGCATTTTCTTCCCCGAGATTGTGGCCAGCATGGGAATGGCCGCCTTCCGGGTAACCGAGTTTCAGACCGAACGGGAGGATGATAACGATTTCGAATTGACCTCGGTGCAGCTGGTGTATCCAGACGCACCGGATGAACTGGATGCGTTCATCACCGAAGGCCAGCGGATAGCCACGGCGGTGAATTTCGCCCGCCGCCTGGGCGAGATGCCGGGAAACGTGCTGACACCCGAACGATTTGTGGAAGAAGTGCGTCAGTTGTCCGATAGCTATCCGGAGTGGAAGCTGAAGATTCTGGACAGGGAGCAACTGCAGGCCGAAGGGTTGAATGCCTTGCTGGCCGTGGCCGCGGGCAGTGCCCATGCCCCTTATCTGGCCATTATCCATTATGAACATCCCGATGCCGAGGAAACCATCGCGCTGGTGGGTAAAGGCGTTACCTTCGACAGTGGCGGGATTTCCATCAAGCCGTCAAAATCCATGGACGAAATGAAGTACGACATGTCCGGCGCCGGCGCGGTTCTGGCAACCATCAAACTGGTGACCGAGATGAAATTGCCCGTAAACGTGGTTGCCGCCATGCCACTGGTGGAAAATCTGCCATCCGGTAAAGCCACTCGTCCTGGAGATATTGTAAAAAGTTACAGCGGTATTACCATCGAAGTGTTAAACACCGATGCCGAAGGTCGAATGATTCTGGCCGATGCCCTGGCGTACGTCATCCGAAACTATCAGCCGCAGATTGTGGTGGATCTGGCCACATTGACCGGGGCGATTATAGTGGCATTAGGGCACCTGGCTGCGGGAATGTTCACCAATAACGGGCAGCTGGCGGAAGAATTTCAGGAAGCGGGGCAGATTGCCGGGGAGTGGGTATGGCAGTTTCCCATCTGGAAGGAATATGGCGAGCTCATGAAGAGCCGCATCGCCGATCTGCGCAACATTTCCAGCAAGCCCGGTGCGGGTTCCATTACTGCTGCCAAATTTCTGGAAAAGTTTGTGGATGGCAAACCCTGGGTACACCTGGATATTGCCGGCACCGCCTGGGAAATGCCCGAACGATCCTATCGGGGTAAGGGAGCAACCGGCTATGGTGTCCGGCTGTTGTACCATTGGCTCAAGTTGTTTCATGGGCAGTCAACCGGGGAGTAATCCATGAATCGCAGGGCTTTTCCGGAATTTCAATTACCCACGTTAGAAAATCGTGCAGTGACGCAGGCCGGGTTTCAGCAGCGGCCGGCTACCCTGTGCCTTTTTTTCAAAGGCAGTTGTGCAACCAGTCAACTGGTGTTGAATTTATTGCGGCAGTTGTGGGAACGACAGGGATTGCCGGAAGAATGGGTATTGTTGATTTCTCAGGATAACGTACCGGAAACCCGGACGTTCGTGCAGCAGCATGGACTGTCTTTCCCTCTGGTTGTGGATTACCCGGATTACCGATTGTCCCGTGCACTGGATTTTCAGACGGTTCCTGCCATGTATCTGGTAGACCGGCAGAGTCGAATCCTGAACCACACCGAGGGATTCGTCAAACCGGAATATGAAATTTTATTGCAGCGATTGTTTGCGGAAAATGGGGTGCAAATTGTGGAACTGTTTGAATCGGGAGCGAATGTCCCTTTACTGAAGCCCGGCTGAGCGCCCCGGCACCGGCATTTCGGGTAAATGCCAGCAACGGTTTTTCGCATAATCTTGTGTGGGGAGGGAATGCAAAATCTCCGCAGGAATCATTCTGTCCCGATGCGGAGGGGCGGATCTCTTCTGGGTTTTTGTTAGATTGTTGAACAGGAATATAATCATTTTGGCGGGATGATCGACTCTACATAAAGGAAAAAAGCTGGATGGATATGTACGACATTCATAATCATCTGATTTATAAATTTGATGATGGTCCACGGAGCCTGGACGAAGTGGTGGAAATGCTGAAAATTGCCCGGGATCAGGGCATCACCCGCGTGTTCGCCACCTCCCACTTTCAGGAATTGATACCCGTGGAGCTGGAAGAAGACTATTTCCAAAAATTGACCGAATTGCAGGATCGATTGGAGCAGGAGAACCTTCCGGTACAGGTGTTTTCCGGAGCAGAGATATTCTTTCATCATTACATTAATGAGACGGTGAAGCGCAGTCGAGTGGGAACCCTGGCCGGCCTGGGAAAATACGTATTGCTGGAATTTCCCCTCTTCTTGATGCCCTCGGGGGTTCCGGATGCCCTGTTTAAACTGAAAATGGATGGATTTATTCCCATTATTGCCCACCCGGAACGCTACAGCAGCGTTATGGAAAATCCAGAAAAAGTTCTGGAATATTTGAAATATGGGGCTTTGCTGCAGGTGAATGCGGGCAGTCTGGTAGGGGATTTTGGACGCCGGGTGCAACGGGTGGCCATGTGGATGATGGAAAATCGGCTGGTTCATTTTCTGGGATCCGATGCACACAATCCCACCACCCGAACGTTCCGGATGGCCGATGCCGTTGAGCATTTGAAACGACATGTGGATGAAGATTACGTTCGCGATGTGGTCGAGCATTTCCCGGCAAAAATTTTGAAGAACGAGGACATCGAAAAGGTCAACATTCCCGAGCTGGAAGACCAACCGGGTTTCCTTTCCCGCTTGAAAAACAAGTTGTTTTCCCTGGGGCGTTAACCCCTCGCTGATTGTTTTCCCCTGAATGAAAAATTTTAAATTCTTGATTATATTCCCCTTTTTCGCTCATATTTTGATGATGCCAGTTAAATCAAGCGAGAGAGGTTCATTATGAGTGTGATACCATCCGAATACCAGCCGCCGATTTCTTGTGAAGAATTCATCGCCAGAGCATCCGGAGATGATGAAGAATCTTTTGAAGTGGGTGTATTGTTTGTCGGTGCCGGGCCGGCCAGTCTGGCGGGTGCAATTCGCCTGGCGCAACTCTTGCAATCTGCACCCGAAGTTCAGGAGCAGCTGGGCGAGATGCCCATCGTGGTGCTGGAGAAGGGTAAATATCCCGGTGCCCATTTGTTGTCCGGAGCGGTTGTCAATCCCAGTGCGTTCTTTAAGCTTTTTCCAGATTTAAAACCGGAGGATTTTCCTTTCTACGGTCCGGTTGAAGACGAAGCATTTTACTTTTTAACCGAGAAGAAAGCGTTTAAACTTCCCCTCATGCCGCCGCCCATGCAGAATCATGGCAACTATGTGGCGTCCTTAAGCAAAATTGGTCAATGGCTGGCGGAAAAGGCAGAGGAATTGGGGGTGATGATTTTCCCCGAAACCGCCGCCGTGAAGGTTTTAGTGGAAGACAACCGGGTAGTGGGGGTTCGCACAGACGATAAAGGATTGGATCGGGATGGAAAACCGATGAGCAATTACGAACCCGGCTCCAACATGCTGGCGAAGGTGACCGTGGTGGGAGAAGGTACCCTGGGACACCTGACGCAAACCCTGCTGGAATATTTTGGCATCAGCCGGGAAAATCCACAGATTTACGCCCTGGGGGTAAAGGAAATCTGGGAAGTGCCCCGTCCCCTGAAACGGGTGGTGCACACCATGGGCTGGCCGCTTAGACTGGCCCGAAAGTATCGGGAATTTGGGGGTAGCTTTATCTATCCCATGGGGGAAAATAAAGTCTCGCTCGGCTTGGTGGTGGGCATGGATTACGCTGATGCCTCCCTGTCGGTTCACGATTTACTGCAGCAGTTTAAACAACATCCACTGGTTCGCGAAATACTGGAAGGCGGAAAGCGTCTGGAGAAGGGCTGGGGAGCCAAGACCATTCCGGAAGGTGGATTTTATTCCCTGCCCAGGCAGTTGCATGTACCGGGGGCTTTGTTTATTGGTGATGCAGCTGGCTTTGTGAATGTCCCGGCTTTAAAAGGGATTCATTATGCCATGTGGTCAGGAATACTGGCAGCGGAAGCGATATTTGATGTGCTGAAGGCAGGGCTGGATCCCCAATCAGAAAACACCCTTGCCCGTTTTGATGAAAACGTTCGGAATAGTTTTATCTGGATAGACCTTTACCAGGTGCGCAATATGCGTCAGGCCTACCAGTACGGATTTTTTGCCGGTAGTTTACTGGCGGGATTCATGACACTCACCAGAGGTCGTTTTCCGGGATGGAAAATACCCACCCTGCCGGATGGAGCGCACCCGGTTTTCAAAGGCACCCGTCAGTATCCCAAACCGGACAATCAGTATACATTCGATAAGCTGTCCAGCGTGTACGCCAGTGGCAATCGCAGTCGGGATACCATGCCCAATCACATCCGCATTCGCACCGATGTTCCGGAGGAAATGGGCGATTTGTGGGTCAACATGTGCCCGGCGCTGGTGTATGAGTGGGCAGAAGAAAATGGTCAGCGGAAGTTGACCATTAATGCGCCGAATTGTATCCATTGTGGTGCCATCACCGCCAAGGGCGGCCGCTTTACGCCACCCGAAGGTGGCAACGGCCCGGAGTATGAGGAGACGTGAGAAAGGAACCGATTGGATTTCTTTTTACATCAATAAAGGCTGTAATGGCAATTAATGTGGGCCTTTAAGGCAGAAAATGTCTATATAACCCAAATTATGCAATAAACCGCGAATCACGCGAATGAAACCAAAAAATATATACAAAATCGCGAATAAACCCTGGAACACATTTTCATCCAGACACAATCCAATGTATTTTATTGGTTTTATTGGTATTAATTCGTGTAATTCGTAGGCTATTGCTTAATCTGGGTTAATCTGGGTTAAATTAAAATTTGTGATCAGAATTTTAAGCCTACTCTGGTTGACATGATTAACGGAGGAGGTTGACCCGATTGCTACTTTGAAACAGAGCATTTTAAATTTTGCCCAGGATCGTAAATATTTTCAAATCTCGCAACTAAAAGCCCTTTTGACATCCAGAAATATTTCTTTTGCTGAAGATAGTATCAAAAAAATTGTTTATTATCTAAAAAAGGAAGGAAAAATATTCAGCGCCGGAAGAGGATGGTACTCTACCATTGACCATCCTTTTGTTCTTGATAAAAAACCGGTTCAGGAGATTGTGGACTATCTTGATAAAGAATTTCCACTAATGTATTTTTCCTGCTGGAGCACGGAACAATTAAAATTATTCTACCATCACATTCAGGTCCGATTTGTTATTTTTATATATTCGGAGACAGATTATCACCCTTCTATTTATGAGCGTCTCAGGCATAAATATTCCTCGGTCTATTTGAATCCCGGAAAACGCGATGTTGAATCGGCATTTATTTTCGATCATAAGACAGTCATTATTCGGCCCAGCATCAGCGAAGAACCGCAGGTCAATCACTATGCGACGATTGAGAAGATTTTAGTGGACTTGTTTATTGAAGGAAAAAAACTCCAGTTGCTTGATGAATGGGAATATCAGCAGGTGTTTCAGAAAATCGTTGATAACTATCGTGTGAACATGGCCAAATTGATTCGTTACGCAAACAGAAGAAATGTAAAAAAGGAGATGCTTTCAATTATCCACTAATGGCAAATTCGTTGGTTGTTTGCCATTAGTGGATAATCCGTGGCATATGATCCATCCGAAATGTTTTACGGAAGAATGGATTCTTCTGAAAAGAGATCAGATAGGCCGCGTTGATCCCACCTTGCTGGAAAAATGTATCTATGCGTTTGAGCTTTTAGCTCAACTGGTAACGAAAGGGCTGATTTTTATTTTCAAAGGCGGTACCAGTTTAATCTTGTTGCTTTCGGAGTTTAGAAGGCTTTCCATCGATGTGGACATTGTATGCAATGAAAAACGGGAGAAGATCGAATCCATTTTTAACGCTGTGGTGAGCGATTCGCCTTTTTCCCGCTGGCAAGAAGATGTTCGAATGCCAACACGAATTCCTAAGAGCCATTTCCGATTTTATTTTCATTCAAATGTCAACAATCGTGAGGATTATGTTTTACTGGATATTTTGAAGGAGTCCATGAATTTTCCACATGTTCAATCGGTTCATGTCAATCTGCCATTTTTTATTTTAATGGAGGAGGTTTGGGTAACCGTTCCAACGATAGAAGGGTTGGTTGGGGATAAACTGACTGCATTGGCCCCCTGGACAATTGGAATCCCATTACAGGAAGATCGTTCTATGCAGTTGATTAAACAGGTTTTCGATTTAGGGGAATTATTTGTTCATATTTCAGACTTCCATGAAATTTTCGATTCTTACAATGTAATCCATTCTTTGGAAAACAAATATCGGAATACCTCTTTTACAACATCTGAAACACTGCAGGATACGATAGACATTTGTTTTCTGATCTCGCAAATGGGATTAAGGGGTGGTGTGGAAGACGAGTCCACAAGAATTTTAATGAGGCGAATCCGGAGTCATTTGATGGGTGTAAACTATCATCTGGACGATGCCAGAATTTCAGCATCTCGTGCCGCATTAATAGCAAAAATATTGCAGAAAGAGTCGTTCCCTCCTCCTTTTTCTATTGTTTATAATTCCGAGGTGCTTGATCAAATTCGCAACGTTAGCTTAACGGGAAATCTTTTTGTATTGAACCGATTAAAGTCAATTGCACCAGAAGCTTTCTATTATTGGTATTTGATTTTCCGGTTGGAAGGATAAAAAATGTATTTAATGGAAATGGAGGATCCAAAACTTATTTTTTTGTATTATATTTTGTTTGGCAAAAAGAAGGATCAGGTATTTTAGTAAAATGGAGCAACTCAAATTAGCCGCCCGTAATGCCCGCAAAAAAACGATTGTCCCGGTAAAACAGGTGCGTATTGGTGAGGGCTTTGTGGTCATTGCCGGGCCCTGCAGTGTGGAAAGTGAAGAGCAAATGCTGATAACGGCCCGCATGGTAAAAGAAGCCGGTGCGGATATGTTGCGCGGTGGGGCCTTTAAGCCGCGAACCTCCCCGTACGCGTTTCAGGGATTGGGACTGGAAGGATTGAAGATTCTGGAAAAGGCCGGCCGGGAAACCGGTCTGCCCGTGGTAACCGAAGTGGTGGATCCAAGAGATGTAACCTGGGTCTGTGAATTTGCCGATGTGCTGCAGATCGGAACCCGAAACATGCAAAACTTTGCCCTGCTTAAGGAGGTGGGAAAGGCGAATAAACCGGTGCTGTTAAAACGAGGCATGTATTCTTCGTTAAAGGAATGGCTCTACAGCATTGAATATATTCTGAATGCGGGCAATCCCCATGTCATCCTTTGTGAACGAGGCATCCGCACTTTTGAGACCTACACCCGAAATACCCTGGACATCAGCGCGGTGCCGGCCATGAAGGAGCTTACCCATCTTCCGATCATCGTAGATCCCTCTCATGCCACGGGACGGGTATCCATGATCGAATCCATGAGTCTGGCAGCCGTTTCT
This sequence comes from Calditrichota bacterium, assembly GCA_013150955.1. GTDB lineage: Bacteria > Calditrichota > Calditrichia > RBG-13-44-9 > J042 > JAADJD01. The sequence continues at coordinate 60,020 of JAADJD010000010.1, forward strand.
GCCGGTGCCGATGGTTTGCTGGTAGAAGTGCATTTTAAACCGGAGATCGCCCTGTCTGACAAAGATCAGCAGTTAAATCCCCGGCAGTTTAAACAGATGATGTGGAAATTGCGCAAACTGGTGCAATTTCATCAGCAACTGGCAAAACAGAAATCACCACGGGGGGAGACATGAATCTTGAAGAAATCCACAAACTTTTAAGGAAGATTGATTATCGATTGATCAAATTACTGGACGAACGGATGGAGCTCTTGTTGAAGCTCACCCGTTTGCAGCAGGAAAATCAGGCCGCCTCCGATGTAAACGGCTTTCAGGATGCGGAAAAATATTCTCAGGGACTCATCCGGCCGGAATTCTACCGCCGCCTGTATCGGGAAATTTTAACGGAAAGTAAAAAATTGCTGGATCGGGATTTCAAACTGATTGCTTTCCAGGGGGAACACGGAGCCTACAGCGAGGTTGCCGCACGGGTCTGGGATGAATCGTTAATTCCCATCCCCTGCACGGAATTCACCGAGATTTTCGAGGAAGTGGAAGCTGGCGTCTTCGATTACGGAATTGTTCCAGTGGAAAATAATACCGGAGGGCAGGTCAATCAGGTCAATCAACTGGTGCTGGGAACCTCTTTGCATGTGATCGGTGCGGTTGAGCTGCACATTCATCACTGCCTGCTGGCTCCAAAAGGAACCGATTACCGAGAATTGCACAGTGTGTATTCCCACACTCAGGCACTGGAACAGTGCCGCCAGTTTCTGGCACGCAATAAACTTCAGCCGGTACCCTATTACGATACCGCCGGAGCCGCTCGAATGATTGCCGAAAATACCCCACCCTCAGCCGCTGCTATTGCCAGTAAGTTGGCCGCAGAGTTGTACAATCTGGAAATCATTAAAGAAAACATCGAGGATTTTCCCCACAACATCACGCGGTTTCTCATCTTTGCCCGACAGCCTCGAAACGAACCGGGGGAAAAATGCTCCATCGTCTTTTCCACGGAACACAAGGCCGGTACCCTGTTTCGTGTGCTGGAGGTTTTTGCCCGTCGGGGAATCAATCTGACCCGTATCGAGTCCATGCCCAATTTGCGGGGCAGCTTCGCCTTTTTCCTGGATTTTGAGGGCGATCAGAACGACAGGCCGGTAAAGGAGGCGTTGCAGGAAGTTCAAAAATTGACCACCGATTTCCGCATGCTGGGTTGTTATAACGAAAAGCGCGGGCAGTAACCTCTGCCAGGGGTGGTGTGGGGAAAGGGGGATAGGGAGATAAGGGAATAAGGGGAATAAGGGGAATAAGGGTATAAGGGAATAGGGGGATAAGGGAAAGGGTATTGGGGATGGAGGAATAATGGAATAATGGAATAATGGGGTATAGGGGAATGGAAAATTCCTCACTGCCCACTGCCCACTGCCAACTGCCTACTGCAAACTGGGATATATACTGCCTACTGCATACTGCAAACTTGGATACATACTGCCCATTGCCGACTGCTCACTGCCAACTGTCCACTGAACCCCGGCCCGACTCTCCAGAATCCTTGTTCGACTCAGGCGTAAAGCCTGCGGCTATCATTGCCCACTGCGCACTGCCCACTGCCAACGGTTAACTGAAATGCTACTTTTGGTGTATTGCGGCATTTTTTCCGATTTCTGGATTTGTCCATAAAGGTTTTTTATGTAAATTCTTTCACAACAGAATTGGAAGGAGAATCCGATCATGTCCACTACACCAGCGTTGCCCCCCGTGGTCTTCATCGATGGCGTTCGCATCCCTTTTCAGCGATCCAGCACCGGTTATCGTGATTTTACCTCTTACGATCTGGCGCGCCTGGCCATCAAGGCGTTGCTGGAAAAAACCGGGATTTCCCCGGAAGCAATCGATTGGGTGCTATTGGGTTCGGTGATTCAGAATGTGAATACCCCAAACGTGGCGCGGGATGCGGCACTGGCCGCGGGTATTCCCCGGCACGTCCCTGCGGTAACCGTTACCCAGGCCTGTATTTCTGCCAATAAGGCCATCACAACGGGAATGGATCTGATTCGAACCGGTCAGGCGCGGGTGGTCATTGCCGGGGGTACGGAAAGTTTAACCGACGTCCCCATTCGGTTTCGCCGGCGCTTTCGACAGAAGCTGGTGGAGGCGCAAAAATATCGGGGGCCAGGGGATTATCTAAAATTCTTCAAGGGATTGCGTTTGAAGGATCTGTTGCCCGAAATCCCGGCCGTGGCCGAGTTTACCACCGGAAGAACCATGGGAGAAGATTGCGACATGCTGGCCGCCCGAATTGGGGTCTCCCGCCAGGAACAGGACGAATATGCCCTGCGCTCACACCTAAATGCTGCCAGGGCCATCGAAGAAGGATTGCTGGCGGATGAGGTTGCCCCGGTGCACGTTCCCCCGGATTTTACGCTTATCGATCGCGATAACGGGCCCCGTGCGGATACCACCCTGGAAAAGCTGGCCAAGCTCCGACCCGCGTTCATCAAGCCGCATGGAACCTTAACTGCTGGAAACTCATCCTTTTTAACCGATGGTGCGGCCGTAACCTTAATTATGGCCGAGGAGACAGCCAGGGCGCTGGGATTGACACCGAAAGCTTATTTGCGGGACTATGTGTATACCGCACAGGATCCTTATGAGGAACTATTATTGGGCCCCGCCTACGCCACCCCGAAGTTACTGGATAAAACAGGCCTATCGTTAAAGGACATTGATGTGTTCGAGTTTCACGAGGCGTTTGCAGCGCAAATCCTGGCCAATCTAAAATTGCTGGCATCGGATACCTTTGCGCGGGAGAAACTGGGACGCGACAGGGCGGTGGGCGAAATTCCCATGGAGAAATTTAACACCCTGGGCGGGTCGCTTTCGTTGGGACATCCATTTGGGGCTACCGGGGCCCGTCTGGTGACCACCGCGGCAAATCGATTGATCCGGGAGGACGGGCAATTCGCCCTGGTTGCCGCCTGTGCCGCCGGGGCCATGGGGAATGCCATTCTGCTGGAACGCTACGCCTGAAAATGCGGCTCCGATAGCTATAATCCATTATTGTTTAACAAAAAGCCAATGGAGTTGAGATGGCATTTCCTATTTATCGATTTGAGCCGCTGTTTAAACACGCTTGGCCGCGGATGAATCGGTCTATCATTAAACTCAAATTTTGCAATAAACCGCGAATCACGCGAATGAAACCAAAAAATATCTACAAAATCGCGAATAAACCCTGGAACACATTGTCACCCAAACACAATCCAATGTATTTTATTGGTTTTATTTGTGTTAATTCGTGTCATTCGTAGGCGATTGCATAATCTGGGTTAAAGCAACCACGTTCAGTATGAAATGATGGAGGTTTCGATGAACATTTTAACCTTGGAAAAGCAGGACAATATCGGCATTGTCTGGATGGACTATCCCGGAGAAAAAATCAATAAAATTTCCCGGGAACTGGTGGATGAGTTCAAACAGATACTGGATACGCTGGAGGCGGACGATTCGGTTCAGGCGGTGATTTTAATCAGTCGCAAGCCTGACAACTTTATTGCAGGTGCCGATCTGGACATGATTCAGTCCATCACCGAACCGGGGGAAGCCGCTGCGATCAGTCGTGCGGGACACCAGCTATTGAATCGCATGGCCGCATTTCCCAAACCGGTGATTGCAGCCATCAACGGGGCTGCCCTGGGTGGTGGACTGGAGGTGGCCCTGGCCTGTCATTATCGTCTGGCCACCACGCACCGCAAGACCGTGCTGGCGCTGCCAGAAGTGCGTCTGGGATTACTCCCGGCTGCCGGGGGAACTCAGCGATTGCCGCGACTGGTTGGACTACAACGGGCGCTGGACATGATGCTGACCGGTCGAAATGTGTACCCCCGTCAGGCAAAGCGCATGGGGCTGGTGGATGAATTAATCCATCCCTATGGCTTGCTTCCGGCGGCGATGAATGTGGCCCGGCAGTGGAAACAGAAGCCTGTAGCCCGAAAGCGGAAACGATCGTTACTGGAAAAATTGCTGGAAGGCAATCCTTTTGGACGCCGGATCATCTATAAAAAGGCGCGCCAGATGGTGCAGCGGCAGACGCAGGGGAATTATCCCGCCCCCTTCAAAATCATCGATTGTGTGCAGATTGGATTGGAAAAGGGATTTGAGAAGGGGCTGGCGGCTGAGGCAGAAAAATTCGATGAACTGGTTCGCAGCCCTCAGGCGAAAAATTTGATCCAGCTGTTTTTTAATATGACCGCAAAGAAAAAGAATCCGCACCCGGATCGCGTTCGCTCGTTCAAAAACATTGGCATTCTGGGGGCGGGATTGATGGGATCGGGAATTGCCGACGTTAGCATCAACAACGGTTTCAAGGTGTTTATGAAGGATATTAGCCATCAGGCTCTGGCCCGGGGGGAACAGGTCATCTGGCAGGAGCTGGAAAAAAAGGTGCGACGGCGGATCATCACGCCGTTTGAGCGGGATCAGATATTCAGTCGATTGGCGGCGGTGGTGGATTACGCTCCCTTCCGCCACGCCGATGTGGTGATCGAGGCGGTGTTCGAAGACCTGGCCATCAAACAGCAGGTTCTGGCAGATACCGAGGCGGTAACTCCAGACCACTGCATTTTTGCCAGCAACACGTCTTCCATCCCCATCCAGAAAATTGCTGAGAAGGCAAAACGTCCCGAACAGGTCATAGGCATGCATTATTTTTCTCCGGTTCAAAAAATGCCTTTACTGGAGATCATTGTAACCCCCAGAACGGCGGATTGGGTGACCGCCACTGCCTTTGAGTTGGGAATGCGACAGGGGAAAACCGTTATTGTGGTGAACGATGGGCCTGGCTTCTACACCACCCGGATCCTGGCACCCATGTTAAATGAAGCGCTGCTGCTTCTGGAAGAGGGGGCAGACATTCTGGAAGTGGATCGGGCCATGCGTAAATTTGGATTTCCCATTGGTCCCATCAAACTGATTGATGAAGTGGGCATTGATGTGGGAGCGCATGTAACCGATGTACTGAAGGACTTGTTTGCTTCCCGTGGCGCACGATCCACTGATGCCATGAAAAAACTCTTCCAGGCCGGGTATCAGGGAAAGAAAAATCGACGCGGGTTTTATCGTTACGATGAAAAAGGCAAACGGAAGAAACGGGAGGTGAATCCGGAAATTTATCAGTTTTTCGGGGGCTCCCGGCGGAAGTCCTTTCCCATGGAAACCATCCAGCAGCGACTGGCCTTCATGATGATGAATGAGGCGGCGCACTGCTTGCAGGATCAGATTTTACTGAATCCCACCGATGGGGATCTGGGAGCCATATTGGGATTGGGATTCCCGCCTTTCCTGGGTGGCCCATTTCGCTACATGGATAGCCTGGGATTGGATACGGTGGTGGATCGTTTAAAACGACTGGCGGAAGCCCATGGCCCGCGCTTTGCGCCCGCCCCAATTCTGGAGGAGATGGCCAGGCAGGGAAAACGGTTTTATTCGGATGAATAGGATTTGACTCGAATGATGCATGAAACCGCGAATCACGCACATGAGTCCGAAAGATATCAACAAAATAGTCAATAAACACCGGAACCCATTTTGATCCTGGCATAATCAAATGAATTTTTTGTTCGTGATAATCCCAGATTATGCGTTAGCCTACGAATTACACGAATGAACACCAATAAAAATAATAGAATGTACTTGATTCTATCTGGATGAAAATATTTCCCTGGATATTTTCGCTATTTTGTTGATATTATTTTAATTCATTCGCGTGATTCGTGGTTTAACGTATTATTTGGGATAATTTGTGGAATTTGTAGGTGGATGCAAAATCCGGGTGAATTTGCCGCGCCTGTCAGAAAAAACCGCAGGCATAAACCCAGATTATGCAATAGCCTACGAATTACACGAATTAAAACGAATAAGAATAATAAAATCCATTGGATAATATCTGGATGAAAATGTGTTTTGTGGTTTATTCACGATTTTGTAGATATTTTTTGGTTTCATTCGTGTGATTCGCGGTTTAATACATTATTTGGGATAAAGCCTGCGGCTACCGGTGCCTGCAACTTTTTTTCCTACGAATCACACGAATGGATACGAATGGAAGATTGGAAAATTGAAAATTAAGATTAAGATGTTTAAAAATTGGATATATTTTGCCCATGGCAAACGGCACCCTGCCAGCTGATCTGTAGCCGATCTCCAAATCGTCAGTTCCGCTTTACGGAAATTTCCCAGCTCGCACCCGCTCTGAAGGGTGGAGGTACCAGTTGTAGCCCGACTCTCCAGAGTCGGTAGGGGGTGTCCAAAAAGTCAAAATTTGTCGATTTCTATTGGACAAAATTGAAACAATTTAAGGATATTTCATTGAAACGAATGTTTTTCTAAAAAAATCTACTTTTTGGACACCCCCTTATTAATCCCTTACCCCGCCTGACAGGAAAAATACCGCAGGCATAAAGCTTGCGGCTACCCGTGCAAACTGCCAGCTGCCAACTGAGCTGTTGACCGACACTTCGAGTCGTTTATTGCACTTTGTGGGGGGCAGTTCGCTGTCGCTCGCACCCGCTCAGAGAGCGAGGCTAAAATTTGTAGCCCGACTCTCCAGAGTCGGTAGTCCTCCCACAAAGCGGGAAGACTTATTTGCCACTTACCGCGCCTGGCAGGAAAAAATACCGCAGGCATAAAGCCTGCGGATAATGGTGCACATTGCCTACTGCCAACTGCAAACTGGGCATGAGGCCTGCGCCTACCGGTGCATACTGCAAACTGCATACTGGGAACTGTAAATTGGGCATAAAGCCTGCAGCTACCATTGCCTACTGCCGACTGTAAACTGCTGACTGAAACAAAGCCTGCGGCTACCCGTGCTAACTGCCAACTGGAAACTGCCAACTGCACACTGGTGTACACTGCCAGCGGAAAAACCGTCCTACTTCTTCACACCTTCCATTAAAATCCGGGCCACTTCTGGACGGGTGAATTCCTTGGGGGGCAATTCCCCGTTGGCCAGCATGGCACGCACCTTGGTTCCGCTGAGGAACACGTGCTCGCTACTGTCGTGGGGGCAGGTTTTGGCACTGGCCATATTACCACAGGCTTTGCAATAAAAGGCATGCTCGAAAAACAGCGGGGTAATATCCAGTTCTTCCGGCTTAAACTCCCGGAATATATGCTGCGCGTCGTAAGTACCGTAGTAATTTCCCACACCGGCATGGTCGCGCCCGATGATAATGTGGGTGCATCCATAATTCTTTCGCACCAGGGCGTGGAAGATGGCTTCCCGGGGTCCCGCATAGCGCATGGCGGCTGGAAAGACACTCAGCATGACCCGATCGCGGGGATAGTATTTCTCCAGCAACACCAGGTAACTCTTCATGCGCACCTCGGCGGGAATGTCATCGGCTTTGGTGCGTCCCACCAGGGGATGGATCAACAATCCGTCGACAATTTCCAGAGCGCATTTCTGAAGGTACTCATGGGCCCGATGGATGGGATTGCGCGTTTGAAACGCCACCACGGTTTCCCAGCCGCGTTCGGCAAAAGCCTGTCTCGTTTCCGCCGGCTCCAGCCGAAACTCCACAAAATCCGTGTGCTGCGGCCGTTGAATCATGAAAATGGGACCACCAATTAAATACTCTCCCTGCTGGTACACATAAGCCACACCGGGATGGGCCTCATCCGTGGTGCGGAATACCTGTCGGGCCTCTTCTTCCTTGTCGTACGTAAAAACATCTTCCACCTGCATGACCGCCAGCAAACGCCCCTGCCCGTCCACCAGCGCCACTTCGGACTGACCATCCAGTTGATCCACCGTGGCTTTATCCACCGCCAGGGTAATGGGAATGCTCCAGACCAGTCCACTGGACAGGCGCATATCGCGCACCACCGTTTCGTAATCCTGGCGGGTCATGAATCCGGTTAACGGACTCATGGCACCGCTGGCAATCATTTCCAGATCGGAAATGTTTTTATCGTCCAGAGTAATGCGGGGTAATGTATTGGCCTTTTCCATCCATTCGGCCTTTTCGGTTTCCGGTACGTAACGGTTGATCAGCGTACCTCCATGGGGTTTAATCACGGCAACCTCCTCTGATTAAATTGAAAATCCAAAACCAAACATCAATAATCGAAAATCTGAAGAATTTATTATTCCTGCCCCTTCTTCAAGGAACGTTCACCCAATCCGGGAATCCCGGTTGCAATCACTTCCATACCAGGTTGGGCAGCATTTATTTTCCCACGGCGATTTTCTGTGCGGTTCGGGTTTCCCAGAACTTTTTCAATTCCACATACAGCTCATCGGGTACCATCAGGTCTCCCAGTCCCCGGCCCATTTGAATATCATCCTTATTGGCGCCGTGGTAGTCACTGCCACCAGAGGTGGCAAATCCCATTTCCTTTGCCAGCTGGATCAAGCCCTCGCTGTACTCCCGCGGCATGGTAGAGTAATATATTTCGAATCCGTCCAGTCCGATCTCCCGCAACTGCAAAATGCGCGCCTTCGCCTCTTCGAAGGTGGGATAATTCATCAAATGCGGATGCGCCAGTATGGCCAATCCCCCGGCATCATGAATCATTTGAATGGCGTCCACTTCGTTCAACTTCACCTTATCCATGTATGCCGGCTTTCCCTTTGCCAGGTAGATGTCGAATGCTTCCTGAATGCTGGCCACCACTCCCTTACGCACCAGAATTTTGGCGACGTGAGGACGTCCGATGGATCCTTCGCCGGCTTCTTCCAGGAGTTCCTCCAGGGTGATGGGAATGCCCAGTTCATTCAGCTTGCGGATGATCTTTTCCGCCCGCAGATTGCGCTGTTCGCGCAGATAATCCAGGGTGGATTTTAACGTCTGGCTGGTAGGATCGATGAACAATCCCAGCATATGCATATGCCCATTGTTGGGCAGTTTAGTATCCACACTAATTTCCACGCCAGGAACGGTGGTGACGCCCAGCCGTTCACCGGCCTCCAGAAATTCGGGAACCCCGTCAATGGTGTCGTGATCGGTTAAGGCAATGGCGGTGAGTCCCAGCGACCGGGCCTCTTCCACCAGTTCGGTGGGCGAAAGGCTGCCATCGGAAAAATTACTGTGCATGTGCAGATCAATCATTCCTGATCCCCCTTCTTAAAACGTCGATTTTCCCGGTTATCGGACCGCTGTCCCCAGCCATGAACCGTTCGAACGGGCCGTTCCCGGCCATCATCCCCCTATTTTTGCACCTCCGCAGAGGCCACTTCCTGCGGAATTTGCAGATAGCCGTTCTCTTCCAGAAAGGCCACTACTTTACTGGCATTCACCCGGACATCATCTTCCACGCTGGTGTCGATGACCAGCTCGGGATTGACCGGTTCTTCGTAAGGGGCGGAGATGCCGGTGAATTCCTTGATCTCCCCCGCCCGCGCTTTTTTGTACAGTCCCTTGGGATCGCGGGCTTCGCACACGTCGATGGTGCACTTGATGTAAATTTCGGCGAATTCGCCTTCTTTCATCAACTTGCGTACGTTATCCCGGTCCTTGCGATAGGGCGAGATGAATGCGGTCATCACAATGAATCCCGCATCCACGAACAGTTTGGCCACCTCGCCAATGCGGCGGATGTTTTCAGAGCGATCTTCGGGAGAGAATCCCAGATCCTTATTCAATCCATGCCGGATGTTGTCGCCATCCAGTACATAGGCATGAATGCCCCGTTCATACAATATTTTTTCCACTTCCCGTGCGATGGTCGACTTCCCGCTACCGGACAGTCCGGTGAACCAGAGGCAAACGGCCCGATGGCCATTCAACCGTTCCCGATCCGCCTTGGTAATATCGCCTTCATGCCAGTGGACATTGGTGGCTCTCTGCTTGATCATCTACTCTTCTCCTTTCCAGATTTTACACGTCCTTTATGTGTGTGAATCGTTTCGTTGTTTAAGTTCTAAATTTAACAAATTTCTCTGAACAGGTGTGAGCCATTCCGAAAATTTCGCCCCATTCAATTTCCGAGCGCAGCAACGGGATGCATTCCTCACGAATGCACTCCCGGCCGTTTATGATCCCATTCGCGATGGCACCCCGGCATTCTGATATTTCATCCGGTACCAATCGATGGTCATCCGCAGGCCATCTTCAAAAAGGATAAACGGTTCGTATCCCAGCGTTTCTTGAATTCGCGTAATATCGGCAAATGAATGTTTGATATCCCCTGGACGGGGGTCGGTGTAAATGGGTTGAATGTTTTTCCCCAGGATTTGGTTGATGGTGCGCACCAGTTCATTCAGGGTAATGCGCTGATGGGCGGCGCAATTCATGACAATGCCGGGGGGACAATCCACCTCGGTGGCCAGGATGTTGGCTTCCACCACGTTTTTCACAAAGGTGAAATCGCGGCTCTGTTCACCGTCACCGTAAATCACCGGTGGCTCATCGTTTAAAATGGCCTTGATGAATTTGGGAATGACGGCCGAATACTGGGAGTTGGGATTTTGCCGGGGCCCAAAGACGTTGAAATAGCGCAGGGCCACGGTATGCAGGCCATAAATTCGGCTGAAGACCTGGCAATATTTCTCTCCAGCCAGCTTGGAAACGGCGTATGGGGACAAGGGATTGGGGGCCATGTCCTCCTGCTTGGGCAGGGTGGGACTATCCCCATATATGGAAGAGGAAGAAGCAAACACCACGCGTTTGACTTTGGCATCCACGGCAGCGTGAAGAATGTTTAATGTACCCCCCACGTTTACTTCGTTGGAAGTCACCGGATCCTGAATGGAACGGGGAACGCTGGGCAAAGCCCCCTGATGCAGGATGAAGTCCACCCCATCCACAGCTTCGCGAACAATGTGGTAGCTGCGCAAATCCCCCTCGATGAGCTCAATGCGATCGGCAAATTCGGTGAGATTTTCGCGGAAGCCGGTAGAAAAATTATCCAGCACCCGAACCTGATGCCCGCGATTCAGCAGCTCCTCCACAAGATTGGAGCCGACAAACCCTGCACCCCCTGTGACTAAATATCGCATAACCTGTTCCTCGATTTCAGTTTTCTGCTTCTGGAAAAATAGGAGTCGTAAATATACGAAATTTTATGTTTAGAACTTGATGCAAATCAACAGAATACATTTTGTTTTCTGATGTTTATCATCCCTGATGAGATCAATATCGGCTGAAGCGGTGGTGGGCATGAGGCGAAATTGAAAGATGATGGGGAATGGGGAGGAGTCCATCGACATGCTTTTTTCCTGCGAATCGCACGAATGGATACGAATGGATTGAATTAACCCAGATTATGCATTAGCCTACGAATTACACGAATGAACACCAATAAAAATAATAAAATGCACTTAATTTTGTATGAATGAAAATGTCTTCCCGAATATATTCGCTATTTTGTTGTTTTTTTGAATTCATTCACGTGATTCGCGGTTTAACGCTTTATTTGGGATTAAAACATCAGAAAATTTGAAGATTTGAAAGTGGAATCCATAATGCCCATTGAATACGGCACCCTACCAACTGATCTGTAGCTGACCTCCAAATCATCAGTTCCACTTTACGGGAATTTTCCAGCTCGCTCACGCTCAGAAAGCGGGGTACTGGTTGTAGCCCGACTCTCCAGAGTCGGTAGTCTTCCCGCTTTGCGGGAAGACTTATTTACCCCTTGCCACGCCTAGCAGGAAAAAAAACCGCAGGCGTAAAGCCTGCGCCTACCGTTGCCTACTGCCAATTGGAGACTGCTGACTGAAACAAAGCCTGCGGCTACCACACAACTTACAAACCGCTTCAGCGGTTTACAAAAAAACAATCTTTCCACGTGCTTTGGAAATTACCCACCCACCTTCCTGATTGCCCCCTGATTACATCACACTGCCGATTGCTAACTGATCTGTAGCTGATTCTCTGAATCGTTAGTTCTGCTTTGCAGGGGATTCTCCAGCTCGCTAATGCTCGCACCCCACAGAGAGCGAGGCGAAAATTTGTAGCCCGACTCTCCAGAGTCGGTAGTCCTCCCGCTTTGCGGGAGGACTTGTTTGCCACTTACTGCGCCTGGCAGGAAAAAATACCGCAGGCATAAAGCCTGCGGCTACCCGTGCAAACTGCAAACTGGAAACTGCCGACTGAAACAAGGCCCGCGGTTACCACACAACTTACAAACCGCTTCAGCGGTTTACAAAAAAAAATCTTTTTACGTGCTTTTGAAATTACCTACCTACCTTCCCAATTGCCCCCTGCTTACTGCACATTGCCCACTGCAAACTGCCCACTAATTTCTACTGCTCACTGCCGTTATCATCGGAAGATAAATTCTTCCATTGTTGAATTAAAAATTTCAGGTCCTCAATATCCCTGGGACGTCCACAAGCCTTTTTATTCTTAATCAACTCCTTTAACCCAATGTAATATATGGAGATCTTTTTATTGTTAACCCGCATGTATTCCGTAACTTTACCCTCCCAGGCCTCTTTGAAGGTTACTCCATCCAACTGATTCAACAAATCAATCCGATTGGGAGGAAAACCAAATTGAAAAATGGCTCCTTTCTCTTTTAATACATCCGGTGAAGGAATATCCGGTATGGATCCACCCCAGAAATCACAAAGGGCTTCAAACAACCGATTTACATTTTCATCATCATTTTCATAAAATATATCGACATCGCCGGTTAGCCGGGCGTGGCCGTGATATATAACAGCTTCACCTCCCACCAGAACATACCGCACCCGATGGGTGAATAACAAAAATAAAAATTCTTGAATATCTTTTGAAAAATAGGAGGCTTTCATCGTTTTTTGTGATATTCGCGGACATCGGGTACCCGCCGTCCGTAAGCCCGCCGTTTTAAAATAAGCGCAATGTGTTGCCGCTCCTCAGGAGACAGCTGAATTTGCTGCTGTATATCCCACTCTTCTGCTTCTTTAAAAGATCGGGATATATGCACAATTTTCTTGATTGTTTTGCTCATGTTCGATTTCAAATATGGTTACAGGAAATATAAAAAGTTCCCGGATGAATGTCATCCGGTATTTCGAATTGGGGAACCACCGGACAGGAATGTCCACGGATGGCGTCCTTAATTTTATACGAAAACTTTTCCTGCGGGTCAAAATGAATAGACTCCATTGGTGCGAATTAAAAAATTTGAAGATTTGAAAGTGGAATCCATCCTGCCCAATGCAAACGGCTAACTGCCGTTCCTTTCGGTGAAATATTGATCCAGCATTCATTAACACCGGCTTTTCAGGCCGGTGTCGCGCGGCTACCGTACAACTCCCAAACCGCTACAGCGGTTAACAAAACAACTCCCTTCCCACGAGCTTTGGAAATTACCCACCCACCTTCCCGATTGCCCCCTGATTACTTCACACTGCCGATTGCTAACTGATCTGTAGCCGACCTCCAAATCGTCAGTTCCGCTTTACGGGAATTTTCCAGCTCGCACCCGCTCTGAAGAGCGGGGCTACCAGTTGTAGCCCGACTCTCCAGAGTCGGTAGTCCTCCCGCTTTGCGGGAGGACTTATTTGCCACTTACCGCGCCTGGAAGGAAAAAATACCGTAGGCGTAAAGCCTGCGCCTACCGTTGCCTACTGGAAACTGCTGACTGGAACAAAGTCTGCGGTTATCGGTGCCTACTGCACACTGTCAACTGAACTGTTGCCCGACACTTCGAGTCGTTCATTACACTTTGTAGGGGGCAGCTCGCTATCGCTCGCGCCCGTTCTGGAGAGCGGGGTTACAATTTGTAGCCCGACTCTCCAGAGTCGGTAGTCATCCCGCTTTGCGGGAGGACTTATTACCACTTGCACGCCTGGCAGGAAAAAAAACCGCAGGCGTAAAGCCTGCGGCTACCCGTGCTAACTGCAAACTGGAAACTGTTGACTGGTCATGAGGTCTGCGGCTACCGGTGCATACTGCCGACTGGAAACTGCTGACTGGGTATGAGGCCTGCGGCTACCGGTGCATACTGCCGACTGGAAACTGCTGACTGAAACAAGGCTTGCTGCTAACCAACCCACAGCTCGATAGAACCCCTCAGCATGGCAGGGCCACAAAGAAGGAAAAAACACAAACCTCCCGGCTCTCTATTTCATCGAATGCAGAAATTCATTAAATTGTTATTTTAAAATTTGGTTGTTGGATGGAAGTATTGTCAGGAAAGGCCATGGGATTTTCCAATTATAATCAGGTCCTGCTTAAAAACTTTCAGCAGCTGGCCACCCATCCGGCCATGATGTTCAAAACCGCGGGGGAATACCAGACGATCACCTATCAGCAGCTGGGGGATATTTGTCTGGAAATTGCCAGCGCGCTGCTGGAACTGGGACTCGCCCATCGGGATCGGGTAGTAATTCTGTCAAACAATCGTCCGGAATGGACCTTTGCCGACCTCGGTGGCATTCTGGCCGGTGGGATCACATCCGCCATTTATGCCACCAATCTTGCAGATGAAGCAGCCTACATCCTGAACGATCTGGAGGCACGCTTTCTTTTTGTGGAAAATCAGGAGCAGCTGGAGAAAATCCTCCAGGTACGCGATCGTCTTCCCCATCTGCGAAAGGTGATTGTCTTCGATCCACCGGATCCCTGGCCAGAGGTGGACTGGCTGATGCCCTTCTCCGCGTTTCAGGACCTGGGAAGGCATTCCCGTCCCACCCACCAATCCCGCATCCACCAGGTGGCCGAACAATTAACCCCAGAAGACATCATGTGCATCATCTACACCAGTGGTACCACGGGTAAACCCAAAGGGGTGGTATTGACCCACGGGAATTATCTGCACACCATCGACAGCCTGCTAAAACATGTGGGAAAATATTATTTAAACGATGTTCAGCGTAATCTCAGCTTTTTACCCCTGGCCCATGCACTGGAACGCCTGGCCGGCCAGTTTCTGGTTTTTTACACCGGAAAGTGTCTGGCTTTTGCGGAAAGCATCGACACCTTGATGGAAAATTTCAAAGAGGTGCGTCCCCAGCTGGTCACCGCCGTTCCGCGATTTTTTGAGAAAATCTACGCCCGCATTCAGGAGGGATTGGAAACCGCTTCCCCCCTGAAACGCTGGCTATTTCACTGGGCGCTGCGAGTGGGCTACCGGGTCAGTCATCTGGTGGAAGCCAAACAGCCCCTCCCCTGGCATGTAGCGATTCGTCACCGATTGGCGAATCGGCTGATTTACCGAAAAGTGCGACAGGCATTCGGAGGTGAGCTGGTGTTTTTCGTCAGTGGTGGGGCCCCATTGAACAAGGAAATTGCCCGCTTCTTCCACGCGCTAAACATCATTATTGTCGAAGGCTGGGGCGCCACGGAGGCCACCGCACCGGCCACACTCAACACGCCCGATGATTTTCGCTTCGGGAGCGTGGGCAAACCGCTTCCCGGCATTCAGGTTAAAGTGGCCGAAGACGGAGAACTGCTCATCAAAGGGCCCAATATTTTTAAGGAATACTGGAATCTGCCGGAAGAAACCGCAGAAAGTTTCACCCAGGATGGATTCTATAAAACGGGCGACATTGGACGCATCGATCAGGACGGGTGGGTGTACATCACCGATCGGAAGAAACAATTGATCATCACCTCCGGCGGAAAGAATATTCCCCCTGCCCCCATTGAACAGCAACTGATTCAAAGCCGATTCATTGAACAGGCATTCGTTCACGGAGACAATCGAAAATATTTAACTGCATTGCTGGTACCCGATCGCGCCGCCACGGAACGACAGGCGCAACAGCTTGGACTGACTCACCTGTCCTGGGAAGAGCTGCTGCACCATCCGGAAATCTTAAAAGTGTTCCAGCAGGAAGTGGATCAGGCCAATCAACATCTGGCGCGATATATGCAAATTAAAAAGTTCCGCCTGCTGCCCGAACCCTTCACCGTGGAAAAGGGGGAACTGACCCCCACACTCAAATCAAAACGCAAGGTGATCGAATCCCGTTACCGATCCCTGCTGGATGAAATGTATGAGGATTGAAGGATCCTTTTCTGCTGTGCTCGGAGCAATCCGGCGGAACCGATCTTTTTCTGGTGCTGGATTCAACGCCGGGTATCCGTTGCCGGTCAACATCCTGAAAGCACCTGTGCATTTTGAGGATTCAAGAGGGGCAAAATGAAAAAGAATTCCATCACAGCCGCAGACATTCTAAACACATTACCCCATCGCATGCGGCCAGAGCAGGCGCGGGACTGGCGGGCCGTGTTTCACTTTGACATCCGCGGGAAACAGGGAGGACGCTTCACCGTGGCGATCGATGGAGGCAGATGCGAGGTAAAAGAGGGGCTGGTGGGCGAACCGGATTGTGTGGTGCAGGCAAAAGATCGGGTGTTCATTGGCATCGAACTGGGGGAAATCAATCCTCAGGTCGCCTTTCTGACCCGGCGGGTGAAAGTGAGTAACGTCCCGGCCATGCTGCAATTCGGGAAACTGTTTTACAGTTACTGGCAGTGGCAAAAAATGCGGAGCGGATCGGACGTTTCAACGGAGGCATCCAGCGGTGTTGCCCGAGAAAGGAAGGGGCCGTTATCCGGCGTTCGGATTCTGGACTTCACGCGTTTGTATCCAGGGCCGCTGGCCACCATGATGATGGGCGAGCTGGGCGCTGAGATCATCAAGATTGAAGATCCCACCTCACCCGATCCCATGCGCTTTTATCCACCTCATCTGGAGGACCAGTCGGCAGGTTTCCTGGCTGTGAACCGCTTCAAATACAGCCTGGCATTGAACTATCGTCATCCAGAAGGACAACGGGTTTTCCTGGAGCTGGTAGCCCGGAGCGATGCGGTCATTGAATCCTTCCGACCGGGGATCATGGATGAGATGGGCATCGGCTATCGCAACGCCCGCGAGGTGAATCCTGGCATCATCTACATTTCTGTTACCGGATACGGACAGAACGGTCCCCTGGCAAATCAGGCCAGCCACGATTTAAATTACCTGGCTTTAAGCGGGATCCTGTCCATGACCGGCACACCGGAGCGACCGGTTATTCCGGGCATTCAGCTGGCAGACATTGCCGGAGGTGCCTACATGGCATTCATTGCCACCCTGATTGCTTTATGGCAACGGGAGCGAACCGGCCAGGGACAACATCTGGACGTGTCCATGCTGGACGGCACCTTTCCCTTAATGACCCTGCAGTGGGCACATTTTCATGCCATGGGGCAAACACCGCCACGGGGGGAAGGCATCCTTTCCGGTGGCATGGCGGCCTACAATGTGTATCGCTGCGCCGATGGTAAATTTGTGGCCCTTGCCGCCATCGAACCAAAATTCTGGGAAACGTTCTGCGAACAGGTGGGACATCCCGAATGGAAAGACAGTTATTTTACTATTGGCGAGGCTCAGCACGAGCTTATCCAGCAGGTTGCCGATGTTTTTGCCCGGCATTCCAGCGACTACTGGTTGAAACTGGCGGAAACCCACGATATCTGTCTAACACCGGTGCTGGACATGGAAGAGGTCCCGGTGCATCTGCATATCCGTCAGCGTCGGATTTTCCATCCGGGCGATGCATTACCCCACATTCGGGTGCCGTTGAACGTTTCGGAGGCGAACGATCCCGGTGACTGGCCCGCACCTCGATTGGGTCAGCACAGCATCCAGGTACTAAAAAATGCGGGATTTTCCCAGGAAGCCATCGAACGGCTGGTGCAAAACCAGATCATTTTACAGGAATGAGGTGAATTCCTTTTGGGAGAATTGCCATTTCATATTAAATTTGTCGTCTTATGAAACCGGAATATATACTTGGAATATCTGCATTTTATCACGATTCGGCTGCCTGTTTGCTAAAAGATGGCGACCTTGTTGCGGCCGCCCAGGAAGAACGGTTCACTCGCCGCAAACACGATGCCGATTTTCCCATCCACGCAATCCGCTACTGCTTAGAATCGCAGGGCATTTCCGTGGAAGACCTGGACTGGATTGCGTTTTACGATAAACCGTTCATTAAATTCGAGCGCATTCTGGAAACATATCTGACCTACGCTCCTCGTGGCGTGGCCTCCTTTATCAGAGCCATTCCACTTTGGATTCGGAAAAAATTGTGGATCCCCGACCTGATACAAAAAAAATTGAATTACCAGGGGAAAATTCTCTTCCCGGAACATCACGAATCCCACGCCGCTTCGGCATTCTTTCCATCCCCTTTCCGCGAAGCCGCCTTTCTCACCATCGATGGCGTGGGAGAATGGGCCACGGCTTCCTATGGCATCGGACGGGGGAATCGAATTCAGATCCTGGCGGAACTGCATTTCCCGCATTCGCTGGGACTCCTGTATTCGGCATTCACGTATTTTACGGGATTCAAGGTCAATTCGGGAGAATATAAGGTCATGGGGCTGGCACCATATGGAGAGCCCCGCTATGTTCAGACCATTCTGGAGCACCTGATCGACTTAAAAGAGGACGGTTCCTTTCGAGTGAACATGGATTACTTTGACTACGGTGCGGGATTGCGCATGACCGGTCGCCGGTTTGAAGCATTATTTGGGGGACCACCCCGGCAGCCGGAGACGCCATTGACCCAGCGCGAAATGGATTTAGCCCGTTCGATCCAGGAAGTTACCGAAGAAATCGTGCTTCGCATGGCGCGCCACGTTAAAAAAGAGACGGGCCAGAAGTACCTTTGTCTGGCAGGTGGGGTGGCCCTGAATTGCGTGGCCAACGGGAAACTTTTGCGATCCGGTCTGTTTGAAGATATCTGGATCCAGCCAGCCGCGGGCGATGCCGGTGGGGCCATTGGAGCAGCCTACATTGTCCACCACCACTATTTAAACCACGATCCGCTACCCAAAAACGGACGTGATCTGCAAAAAGGGTCTTATCTGGGACCGGAATACGATGATCATTACATTCAGGCATTTCTGGACAGTCATCGCTTACCCTATCGGCGGATGGATGATGAGGAATTGTTTGATCGGGTGGCTGACCTGTTGCAGGAAGGCAAGGTGGTGGGCTGGTTCCAGGGGCGAATGGAGTTTGGCCCAAGAGCCCTGGGAAATCGCTCCATCCTGGGGGATCCTCGTTCGCCGGACATGCAGCGGAAAATGAACTTGAAGATTAAATTCCGGGAAAGCTTTCGGCCATTTGCTCCCGCAGTGCTGCTGGAACACGTTTCCGAATGGTTTCAACTGGATCGAGAAAGTCCCTACATGTTGCTGGTTGCCGAGGTGGCGGAGGATAAGAAATTGCCCCTTTCCCCGGAACAGGAACAACTTCGCGGACTGGACAAGTTGAAAGTGCCCCGATCACAAATTCCCGCGGTAACCCATGTGGATAATTCTGCCCGGATTCAGACGGTGCGACGGGAAGACAATCCACGCTTTTATGCCCTGATCGAACGATTTTATCAGAAGACGGGCTGTCCGATTCTGGTAAACACTTCATTTAACGTTCGGGGAGAACCCATTGTGGCCTCTCCGGTGGATGCCTACCGCTGTTTTATGCGCACCGAGATGGATGTGCTGGTATTGGGCAATTTTGTGCTTTTTAAAGATGGGCAACCGGAATATCAGGAAACCTTAAGCTGGCAGCAGGTTTATGAACTGGATTAAAGAGATCTTAAAGGAAGCCCGGCAGCTGGAAGTCACCATCGGGAAGTTACGCAGTTTTGGACTTCTGGTTGGCGGCGTGATGGCCGCATTGGGGCTGTGGATAGCCGTTACCCGCGGGTGGTTCATCGTCGGTGAATTCTTAATCGCCGTTGGTCTGGGATTATTTCTGGCAGGCCTGGCGGTGCCGGGTCGACTGGTCATTTTTTATCGGCTCTGGATGACCCTGGCGTTATTTTTGGGCTGGATCGTTTCCCGCATCATTTTGACCCTGTTCTATTTTGCGGTTCTGACCCCGATTGCCATACTGGCACGATTAAAAGGGAAGAAATTTTTACAGCTGGAACGCGACCCCGATGCCCCCAGCTATTGGATCAAAAGGGATCCGGACAGGAAAGTGAATTATGAGAAGATGTATTAACCTGGATGGTTTCCAGTTTCCAGCTGACAGTGGGCAGTTGCCGGTAGGCAGTAGGCACCGGTAGCCGCAGGCTTTATGCCTGCGGTATTTTTTCCTGTCAGATGCGATAAGTTCACCCGGATTTTGCATTCACCTACGAATTCCACAAATTATCACGAACAAAAAATTCATTTGATCCCAGATTAAGCAATAGCCTACGAATGACACGAATTAACACAAATAAAACCAATAAAATATATTGGATTGTGTCTGGATGAAAATATGTTCCCTGGTTCATTCGCGTTTTTGTAGATATTTTTGGTTTCATTCGTGTGATTCGTGGTTTGATGTATTATTTGGGATTATGCCAGGATCAAAATGGGTTCCGGTGTTTATTGACTATTTTGTTGATATTTTTCGGATTCATGCGCGTGATTCGTGGTTAATCCATTATTTGGGTTTAAAATTACCTGAGGCGGTTCTGTTTGCTAATCTGCTAATCTTTTTGTTTTTTCCAATCGAAGCATGTAATTTGTAAAAAAACGAAAAAATGAAGCGCATGCAAAAAAAGCCAAAGGTCCCAGAGCTGGATGAAATATTGAATGTGTTAAGAAAACATCAGGATCAATTGGAACAGCAATTTGCGGTGCGGAAAATCGGCGTTTTTGGTTCATGTGCCAGAGGCAATTTAAAAAAGACAAGTGATATTGATCTTATAGTCGAATTTGACTTACAGCGTCTGAACCTCAAAACTTATCTGAGTTTAATCCAGTACCTGGAAAAAATTCTGGGAAGGAAAGTGGAAATCTTAACCCGGGATGGTTTGGAAACCATTCGCATTAAATACATCAAAGAAGATATTAAAAATTCCATTATTTATGCGTAGGGGAGATCGGGAATATTTGTTCGACATGTTGGAGGCTTGCCGCAGAATTCAACGGTATCTTTCTTCCATCACTTATGAGGATTTTTTGCAGGATGAACAAAAGCAGGACGCTGTAGTCCGCAATCTCGAAATCTTAGGAGAAGCTGCGAAAAAAGATCAGTGCACCCATACAAAAGAGATATCCGAGCGTGGATTGGAAGAACATAGCCAGAATGCGTGATAAATTGATCCATTTTTACTTTGGGGTTCAATTGGAACTTGTATGGGCCGTTTCTACCTGTGATATTCCGACTTTAGAACGTGATATCACTCGCATTTTAATTAAAGAAGGTTGGGATAAAGCCTAATTCTGTTGATCGGAAAAATCGCCACTGTGCTGAAAATCTAACTTGCGGGAAGACTACCGACTCTGGAGAGTCGGGCTACAAATTTTAGCCCCGCTCTCTGTGGGGTGCGAACGATATCGGGCTGCCCCCCACAAAGTGGAATTAACGACTCGAAGTGTTGGGCCACAGCTCAGTTGGCAGTTTGCAGTTCGCACTGGTAGCCGCAGGCTTTGTTTCAGTCAGCAGTCTCCAATTGGCAGTAGGCACGGGTAGCCGCAGGCTTTGTTTCAGTCAGCAGTCTCCAATTGGCAGCAGGCATCGGTAGCCGCAGGCTTTATGCCTGCGGTATTTTTTCCTGCCAGGCGTGGTAAGTGGCAAATAAGTCCTCCCGCAAAGCGGGAGGACTACCGACTCTGGAGAGTCGGGCTACATATGGTAGCCCCTCTCTTTGGAGCGGGTGCAAGCGACAGCGAGCTGGAAAATTCCCGTAAAGCGGAACTGACGATTTGGAGATCGGCTACAGATCAGTTGGCAATCGGCAGTGTGAAGTAATCAGGGGCAATCGGGAAGGTGGGTGGGTAATTTTCAAAGTACGTGGAAAGATTGTTTTTTCGTAAACCGCTGAAGCGGTTTGTGAGTTCTGCGGTAACCGCACGACACCGGCCTGAAAGGCCGGTGTTAATGAATGCTGGATCAATTGTTCATTGTAAGGTACAGCCGTTTGCAGCTGGCAGTACGCACTGGTAGCCGCAGGCTTTACGCCTGCGGTTTTTTCTGACAGGCGCGGTAAGTGGCAAATAAGTCTTCCCGTAAAGCGGGAAGACTACCGACTCTGGAGAGTCGGGCTACAACTGGTATCTCCACCCTCCAGAGCGGGTGCGAGCCGGAAAATTCCCGTAAAGCGGAACTGACGATTTGGAGATCGGCTACAGATTAGCTGGCAGGGTGTCGTTTGCCATGGGCAAAATATATCTAATTTTTAAACATCTTAATTTTCAATTTTCCAATCTTCCATTCGTATCCATTCGTGTGATTCGTAGGAAAAAAAGTTGCAGGCACCGGTAG
>JAADJD010000050.1 GCA_013150955.1 Calditrichota bacterium
GTTCGGTGGAGAGAACATTTAATGAATGACTATGCGTCTTCGGTATCGCGTCGAAAGTCGGCTTGCGTACCTGTGGAGATTGGAGTTGATAGGTGTACTTGTGTGGTCGCTGATTGTGGGGTTATGGTGGGAACGGGCGAGATTGGGTGTGGCCACGCTGATTGGACTTGCCTTGGTCGTTTTACTGCTCATTCAAGGGAGCTTCTACTGGTACGTGAAGCTTCGAGCACTCCGACGGCGTGCTCTGCTGTCAGACCGAACGTTCGTCCGATTGTTCAGGTTTCTACGGACTGCTGATAGGATTATTTTGGTAACCTCAGGACTCGGTGGCCTGTTGTGGATAGCGGGAACTTCAAGGACGATCAGTTCTGACTTAATAGTTGGTATATGCCTGTGGGCCGTGGCCGTACTTGAGTATATTAATTACTTCCATTGGCAGTTATTGTATGACTCTCGGGCTGAGATTCGTTATGTGTTACGCAGCCGCAGACTTAAAGTCGCTTCATTGGCGCGAGACTTGGCAATGGGGCGGTTGTAGTCGTTGGTATTGCTTGCGCCTTATTGCCACCCAATACCTGTTGCATTGGACAGGACTTGGTCCCGTAAAAACGCAGCGCTCTTAACCAGAAAAGGTCCTGGTAAGTAACAGTTCTAAGCCAAAGTCGACCGCTGGTGAGATTAGTTGTTAGCTGTAAAAAGTCATTTGATGAGATGAAACGAATATTCCTGACGTTTGTCTGCTTATTGTCTTTCAGCACTGTGTGCGGCCAAGAAATTAATTTGAAAGAAAATGCTCTCCTCGCTTTCAAAAAAGGATGAGCTAATTATGACAATATAAATTGAAACAATACTACTCGAAATCGACATTGATGGTGAAAAACATCATTTAACAATGCTAGATGGATCTAAATGGTTCGTAAACCCTGGTGATTTACCAAAAATTGCGATTTGGATACCAACTTCATCAATAAAAATAGAAAATTTGGAAGATAATTCGATGTTTTCATATAAATTAACCAATCTTAACAAAAACGTATCAATTAGAGTAATGAAAATTGTTTAATAAAGCAAACTAACAGATCATTTCATTTGACTACTTTTCTGCTGGCCTGCCCACTGTAAGCAATCGCTTTATGTGGCAGGTGAGCTTGATCGTTAAATGCAAAAATCAAAAATACTATTAAATAAAGTGGGATTTTAGATTAAAGTGTAAAAAAATGCATGATATAAAAATGAAACAATTTTTTACTTTGACTATACTTCTCATCGGGGCCATTTTATTCTTTCTTCTTTCATGTGAGAAATTTTATGAAGTATTGGATCAAAAATATGATTTAGGAATTTTATTAAATCATTTGTGGAAACTGGAAAAAATAACAGATTTAAAAAATGAAACTATCTTAACTCCTGATGAAAAATGGGAATATTCTGTTGTATTCTATGATAATGATTCTTTAAAAATTGTAAATGCTTGTAATCAGGGCGAAGGCTTTTTTAAGATACAAGACAATAATAACATCGAGATAAGCGTTTCCTGTACAGAAATGGCTTGCGACAGCCACCCGATATATCTTGGATATTGTGATGATATGGGCTTTGCCTACGAGTATAGGGTATCATCAGATAAACTATATATTTACATTAATAAAGGGGGGCGAAAATATATTTTGATCCACCGGTTAGTCAAATGAATTTGCAGGGGCATTTAACAAATCGATCAACAGGGAATTTACCATGCCCGTCGATTTTTCTGGAAAGGTGGAATCCTCGGGTTAGAAAGTCATTACCAAATGAAGGTTTTTGTTGTGTGGAAAATTCGGTTGGTTTGATTGGTGGCCAGTAAGCAAAAGGAGAGATAAACCCAAATTTTGCATTAAACCGAGAATCACGCGAATGAAACCAAAAAATGTCGACAAAAACGCGAATAAACTATGGAACACATTTTCATCCGGACACAATCCAATGTATATTTTATTGGTTTTATTCGTCTTAATTCATGTAATTCGTAGGCTACTGCTTAGTCTGGGATTGAATTAATTTTGTTCAAGATTTTTTTGTTAAATTATTAATTCATCAAAACATCTTTTCAAAGATTTCAGATTTTTAATATTTATATTGGATACAAATTCGTAAATTCGGTAAAATCAATTGAAATGGACGTTAGCCTCGTGAAGTAAAAAAGACATTTACCTCGTTCGCTGATTGTTCTCTGCTGAGAGGCGGTTGGTAGAGAGTGGGCTATAATGAGACAAGGAGTTTCAAAAGCGGCAAATCCATGGCGGTTTTTTGCCCTTGCTCTTGGCATTTCATGGTTTTTCTGGCTATGGGTTCCATTGTTCGGTTGGAATGTTTGGACATTTCCTGCGATACTGCTCGGTGCCTTGGGGCTCTTCGGTCCGGCACTTGCGGAAATCATACTCATTTTTCGCACTCGCGATAAGGAACAATGGCATGATTACTGGCACCGTGTGTTTGATATCAAACGTATCGGAAAAAAATGGCATGCAGTCATCTGGCTCACCTTTCCTGCAATAAACACCGTTGCCATTTTGTTGAGTATTCATACCGGATTTCCATCGCCTCAATTTGACACGGCTAAAAATCTACTGTCCGAACCGTGGAGAATCCCGGTATTCATGCTTTTCGTCTTGATTTTTGGCCCGGTGCCTGAAGAACTCGGTTGGCGTGGTTATGCTCTGGATGGCCTGCAAGCCAGGTATAATGCCCTTGTCTCAAGTCTTATCGTGGGGACGATATGGGCATTATGGCATATTCCTCTTTTCTTCATGAAGGGCACTTTTCAACATGACCAACTGAGATTGGGCACACTAAATTTCTGGACATTTGTCTTTGGCACGATTATTACTTCGATCTTGTTCACCTGGATTTACAACAATACCAACCGCAGTACTCTATCTGCCATCCTTTTTCATTTTATGATCAATTTTAGTGGCGAGCTTCTTTCGCCAACAGAGCAGGCCCGGCTTTACAGCATGGTGCTGGTTACTGTTTTATCAATGATCGTGGTGGTTTTCTGGGGACCTGAAACTCTGACTCGTCAACAGGGTAAGGAGAAGCGGAAGACGTGTTTTGCGGGCTGGAAAGTGATCGTGAGGCGTTTTCTTGGCAAGGGGATTTGTCCATATCAGCTCTCGTTCATCCTGGACTCTCCATTTCGAAGGCTCGTTCTTTCTCCTCAGAAGCTGGCTGATCGCCTCCATCTTGAAAAAGATTCACGAGTGCTTGAAATAGGTCCGGGGTCGGGTTACTTTAGCGTTGAGGTTGCACGACGCATCCCGCAAGGACATTTGGAATTACTCGATCTACAACAGGAGATGCTTGAAAAAACCCGTCGGAAACTTGAAGCAGCAAGGATACATAATGTAGGGTGGACTCTTGGAGATGCTATCCATCTTCCCTTTGGTGAGAATGAGTTCGATGTTGTTTTTCTCGTCGCCGTTTTAGGTGAGGTGTCAGATCCAGAAGCGTGCCTTCAGGGCATCTACAAAGTTCTCCGACCATCAGGTCTTCTCTCCATCACCGAACAACCGGGAGATCCCGACTTCCTCCCTCTATCGGCCGTCCGTTCGTTGGCTGAAAAACAGGGATTTGAATTCGTCGAGAGCTACGGCAGGAAAAAGAATTACACCGCAAACTTCAGAAAGCCGATTTGGATTAGGCAGGACCCTCCTCAGGTTAGTAATGGATATCCTACTGACCGGGGATAGGGAAAATGTGCGGCTGACATCGCTTGCAGCCGATTCCCCTTCGCTTGGTCGTTACGTCGCCTCGTTTTGCGGGCAACTGAAACATATGATTAGTCGCAAAATACGATGTGATGATTAATCCCGGTTTATGCTTGAGACCACGAATTACACGAATTAACACAAATAAAAATAATAACATTTATTGGGATGTGTCTGGATGAAAATGTGTTCCAGGGCTCATTTGCGTGATTCGCGGTTTCATGTATGATTTGGATTAAACCCGAATTAGGCACTATCAACTGGTTCATTCATGATATAAAACGATTATTATCACCTGACTCAAGTAAAATTATTTGTTTGAGAACCCACATGTTTTTTCAACAATAATATCGTATTCTAAAAATTTGTTTTTATTTGGGATTATTCGTGTCATTCATCCCAAATAATGTATTAAACCGCGAATCACACGAATGAAACCAAAAAATATCTACAAAATCGCGAATATATCCTGGAACACATTTTCATCCAGACACAATCCAAAGTATTTTATTGGTTTTATTTGTGTTAATTCGCGTAATTCGTAGGCTAATGCATAATCTGGGTTCATGATCAAAAGCATAATTTGGGTTAAAAAAAACCGGGAGAAGGGTGCTTCCTTCTCCCGGCCAGGATTCGGTTATCCTCAGAATTTAGGATGCCGCTGCGGCGTTTTCGTCTTTTAAGCGGTTGTTCAGAAAATCATCGTAAGCGCTTAGATCCAGCAGTCCATGTCCGGACAGGTTGAAGACGATCACTTTCTCTTTACCCTCTTCTTTGGCTTTCAGGGCTTCGCGGATGGTCATCTGCACGGCATGGGCGGATTCTGGTGCAGGGATGATGCCTTCGGTCTGGGCAAACAACACCGCTCCCTGAAAAACTTCCAGCTGCGGTAATGCTTCGGCGCGGATCAGGTTGTTTTCCAGCAGCAGACTGACCAGCGGTGCCGCCCCGTGGTAGCGCAATCCCCCTGCATGGATGGAGGGCGGCATAAATTCATGTCCCAGGGTGTACATGCGGATAAGGGGAGTCATTCCAGCTGTATCGCCGAAATCGTAATCCAGTTTGCCGCGGGTAAGGGTGGGGCAGGATACCGGTTCTGCCGCGATGATATCGATGTCCGTGCCGTTGATTTTATCCCGGACAAACGGAAATGCCAGTCCCGCAAAGTTACTTCCACCACCGTGGCAACCAATAACGACATCCGGTTGCTTCTCACCAGCCAGCTTTAGTTGTTCTTTGGTTTCCTGGCCAATAACCGTCTGGTGCAACAGCACGTGGTTCAGCACGCTCCCCAGCGAATACTTGGATGCGGGATCATTTGCCGCCACTTCAATGGCTTCGGAGATGGCAATACCCAGGCTACCGGGATTGTCCGGATCCTGAGACAGGATTTTCTTTCCGAATTCGGTGGTCTCGCTGGGGGAGGCGTGAATGGTGGCCCCGTAGGTTTGCATCATTACCTTGCGGTAAGGTTTCTGGTGGAAACTGACTTTCACCATGTATACCAGGCATTCCAGGCCAAACTTGTGACAGGCAAAGGAAAGGGCCGTTCCCCACTGTCCCGCACCGGTTTCGGTGACCAATCGTTTGGTACCTTCCATTTTATTGTAATAGGCCTGAGCCAGAGCCGTATTGGCTTTATGGCTTCCCACAGGGGAAACCCCTTCATACTTGTAATAAATTCGGGCCGGGGTGCCCAGCGCTTTTTCCAGCACGGTAGCCCGAATGAGCGGGGTGGGACGGTACAACAGATAGGTTTCCATCACCGGTTCCGGGATGGGAATTTCCGCCTGTCCGGACACTTCCTGCTCAATTAAGGCCATTGGAAAAATGGGAGCCAGGTCTTCGGGTTTCAACGGTTCCCTGGTTGCGGGATGCAAAGGGGGAGACGGAGGAAAAGGCAAATCGGCCACGATATTGTAGTACGACCGGGGAATCTGGGCTTCGGTGAGAACGATTTTTTTGCTCATAACGACTCCTTTCTGTTTTTGACTTTTGGGTTAAACACCGATCAATAAAAAACCCGCTGGCATCCGGCAGCGGGCTGGATTTTTCGGGGACAATATCGCACCTGACCCACTGCCACTGCAGTTACGTCCACCACCAGTAAAACCAGTTAAATAGAAAACGTAATGGTACTCGCTTCAATTGAATCTTCATGTTGAATAATTTAACCATTGATTGGGAAAAATCAAGGATTTTTAGAGAATATTGTATAATTTTGAGGTAGATCACAAAGCGTTCGGAAGCACCCAGACGCGTGTTACCGAATACGGAAATGGGTGGGGTTGAGCGGATGCTGCTCAGCAGGGGGAACATCGCTTATTCGGAAAGGAGTTTTTCGATCAGGCCAAGGATGTCCTGTCGTCCGGTGCGGTTTTTTGCCGAAAAAAAAATCAGGGGATAGTCGGCGGGTAAGTGGAGCTGTTCGCAGATGAGCTGTCGCTGCTTTTGCCATTTTCCCTGGGATATTTGATCCGCCTTGGTGGCGACAATCTGGAACGGGATGCGGTGATATTGCAGCCATTCAATCAGCTGACGATCCGAATCCTTGGCGCCCACTTTGGCGTCCACCAGAACAAACAACAGGCGCAGTTTGGGATTTTCCAGTAAATATGGCTCGATGGCTCGCTGCCATTTTTTCTGTTCCGTTTTAGGGGCCTTTGCGTAACCGTATCCCGGCAGGTCCACAAAATAACATCGGTTGTCGATGTTGAAAAAATTGATGGTGCGGGTTTTGCCGGGTTTTTTACTCACCCGCGCAAAATTGCGAATATTGACCAGTGTATTAATCAATGAGGATTTTCCCACGTTGGAGCGTCCCACAAAGGCAATTTCGGGGAGCTCCGGAAATGGTTTTTCAGCGGGATTTAAGATGCTTTTTACAAATCGGGGCTGCTTAATTTTCATGGCACCAACCTTCCTGTGTGATGTCCGAAACAGAGATCGGGCGGTGCTGCCCGCGCGGTCTGCTGCATAGGCGACAAAGCCTGGCCGCTACCAACAACCAGGCTTTTTGAAAACGTGTTCCCTTTCGGTGCAACACGATCGAAAATTTCTACGGTTCTGGAAAGGGATTACTGATTTTCCAGCACTCGCTGAACCCGTTCCTCCAGGTAATTTTTGGGAACGGCTCCGATGATTTGATCGGCCACCTGCCCGTTCTTAAAGATGAGCAAGGTGGGAATGCTGCGGATCCCGTAACGAATCGCCGTATTGGGATTGTGATCCACATCCAGTTTGGCCACTTTGAGCTTGCCTTCGTATTCCTGGGCCAGTTCTTCAACGATGGGGGCGATCATCCGGCAGGGCCCACACCAGATGGCCCAGAAATCCACCAGCACCGGTACGCTGGATTGCAGGACTTCCTGATCAAAATTCGCATCCGTTACTTCGATTGGTTTCGCCATAAAAAGCAACCTCCTTTGTTTCACATAAACAATCGGGAAAGCCCAAATTTACATCAGGATGCCAGAATAATGAAATTATTTTTTCATTCTCGCAGAACGTGGGAAATAGTAAGAGCTGGGAGCATAATTGCCGGATGAATCGCATGGGCTTATCTGCAATTCGCCCGGATGAAAAAAGCAAGAGGTTGTCTCCATTCTGGCAGGGCAATCCGAAAAAGGATACCCGAAGAAGGGAAGTGCAGCCGTGAGATATCAGCGGTGGGAAGATGAATCGGATTCACCGTATTGAAGGATTTCAACCTTCACATCGATGACTCCCTCCTCCAGGGCATCCAGGGCTCTGGCAGCGCCGTAGGACAGATCGAGGATCCGACCCGGCACAAAGGGGCCCCGATCGTTGATGCGAACAACAACCGTTTTTTGATTTTTGAGATTGGTGATCCGGCAAATGGTATTGAAGGGCCAGCTTCGGTGGGCGGCCGTCAGGGCGTACATATCGAACGTTTCCCCGCTGGCCGTTTTTTTACCGTGAAATTTTGGCCCATAATAAGAGGCCTTTCCGTAAACCACCTTCAGGGCGGCTGTCCGTTCACGAACGTGCTGATCGCGAATGTTGGTTTTGCGCATCCGTTCCCGCGCCGAATGACCGGGCGCCGCACAGGACAACGCGGCAATTGCAATCAGCATCAGGAAGATCCATTGCCGGCGATATCGGTGTGTGAATTGCATTTTCATGAGATCATCTAACCCTCGTTTTTTTCAGAATGTTCAGATGAATTCACCATCTCCCCGCCGTTGTATGGCGGGGATTGATGATTCAACCACTTCATTTATCCCAAATAATGCATTGAACCGCGAATAACGCGAATGAAGCCAAAAAATATCAATAAAATCGCGAATAAACCCTTGAACACATTTTCATCCAGACATAATCCAATGTATTTTATTGGTTTTATTTGTGTTCATTCGTGTAATTCGTGGTCTAATGCATAATCAGGGTTTATTGGAATGGCTTACGACTCCACCCGCATTTTTCCCACAATGGCATCCAGATTCTGTAACTGGTTTTCTCTGAAATATTGCTCCAGTTGCTGTACGATTCGATTTGCGGCTCTGGGATCCACGAAAGTGGCGGTGCCCACCTGAATGGCTCGCGCGCCCACCAGCAGAAATTCCAGGGCATCCTCAACGGTCATAATGCCACCGATGCCAATTATGGGAATTTGAACGGCCTGGTAGACCTGCCAGACCTGAGCCAGGGCCACCGGTTTAATTGCCGGGCCGGATAGACCTCCGGTCACGTTGGCCAGGCGGGGTTTCCAGCTGCGGATGTCCACCGCCAGTCCCACCAGCGTGTTGATGAGCGAAACCGCATCGGCACCTCCCGATTCCGCCGCCAGGGCAATTTCCTCAATCGCCGTGACGTTGGGAGTCAGTTTCACGATCAGCGGCTTGTCTGTGACTCGACGAATTGCGGCTGTCAGATTCTGGCAGGAATGCGGATCGACCCCGATGCAGATGCCCCCTTCCTTGACGTTGGGACAGGAAAAATTCAGTTCAAATCCGCTGATTTCGGGTTGATCGGCCAGGGCTTCCACTATGGCCAGGTATTCTTCGGGGTGGCTGCCCGCCACGTTGACAATCACACGGGTGGGATAATCCCGATACCGCGGAAGTTTCTCCTGAATAAAGCGTTGCAGGCCCACATTGGCCAGACCAATGGCATTCAGCATGCCGCCGGTGGTTTCCACGATGCGGGGCGGGGGGGTGCCGGGACGGGGATCCAGGGTCAGGGATTTGGTGATGACCGCCCCCAGCTCCCCAACATCCACCACGTCCTGATATTCAAACCCGTAGCCGAAGGTACCGCTGGCCACCATCACCGGATTCTTAAACACCACGTTGCGCAGGGTCAGGGAAAGATCGGGTGGGTTCATGTTACTCCTCAAACTGAATTTGGTCTGCATGAAACACCGGGCCATCCACACAGGCGTAATAGTAGGGTCTGTCGGGTGTTCTGGCGGGGACGGGACATCCCATGCACACACCCATCCCACAGGCCATGTAAGTTTCCAGGGATAGCTGGCAGGGGATGCCATGGGTCTCGGCCAGAAACTGCACCTGCTTCAACATCGGATTGGGGCCACAGGCGTAAATAACCGGGTGATCGGTGGAGTGGAGCAACAGGGGACGCAGGAAATCGGTTACCCGGCCGGTTTTTCCAGCACTCCCATCTTCGGTAATGATTTCGGTGTAGGGTTCCAGCTGGCCCATGGGAATCAGCTGCCCGGCAGTTCGGGCACCAAATAAAATGTGCACCGATTGGGCAATCGGTAGCAACCGATCGGCCAGGAACAGCAAGGGGGCAATGCCAATGCCACCCCCGACCAGTATGGCCTGGCGGTTGCGGGCCGATTCCACGTCGAAAGGGGTGCCCAGCGGGCCCAGAACGTTAACCGAATCCCCGGGGCCTAACATTCCCAGTTGCTGGCTACCTTTGCCCACTTTCAGAATCAAAATTTCCAGCTCTGACGTTTCCGGGTACACACGGGCAATGCTGAATGCCCGCCGCCAGAGGGGGTAGGGATGGGGAGAGGTACGGATCATCAGAAATTGACCGGGATGGGACTGAGCTGCCATTTCGGCGTCCCGGAAGCGTAAAGAAAAAATGCCCGGCGTAATATCCCGACGGGCAGTGATCATCAGCTGTTCCCGCAGCAAAATCAAATGCCAGCTCCTTGAAATTTAAAATCCTCTCCGACGGTTCTTCCGCCATTGTATTTTTTTCTGCAACAGCTCGGAAGAGGTAGCTGTTTCCAGTAAAATCCCCGATCCCGTTTCTTCCGATACCGCCTTTTCTTCCGGGGTTTCTGTGGTTTGGGTTTCCTCTTCCAGGGTGGGGGATTTCCCCCGATTCAGCACCGGCATGACTTTTCTCCGTGCAAACTGAACGTAATCCGGCCAGTCCTTGAATTTCTCCATGACCGCCTGATAGGCCAGCAATGCCTGATCGTTTTGCTGGAGATCGTTTTCGTAAATCCAGGCAATGGAAAGCTGGGCCTTGGCCCCCCATTCCGTTACCGTATCCCGGCTCACAATCTGCCGATACAGCGCCAGTGCGGTATCAATGTCTCCGGCAAAATAGTGCTGTTCAGCCTGCAGGAATAGCCGATGACTCCATTCTGCCAGGGTGTCGACCTTCTGGGGACGTGCTACCAACCCTCTCTTTTTGCGGATTTCCTGCGCGAATGGGGAATTCGGGTAGAGATCCATAATGGCCTTCTCCAGGGAATCCACAATGGCTGGATCCTCGTACCCCGGCTGGCGATAAATGTAGCTCAGGGTGTACATCGCCTTGGGGGTCAGCACCGAATCGTGATACTGTTCCAGGAATTTCCAGTAGTAGTGTGCGGCCGAATCGTAATTTTCCACTTTTAACAGGTAGAATTCGGCCAGGCCAAATCGGCTGAGCATGAGATCCCGCTGGATTTCCGGCAGTTTGCGTTTTTCCACCCGCTTTTTGCGAGATTTTTTCCGGGATTGTTCCCCTTTCTGATTTTTCTTCTTTTTCTGTCGTTCTTTTTTCTCCGGCTTTTCGCTGCTATCTGGACGGGGTTCGTTTTTGAGCAGCGAAGGCTCCTCCCTTTTGCCCGGTTGCTCCTCCTGCTTTCCTGTGTGCCGGGTGAGCAGGGTGTCCGTCCTGCTGGTATCTCCCGGAGCCCCTTTGGTGGCGAAGCTGGTGTCCATCAGAGTGTCCGCGTTCAGAATGCCCATCTGACGCAGCGAATCTTCGTATTGTGCCTGGTAGAGCGAATCCCGAAAGTAGGGATCTGTGGTAATCTGTTTTACCAGCCAGGCGTCGTAGCGGATGGCGTCGCGAATGGATTTTAATTCCCCCAGAAAGACCCGTTTTTTCTCCGCTACTTTTACGGAGTCGTAGTTTTTGGAAAATTGTTTGACCTTACTGTAGTAGGTAACGGCTGAATCGACGTTATTGTAAACGGTTTCGTAAAGTTTGGCCAGACGGAAAGCGGCTTCCGCGGTTCCCTCGTTCCGGATTTTGCCCCGGATAACTTCCCGGTAAATGTCGATGGCTTCCTCGTAATTTCCCTGGCGTTCGTAAATGCGCGCGATAGCCGATTTAATGGACGGTACCAGATTTTTAAATCGCGGCGCGGTGAGCATTTTGCGCAGAATCCCCTCTGCCCGTTCGTATTCGCCAATCTCAATGTACGATTGTGCCAGGTGATATTTGGAACGGTATTCAATGTCCAGGGTGGGGGAAAATTTTTCGACCTTGCGGTACTGTTTGATGGCATCGCGGTATTTCTTCTGAATGAAGAAGGTTTCCCCCAAATAGAATTGCAGCAATGCCCGGTATTGTTTATCCGGTTTTTCGTCCATGGCCTTCAGGAAATACTCGCTGGCCGTTTCGTAGTCTTCGTTCTGATAGGCAAACAATCCCAATTCGAAATTGGCTTCGGAGCGGATTTTGGGATCATCGGTATGGGTGATGGCGTAAAGGAAATGTTCGTTGGCCTTTTCGTAATCGTTTAGCTTAAGCAGCACTTTCCCCAGCCAGAGGTGAGCTTCCGGAATGAGGTCGCTGTCCCGATACTTCTGGATGAATTGTTCCAGGTGCAATTTGGACTGGGTGTAGTTGCCCAGGTAGTACTCGCTTTTGCAGATGTACAGCAGGGCGTCGTCCGCGTACTTGCTTTCATCGCTGTAAATTTCGATAAGCTTCCAACATTTTTCGATGGTCGCTTCAAAATATTTGCGGGCGCTGCTTGGGGTTTTGGTGGCGTTGGGATTTTTCAGGATAATTTTAATGCCCTGTTCGTAATTCTTTTTGGCGTTGAACAGGGTGTTGTAGTATGCACAGGAGGTCATCCAGAGGACGATTGCCAGCAGGCCAATGAGGAGTATTTGCGGTTTGAATTTCATGTCCCTCCGGTTATTTACCCATTCACGTGGTTTAAACGAGGGAACGGTAAATTAGTTCTTTTTTGCGCGTCCCCGGATGCGCTCCAGAGCGATTACCAGTAGAGGCAGTACCTGATCGGCCGGATAGCGCAGGGTTTCGTCCGCCACACTGGAAAGGGGCGTTTCCTCGGGATTGATTTCCACCAGATAGGCGCCATTCCCTTTGGCCAGATAGGGCAGGGAGGCTGCCGGCTCCACCGTGGACGAAGTACCAATGCTGAAGAACACCTCCGCCGCCGTGGAAACTTCCTGCGCTTTGCGAATGGCTTCCTCCGGCAGGAATTCCCCAAACCAGACCACATCGGGACGAATGAGCCCGCCACACTCCGGGCAGCGGGGAATCTCTTTCTTCTCCAGCCGAATCTCACCGGCGTACGGTTTACCACAATCGAAGCATTTGTTGCGCATGATATTGCCGTGTAACTCGATCACGTTCCTGGAACCCGCCAGCTGATGGAGGTTGTCCACATTCTGGGTAATGATGTAAAATTCCGGGAAGTAGGCTTCCATGTCCACCAGGGCGTAATGTCCCAGATTGGGCTGCACATCCCGAATCAGCTGGCGCCGCCAGTTGTACCATTCCCACACCAGTTCTGGATTGCGCATGAAGGCGTCCACGCTGGCCAGCTCCTGTGGATTGAACTTGTTCCACAATCCATCTTTTCCCCGAAAGGTGGGAATCCCGCTGGCTGCGCTGATGCCGGCACCGGTGAGCACCACCACATTGTAGGCTTTGGCCAGGCGCTCAATCAATTTTCGGGTAAATCGAATGTCCGATTTTGCTTCCATATCCAGTCAAACTTAATCACAGAAAGCACTTACCGCAAGTGCTGATCTGGAAAAGGCTGGCCACCTTTTTACCCGTACTCCCGCTGGCAATCCATCAAAAAAGGTTTTTAATTCCCTTTATCTTTTTCTAATTTGAAACGGGCGGTAAATTTCTGGTGCCTGGATGAAATGGAAGAGAATTTTCGGATTCCCGCTGATCGCCTTAATGGGCGCGGGAATCCTTGTGTGGATAAAATTTGGAGAATTCATCATGTTTACTATAGATGGGAAAACCCCAAATCGGCTGATCCGGGAGAAAAGTCCCTACCTGCGTCAGCATGCGGACAATCCGGTGGACTGGTACCCCTGGGGAGAGGAGGCTTTCGAGAAGGCGCGGCGGGAGGATAAACCCATCTTTCTGTCGATCGGCTATTCCACCTGCCACTGGTGTCACGTCATGGAGCACGAGTCGTTTGAAGATCCGCTGGTGGCGCGCCTGTTGAACGATGCCTTCGTGTGCATCAAGGTCGATCGGGAAGAACGGCCGGACATCGACGCGGTGTACATGACCGTCTGCCAGATGTTGACCGGTTCCGGTGGCTGGCCATTGACGATCATCATGACCCCGGATAAGCAGCCCTTCTTTGCCGCCACTTACATTCCCAGGGAAGGCCGTTTTGGCCGCATGGGGCTGCTGGAGCTGATTCCACGCATCAAAGAATTGTGGCAGCATCAGCGGGAGGAATTGTTGCGGGGAGCCCGGGAAATTACCCGATATTTGCAACAAACCCAGTCGACCGCCGCATCGGACAGTTTGACCCCGGAGGTGCTGGAACAAACCTACCGGCAGCTGGCCCGGGAATACGACGAAACCCACGGTGGATTTGGACAGGCACCGAAATTCCCCAGTCCCCACAATCTGCTGTTTTTATTGCGCTATTACGATCGTACAGGCGAACCAAAGGCGCTGGACATGGTTGTGCATACCCTGCGGCAAATGCGCATGGGTGGCATATTCGATCATCTGGGATTTGGCTTTCATCGGTATGCCACCGATCAGCGGTGGTTGGTACCGCATTTCGAGAAGATGTTGTATGATCAGGCCATGCTGGTTCTGGCGTATCTGGAGGCATTTCAGGTATCCGGTGAACCGTTATTTCAGCAAACGGTACGCGAAGTGTTGACCTATGTTTTGCGGGATATGCAGCACCCGGAAGGGGGATTTTACTCGGCTGAAGATGCCGATAGCGAGGGGGAAGAAGGGAAGTTTTACCTCTGGCGGGAGGAGGAAATCCGGCAGTGGTTGACACCGGAGGAGTTTCGCCTGGTGGTAGATGTGTTTGGCATTCGGGCAGAGGGGAATTTCATTCACGAAACCGGTCAGGCTTCCCGGGGCGAAAATATCCTGCACCTGCGGGTGGATCCCGACAGGTTACCCGATGTGCTGGGAATGGATCCCGGTGTTTTGGAATCCCGGCTGGAGACCATCCGGCAGAAGTTGTTTCGGGCACGGGAGAGCCGTGTCCGTCCGTTGAAGGATGACAAGATCCTGACGGACTGGAATGGCCTGATGATCGCCGCTTTTGCCCGGGCTGGCCGGGTTTTGCAGGAGCCTCAGTACGTACAGGCCGCCCGCAATGCGGTTTGGTTTATACAGGAGCGGCTGTATCGGGATGGTCAGCTGTACCATCGTTTTCGCGAGGGAGAGACGGCGATACCGGCCTATCTGGACGATTATGCGTACCTGATCTGGGGTCTGCTGGAACTTTACGAAGCCGATTGCGATCCTCATTACCTGGAGTGGGCAATCGATCTGACCCGCATGGTGCAGGAACAGTTTCTGGATGAGGCGCAGGGTGGTTTTTATTTTACCAGCGCCCGGGCGGAGACCATCCTGGTGCGCAAAAAAGAAGCTCAGGATGGTGCCATTCCCTCGGGCAATTCAGTGATGGCCTTCAATCTTTTGCGGCTGGCTCGAATGACCGCCGATCCGTCGCTGGAACAGGTGGCCGGAGGCATTTTCCGGGCGTTTGCCACTCCGGTGAAAAAATATCCGCAGGCTTACACTTTCTTGCTTCTGGCGTACGACTTTGCCGTGGGGCCAACCCGTGAGCTGGTGCTGGTCTTTCCCGATGAGGCGAAAGGGCAGCCCATGCTGCGGGCCATTCAGCAGCGGTTTTTGCCGCGAACCGTGCTGCTGGTAAAGTCCCCCGGGACGGCAGCGGAATTGGCCCGGCTGGCACCTTTCACAGAAACGCTGACCACCCGGGACGGCCAGCCCACGGCTTACCTGTGTCAGAATTTTCAGTGCGACTTGCCCGTCAACCAGCTGGACGCCCTGCTGGCAAAGCTGGATGCGTTTACGGCGAAACAACGCCCGTGAGCAAAGCGATTGGGTGGATCCCAGATGGCGAATGGCCAGCGGGTAGACTGGTGTCGGGAGCGCGTGGCTTTGTTACCGATTCCGAACAAATCGATCGTTTTAGCCCCGGTCAGGGGGCACTGCAAGCATGTTTGGTGGTCTGGAATATGGGTAAATCAGGAGATTTCGTATGAAACGAACGGATGATGTTCAGGTGGAGCAATTGCCCCCGGAATTAAAAGCTTTCTGGGAGGAACGGGAACGCCTGAATGAAATCGTTTTTGAACAGGCGAATCTCACCATCAAGCGATTTTTCAGTCTGGATGGCCAGGCTTACCGCGAGGGGGCACTTTCTGCCAGAACCAAAGAAATGCTGGGATTGGTCGCTTCCCTGGTGTTGCGCTGTGATGATTGTATCAAATACCATGTGATTCGATGTCATCAGGAGGGAATTAGCGATGCGGAATTCGGGGAGGCCCTGTCTGTTGGATTGGTCGTCGGGGGTTCCATTGTGATTCCCCATCTGCGACGCGCGTTTCGCTGGTGGAAGGCATTGAAGGAGGCGGCATCGGGAGCGCCCTGAAACCCGATTTAACCGCCGCAAGGCTCCCGAAGGTGACAATTGCAAATATGTATTTTCCGGGAGTTGCCTCAATTTATCCCAAATGATGCATGAAATTGCGAATCACTTGAATGAATCCAAAAAAATGTCAACAAAATGGCGAACAAACCCCGGAACCCATTTTCAACCAGACATCGTCAAATGGATTTTTGTTCGTATTTATTCGTGTCATTCGTAGGTGAATACATAATCTGGGTTAATCAAACGAGAAAAATCAGGAGGTGAAGTAGTGGCGAAGCCAGATACCATATCGGTTGGTGATCAGGCACCGGATTTTTGCCTGCCCGATGCCAGTGAGCGGGAGGTGTGTTTAAAGGATTTTCGTGGGAAATGGGTGATACTCTATTTTTATCCCAAAGACAATACGTCCGGCTGTACCACAGAAGCGGTCGATTTTACCCGTCACCTTCCCGATTATCACGCTCTGAATGCGGTTGTGGTGGGGATCAGTCCGGACAGCTGTCAGAGTCATCGAAAATTTATCGACAAGTTTGGGCTGAAAGTGCAATTGCTGAGTGACCCGGATCAACGGGTGTTGAAGCAGTACGGGGTATGGCAGAAAAAGAAGATGTACGGACGGGAGTACATGGGAGTGGTGCGGTCGACCTTTTTAATCGATCCGGAAGGGAAGGTGGCCTACATCTGGCCGAAAGTGAAGGTGGCCGGGCACGCCGATGCGGTACTGAAAAAACTTCAGGAATTACAGAAGAAATAAACCCAAATAATGCGTTAAACCGCGAAACACGCGAATGAAACCAAAACAAATCTACAAAATCGCGAATAAACTCCGACACATTTTCATCCAGATCTAACCCAGGGTATTTTATTAATTTTATTTGTGTTCATTCGTGTAATTCGTTTCGTAGGCTAATGCATAATCTGGGTTAATTCGTGCAATTCGTGGTCTAAAGCATAATTTGGGTTAATTCGTGTGATTCGTAGGCCATTGAATAGTCTGGGTTCATTCGTGTCACTCGTAGGCTCATGCATAATCTGGGTTGAATCTGTGAAAATTCTCGTCCTGCGTGGCACAAAAAGAAAGCCCTGCGGGTTGCCACAGGGCTTTCGAAGATTCGATTGCCGGTATTTATCCATCATCGGTATGGTGTCAGGAGCCTTCCACCAGCGTTTTTTTGAGCGATTCCACGCCCGCCCGGAAGGCCTGTTCGTTTAACGGAATCATGTCCTGTTTTTCTTTCAGTGCTTCGCGTATGGCATAGAGGAACGCCTCTTCCGGGAACATGTCTGTTGCCGCCTGAAGTGCTCCCAATGCCACGATGTTTTTCACCATGCGCTTGCCCAGATCTACCGCGATTTCGGTGAATGGAATGCCATACAACTTGACCGAGGGATCCACCGAAGGAACGTCCGAGATAACCGAACGGTCGAATATGATGATGCCGTTGGGTTTTACATGGGGGCCAAATTTGGCCAGACTGGGGGCGTTGAAGGCCACCAGGATGTGAGGATTGGGGGCAGCGGGAGAGAGCACCTCGTCTTCGGCAATGTGGACATCCGCGTAAGAGGTTCCCCCACGGGATTCCGGGCCGTAGCTGGGAATGTGGGTGGCATCAAAGCCCTCGTTGATGGCCGCGCGGGTAACCAGTAGAGCGGCGGTCTGGGCGCCATCGCCACCGGCACCGGCAAACTTCAGCGCAATGTCCCGTTCCGCAATATGGGACGGAAACCCCTTCCCGAAACGGGGAGCCGTCTTCTCGGGAACGCCAATGGTCTTTAAAACCTGTTCCACATCATACGACGGCTCGTCCAGATGAAACCAGGGTTCGGTGGGCACGTCTTTTTTCACCCCCAGCGGAAAGTATTTGGTCATCTCCTCTTTCACCCATTTCTCGGCTTCGGTAACCGACATGTGCCACTGAATGGGGCATTCGGACAGGACTTCCACAAAACTAAAACCCCGATTTTCCACCTGAAGCTGTAACGCCTTGCGGATCGCCTTCTTTGCCCGAATGCGCTGCTTGTTGTCGTACAGTGCTACCCGTTCCACATATATGGGGCCGTCCAGCTGGGCCATCAGTTCGGCCATGCGGATGGGTTCCCCCAGCAGACGGGAGCGGCCTTCCGGTGTGGTGGTGGTCTTTTGACCGGGAAGGGTGGTCGGGGCCATCTGTCCCCCGGTCATGGCATAATTGGCATTATTGATGAAGATTACGGTGATGGGCACCCCAACCTGTGCGGTCTGAATGATTTCTGCCAGACCGATGGACGCCAGGTCACCATCTCCCTGATAGCTGATCACAATGGAATCCGGATTGGCCATTTTGTGTCCCACCGCCACCGCCGGGGCCCGCCCGTGAGCTGCCTGCGAATTGCCCACATCCAGATAGTAATACATGAAGACCGCACATCCCACCGGAGAAATGGCCACGGTACGATCCTGAATGCCCAGCTCTTCGATGGCTTCGGCAAGGAATTTATGCACAATCCCATGGCCACAGCCCGGACAATAATGGGTGGAATGGCCTTTTAACCCTTCGCCATGGGCATGTCGTTCAAAGAATCGATAAAATGCGCTCATGATAGCACCCCCTCTAATTCCATGATTTTCTCTTCCACTTCATGTTGTTGTGGCAGCACGCCGCCCATGTGCCGGATGTGATCGATGGGCGGGTAGTCCCGGATACCGGCCTTGCTCAGGGCCAGGCGCACTTCGTCTTCCAGCTGGCCGTTACTGGCTTCCACCACGATGATATGCTTGGCCCGTTCCAGCAGGGGAACCAGGTGTTTAATGGGGAAGGGCCACAGGGTTAAGGGGCGAAACAGGCCGGCGCGAATGCCTTCCTGACGCAGGGCCTGCACCGCACCTTTCACCATCCGGGAGGGCGTGTTGGAAGCGATGAGCAGGTATTCGGCGTCGTCGCAGAAGTAACAATCGGCTCGCTGCTCGTGGACTTCCATCTCCTGATATTTTTCCACCAGATGCTGGTTATGTTTTTCCAGATCGGCTTCGCTCAGGTAAATGGAATTAATCAGATTGCGCCGATGTTGCGCATCGCCCGGCACCGCCCATTCAGGAATGCCCGGCTTGATCATGTAGTTGGGCAGCTTCACCTTTCCGGTGATTTGTCCCAGATACCCATCGCCCAGAATGATGACCGGGTTCCGGTATTTAAACGCCAGGTCAAAGGCCATCATGGTGAAGTCCAGCATCTCCTGAGGCGAATTGGGTGCCAGTACAATGGCGTGGGTGTTGCCGTGGCCCAGTCCGTGGCAGGCCAGTTTAATGTCCGATTGTTCCGGGGCAATGTTGCCCAGTCCGGGCCCCCCGCGCATAATGTTGATAAACACCGCCGGTAACTCGGCACCGATCATGTAGGAAATCCCTTCCAGCATCAGGCTGAATCCGGGAGAGGAGGTGAACGTCATGGAGCGCATGCCCGCCCCTCCCGCACCGTACAAATGGTTTACTGTGGCCACCTCACTAACGGCCTGCATGAACACGCCATTCAGCTTGGGCAGCACTTTGGCCATGAGTTCGGCACCTTCGGTCGATGGTGTAATGGGATAACCAAAGAAATGCCGGCAACCGGCCAGAATGGCGCCGATAGCCGCAGCATAAGTGCCTTTTAAAATCATGGGTTCTGTTTCCGGTAAAGGAATGACCTGATCCGGTTGAGGAACCGGTTCCGGGGCCGGCGGCGCCTCGCCCAGCAAATCCTCCACATCTTTGATCTCCTTCTCTGGCATCTCCGCGATGGGTAGCAATGCATACGGTTCCGGACAGGCACTAAAACAAAGCCCGCATCCGGTACAGGCATCCAGCTCGATTTTTACCGGAATCAGGCCCGTCAGGGGGTGAATTTCATCGCTAAATTCGATGCAATTCTGGGCACAGGCCTCGATGCAGCGCCCACACCCCTTGCAATACTGGGCCAGAAGATATGGTTTGAGTTTTTCCTTGGCCTTCACCATTCCTCACTCCTTTCGCGTTTTAAGCAGTCCATAAAATCCATCTTCCCGGGCATTCGGATTTATCCACACCGTTCACCAGGGTTTGCAGCATGTGGCACGGATAGCATCTGCTGCTGAATGTCCCGGGAGATCTGACGAACCAGTTCGGGGATCCGCGCCTTTACCTGCGGATGGATTGGGTCACCCATTTGAAAATTCCTGCCCAGGACGCCGTAAAACACAATGGTCGGAAGCGAACCGTGCAGTTCCAGCGCCAGTTGCAGGATCTGTTTTAAGGAAAGCGTGTGCGAAGAAACCGTGGGCAGAGAAGAGATCTGACGGATCGGATCGGTCAGTTCCAGACGCAGAATCTCCGGAGCATCTGGCGTGCTCGATTGGTAAGCGTCGATCAGGTAAATCCGGTCGTTCTGGTGGAGGTAGGGGATCAGTTCCGTGAGGTCGTCGTTCAAGGGGATGCAGGGAACCGTTGCAGGTAACAGTGGTTTCAGCTCACGAATCACCAGGTGGCCCACCGCGTCATCCCCACGATAGGCCCGACCCAAACCGATGCATGCAATCGCTGGCTGCCCGGGCATGGGTAAACCCCTTTTCATCGTCCCGCATTGTCGCCCCTTCAAATGGGGCGATGATTTAATCTATGATAATACGACTTATTATCGGCAGCCGGCAAAATGTTTCAGTAAATCCACGTGCACCGGTATCAGGTCCCGGTCATTCGTTGCTGCAAATTTATGCTCCCCATTTTCTTCTTTCTGAAAATAAGATAATGTTGACGATATAAAATTTCAATTCAAAAGGAATTTTATAGGTAGTGCAGCTCTTTGGCCTTCCGGATCAATTCATCGCGGAATTGAGGTGCGGCGATGTTAATCAGCTCCAGTGCCCGTTGCCGGATCGATTTTCCGTATAAATGGGCCACACCGTATTCGGTTACCACGTAGTGCACGTCGTTTCGGGTGGTGGTGACCCCGGCGCCGTGTTTGAGCAGGGGAACAATCCGGGAGATGGTGCCCTTTTTGGCGGTTGCCGGCAGCGCGATGATGGGTTTGCCCCCCTTGGCACGTGCGGCACCGCGGACAAAATCCAGCTGACCGCCAACACCGCTGTAAAATTTGGGGCCGATGGAATCGGCACAAATCTGGCCGGTCAGGTCCACTTCCAGCGCACTGTTGATGCTGATCATGTTCTCGTGCTGGGCAATAATGAACGGATCGTTCACATAATCCGTGGGGTGCATCTCAATAATGGGATTGTCTTCAATAAACTTGTACAATTTTTTGGAGCCGAACAGGAAGCCGGCAACCACTTTTCCGGGGTGCAGGGTTTTCCGGGCGCCGGTGATGACCCCTTCTTCCACCAGGCGAACCACGCCGTCGGAAAACAGCTCGGTGTGGATGCCCAGATCGCGATGATTGGAAAGGTTCGCCAGTACCGAATCGGGAATGCTGCCAATGCCCATCTGCAGGGTCGCACCATCGGGAATCATTTCGGCGATGATTTCTCCGATTCGCCGATGGACTTCCTCGGCGCCGCCCTGAGGAGCCTCGGGCAGGGGATAATCCACTTCGACCACAAAATCCAGATCGCGCACGTGGATGAAGCTATCCCCATGAGTGCGCGGCATTTGCCGGTTGATCTCGGCGATCACAATCCGGGCGCTTTCAGCAGCCGGTTTGGTCGTGCCCACCTCGGCACCAAAGGAACAGAATCCGTGTTCGTCCGGAGGCGATAGTTGCACAAACGCCACATCGATGGGAAGGATGCCCTGTTTAAACAGGCGCGGAATTTCGGAGAGGAATACCGGGGTGAAGTCCGCCCGGCCTTCCTGAACCGCCTTACGAACGTTATGTCCGATGAACAGGGCATTGTGGCGGAAACTGCCCTGGTACTGGGGATCCACATACGGAGCATCGCCAAAGTGGAGGATGTGAATAATTTCCACATTTTTTAACTCGGGAGCACGATTCATCAGGGATTTGATGAGCAGCTGGGGAACGCCCGCCCCGCCACCAATGTACACGCGGTTACCGGACTCTACCTTGGCCACGGCCGTTTCGGGATCGATGATTTTGGAGCGGTAGAGATCTATCCAGCTCATAAAGTTACCTCCACTCTTTTATTCAGCGCGGCGGCGACGCCCGGATGCGCCAGTTTCCCTTTTAACAGGTTGACTCCCCGGGCCAGATCCGGGCTGGTTTTCAGGGCCTCCGGAATGCCCTGTTGACCAATGTGCAGCAGAAAAGGCAGCAGGGCATTGGAAAGGGCATAACTGGCAGTTCGGGCCACCAGAGCCGGAACATTGGGGGCACAATAATGGATGATGCCTTCTTCGATAAACGACGGGTATTTCAAATTGGTGGGACGACTGGTCTCCACGCATCCACCGTTGTCGATGGAAAAGTCGATGATAACCGCCCGCTTGCGCATGCTCTTAACCATTTCGCGATTGACCAGGATCGGGGCTCGCTGACCGGGAATGGCCACCGCACCCACCAGCACATCCGCAAAACTAACCGCCTTGGCAATGTTGAATGGATTGGCCAGCATGGTGGAAACTTTTCCGTTAAACATGTTGTCG
Source organism: Calditrichota bacterium (assembly GCA_013150955.1). Classification (GTDB taxonomy): domain Bacteria; phylum Calditrichota; class Calditrichia; order RBG-13-44-9; family J042; genus JAADJD01. The sequence goes on from JAADJD010000050.1 coordinate 22,406, forward strand.
ATGCGTTGCAGGGCGTTCATGTTCTTATCCAGCACGGTCACTTCGGCTCCGATGTTGTGAAAAGCACGCGCTGCATTGGTGCCCAGTACCCCGGCACCCAGGATGACCACCTGAGCGGGAGGAATGCCCGGAATACCGCTTAACAAAATGCCCCGTCCACCGGCCAGGCTTTCCATTAAGCGACCTGCAATGATGGGCGCCATGCGACCCGCAACCTCGCTGGTGGGCAGCAGTACCGGTAGCGTGCCATTGTCCGATTGAATGGTCTCGTAGGCAATGGCGGTGATCTGATTGGCTTTCAGTGCTTCCAGTAAATCCGGAGAAGCAACCGAAAGGTTCAGGAAAGACATGATGGTTTGCCCTTTGATGAAATAGCGGTATTCGTCTTCCGTGGGCCGGGATACCTTCACCACCACATCCGCCCGTCCATACGCCTCGTGAGCACTGTAAACAATGTGGGCCCCCACATCCAGATAATCCTGATCGTGGAATCCCGCACCGTCCCCGGCACCTTTTTCGATGTACACCTGGTGCCCGGCACGAATGACCGCATCGGCCGCTGCCGGGGTCATGCCCACCCGGAATTCAAAGGGCCGAACCTCCTTAGGTACACCAAAATTCATTGTTCCCCCTTGTTCGTTTTAAATGTTGTCCACCTGCAATTTAGGCAATGGGCGGCGCTGGTAAAACGCCTTTAAAAAAATGTGGTGGGGTTGCTGTTTTCCCTTTCCTGTATCTACCCTTGTCCCTTTTCCACGGGGTATTTTAAGCACCTTCATTGGGCATCGCGGCTGATGTTCAGTTTAATGAGAATTCACTGCATCCATGCTTTTGTCGTTGGTTGCTTCCTCACCCGGTCACTCCCGCTCGATCTCCAGCTTCAAAAAATGGGTGGCACAGGAAATACAGGGATCATAATTCCGAATGGCCTGTTCGCACTGCCAGGTCAAATCCTCCTTGGGCAAATCCAGATGCCGACTGACGTAGTGGTACAGATCATCCTCAATGGTCTTTTGATTTTGCGAGGTGGGTGGAACAATCTTTGCCGTTTGAATGATTCCCGCCTCGTCGATGGTGTAGCGATGGTACAGGATGCCCCGGGGAGCTTCCGTGCAACCGTGTCCGGTTCCCGCCCGAACGGTGACGTCGACAGCGGGTTGCTCGGGCATGTCGAAGGATTCGATAATGCGAATGGCTTCATCAATGGCATATAGCGTTTCCACGCTGCGCACGATGATGCTCTTGAACGGATTGCGGATTTCGGGGACCAATCCCACCTCCCGGGCAACTTCCTGCGCCAGGGGAGACAGGTGATCGAAATTGAGATTGAAGCGTGCCAGCGGCCCCACAAAGTAAGCTCCCCGCTCTTTTAAAACGGAATGCAGGGCGTTGGAATGTTCCACATGGATTTCTTCGAAATGGGCGTCATAATCTTCCACCGCAATGTCCAGGCCCTTGTTGGAAACCAGCCGTCCCTCGTTGAATGGGTATTCCTCGGGATGGGACAGGGCCACAAATTCATAATCGTTTTCGAAATCGGGGAAGTTCAGTCCCGCAGTAAAACGCACCATGCCGATGGCAGCGTCCCGGGCCCATTTTAAATCCTCCAGCAACTCCTGAAACGCCTTTCGATCCGGAATTTTGTAGAAACCGCCCACCCTCACGTTGATGGGATGAATTTCCCGGCCGCCCAGGATTCGCACAATCTCGTTCCCGATCTTTTTCAAGCGCAAACCGGTTTTGACGACGTCGGGATAGTCCCGGGCCATCTGGATGCTGTCCTGATAGCCCAGAAAGTCAGGGGCGTGGAGCATGTACACATGCAGCACGTGACTTTCGATCCACTCGCCGCAGTACAACAGCCGGCGCAGTTCCCGTAGCGGGCCATCAATCTGGATGCCCAGGATTTTTTCCATGGCATGGATGGAGCTCATCTGATAGGCCACCGGGCAGATGCCGCAGATGCGAGCGGTAATGTCCGGTGCCTCTGTAAAGTGGCGGCCCCGCAAAAAAGCTTCGAAGAAACGGGGCGGTTCAAAAATTTTAAATTTCAAATCGTTGATTCGACCGTCTTTGATGCGAATGTAGAGGGCCCCTTCGCCCTCCACCCGGGCCAGATAATCCACACGAATCGTCTGAGATTTATGATTTTGCTTCATGGGCCTCACTCTCTTTTCTGAATGGTTCTGCATACGCATTGAAATTCCGAAACGCACGGACAATTTCCTGATCGCTCCAACCCATTGCGGTGAAACGCTCACTCAGTGCCGGGGGATTGGGATTTTCTTTGGGACCGTAACACCCAAAGCATCCGCGATGGTACGATGGACACAAGGCGTCGCAGCCAGCCTGAGTCACCGGACCCAAGCAGGGCGTGCCGTGGGCCACCATCACGCATACATTGCCCCTGCGTTTGCATTCCACACAAACGCTGTAATTAGGGATGTTGGGCTTCCGGCCATTTAAAAAGGCATTTAACACTTCCAGCAGCTGGTATTTATTAATGGGGCATCCCCGCAATTCAAAATCCACGTACACGTGTTCATCAATGGGGGTGGATTTTTTAAGGGTTTCGATGTACTGGGGAGAGGCGTAGACCAGTGAAGTAAATTCCCGGACGTCCTGAAAATTGCGCAGTGCCTGAATCCCCCCGGCGGTGGCGCAGGCCCCAATAGTGATCAGCACCCGGGATGCTCGCCGCACCTGGTGAATGCGCTCCGCATCGTGGGGCGTGGTGATGGAGCCTTCTACCAGGGAGATATCGTAGGGCCCTTTTACAGTGGCGCGACTGGCTTCCAGAAAATAGGCGATTTCCACCTGCTCGCTGATGGCCAGTAGTTCATCCTCGCAATCCAGTAAACTTAACTGACAGCCATCGCAGGAAGCGAATTTCCAGACGGCTAATTTGGGTTTTTTCCGTTCGGCCATGATTAAATCTCTCTTTTGTTAAACAAGTGTTCCACCTGATCAAATCGGAAAACCGGCCCGTCTTTGCAAATGAATGCGGGCCCGTACTGGCAATGGCCACAAAAACCAATGGCACATTTCATGTTGCGTTCCATGGAAATGTAGATGCTTTCTGTGGGGACGCCCTGATCCCGTAAGCTGAGTACCGAGTAGTACATCATGATTTCGGGGCCGCAGACCATGGCCACGCAGCTGTAGGGATCAAAAGGTGCGCGTGGGATGAGTTTGGTCACCACCCCCACATTGCCCCGCCAGTTACCGGTCGCCCGATCGACGGTGATGTACACCTCCATGTCGAAGCGCTGGCGCCATTTCTCCAGTTCCCGCCGGAAGAGGATGTCCTCCGGTGTGCGCGAACCGTACAACAGCACCACCTTGCCAAATCGCTCCCGATATTTGACCAGCGTGTAAAGAACCGGGCGGAGCGGTGCCAGCCCGATGCCACCGGCAATGACCACCACGTCGTTGCCGCGGGCTTCTTCCAGTGGCCAGTGGCTGCCAAACGGTCCTCGAATGCCAATCACATTACCCGGTTTCAGTTTTTGCATCGCCTGGGTCACCGTCCCCACAGCACGGGTGGTGTGTACCAGCTTCTCAGGCGTCGAGGGATCCCCGCTGATGGAGATCGGGACCTCTCCCACGCCAAAGATGTAGAGCATGTTGAATTGCCCCGCCTGAAACGGCGCAATCTGTTCCGAAGAAGCTGCCGTCAGGGTCAGGGTGAAGGTATCATCGGTTTCCCGCTGAACGGTCTGGATCCGATACGGGATGGGAATCATGGGATCGGGCACGGCCGCCATATTTGCCTCCACGGTTTCAGTCCTTGCCATAAATATCGATGAGTTGCAGCTGGGTAGCCCGCAACCGTTCCTCGATTAAGCGGGCAATTCGGGACATGAGCTCGTACCCCAGACGGGGATCTTCGGCACATTTCTTACGCAAACATTCACCGTCCATGACGATCGCCCGGGTTAATTCCAGTGCCCGCGCATCGAAATGCCAGCGATATGGCGGCACCAGCCAGGACCATCCCATCACGTTTCCTTCCTGCACCGTTTCAATCATCACCGCGCCTTTTCCCGGTACAAAGATCTCCAGCGATACCTTCCCGTAGCGAATCAGGAAAAACTGGTTGGCCGGCTGTCCATTCCGGAAAATAAAATCGCCGGGATCGTAGCGGGCGTTGGCAGCGCATCCGGCCAGATAGGCCACGTGCTCCGGGGACATGTCCTTGAAAAATGGGTGCTGTGCCAGAATTTTTTCCAGGTTTTCCATTTTGGACACTCCTTTATTTGCGTTTATGAAAAGTTGTTAAGTTACGGGATTTTCGCGAATGAACCGCGCTTCTTCGGTAATATCAATGCCTACCGGGCACCAGGTAATGCAGCGGCCGCATCCCACGCAGCCAGAGGTGCCAAACTGATCGTGCCAGCTGGCCAGCTTGTGGGTCATCCACTGGCGGTAACGGGAATACGTGGATGCCCGAATGCTGCCCCCGTGGATGTAAGAAAAATCACTGGTGAAGCAGGAGTCCCATTTTCGGATGCGCATGGCCGTTTCCCCGGTTAAATCGGTTACATCTTCCACCGTGGTGCAGAAGCAGGTGGGACAGACCATGGTGCAGTTGGCACAGCTCAGGCAGCGTTCGGCAATTTTTTGCCAGTGGGGATGTTCCAGGTTGTCATACAGCAGATCCTTCAGGCCTTCGGTTTCCAGCTGCCGGCCCATTTTTTTTCCAGCCTGTTCCAGCAACTGATGGGCCTGTTGGATGTCGGCTTCCGTGGCCGGTCGATGGGGCAGCTGTTCCAGGAGTGTTTCACCGGCTGGCGATCCGGCCTCCACCAGAAATACGTGGCGTTCCGCATCATAAAGTTCGGTAATGGCCAGATCGTATCCAGATTGGGCCCGGGGCCCGGTATCCATGGATGCACAAAAGCAGGTGCCTCCCGGCTCGGTGCAATTCACCGCGACGATGAAAATGTTTTCTCGCCGGGATCGATAGTGGGGATCCACGAAATCCCCCTGTAAAAAGATGCGGTCCTGTATGGCAATGGCCTGCAGTTCGCAGGAGCGGACGCCAATGAATGCCATTTTGGGCACCGGTTCGTCATTGGGAATGATCTCGAAACTGGGGCCGTCGCGCTGGGCTTCCCACAGTTTTAAGATGGGCAGATGAAGGAATTTTTTCCAGGATTGTGGCCCCACCACGTAACCAAAATAGCGGGCATCCTCCCGTTTCCGAAGACGGTAAACGCCAGCGTCCTGTTCATCCGTCCAGCCAACGGGCAGATCCTCCGGCGAGCCGATCTCGTCGTAAATGATGGCCTGATCCACCACGCGTGGGCCGATCAATTGGTAACCTTTTTGCTTCAGTGCATCAAAAAGTGCGGATAGTCCCTGTGGTTCAATAATGACCATAGCGTCCTCAACTGGCTTTGGTGGTTCAAGGGTTGCCTCCACAATTGTCCCCATCGGATGGCCCGGGTGGGAAGGGGTCGATTCATCCGATGCGGTAATTTCATTTGAGTCCTCCGGGTCATGGCTCTATGAGAAAAATATCACAAAGAAAGATTCTTATCAAGAAAAAAATAATCTCGTTAAACGATGTTTACCTGGTAAAACAGCTTTAAAATTAAGGCGTTAGCCCTTTTTTTCTTCATGATGGAAATTATAGTCGGTTCCTGTGTGCGTTTCGTTATACCGATTTTAAAATAAATTTCGGGCAGGGCAATCACAAGGAATTTTTTGAGAATAAAATATTTACAGAGGGTAAAAATTGGGAGGTGTGGGGAAAAGGTGGTCGTGTTGTTTTCGTCCCGGATTATGCATCAGATCGCGCATGGACGCGAATGAACCCAAAAATATCCAAAGAATCGCAAATAAACCCCGAAACCCACTTTGATCCGGATATAGTCAGCCTAAATAATGCATTGAACTCAAATTTTGCATTAAACCGCGAATCACGCGAATGAAACCAAAAATATCAGTAAAACTGCGAATAAACCTCACCCGTTATGCTAATTAGACAACCCAAACCGTTGAAACGGTTCTGTAATTTATTGTTACTTTAGGAGTTGTCCACCCAGATAAATCTGGGTGTTAATGAATGATAATTTTGATTAACTCCTGGCTTCAGCCAGGAGAATAGATGACGTAATCGATTGATTCTTAACCGTTTTAACGGTTTTTCTAAATACCTGCTTTATCCTGAATTAGCACAACGGGTAAACCTCGAAACACATTTCCATCCAGAAATAATCCCATGTATTTTATTAATTCTATTCGTGTTAATTCGTGTCATTCGTGGTTTAATGCATAATCTGGGCTAAAACATGACCTCGGCTTCCTGCGCATCCAGCACGGCAATCGCGGTCATGTTGACCACATCCATTTCATTGTAATCCCCAATTTGCAGCAGATGAACCGGTTTGCGCATGCCCATCAGAATGGGGCCGATGGTTTCGGCATTGCCGAGACGATCCAGCAGTTTGTAGGCGACGTTACCTGCTTCCAGATTGGGGAAGACCAGGATATTGGCCCCACCTTTACCGGCCAGTTCGCTGAAGGGGTAAATTTCATCCAGAATTTCGGGAACCACGGCCGTGTCCGCCTGCATTTCACCGTCAATGATCAGTTCGGGTTCCCGATGTTTCACCATCTCGGTGGCCAGACGCACTTTTTCCGCCAGGGGATGGCGGCTACTCCCAAAATTGGAGAACGAAAGCATGGCAATGCGGGGCTCGAATCCCAGACGCCGGACCTCTTTCGCGCTTAAAATGGCAATCTCGGCCAGATCCTCTGCGGTGGGCTCAATGTTTACCGTCGCATCGGCTAAAAACAGGGTGCGGTCTTTCCACACCAGCATATACAATCCCGCAACTTTGTTGACGTCCGGACGCACGCCGATGATCTGGAGGGCCGGTCGGATGGTGTCCGAATAGTGCTGGGTCAGGCCGGATACCAATCCATCGGCATCGCCCATCTTTACCATCATGGGGCCGAAATAATTGGGTTGGCGGATGAGCTGCCGGGCTTCCCGCAGGATCAGGCCTTTGCGGCGGCGCAACTGGTACAGCATGTGAGCGTAATCGTCCAGGCGGGAAAATTCGGTTGGGTTAACGATTTCGATGCCCCGGGCGATGTTCAAATGAAAACGGGACAATTTTTCCTCAATAATCTCTCGCCGACCGATCAGGATGGGATGCGCCATGCCTTCGTCCAGAACCATCTCGCAGGCTTTTAAAATGGTGTCGTGTTCGCCTTCGGGATAGACGATGCGCTTGGGGGCTCGCTTGGCTTTGTTGATGAAAACGCGGGTTACCTTTCGGGACATGCCCAGTCGGGCTTCCAGCTTTTCCCGATATTCCTGCAGGTCAATGTGGATCCGGGCGACCCCGCTTTCCATCGCTGCACGAGCCACCGCGGTGGCTTCCCACAGCAACACCCGGGGATCGAATGGTTTGGGAATGATGTATTCTGGCCCGAACTCCAGATAGTCCAGACGGTAGGCCTTCAGGACAGAGTAGGGGACGGGCTGTTTGGCCAAGTCGGCCAGGGCATGGGCAGCCGCCACCTTCATGGCCTCGTTGATCTGCCGGGCCCGCACATCCAGTGCGCCGCGGAAAATGAACGGGAAACCCAACACGTTATTCACCTGATTGGGGTAGTCGCTGCGTCCGGTGGCCATGATGACATCATCCCGGGCAGCTCTGGCTTCCTCGTAGGTGATTTCCGGATCGGGATTGGCCATGGCAAAAATGATGGGCCGGTCGGCCATGGAACGTACCATCTCCCGGGTGAGCAGGTTTGCCACCGAAACCCCAACAAACACGTCGGCACCCTGCAACGCCTTCTCCAGTGTCAGATCTCCGTCCTCAATGGCAAAAAATTCTTTATACGGGTTCATGCCCTTTTTGCGTCCTTTGTAAATCACCCCTTTGCTATCGAACATCACAATATTTTCCTTGCGAACACCCAGTTCCATGTAAAATCGCGCGCAGGCGATCCCGGCAGCCCCGGCCCCCATGAAAACCACCTTAATATCGGAAATCTTTTTGCCGACCAGCTCCACGGCATTGAGCAGTCCCGCACCGGAAATAATGGCCGTGCCGTGTTGATCGTCATGAAAGACGGGAATGTTCATCTCTTTTTGAAGCGTTTCCTCGATGTAAAAACATTCCGGCGCTTTGATGTCTTCCAGATTGATGCCGCCAAACGTGGGTTCCAGCCGCTTCACCACCTGAATGAATTCATCGGGGTCTTCGGTTGCCACTTCCAGATCAAAGACATCGATATCCGCGAATCGTTTGAAGAGGACGCCCTTTCCTTCCATGACCGGCTTACCGGCCAGGGCGCCAATATTACCCAGACCAAGCACGGCGGTGCCATTGGAGATAACGGCCACCAGGTTGCCTTTGGCAGTGTACAGGTATGCGTCATCTGGATTTTTCTGAATGTCCCGACAGGGTTCGGCCACTCCCGGGGTGTAGGCCAGGGAAAGGTCTTTCTGCGTGTAGCATGGTTTGGTGGTGATGACTTCGATTTTTCCAGGGCGCCCTTTGCGATGATAATCCAGGGCTTCTTCACGGGTGATCATGACGACACTCCTTCTATTTTTTGATGAAGACGATCGCTGTCTGAATGGGTCGGTGGGTGATGCCTTTGCATTTCAGGATCTGGCCCGTACATGGGTCGCGTGCATCCTCTTGATTTTAGCTGCCATCAACTTATATCGGTTTTTTGTTCGAATCAATGATTATATGTGAAATATTTATCAAAATGGGCGCGTTGCAGGAAAGATGGTGTTCTACGAACAATTGAAGCCGGCGGTGCGGAGATTACCCGCAACGGATTGTATCCCTGTTTTTTGGCGGCGGGGGGAGACGATTCCACGGCGTTTTTGGAAGTTGAATCGAAATTCCGAAGTGAAACGGAAGAAAATCGCCGGAAAATTTTAAATTCAGAAAAAATTCATTATATTTACGGCGGTGTGCGAAAAAATGGAGAAAATATCAGGCCGGGTGAATATAACAAGCGAATCGGATGTTTTCGGATAGATGCTGAAGGGCGGGTTTAAGCAGGAGTTTGGAAAACCTTGGGTAAGCGTGTAACCTTAAAACAAATCGCACAGGAAGTTGGCGTCTCGGTAATGACCGTTTCCCGGGCCCTGAACAATCATTCCAATGTGGATGAGCGTACCCGTCAACGGATTTTAGAAACTGCCCGCCGTCTGGGATACACTCCCAATCACATCGCCAAAAGTCTGGTACTGAAAAAAACCTTCACCATTGGTGTGGTGGTACCGGAAATTACCCATTCTTTTTTTCCTGAAGTGATCCGCGGGATTGAAGAGGTGGCCTACGATGCGGGATATCAATTGATATTGACCCATTCGGCAGAGGATTTTGAGCGGGAGCTGAAGGCCATTCAGACACTGGAGGCAAAGCGGGTGGATGGGATCCTGATTTCCACTGCACAGACGGTAGCAGATTACGAGGGGTATCGTCGGTTGATTGACATGAATTATCCCATTGTGTTTTACGACCGGTGTGTTGAAGGGATTGGGGCCAGCTGCGTGAGCATCAACGACGAGGAAAGCGCGGAGGCCATTACCCAGCATCTGCTGGCACACGGCTATAAGGAAATCGCTCATCTGTGTGGCCCTCAGAAGGTGTCCATCGGGCGGTCGCGACTGGCGGGATTTCGAAAGGCGTTGCAGCGTGCGCAGGTACCGGTGCGGGAGGAGTGGATTGTGGAATCGGGATTTCACGAAGAAGGAGGCTATCGAGCGATGAAACGGCTGCTGGAACAGTCGGGCAATGGGTATCCGCGGGCGGTGGTGGCGGTGAACGATCCGGCGGCGTTTGGGGCCATGCAGGCCATCCAGGAAGCAGGATTGCGCATTCCGGAAGATATTGCCATCGTGGGATTTTCGGATGACATCCGGGCCGCGTTAATGCCGGCGCCATTGACTACCGTCCGGCAGCCCGCTTATGAGGTGGGTCGTCGGGCTGCTCGAAAATTGATCGACATTATCGAAGAGAAAAATACCGCCGTTGAGGAAATCGTCGTCCAAACGGAAATCGTTGTCCGCCGTTCCTGTGGGTGTGGGGAAGAATGATCCCAAATAAAGCGTTAAACCACGAATCACGCGAATAAATTCGAAAAAAGTCAACAAAATAGCGAATATTTCCGGGAGAACATTTTTATCCAGATCAAGTGCATTTTATCATTTTTATTCGTGTCAATTCGTGAAATTCGTGGTTTAATGCCTAATCTGGGTTTATTTACAATTTGTTAGTCATTTGATACTATTTCCTTATTTGATCAAGATCATTTTACGGGTTTTGACATACTGCTCTGTGGTCAGCCGATAAAAATAGATCCCGCTGCCGAGTGGAATCCCGTTTTCATTTCGTCCATCCCACTGAACGGTATAGTAACCGGGTTTTAATTCCCGATCCATTAATGTTCGTACCCTTTGTCCCAGGAGGTTGTAAATCTCCAGTTTGACATGTAATTGCTGTGGAATGGAAAATCGAATGGTTGTAATTGGATTAAAGGGATTGGGGAAGTTCTGAAAAAGTTTGTAGGTAAGGGGAAGCTGATCATTGGTCTGGATGCCAATCCAGCGGGGTGTAAATTCGTAAATCGTCCCAATATCTATGCCGAAAGAGATATAAACGTAAAATTCCGCAGGATATTGGTATAATCTGTAATTGCTGGATCGTAATCTGGGCCAGAAAAACCACATCACGTCAGATGTTGGCCCAAAGTTGTTGTCATCATAACCACCGTAATTGCTTTCATCGTAATCGCTATGCATAATAAATAGATATTCTCGATCACCATTGTCCAACCCTGGATTCCAGATGAGATCGGGTTCTTTGTACCGTGCATCTTCAACAAACACGACGTTTACCCGGCGGGGGGAATCTGGATTGGAAATATCATATACCGCACCATAAAACTTTCCAATGCCAGCATATGCATATCCCAGGTCGCGGCGGTAAACCGCCCCATAGGTAACGATTGTGGTATCGAAAACAATTTTGATGCTATGTACAGCAGAGTCGGGTAATGTGCTGCCAAAGCCATTTTCTCCCTTATCAATACTGCCAAAAAAGACCGCTCCACCAAAATTTACCCCACTTAACCAGCGAGGTCCCTCGGATTTCCACTCCCAGGGTCCCACTTGATCCTCAGGAAGTGTTGTTCCTCTGGTAATAACGAATCCATCGATGACCTTGCTATTATGGGCATACTCGTCCGGATAGGGTTGATCTTTTAATAATGTATCACCAGTAGTTAGGTCAATTAGCGTGTAGCCAACGGTTGTCTCGTTTAACTTCCGGTTAAAATGCACCCGGTATTGGTGTCCGGTCAACAATGAAGGATCGAGAAGTCGATAACCCAGTCTACCAGTTGTTTTTCCGGCAATTTTGGTCATGAGATGTTCCTGAGGCTGGTGGGACAGAGGGACAATTGACAATGAAATTGTGTCCACCCAGGTGTTGTTCAACATGTCAAAAATATCAAATACCAGTTGAATGGTGGTCGGTTTATCTAAATCGGGAGCGATTTGAATCTGGTAGTAAGCATTTTGAGGAGAATATTCCCATCGAACAGTCTGCCTGGGCATGATTTGTTTAATGGTGGGAATGTCATTAGGCATGGAATAATCGGTGATATAATCTGGCTGAAGCACATCGGTTAAAGCGATAGAAACATCCTGATAAGGATAAATTCCTCTGTTGTGTAGTTCCAATGTAAAACGCACATTTTCACCAGAATTTGCGATCAAATCATGATTTATGTTGTCTGAACCCATCATCAACTTAACAATTTCAACCGGTCCACTTGTGGTGATACCTTCTACCGTTTTTATCCAGTAATACGTGCGTCCGTTTTTGTATTGAATTTTTGTGTTTGCGTATACCGATTGTTGGATCGGATGGGTTAGCCATACATTTGCAAATAAACCGTCACCAGCCTGGCCATCCTGATGGAGTCCATCATCAAATAGGAGTAAGGTATCGAGGGCAGATCCATCGTATTGAAACAGATGCAATTCAACGCGTTCTACGTCAGTTTGTTGCATGCTGAAAAAAACCTGAGTTAATGAATCATTTTTGAAGTCAATCCTGGTTTGAATGATCGGAGACAGGATGAATTCGTTTTGCTGGATTTCCCAGAAGTTGCGGACTTTCTCGGAAAGTTGAAAGAGTTTATGAACACTTTCCAGCTGTGTACGTCCTTTGCCTGCAACAACGGCAATGACAATCTCCTGTGTGTCTCCGGGTAGCATGGTAAAAGGCCCCATTGAGGCATAGATACGACGATCTCCTGGTGGCATATTGTTCCCCGTCCCGTCAATATCCCCGTCTTGACGGTAGGGATCTCCATCCAGGGGGAACCGGGTTGGCTTACCCTGATCTGGTCCAGCTCCATGAACGAAAGGCTCCAGATCATTTATGTCCGAAGTGTGGTTGGGAATAAAACCGTTCATCATTTTATACCAATCAATGGTTCCAATATAATCTCCCAGAGGGGGATCGCTGATGGGACTCCCGGCTGCGAAATATCCAAAGGCATGAAGTGAAAGATTACGGTAATTGGGTAATTTTTTAAACATGAAATATCCGGTGTCACCTGGAGAAGATACCAGGGGGCCCTGTAACAATAAATACCCGGTGGCAGGTGGTGCAAGACCATATTGATTGAATTCATCATCGATTAATACCCCGTTGTATCCAAACATTAATTGAAGGTCCGGGTTACACCCGACAAGATCGTTGGTGTAATCCCCAATGTCCACGTCACTCCACTGGGCAATAAACATGGAGTCAATTTTCAACCCGGATTTATTTATAATCAAATATCGTTTGAAAATGGTCTGATCCAGTTCTGGACTGGTGGAACGATAGCTCCACAACGTTACCTGTATTTCCAATCCTATGGGCCGGGAACCATATAAATAAGTGGTAGTTGTAGAGTCCACATCATTCATTACAAACCAGATGACCTGGTCTGCGTCAGCAATCCCGGGCTCGTCGATGCCCGGATCCCATTGGCCATTGGCATTGTGATCATAATACGGGGCACCTAAATCCGCGGGCCATTCGGCCCAGTCCCGGGCATATTGATCCAGAACACTCTGCGCCATGGACTCCGTGACTTCGTTGATGGGAACCTGATAAATATCAGCTGCATCTTCGATAATTTCATCGCTGTTTATGGACAACTGTTGCCAGTCACGCCGAATACGATAAATGCGTGAGCGCGGATTGTCCCGGGAAATCGCGCTGGGGGGAACATAAGTCTGGTTGGATATGTAGCCAGATTGAGTAATCCAGCCGGTTTGCGTCCCTATTCGGTATGTTTGCCCACCCACCCGGAGTGGCTTTTTAAGATATTTTAAACCCAGATTACGCATTAGAGAATTGAACTGGCAACTTAAACTGTTTGGATTTTTGCCAAAGTCCCGTAAACCATTCTCTTCTTTTCA
>JAADJD010000060.1 GCA_013150955.1 Calditrichota bacterium
TCTGGCCCAGACTGTTGTATATCACCAGCGTCACATCCCCTGCCCGGGGCAACGCATAACGAATCGTCGTTGTGGGGTTGAAGGGATTGGGATAATTAGGATGCAACGCGTAAGCCGCGATGGTTGCTTCCAAACCGGTTTCCATACCGGTGTAGGGATCGTTCCAATCCAGCACATTGGCCCAGATGTCGTAGCCGGTGCCGCCCACATGGTTGGTCGTCCATGTCGTATAAATCCGCTGGTTCCACAATTTTACCTGCGCACTGAATTGACTTTTACGGGTATACTTGGTCACCCGAAAATTGGAACCTATTGGTGACCCGTTCGAATCGAAACGCTGACCATAGATATCCCAATTCCCATGACGATAATCTTGCCACACAACCACAAAATTGCCATCCACACCAAGCGATATGGAGGGTCTCCATTGGAATGCATTGCCGTTGTCATCATTCACCCTGAAATTTGATCCTATAGGTGTGCCGTCCGAAGCATAGCGCTGGGCGTAAATATCTGAAACTTCATTACGATAATCTTGCCACACAACCACAAAATTGCCATCCGCACCAAGCGATATGGAGGGTCTCCACTGTGATGCACTGCCGCTATCATCGTTGACCTTGAAATTTGATCCTAATGGAGTCCCATCTGAAGCATAGCGCTGGGCATAGATATCCCACTCCCCATTACGCTCGTCTGACCACACAACCACAAAATTGCCATCTTTATCCAACGATATGGAGGGAGTATACTGATCCGCACTGCCGCTATCATTATTGACCTTGAAATTTGATCCTAAAGGGCTGCCGTCCGAAGCATAGCGCTGGGCATAGATATCCCACTCCCCATTACGCTTGTCTGACCACACAACCACAAAATTGCCATCTTTATCCAACGATATCGAGGGACTATACTGACCTGCACTGCCGCTGTCATCGTTGACCTTGAAATTTGATCCTAATGGAGTCCCATCTGAAGCTGAAGCATAGCGCTGGGCGTAGATATCCGGAACCCAATTACGCCCGTCTTCCCACACAACCACAAAATTGCCACTTTCGTCAAGCGATATGGCGGGTTCCATCTGCCTCCAACTTCCGTTGTCATCATTGACCTTGAAATTTGATCCTAACGGAGTCCCATCTGAAGCATGACGCTGGGCGTAGATATCTGAACCATTACGAAAATCTTCCCACACAACCACAAAATTGCCATCGTTATCCAACGATATCGAGGAAGCATACTGACTTGCACTGCCGCTGTCATCGTTGACCTTGAAATTTGATCCTAACGGAGTCCCATCTGAAGCATAACGCTGGGCGTAGATATCCCGATCCCAATTACGCCGGTCTGACCACACAACCACAAAATTGCCACTTTCGTCCAGCGATATGGCGGGTTCCATCTGCCTCCAACTTCCGTTGTCATCATTGACCTTGAAATTTGATCCTAATGGAGTCCCATCTGAAGCATAGCGCTGGGCGTAGATATCCCAATCTCCATTACGATAATCTTCCCATACAACCACAAAATTGCCGATTACGTCCATAGATATAGAAGGATATTCCTGCCACGCATTCCCAATGTCATCGTTAATTCTAAAATTTGGCCCCAAAGAAGTACCGTCTGAAGTATAGCGCTGAGCGTAGATATCTGAATCTCCATTGCGATAATCTTCCCATACAACCACAAAATTGCCATCGTTATCCAACGATATCGAGGGACTATACTGACCTGCACTGCCGCTGTCATCGTTGACCTTGAAATTTGATCCTAATGGAGTCCCATCTGAAGTGAAGCATAGCGCTGGGCATAGATATCCCAATCTCCATTACGATAAACTTCCCATACAACCACAAAATTGCCATCGTTATCCAGAGATATTGAAGGAGGGCTAAAATAAAATACCCTGCTGCTGTCCTCGTTCACCTTAAAATTTGGTCCTATTGGGCTGCCATCCACAGCATACCGCTGGGCGTAAATAACATATTTATTATTTCGACGTTCCAACCACACAATTACAAAATTCCCATTTGCATCCATCGATACGGCTGGAGGCACTATCCATGCATTACCATTTTCATCGTTAACTTTAAAATTAGCCCCTAATGGAGTACCGTCCGAGGTGTAACGCTGCGCATAAATATTTCTACGATTACGCCAATCTAACCAAACAATCACAAAATTACCATTTGCGTCCATTGATATGGTAGGATACCACTGCGATGCACTCCCATTGTCATCGTTAACTCTAAAATTTGGCCCCAGAGGAGCGCCGTCTGAAGCATAGCGCTGGGCGTAGATATCTGAATCTCCATTGCGATAATCATACCATACAACCACAAAATGACCTTTTCCATTCACCGCAATTTTAGGGTCGTATTGGGAAGCATCACCAGCATTCTCGTTCACCTGAAAGTCTTCAATAATTGCCTGCGGGGACCATGGTTCCTCCACCGTTAATGCGTGGTTGCCCGGCGTAGCCAGGGGAAACCCATAAACGGCTGGCATTACCTGCCCGCCATGGCGCCATTCCCTTAACCAATACTCCCTGTAAGGGAGTTCCCCTGCTATCGCTTCCCTCCCATGCCAAATTTCCTGCTCAGTGCTG
Source organism: Calditrichota bacterium (assembly GCA_013150955.1). Lineage (GTDB taxonomy): Bacteria > Calditrichota > Calditrichia > RBG-13-44-9 > J042 > JAADJD01. Next base: position 2,609 of record JAADJD010000060.1, read on the forward strand.
GAAAGCCACTGAAAATTGGGAGGAAACGGGAACTGCGCCCAAACCGGGGCAAAAAAAATACCGAAAAGATGATACCATGCATGAATCTCAAAAAAATAGCACTCCTCCTTATATTGGATGGATGTAAGAAATTTGCAAAGTGAACGCGATTGACTGTTTCTACATTCTATCAAAAAAATCAACCGTACTGAAACATAATTCTTATTTGCATATCGGCGCCTATCCTGTAATACCGGCCAATCAAGAGTGAATCCGAACAAAGGTAAATCCACAATTAATATGCCAAAATTAAAATTATTGTATGTATTGGATTTCTTAACCGTAATATTGCATGAATTGCAACTTATTCATATCACCAATGTTGCAAATTGTGCCACAGCTGATCCATCAGGTAAATAAAACAATGGCTTCAGGCGGATGAAGGTTGATTGTTTGTGTGGTTCGTTTTGGAGGCGGGATTAAACTCAGATTATGGAATAGCCTACGAATGACACGAATTAACACAAATAAAACCAATAAAATACATTGGATTGTGCCAGGATGAAAAATGCGTTCGCTGGTTTACTCGCGATTTTTAAGATATTTTTTAGATACATTCGCGTGATTCGCGGTTTATTGCAGTAAAGCATGCAGGTCGAATCGATTAGCGGGATTAAGTGCCTGTACCGCCGCTGTCTTCTGTGGTGTTTACCGGAGATGCTTCCAGGGGCAATTCGATCTGAAATCCATCGTAAGCCAGGTGAATCTCCCCGCTAAAATATTTCCGCGCCACCGATTCGAGATCGCTCTCCAACGCATCGGGATAAAAATGGGTGAGCACCAGTTGCTTAACGCCCGCTTCTTCGGCAATTTTTGCCGCCAGGCTTGGGGACAGATGCCCTTCCACCGCGTATTCATCCGCGTGGGAACACTCCAGCACCGCAATGTCCGCATCCCGGCTCAGACGAATCAGCTCGGTACAATAGCCGCTATCCCCGGAAAATGCGATCACCTTCCCACCAATCTCGAACCGAAATCCCACACTTTCATTCTTATGAATCACCCGGTTCCAGATCAGGCGAAATCCCGGAAAATCCAGTAACCGGCGTTTCAATTCGTAATATTTGATATTCTCCATGGGATTCTGCACCCAGCGGCCGTAAGCACTCTCCAGTCCTCGAATAAAATTTAAAAATCCCCGCGGCCCCCAGATGCGCAACATGCGTTCCTCTTCCCGCGAATTACGGAGGGCAAACAAGAAGGGGATGAGGTCGCCCACATGGTCGGGGTGAAAATGGGTGATGAAAATATACGTGATGGAGTGGATGTCGATCTGCTCCGTGGCCATGCGCCGCAACGTTCCCGCACCGATATCGATTAAGATGCGCTCCTTTGGGGTCTCCAGCAAAATGCTGCTGCAGGAACGATCGGGATGGGGGATGATGCTACCTGTACCTAAAAAATGGAGTCGCAATGCATTGGACATAGGACTCTCCTTTCTGGCATTATGCGGATTTGCAACAATTTAATGCGAATTCCCCTCCAATTCAAAAATTTACCTTGCTAATTGTGATTTAACTTATATAGTTTCCGAAAGTTCAATTTAAAGGAGGGCATTGGTCATGTTGGCTACCTGGACGAAACGGTTGGTTTTGGGCGTATTATTGATTTTCCTGGCCTGTGGTGGCGACCCGATTCAACAGGGTGACCAGGCGTTTCAACAGGGCAAATACTCCGAGGCCATGAAGTTCTACAACGAAGCCCTGAAAGCCCAACCGGATAATCCCGAAATTAAAAAGAAGATTGCATTTACGTACTTTAAGATTGGTGAGCACTTCTTTAAAACCCGACGGGTAATCCGCGCCTTTGAGGGACAGGTGGAAAAGGGCATTCAGATAGCACCCGACCCCGATGACCCCGAATATCGCCGCACCCTCAGCCAGACCTATCTGGCGCTGGCGCAGGCTTACCAGCAGGTCAAACCGGAAAATCCGGTACAAAAGGAACAGTTCTTCAAGAAAACCCTGTATTATCTGGAAAAGGCCATTGAAACAGACAGCAGCAACACCGAAGCCCAGGAAGCCCTGCGAGTGTTCTCGGAGAAAAACTTCCAGGAAATGCTGGATCGGGGTCTCACTGCATATAAAAAGGGGCCTAAAGATCCGCTGGAATACCTGGTCGCCGAATATTACCTGGAACGGGCACTGAAGTTCAACCCCGATCACAAAGAGGCCAAACGCTATTTGCGCCTGGCTCGCAAAAAAGGCCTGGACGTGCTGAACATCAATCAGGACATGCCCATTGCCATTTCGTCCCAATTGAAAAAAGGACGTTTGCTGGCATACTACATCGTAATCCGCAACAACACCGATGAGCCCCGTCGGGTGAGCAGCCAGAATTTTTACCTGATCACTGCAGATGGCGACGAGGTTCAGGGAGGTACCTCCAGGGAATTTGCCGAACCGTTTCAGGACGTTACCTTGCAACCCGGCCAGGAAACCGGTGGCGTGGTGACCTTCCAGATCAATCCGCGAGTGAAATATGTACGGGTGGAATACTGGCACGAAAACGATGTGGCGGGCTATAAAAACCTGCCCTGAATCGGCAAATTCCAAAAAATAGCGGATGAGGCTTCATCCAGAAGGAACCCCATAAATCCGCAGGCTCCATGCCTGCGGATACCACTCCGGTTTCCTAAATACGCCACATGCAGCCGTAGTCGAACGGTTCAACCCAAATTATGCCCTAAACCACGAATCACACGAATGAATTCGAAAAAAAATCAACAAAATAGCGAATATATCCGGGAAAACATTTTCATCCAGATAGAATCCAGTGCATTTTATTATTTTTATTGGTGTTCATTCGTGTAATTCGAAGGCGATTTTTAATCTGAGTTCAATACAAATCGGGTGAAAACGCTTCGTTATCTTCACACCAGGCCTCTGGTTTCCTGCAATGTTTTCCGAAGCTCACCTCAGGACAGTTCCTCCTTTTTGAGACTTACTTCCCCCGATACGGCACCCCCTTTTCCAGCCATTTCGGGGCCGGAGCCCCTTTCAGGTAATGATCCAGAAATTGCTTCATCTTCATGGCATAATCCAGTTTATTGGCATATTGCTTCAGGTGATGGCCTTCTCCGCGGTACTGTAAAAAGACGCAGGTTTTCCCCAACCTTCGCATGGCCAGGTACAGTTCAATTCCCTGATACCAGGGCACGGCTTCATCTTCATCCCCAAACATGATCAACAGCGGGGTCTGGATGCGGTCGGCAAAGAAAACCGGCGAATTCAGGTAGTAGCGTTCGGGATATTCCCACAGGCTGCCCCCGATACGGCTCTGGGATATTTCGTACTGGAATTGTCGGGCCAGTCCACTTCCCCAGCGGATGCCGCTGTAAGCGCTGGTCATGTTGGAAACCGGCGCCCCTGCGATGGCACATTTAAACAGGTTGGTTTGCGTTACCACAAAGGCCGTCTGATATCCACTCCAGGAATGGCCATGCAGGGCAATGGCATCGGGATCGGCAATGCCCATGTCGATGAGCTTCTGCACCCCCGGCACCAGGCACTTTACGGCAGAATAGCCGGGTCGTCCAACCTCAAATCGAATATCCGGTAAAAAGATGGCATATCCGTTACTGGTATATAGCGGAAAACAGGGCCGATGGTTAATGACCGGCTGATTGAATTCATACAATCGCTGGGAGAAAAAGCGGTAAAAATACACCAGCACGGGGTATCGCTTTCCGGGTTGATAATCCTCCGGCAGCAATAACACCCCCTGCAGGGGAATCCCATCCTCGCTGCGCCATTCTACCAGTCGGGCTGTCCCCCAGAGGAATTCTTTCATCTGCGGATTGACCCGGGTGACCTTGCGGCGCTTTTTAAATTGCAAATCGCTCACCCAGATATCCGGAAATTCCTGGTAACTTTCCCGGGTGTAAATCACCCGATCCGCCTCCCTGGCTTTGGCCAGAAAGGTAAACCGCTTCCTTTCCTGCAGCCGTTTTTGCACGCCAACCGCTCCCACCTGCGCCTCGTAAAATCCGCGATATTTTTCTCGATCGTGATAACCATACAGCAGCAACCGTTCTCCCGGTTTAAAAAACGTCCGCTCCTTGTCCAGGCGAATGACCCGATAAATCATTGTTTGCTCACGTCCCTGCCCACCGGTTAAACAGATGGGCGAATCCCCGTTCGTAGGGAACTGCCAGATGTCGTATTTATCGTAAATCAATACCGCCTGATCTCCTTTCACCCATCCAGCAACGCCATAACCCGGTGGTGGCGAGGGATAATCATGGTCTTCATTCGCAAAGGGCACGTCCAGCCCGGCGGTTAAATTGCGATGAGCATTTTGCTGCACATCGAACAAATACCAGTGCCCATCGCGATAATACACCACAAACCGGCCTTCTGGAGAAAGCTCGACGCCATGGGAAATTTTTTGAACCACCTGCGTTCGCTGACCGGTTCGTAAATCCACCACATACACATCAAAAAACCAGCCAGCCCAGGTGATTTCCTTCCGGTAGGGAATACTGGAAATACCCAGAGCCACACTGGCATTTTCCGGGACTTCCACTTTCGGCATCAGGGAATCTGCCAGCAACACCACTTCTCGCGAATCGCGGTGATACACCGCCAGGTAGCGCCGCTGGCTTTCTTTTTTCCATTCCTTTTTTTGATTGGGGATGATAAGGGGATCGTTCCAGTGCCACACATCCACCTTTCGTTGCTCCAGAATGGTTGACAGATCGAACAGGCGCTTTTGTTTTTCTGCTTCGGTCAGAGAATCTTCTTCGGCATCCGATTTTTTCAATTTCAGATTCCACTGAAACAGCCACTGCGGTTGGAAGCCAAAGAACAGTCGCTGTCCATCCCGACTCCATTTCAAGGTGTTTTGCGGGGGTAGCACCATCGCCTCCGGATAACCGGCACTGTCCAATACGGTCTCGACGGTCATGGTTTCTGGCGACCAGATCATCATTCGTGCAGGGCCGGGTAATCCATCCGCATCCAGGCGGCTCATCAGGAAGGCCAACTGCCCGGTTCGGGCATTCCAGGTCAACTGACTGAAGAATCCATTCTCCCGGGACAGAATCGTATCCCGCACCACCGAATCCGCCGTCAATCGGAACAGATACAGGCCATTGGCCTGGCCGCTGGTGTCGGATACGGAAAATGCCAGAAACTGCGCCAGACTATCGAACGCAAATTCCGTGACGAACGGAACCGAATAAGATTTCCCGGAATCCAGTTCGCGCAGTACCAGCTGACTGCCCACGGGTCGATGGGACTTCTTTTTATTGGCATTTTCAGCATAATGGCGATAGGCAATCCAGCGGGAATTGTTCGAAAACACAAATCGTTCCACCGCACGGGCCGCAAAGGTCTCACCAGTGGCGGTATTCAACAGCTGTAAATCCGGTCGCAAAGGCTTATCTTTTTTGGATCGACTCACCTTCTCTGCGGCCGGGGGTTCCTGTTTTACCCCCACCCAGCGGGCATTCCGGGTGAACACGGGTTTCCGCCCCCGTTCAATTCGATAGCGCTGTTTTCCAGTCAGCGATTGAACCACCACCTCTCCATCCCCGCGATCGGGGCGGGCCTCAAACGCCAGCCAGCGCCCATCTTCCGAAATTACCGGATCGTGAATGGCCCGGAATTTCATCACATCTTCAAACCGCAACGGACGCTTTTTGTCCGCATGCGCCGGCGGAACAACCATCAACACCAGCAAAACGACCAGAAATCGGATAAATACCCGATCCCGTAAACGAAACCTACCCATCGCATCACTCCTACACTTACGGTTCAACATATGACCTGGACTCCATTTACCGGGTCAACATTTTCATCAAGTTGTAAGGATAACCGGAAAGTAATAAAAAATGGGACAAAAAAACAAAACCCTGAAAAATTTTTCGCAGAAGGCGTGTCTGGGGAACACCTACACGTGGCAGGCAACGGGGAGACCTTCAGAGTAAAGTGGAAATTATTTCAGTACCAGCAACTTCCGGGTAAAGGTGGTTTCGCGGGTTTGCAGGCGGTAAATATAAATTCCCGGTGGCAATCGCGAAGCATCCAGTTCCAGTTGATGCCAGCCCGCCGCCAGCGCCAGCCGTACATTCGGGCCATACGGCTTACCGGCCGCATCAAACATCTGCAGGGTCACTTCCGCCTGGCGGGACAAACAAAACTGGATGGGGGTAAACGGATAGGCCGATACTTCCGGAACACCGGCGGAGATGATCCGGACGGGCAGGCGGATCGGCGCTTCCTGGCCAATTGCAGCTGACGTACCCTGTCGCCCTGCATGCCTCTCCCCCTGATCCAGGGAAAATCCCGCTGAAGGGAAAGGCCGGTAAACCGGCTTCAGGGCATTCCTCTGGACGGTGATTTTATTTTCTGGCTGCCCAAAATAGGTGGCCACCTGCTGGAAGGCTTCCAGAATGAGCAGGGCAAGGGCCAATCCCACTGAAATGAGCAACTTCATACCGATCCCCCTGAATCACATCGATTGATATTCTTGGGAATGCATTCCTTTGTCTTAAATCATAACGGATTCGAATATCTGCCCCATCCCTGAGGTATGCTTAAAGAATCGACCGTTTACGGGGCAAGTTGAGTGGGTTACCGGATGGAATGGTCACCATTTCGTATTTTCAAACACATTTTCACACCCGAAGACAACATCCGAAGAAATTCTCACCGACTACCCGGGGGCGCACAAAACATATTTGAATTTTTCCAAAAGTTAACTAACTTATGCTCTTATTTTTTCAATTTATCTGAATAGCAAAATGGCAGGTCAGTGGTGGGGGTTCCTGATTCCATGAATTCGTGCAAGAAAATGCGGATGGGAGGGAGTGGGCATGCCTCGAATCCTGCCTGCCCATCCCGATGAATACTAAACCCTGGAGGTTTTATGCGGTTTGTCTGGCGCCAATCGTTTGGATTATTTTTTGTTTTGTGGATTGTCCTCTTTGCCGGTGAGAAATCAACCGACTCCGAGAAAAAATCCTGGGATGTAACCCAACCTCGCGGCGTGGTGGACACGGTGACGTTTACGGTGGAAGAAGGCACCTGGATGAACCTGGACGTCAGTCCCGATGGCAAGGAGATTGTTTTTGATTTACTGGGCGATATCTACATCATGCCCATCGAAGGCGGCGAGGCCCGTCTGTTACAGGGTGGGTTATCCTACGACGTCCAGCCACGGTTCAGTCCCGATGGAAAATATATCAGCTTTACCAGCGATCGTTCGGGCGGGGACAATATCTGGATCATGAATCGCGACGGCTCCAATCCCCGGCAGGTAACCAACGAAACCTTTCGGCTGCTGAACAATGCCGTCTGGACGCCCGACGGCCAGTATTTAATTGCACGCAAGCATTTCACCAGTCGGCGCTCGCTGGGTGCCGGAGAAATGTGGATGTACCATTTTACCGGGGGCAAAGGATTGCGCCTGACCAAACGCAAAAACGATCAGCAGGATGCCGGAGAGCCCTGGGTTTCCCCCGACGGCCGCTATCTGTACTGGAGCGAAGATATGAGCCCCGGGGGCGTCTTCCGTTACAATAAAGACCCAAATGGCCAGATATACGTCATCCGCCGATTAAATCTGGAAACTGGCGAAATCGAAAACTACATTCAGATCCAGGGCGGTGCCGTACGGCCGCAAATTTCCCGCAATGGCCGTTATCTGGCTTTTGTGCGTCGGGTGCGGGCGAAAAGTGTGCTATACCTCCACGACTTTCGCACCGGGGAACAATGGCCCATTTTCGATCGGTTGAGTAAGGATCAACAGGAAACCTGGGCCATTTTTGGGGTATATCCCAATTACAACTGGACACCCGACAATCGCCACATCATCATCTGGGCACAGGGGAAAATCTGGAAAATCGATGTTCAAACCCGGGAGGCACGCATCATCCCGTTTAAAGCGCAGGTCACCCAGTACATTTCGCGGGCATTGCATTTCCCCCAACAGGCACATCCAGATCGCTTTCAGGTCAAAATGATTCGGCATGCCCGCACCTCCCCTGATGGGAAATGGCTGGTGTTTAATGCGGTGGGCTATTTGTGGAAAAAGCGCCTTCCCGATGGTATTCCCCGTCGCCTGACCAAAGACGAACATTTTGAATTTGAACCCGCCTTCAGCCCCGATGGCAAATGGGTGGTTTATACCACCTGGGACGATGAAGAGAAAGGGGCTATTTACAAAATTCCTCTCAAAGGCGGCTGGTCGCGCAAATTGACCCGCGAAAAAGGTTATTACCATTCTCCCACCTTCTCACCCGACGGATCGAAAATCGTCTTCCGTAAAGGGAAAGGAAATCGGGTTCTGGGCTACGCGTACGGTGTTCAGCCGGGCCTGTACTGGATGTCCTCCGATGGGGGCGAAATGCACTTTATCCGCAAGGAGGGCACCAGGCCTGTTTTCAGCGGGGATGGAAAACGCATTTACTTCATGAGTCGCCAGGAGGGGAAAAAAGCACTGAAGAGCGTAAGGCTGGATGGCGGGGACGAACGCACCCACTTTGTTTCCAAATATGCGGTTACCATTCTGCCCAGCCCGGACGAGAAATGGGTCGCCTGGCAGGAACTGTTCAACATTTACATCGCTCCCTTTCCAAAGACCGGTGGGGTCATTGAACTCAGTGCAGAAACCAAGGCCATTCCCATTCAGAAAGTGACCCGGGATGCCGGAAACTATCTCCACTGGTCGAACGACAGTCAGAAACTGCACTGGGTCATTGGGCCTCAATATTTTACCCGCGATCTGAAAGAAACCTTTGCGTTTGTGGAAGGGGCACCGCAGGAAATTCCTCCGCCAGACAGTGTGGGAATCGACATCGGACTCTATTTAGATGCCGATAAACCCGAGGGTACCATGGCGCTGGTAGGTGCCCGGATCATCACCATGAGAGGGGATGAGGTCATTGAGAACGGCACCGTGCTGGTGAAAGAAAACCGGATACTGGAAATTGGCCCGGTAGACCAGGTCTCCATTCCCCCGAAAACGTTTGTGGTGGACGTGAAAGGCAAAACCATCATTCCGGGCCTGATTGATGTCCACGCCCATTTGCCGAACAGTGGCAATGGCATTTCCCCGCAACAAAGCTGGCCATATTTCGCGAACCTGGCCTATGGGGTCACCACCGCCCACGATCCTTCGGCCAATACGGAAATGGTGTTCAGCCAGGCGGAGATGGTGAAGGCCGGGATCATGGTGGGGCCGCGGATCTATTCCACGGGTACCATTCTCTACGGTGCCGAAGGGGACTTTAAAGCGGTGGTGAACAGCCTGGAGGATGCCCGCAGTCACCTGCGCCGCATGAAGGCGGTGGGGGCCTTTACCGTCAAAAGCTACAACCAGCCCCGGCGCAATCAGCGGCAGCAGATTATCCAGGCTGCCCGGGAACTGGGCATCATGGTTCTGCCGGAAGGGGGATCCACCTTCTTCCATAACATGAACATGATCCTGGATGGCCACACCGGCATTGAACATTCCATCCCTATCGCGCCGGTGTATCAGGATGTCATTCGCCTGTGGGCAGCCAGCCAGACGGCTTACACCCCCACCCTGATCGTGGCCTACGGTGGCCTGTGGGGAGAAAATTACTGGTACATGGTCACGAACGTGTGGGAGAAAAAACGGCTGTTGACCTATGTGCCACGTAGCCTGGTGGATGCCCGATCGCGTCGGCGCATGAAGGCACCGGAAGATGAATTCGGGCACATCCAGAATGCGCGGGCAGCAAAGGCACTGGCCGATGCCGGCGTGCGGGTGAATCTGGGCGCCCACGGCCAGTTGCAGGGACTGGGCGTTCACTGGGAACTCTGGATGCTGGTGCAGGGGGGAATGTCTCCCCTGGAAGCCCTGCGCTGCGCAACCCTCAACGGTGCCCATTATCTGGGCCTGGAGGCGGATCTGGGAAGCCTGGAACCCGGTAAGCTGGCCGATCTGGTGGTGCTGGACAGGAATCCTCTGGAAAACATTCAGCATACCGAGCAGGTGGTTTACGTTATGAAAAACGGCCGCCTGTACGATGCCGCGACCATGAACGAACTTGGCCGCAAGCCCAGGAAACGCAAGCCGTTTTACTGGGAGATGGATCCAGGCAGCGACCGATGGGTGTGGGACGAAATCCTGGAATCCCCGGTCTGTGGGTGCCAACAGGGAATTTTTTAGGGCGGTCGATGGACTGCCGGGCTTTTCTAAATGGGATGGGACAACCGGGCGCAGGAACAAAGCGGATGCTGGAAGACTCTGCCCCGCAGTAAAAATCGGAGGCTTCCAGGAATCGGGAAAGGCCGGAAATATCCCGGACGGGCTTAAATTTTAGTAAAAAATCGCCGATTTTTTTGGTGGATAAGGGAGTCCATAAAACGGTTACAGGAGGTTGACATGTGTGGCTGTTTCCCAGGGTTTGGTTAGATCACACCGTTAAAATGCATGTTTCAAGCCAATTCCAATCCGGAACCATAAAAACTGGAGGAACGGATCATGGCAGGGGAAGGCGTTGTGCGGCCCAAAATTTTGACAATTTTAAAAATTACAAAAATCTCAAAAATTGATTTTTTAGGGTTTGAAATTTGAATTTAATTTCTTAAAATGAAAGTCGGGCGTATAAGGCGGGGCACCCGACTTTCTTATGTGTGGTTGTAAAGCGTTTCTTAATTTATATAAATCTATTAAAACCTGAACGTTTCGCCCGCCTCGCCAAACGCTTCACTCTTTTCAGGGTCTAAATTATAATTCATTTTTTCGTAAAAATCAAACACAAATTTAATATTCGGTAAAGCATCTATGGAGACATTAGGAGAGAGGATTCAGTTTTTACTCAAGAAGAATGGCCTGCGGGCACGCGATCTGGCAAAAGGGGTGAATTTGCCGGAAACCACCATCTCGAACATCATCAACAACAAGTTCGAACCCGGCGTCAATAAAATTAAGAAAATCGCTGAATTTTTTGATGTCGACCTTCACTGGTTAATCACCGGTCACATTTACCTGGGAAAAACCAAACGCTTGTTCGATCCCGGGGAACCCACCGAATCCGGAGCAGAGGACGATCCCCTGCAGGATCTGCTCCCCTACTCCGATCGGTTCCTGGAAATGGTGAAAAAATTAGATCATGAGTATCAGGAGATCATTTTCAATATTTTGCGTTCATTGAATGAATTGATTTATCGGTTTCATCGATAAGTCCCCGGCAAAGCCGGAACTCGCCCGCTGGAGCCATGCGGATCGGCATTCTGGATTCAGGCATCGAGCACGGTGCGTTGGTGAGGGGCATTCCCTTCGGGACGGTCTTTAGAACGGGCGTTTACCTCAAAGGTATGAATGGCCTGTTGTAATTGATGTACCTTATTGAGAATGTCCGCTGCAGCCTGATCCATGTCGTTTAATCCCTCGCTATTGGAAGCCATGAGTCGGGAGATATTTTCCACATTTCGGGTAATGATGGAACTGGTTTCCGCCTGTTCCCGGGTGGCAATGGCAATTTGCGCCACCACTTTCTCCATGTTGTCGGCACTGGCAACAATTTCGTCCAGTGCCCCCACCGCTTTTTCCGCCGAGACAATGCCCTGATCGATCTCCCGATCGCCGGTGCGGATTTCCTGCACGGCGGTTTGACTGTCCCGCTGAATGTGCTCGATCATCTCCCCAATCTCTGTGGTGGCGCCGGCGGTTTTTTCGGCCAATTTTTTAACCTCCGCGGCCACCACCGCAAAGCCCCGTCCGTGTTCACCGGCCCGGGCCGCCTCGATGGCCGCATTCAGTGCCAGCAGATTGGTCTGCTCGGCAATCTCCTCGATGACGCGGACAATTTCACCAATCTGGCCAGTGGAATGACTGAGTCGTTCCACAATGTGAATGGCATTTCGGGCCACGCTGGCAATCTGCCGCATGCGATCGATGGCTTCCCTGACCACGTCGCCGCCCTGTTTGGCCACCTCACCATTTTTCCGTGCCATTTCCGACGCCAGCGCCGAATTTTCCGAATTCTGCTCGATCGTTTGTGCCAGCTCCTCCAGCGCCACCGCCAGCTCGTTGGCACGGGAGGACTGTTCCTGCGCCCGGGAGGCGATATCCTCTATGGAACGGCTGATCCGGGAGGTGGCTGCGGCCAATTGACCGCTGGAGTGCTGAACCTGCGCGACCAATTGCTGAAATTGCCGCACCATTCGCTGCAACTCCGCCTTCATCCGCACAATGTCCGGATGATCCCCCGTTGGTTCGAAGGTAATGGCCAGATTCCCATCGGCAAGCTGGCGGATGATGTGCAAAATTTCCCCGGCACCCTGGCAAAAGGCCTGATCGGAATGCTCCAGCATCTGGTGCGCCATCTTCCCGGTAATGACCACCGGCATGACGCGGGCAAATCGTTCCACCAGAGCCTGATCGGTATCGGAAAATCCTTCCGTACCCAACTTCTCGGTCAACAGCAATACGCCAATAAGCTTCCCTTCATACCGGATGGGCACCACCAGCCATTCCTGAAGATTATCCGATGCCTCTCCCCCGATGGTTCGCAATCGCAGGGTCTGCCCTTGCTCCAGCGACTGCCAGCGCTCGCTCTGGCCCTGATTGTCCAGTCTCAACGGCAGGGACGCTTCGGTAATGCCCTGAAAGATGGCGACCGGTTGCTGCATCGGGCCATCGAACAAAATCAGCGCCGCCTTCTGTGCACCACAAATTTGCCGTGCCGTGTCCACCAATCGCCGCAGGCCCTCTTCCAGCATGGGGGTTTCGGCGACCGTCATCAGTGTTTCCAGCATCCGATAAAGATGTTGCATCTCATCGGTCAAATCTGTCCGCAACGAAACCATGCGCCGGTACATGGCGTCCAGCTCGCTGCCCTCACGGGTAACTGAACGGGATTCTTCGGTGGACGCGGGGGCCATGTCGTCCAGCCCATGCTTAAACCGCTGCACCACCTGGCGGTACCAGTGCCGATGCACGTATCCCATCACGCTTAACACCACCAGCATGATCAGTGCGGTGGCCCAGCGCATTTTTTGGGATATGGCAAACAGACCGGCCAGCTGAGGAGTAATCTCCTGAACCACCACAAATTGTCCAGAGATCGCCTGGGCATCACCGGGCAGCTCCACCCGATGGTGAATGTAATATTTTCCCTGTTTTTCGATGACACCCTGATGGGATGGCTTCCGGTGGGACAATCCCAATCCCGACCAATCCAGCAATTCCGAGTACTGCCCGATGGGGATGATTCCTGCTGTTGGCATCTCCTGGTCACCCCCTTTTGCAAGCAAAAATCCCAGATAGAAATGGTCGCGTGCCAGCAGCGATTGCAACAAACGATTGGCAGGTATGGAAACCACCAACCGCATATCGGTGGTCTCCATACCCTGTGCATCCGTGGAAACCACGAAATGCAAGTCCCCGTCCCGGATCATCCAGCCAGAGGGGAGCGTCCTGGCCGTTCGGGAGGGGAAACCAATCGGTGGGGCAATTTTCTGGATTCCGGAGCCATTCCACTCCAGAATCCCAGAACTATGGGGGTGCCAGGCATAAACGGATATCCTGTCCATTAGCGGAAACCGATGCTGTGGGGACAATCGCGCGGAAGCCTGTTGATCACCGCTTTCATTTTGTGAACGGAATGTCTGGATCCACTGCGGATCGGCAGCCAGTCCCCGGGCATATTGCAGAAAAAAGGCGGTGTGGGTTTGCATTTCCCGCTGCACCTGTTCTTTCAAACGATCGGCCTGATGCCGGGCATACGCATTTATCTGTTGCCTTTCCAGAACCGCCAGCACACCCAATACCGCCAGCACGCCCGCCAATAATAATATCAGGAATAATCCCAGGTGGCGGGCAGAAAACGAAAACCATGCAGAGCGACTCATCATTCTCAATCCTTATCTATAAACGTCCCGTCCCCGGCAGGGGATGTTTTAGTATTCGGTAAATATTTACCAAACCTTTAATATTCTGAAATTTCCAGGGATTCAATCGTCAAAGATCCGGATGATGCGGTGGGTTTTACGATTTTTTGCGGGCTTTGTCCAGCAGCGATCGTACCCGGGCAACCAGATCCACCGGGTTAAACGGTTTGCTTAAAAATTCGCTTTCCTGCTGGGACAACAGCTGATCCTGCTCCTCCTTCCCCAGATATCCGCTGATTAACAAAAAGGGAATTTCGGGATGGACGTTGCTGATGCGTTCCCTCAGCCACTGACCTCCCTGCAGCGGCATGACCGTATCCGCAATGATGAGATCCACCTTGAGATCCTTTTCCTCCTGAAACATGTTCCAGGCGGCTTCCCCGTTGGGGGCTTCAATGACCCGGTATCCATACATGCGCAACATTTCCACCATCAGCTCCCGCACCAGATCATCGTCTTCCACCACCAGAATGGTTTCGCTACCGGCAATGCCTTCCGGGGGGAGGCCTTCGTCCAGCGGCTGTGGAGTTTTATCCACCCGCGGAAAATAAATGCGAAAAGTCGTACCCTTGCCCGGTTCGCTGTACACGTGAATGACCCCCTGTTGCTGCTTGATGAGGCCGTACACCATGGACAACCCCAGGCCGGTACCCTTCCCCACTTCCTTGGTGGTAAAGAAGGGTTCAAAAATTCGTTGCTGCACCTCTTTGGTCATGCCCACGCCGGTGTCGGTCACGGTGATCATGACGTAATTTCCTGGCTTAATCCACTGATGCACCCGGCTGTAATCCTCATTAATCTGCACACAGGAGGTGGTAATAATCAACTTGCCGCCCTCTGGCATGGCATCGCGGGCATTGATGGTCAGGTTGGTTAAGATTTGATCGATGGCCACCGGATCGGCCTTGATGGTGGTTTTGTCTTCGGTCAGATTGACCAGCAATTCAATCTGTTCTCCAATCACCCGGCGGATAAAGTGGATGTGCTCCTGGACAATCTCGTTAAGATCCACAACTTTCATGTTCAGCGGTTGTTGCCGGCTAAAAGCCAGCAGGCGTTTCGTCAGTTCAGTGGCTCGATCGGCAGCAATGTTGATCTTCTGGAAAAACAGATATTCCTTACTATCCGGCGGCACCTTCATCATCCCAAACTCGCAGAACCCTTTAATACCGGTCAGCAGATTGTTAAAATCGTGTGCAATACCGCCGGCCAGCTGTCCCACAATCTCCATCTTCTGTGCCTGCCGGAGCTGTTCCTGAAGCTCCTGCCGTTCCTTCTCATGCACTTTGCGCTGGGTAATGTCGTAAATCAAAATGAGGTAATTTTTATCCTTGCGATCGGGATAGCGGAAGGCCTGTCCCCGGATGAAGGCCACAAATTTCTCTCCACTGGCACGGACAAATTCCAGTTCGGCCTCCACGGGATGGCGTTTGCGCCGCAGTTGACTGGCGAAGGCCTCCCAGGCGTCCGCATCGGCCACAAATTCCCCAATGGTCTTGCCCAGGATCTTTTTCCGCCGGCTCCCGTCCAGCAACTGGGTGCCCGCTGGATTGGAATGAATAATCCGAAAATACTTGTCCAGAATTAAAATACCATCTTTAATGGATTCAAACAGAATGCGATAGCGCGTTTCCGATTCCTTCTTCTCCACCACCTGCTTCATCAAAGACTTTTCCAGTTGAATCTGATAATCCAGATTGCGGTGGATGATGCTTTCCTGCTCGGTCATGTCCACCACATTGGCCACGATCATGGGTTCCGGGCCACTGCTTTCCAGATAAATAAAATCAAAAACCAGCAGCCGCTTACGTCCGTTGCGGGTGGTCACCGGAATACGCTGATTCTTCAAAAACTTCTGGGTACGAATGGTATTGACCATATTTTGCAATAAGGGACGGAAGGATTCCTCCACAAATGTATCCACCCGCATGCCTTTAATCTGTTGAAAGTCCTGTACGCCGGCCATGGTCAGTGCGGCCGGATTGGCATCCAGTACCTCCAGGCGGGAATTCAGCAAAATGATGCCATTGGGAAACATGGAAAAAATCGTGCGGTAGCGGGACTCGGCCTCATCCAGGCGCCGATAGGTTTGCACAATGGGGCGCACGGTAATCCGGTAGAACAACGGAATCAGTATCAGCGCCAGGAGTACGCTGAACAATGCGGTGGTGTGGATTTTTTTCAGATGGGCGTTCAAACTGCGGGATAAAATGCTATTAATGGTGGTTAGCCGATCGTGAATGAACTGAAAACTTTGTTGAAAGACCCGCTCATTCACTTCCGGTAATTGATCCACCCGCACCCAATTCCCGACCAGTTTGTCATGCAGTGTTTCCCAGCTGGTTTCCAGCAGGTGGACATCGTCGTGCAACTCCTGAAATTCTTGCTCCAGCTGACCGGAAATTGAAACGAACCCTTTGCGCTGCCCGGTACTCCGCAATGCCTGGCGAATCTCCAGAACAATGGCGTCGAACTCATCAATCCGCCGACGAAAGTCCTGCAATGCCTGCGCCGGTTCCGGGGTCACATCCAGGCGCAACTGATAATAATTCAATTCAATTTCATGCAACAAATCGATTGCCTCTCCCAGTCGATCCATGGTCTGAGACAGCGCCCGATTAAACCGCACCTGATTTTCCACATACAAACCGATTCCGGTAATGCCCACCAATATCAGAATAAGAAATACAACAATGCGAATGGAAACAAAGCGTTTATTTGAATGCTCCATCATATTCAACAGCCCTTTTAACATCTAACCAGAAACAGTTATCCACTGAATGGAACGAACAATGGCTCATTTCAACCTTCCGCAAAAGGTCTACCCACTCTCATCAACAAAAGGAGCACCACAGGAGATTCAAACCGCTGGAGCTTCAGTATCAGAAGTGTATGATGATTATTGGGTGAGTCTTTCGATAAAAATCCTTACGCTATTTATGTCAATTTTAAACAACCATTTCAAGATTCAACAACTTAAAACCCCTTTATTTCAAAATTCGGTATAAAATAAGTTCTCTTTAATGAAATTAAAAACATTTTTTCTGAAATTATGCAATTTTTAACAATTCCTCCCATAAGTTGGATGTATTTTACCTGCAGACAATGGAACGGATCACAAAGGAGGTGACGCCATTTTAAACAAGGAGGTGTCCAAATTCAAAAAATGAAAGTTTTTTGTTTTGAATTTGGCATTTCGTCTGTATATTACATTCGTATTTAATTTGGAAGGTGTTTAAGTTGTTTGCCTGTAAGCAGTACGCAATTTGCAACATGGTGTAGTTGTTCGTCTTACCTTAGCCGCTTCCTCTACACTTCCTAATCCGATACAGACATCTCCTGTGCAGTAAAAACCCTTCCGGATCAGAACAAGGAGAAACAAAACAAAGGATTTTTCCATGAAAACCATCGGCAATCGATTACGGTATCTTTTAAATAAACACAACATGCGGGCCGTCGACTTGTCCCGCCAGATCCGTCTCCCCCTGTCGACCATCAGCAATATTTTGAATGATCGCTATGAACCGGGGGTATACAAGATCCAGCAACTGGCTCGATTTTTTAATGTGGATCTGAACTGGCTGATCACCGGGGAAACCACGGTCGAAAAACCCCGCACGGAACCCACTTACATTATTGAGGATCGGGATCGCATCATTAGCTCCTTCGAGGAGCTGGGGCAGGCCATTGCCAGCGAAATCAAAAAGCTGCCCACCGAATTGCAATCGCATTACTGGAACCTGTTGATTCATTTTTATCAGATTTTGATTAAAATCAATCAATAGATCCATTAAAATCGAGTGGAATTTCTCGTGGCCGCCACAACCGGGGAAATCCGGCAGGTTCGATTATCCAGACCGTGCGAACCGTTCCCGGACAGGTCGATCTTCCAGTGATCAGCGGTTTTAATCCAGATTATGCATTCGCCTACGAATGACACGAATGAACACTAATAAAACCAATAAAATACTTTGGATTGTGCCTGGATGAAAATGTGTTCCGGGGTTTATTCGCGATTTTGTAGATATTTTTTGGTTTCATTCGTGTGATTCGCGGTTTAATGCATTATTTGGGTTATTTGGGTTTAAAGAGCCAGAATGCAATTCGTTTGCCCTATTCCCGTTCAGGGGGACCCTCCCATTCCCACAATGGACTATTGACATCCTGCCGTCCGGGGGATAAATTCTTTCGATCCGTAACCGCAGGAAAACGATCGCAACAAACATAATCGGATGCACCATGACCACCAGGCTTCTGATTGTTGGATTTGGGAATGTGGGACGGGGATTGGCGCGTTTGCTGATTTCGCGCTCGCAGTGGTTGAAAACCGCGGAACAGCTGGACTGTCGAGTCATTAGTATTACCGATCTGCGCTACGGCACCATTGTTCAGCCGGAGGGGATTTCACTGGAACCCGTACTTCAGCATATTGAACAGGGCACGCCCTTCTCCACCCAACCTCAACCGACCGAAAACCTGATTCGCCAGCTGGACTACGACGTCCTGATCGAGCTGACCCCCACCCGGCTGGAGACGGGCGAACCGGCCCACAGCTACATCCGGATGGCCCTGGAGCGCGGACGTCACGTGATTACTACCAACAAAGGCCCGGTGGCCCATCATCTTCTGGAACTGGAGCGACTGGCCCGGGAAAAAGGCGTGCACTTCCGTTATGAGGGAACGGTTCTGGCGGGCACTCCGTTGATCAACCTGATCCGCAATCACCTGGCGGGAGCAACCATTCATAAAATCGAAGGCATTGTGAATGGCACCTGTAATTACATTTTAACCCGCATGGCCGCAGGAATGGATTACACTGCTGCGCTGAAGGACGCCCAGGAAAAAGGCTATGCCGAGGCCGATCCCACTGCCGATGTGGAAGCCTGGGATGCCGTGGCCAAAGTGATGATCCTGGCACAGGTGGCTTTTGGACAAAAACTTCCCCTGCATTCCATATCCCGTCAGGGAATTTCCGGATTGACGGTGGCTGACATTCAGCAGGCTCTTCGGGAAGGTCACCACTGGCGCCTGATTGCCACCCTGCAACAGCAAGACGGAATCCTGGAGGCGTCTGTAGCCCCCCAGAAAATTCCTCAGGATCATCCTTTTGCCTCTGTTACCGGTGCAACCAATGCCATCGCCATTTACACCGACTGTCTGTCACGGATCACCATTACCGGCCCGGGAGCCGGTCCCGTGGAGACGGGATTTGCGGTATTGAACGATCTCATCCACATCCACCGGAAGATCACGCGAACCCCCAATGGCAATCATAATCCCAGATAATGCATTAAACCGCGAATCACGCGAATGGACACAAAAAATATCAATAAAATCACGAATAAACCTCGAAGCGAATTTTCATACAGATCTAAATCAATGGATTTTATTGTTTTTATTTGTGTTAATATTGTTTTTATTTGTGTTAATTCGTGCAATTTGTGGTCTAAAGCATAATTTGGGATAATGCACGCAATCGTGTATGTACCGTTCATACCCTGTAAGCGATTGTTTTTAACGCTGAGTATAATCCGCCAGGCGGGCAAAAACCCAGATGATGCGTGAAACCGCGAATCAGGTGAATTCTTCAAAAAATGTTCATAAAATCGCGAGTAAACTCTGGAACACATTTTCATCCAGATATAATCCAATGGATTATTTTCATTAGTGTTAATTCGTGTCATTCGTAGGTTAATGTAAAATCCGGGATTACTATTTTTGTTCGTGTGAATTTGTGTCATTCGCAGGCAAATGCACAAATTGGGATTAGCCGGGCCGGACGGATTGGGCATTTTTTCCGTTCAAATTTACAGGGTATGAATCAAAATAACCTCAGTCAAAGGGAGGACACTCATGGACATGCTGATCGGTGATCGCTGGGTAAGCAAACCTGAAAAAATAGAGGTACGCGATCCATACAATAATCACATCATCGATACCGTACCCCGCGCCACGGTGGAAGATGTACAGGCAGCCATAGCCGCTGCCGAGAAGGGCTTTGCCGTTAGCCGTCGTCTACCGGTACACCAGCGGATTGCCATTCTGTACCGAACGGCGGAGATTGTAAAGGAGCAGCAGGAGGCGTTTGCCCGCACCATTGCCCGAGAAGGGAGCAAAACCATTCGTGAGGCCCGCAAGGAAGTGGCCCGCTGCATCAACACCCTGCAAATTTCTGCCGAAGAAGCCCGTCGCATCGTCGGGGAAACCCTGCCTTTCGACAACATGCCCGGTTCCGAAAATCGCGTGGGGTATTACTATCGGGTGCCTATTGGCATTATTGTGGCCATCACCCCGTTTAATGATCCCCTGAATCTGGTCGCCCACAAACTGGGGCCTGCCATTGCCGGAGGAAACGCAGTAGTACTTAAACCGGCAACTGCCACCCCCTTATCGGCCCTGAAGCTGGGACAGGCATTTCTGAACGCCGGTCTGCCACCGGGAATTCTAAATATTGTAACCGGATACGGTCACGAGATTGGAGATGCCCTGGTCACCGATGAACGGGTGCGCATGATCACCTTTACCGGCGGGTACGAAGCCGGACTGGACATTACCCGCAAGGCGGGGCTGAAGAAAATCGCCATGGAACTGGGCTCAAACTCTCCGGTGATTGTTTTAAAAGATGCGCCATTGGAGAAAGCCGTTGAGCAGACGGTTTCGGGTGCTTTCTGGGCGGCGGGACAAAACTGCCTGGGGGTGCAGCGGGTGTTCGTCGAATCTCCGATTTTTGATAAATTTACCCGGCGATTTGTTGAACGCACCCGGCAATTGCGGGTGGGCGATAAACTGGACGAACGCACCGACATGGGGCCGATGATTTCCGAAAAGGAGGCGCGTCGAATCGAGCAGTGGGTTCAACGGGCCATCGAGAAAGGCGCCCGACTGCTAACCGGGGGAAAGCGTCGCGGCGCCATCTACGAACCCACCGTGCTTACCGACGTTCCTCCCGGTGTGGAAGTGGACTGCCAGGAAGTATTTGCCCCGGTGGTGAGCCTGTATCGGGTAGCGAATCTGGAGGAAGCCATTCAACGCGCCAACCAGGTGCCGTACGGTCTACAGGCGGGCATTTTTACCCGGAACATCGAGCTGGCATTTAAAGCCATCCGCGAGCTGGAAGTTGGCGGGGTGATGATTAATGATTCATCGGATTACCGGGTCGATTTAATGCCCTTTGGTGGCGTAAAACGCAGTGGCCTGGGACGGGAAGGCATCAAATTCGCCCTGCAGGAAATGACCGAACCCAAGGTGGTGTGTTTTCAGCTGGATGAAAACTGGAGCCAACCCTTCCCGTTTCAACCAATTTGACCTTTTGACCCGGATTATGCATTAGACCATTTATAAAAAGTTTCAAAGAAAAGAACGTTTTTACCCGTTGCTGGCGCCGGTTCTTTTTTTTGAAGAATCTCCTGGC